>NZ_CALWFZ010000003.1 GCF_944377805.1 uncultured Mediterraneibacter sp. | reverse complement strand
AACATTTACTTCTATACATAGTATAGCAAAAACTCTAAAAAAAGCAAGTCAGAATTTTTCCGTGTTTCAACCACCATACTATGTACCTATATTATATTACGCAACTACTCATTCTATGCTACTGCACTTTCTATATCTAATCTCATTACGAATTTTTTCTGCAAAGAGTCACAAAATCATTTTGTCCGCCTGGTATCATCCAGTCCGTTTCGTCCTATACTGTCCACAAAATCTGGACTAAACAGCACGAAAAAACATCAGATATTCCTCATTTTCCGTCCCCGGCACACTAGGAGACAAAGTACTCTACGGCATTGTTCGGAAAAAATTCCTTGAACTCGCCGTAGAGCTGTGCAGCCAGAGTCTTATTGTGTGCGATGATCAATGTAGGTTTATGTAACTGTTGGATGACGTTTGCCATCGTGAAAGTTTTACCGGAGCCGGTAACACCCAGAAGTGTCTGACATTGGTTGCCTTCTTTGAACCCTTTTACAAGCGCCTCGATCGCCTGGGGCTGGTCGCCGGTTGGTTTGTATTCTGATATTAGTTCAAAATGATCCATAATAAACTCTCTCCTTTGTGGCTTTTGATATGTTCAATATCAGCCACTCTCAAAAAAATCATTCGTAACGGAAATGTCAAAATAATAGCCTTATAGGACTCCGCTTCGCTCGTCAGATACATACAATACCGACTGCTCATGCAAGCATGGCAGTCTGCCTTGCATATATCTGACTCTGCCCTTTTCGGACATTATAACAAAGATAACGATAAAAGTATATAGGTCGAAAAGCAAAAAAAGTACAAATGTTCGAGTGTGCATCTGTACTTTTTTATGATTTCTTCCTTATATTGTTGTCATGCTGCCATTAAATATTCCTCGGCTGCCTCGTCTATTTCCTTTAGCCACACTTGCCTGTGCAAAGACAATAACTATCGACAGTGCCATCATTATAAATATTAGAGATATTCTCTTGCACTTTTTGACCATGTAATAAATACTCCACACAAGGTATTTGTACTAACCTGTGGTTATGTAATGTATTGTAGGGTTTTGGATAACAAAAAAACACCGTATTGCTACGATGTTTGCAGTCATTCAAATATTCTGTTGTACTGGTAAATCATAAATTTGACTATCTCTTTTGTTTTTCAACACAAATTGGTTTTGTGCCATCATCTACTTCAAATTTATTACTATCAACTCGTATATAGCAACTTCCAATTTTAGAATGAATATAAGGAATTATATCTTTATCATAATTGCATATTGTATTGATTGCAAATATATGATGATTATTCGGATTATTCGGATTATTCATATATTCATCATCTTCATTGCCTGCCATAAATCTCCAACCACTATCAGGGTTCTGTTCACTTGGTTGTTCTCTATACATATATCCAACCTTAAATCCCTCTTTAGTTATTCTATCAGATACCATACAGCCTGCACCATTCGGCTCATTCCATTCAATTAAATCTTCAACCTTAATTTTAATAAACTCGCTCTTTTTCTTATTAATTAAACCCATATTTCCATCTCTAATCTGTTAAACAAATTGGAATTTAACAACATCTATTTATCACTATAATACCTGCATCATCAGCAATCATAAAGTAATATGTTACTTGAGCACACTGTTTCCAGTCATCACGCAAAATGTTTACATTGCCATTTACTGTTTCAAATCTATTTTTACTCACTAAAATACTCACTCCATTTTATTACGAATTTTTCCTGCCAAAAGTCACAAAATCATTTTGTCCACCTGGTATCATCCAGTCCGTTTCATCCTATTCTGTCCACAAAATCTGGACTGAACAGCACGAAAAAGCACCAGACATACCTCATTTTCCGCCTCCGGCACACTAGGAGACAAAGTACTCTACGGCATTGTTCGGAAAAAAATCATTCGTAACGAAAATGTCAAAATCATAAAAGCGCTGCCTCAGATTGGACTCTTCACAATTTGGATAAGAAAAGTCGCAAAATATTAATCGTAGCGCAATACAAAGTATTGACATGAATATTCTACTTTAGAGCTTCTTCAACATATAATATAACAGCTCCTCCCAACCTTTTATCGTGAACTCTTCTATAATTCCATTCCCCCATTTTCAGAACTGAACCACTCTCGGAGAATCAACCCTTTTTCCATCTGAAGCAGTTATTCGAAATTTTCGAATAACTGAATTCTCGTCTAATTCTCCATCAGCAAATATAAAGATAAAAGTATATAGAACAACAACAAAAAAGAGTACAAATGTTCGATTGCACATCTGTACTCTTTTTCTATCTATTTCACACAGCGCTGATCACTTTGGTGATAAGCTCTTTAAACTGTTTGCCGACACGATCCGCTGTTTCCTGTACTTCCTTATGATCCAGCGGTTGTGAGGACAGGCCTGCTGCCAGATTAGTTATACAAGAAATACCGCACACTTCCATTCCCATGTGATGAGCGGCCATAGCCTCACATGCGGTACTCATGCCAACCGCATCACCGCCCAGAGTTCTGCACATGCGGACTTCCGCCGGTGTCTCATAAGCGGGCCCGGTAAGCTGCATATATACTCCTTCCCTGAGCGTAATTCCCATTTCCTCAGCAGCTTTTTTGATAATATCGCGCATGCGGCCGCTGTACACCTCGCTCATATCCGGGAATCTGGCTCCGAGTTTATCGAGGTTTTCCCCGATCAGCGGGCTTGGGACCATACTGGAGATGTGATCTTTAATCAGCATGAAATCCCCTGCTTTGTAGTCACAATTTACTCCTCCGGCAGCGTTTGTCAGGATCAGCTTGTTCGCGCCAAGCATCCCCATCAGACGGGTCGGGAGGACAACATCCGTCATGGGATACCCCTCGTAATAATGAACTCTGCCCTGCATAATCACCACCGGCACTTCGTTTACATAGCCAAAGACAAATCTCCCTTTGTGCCCTGCGACTGTAGATGTTGGAAATCCTTCAATCTGTGAATAGTCTATCGTCTGAACAATCCGGATACCATCCGCATAATCTCCCAGTCCCGATCCGAGTATAAGTGCCGTCTCCGGCTGGAAATCAGTTTTCTGCCTTACGCTCTCAAGGCAGGTTTCTAACTTTTCGTATATTTTATTCATCTTCAAACCTCATTTTTCATTTATTTTGATTCCATTGCTGAAGCAACAAGCTCTTTTAATTTTCCATACTGTTCCTGATCGACCAGTATTTTATTCCCTTCTCTTGTAATCAGTCCTCTGTCCGAGAATTTTTTAACTGCACGGTTAATCGTTTTTACGCACAGTCCCGTGGCATTGGAGAGATTCTGCCTCCCGCCTTTTAGCTGAAGCACTCCGTTTCTTGCATACCGCTCATAGCGTTCGATGACAAGCATTGCCAGACGATCTGACCCTTGAAGAAAGAGAAATGCTCTCCCTTTTCTACTGTCTTCAAGAAGATACTGGCCAACCATCTTCGCCTCCTGTTTCAGCGCTCTGCTGTCCGTGCGCATCCAGCGTTCAAATGTTATCCGGGGCAGTTTCATCACCGTACATTTTGTCACAGTCCTCAGAGTCGTACAGTACCGTTCCAGATCCATGATAAACTCCATGCCTCCCATAGCATAGACCCGGTCAAATCTCATGAATTCATAACTGATCCCGCAAAACCGGTAATCAATCGCTTCGATGATTCCCTTACCGATAAAGTAGATCATATCCGCCGGTTCGTTCTCCCGGACAAATACTACATGTCTGTCCATTTCCTCAACCTGGAAGGCCTCGATCAGCCACAAAGGCGCAGTCCTGAAATATTCTTCAAACTGTTCCTGTCTCTCCTTCTCAATAGTTTTCAAAAAGGGAAATGTCTCAAACAAAAAGCCGTATTTCATAAGCGCCCCCTTTCCCGGGTGTCTTGCCGGCGCCCGGCTATATCGCTGCGCCGCGTCAGACCAACTCGTTCAATACAGAACTTCCTACTGTTCCTTCCGGCATTTCTACACCAAAGTTTTCTGCAACAGTAGCCCCGATCACAGCGAAAGTATCATTATCTTTCAGCGCTCCTCCGTTTTTCATGCTTTTTGAATATGCCAGAAACGGCACATACTCTCTCGTATGATCGGTTCCTGTGTAGGTCGGATCATTTCCGTGATCCGCCGTCAGAATCAGAAGGTCGTCGTCCCTAAGTTCTTCCAGCAGAACACCCAGATTTTTATCAAACTTCTCAATCTCTCCGGCATATCCTTCCACATCTCTTCGGTGGCCCCAAAGAGCGTCGAAATCCACCAGATTCACAAAGCAAAGTCCGTGAAACTCTTTCCTGCTCAGATCAATGGTCTGCTCCATTCCGTGAACAGAGCTGTCGGAATGATAGGTCTTTGTAATTCCTTCACCGCAGAAGATATCGTTAATCTTTCCCACGCCGATCACATCGAGCCCTGCGTCTTTTAACGCGTTGAGCGCAGTCGGCCCTGTCGGCTTCAGAGCGTAGTCATGACGGTTGCTGGTCCGTTTGAACTCGCCTTTCTTTTTCCCCACATAGGGTCTTGCGATTACCCGGCCTACCTTCCACTCGTCTTTCATCGTAATTTCCCGGGCGATCTCGCAGCACCGGTAGAGATTGTCAAGATCAAAGGTTTCTTCGTTTCCACAGATCTGAAGCACAGAGTCTGCCGATGTATAGACGATCATCGATCCTGTGCGGATCTCTTCCTCACCCAGTTCCTCTATGATCTCGGTCCCGCTGGCGCTTTTATTTCCGATTACCTTTTTCCCGCAGCGCTTTTCCAGCTCTGCGATCAGTTCCGGGGGAAAACCGGTATCCGTAAATGTTTTGAACGGCTTCTCGGTTTTGATTCCCATCATTTCCCAGTGTCCGGTCATGGTATCTTTACTGTTACTCATCTCAGCGAGCCGCATATACTTACCGGCCGGCTTCTCCACGCCTTTCATCTGACCGGCCGGATGAAGATTGAGCATGCCCAGCTTTTTAAGGTTGGGAATGTCCAGCGTTCCCATTTTTTCTACAATATGTCCGAAAGTATCCACTCCGTCGTCTCCGAACTTGTCAGAATCCGGCATAGCCCCGATTCCAAGTGAGTCCAGCACGATCAGGAATACTCTTTTATATCTCTCCATATCAGTTTCACCTCGTCACAATTCTATCCAAGATTATCCGGCCCGAATCCAAGGGGAAGAAGCTCCTTTAACCGGAATATATCATACTTATCCTCCCCTGTGGCCAGAATGATCCGGAACTTCTCAGGATCACAGAACTCCATCATCACCTGCCGGCATACGCCGCATGGAGCCGCGTACTCTGTCAGTACACCGTCTTTTCCGCCTACAACACAGATCGCGTCAAACTCTCTGACGCCTTCGCTTACCGCTTTGAAAAAGGCAGTTCGCTCCGCGCAGTTCGTCGGAGTATACGCCGCGTTCTCGATATTGCATCCGGTATAGAGTTTTCCGTTTCCGGCAAGGAGGGCCGCGCCCACTTTAAAGCCCGAATAAGGGGTGTAAGAAAATTTCAACTGTTCTTTTGCAAGCCTTATCATCTCACGGATCTGTTTTTCATCCATCCGCATATTCCTCCTTTCGCCCCTTTTCTATTAATATCCTGATGCTTCCTCATTTCTCACCAGTTTAATGATGCGGCTCGTGCCGAGCCGATCTGCGCCCAGAGCCAGGAATTTTTCCGCGTCGTCCAGAGATGCGATTCCTCCGGCCGCTTTTATCTTCACATTCGGCCCCACATATTCGGAGAACAGTTCCACATCCTCAAACGTCGCTCCTGCCCCGGCAAATCCGGTGGACGTCTTAATGTAGTCCGCCCCTGCCTCCGTCACGATCCGGCACATGTCTATCTTCTCCTCCCGTGTCAGAAGGCATGTTTCGATAATTACTTTGAGTATCTTTTCACCGCAGGCTTCTTTAAGCGTGCGTATCTCTTCGCGGATGAGGTCATACTTCCTGTCTTTGAGCCATCCGATATTGATGACCATATCGATCTCAGAAGCTCCGTTTGTAATGGCGTCGCGTGTCTCGAATTCCTTTGTCTTTGTAGTCATATAGCCGTTTGGGAAACCAATCACCGTACACACTGCCATTCTGCCGTTTAAATACTCGGCAGCCTGCTTCACATAACTGGGCGGAATACACACCGAAGCCGTCTGATAACGGACTGCGTCGTCACAGATCTGGCGGATCTCCTCCCATGACGCGTCCTGTGTCAGAAGCGTATGATCCACATGGCTTAAAATCTCATTTATATTCATAGTTTCCTGTCTCCTCTTATTTCTTTTATTTCCGGTCTTCCCTTATCAGAGCGCGGACAGCCTCTACCGCAACCTGTACCGCCATATCCGTATCGTGGACGACCGGATTTTCCAGCCCGAGTTTTTCCCGCTCCTGATTCGCCACAACAAGGAAGCAGGAACCCGCTCTTACTTTCAGATGGCTCGCCACGATAAACAGCGCCGCCGACTCCATCTCGGAAGCCAGACAGCCAAGCTGTTTCCATGCCTCCCACTTGTTCAGCAGTTCGTAACTCACCGGCTTTGTCTCAGGCTCATGCTGTCCGTAGAAAGCATCTTTGCACTGCACTACACCTGTGTGGAAGGGATAGCCCTTCTCACGGGCAGCTCCCACCAGCGCGTTGGTCACGGACAGATCCGCTACTGCCGGATATTCTATGGGCGCATATTCTTTGCTGGTTCCTTCCATGCGGACGGCGCCCGTGGCGATTACAACATCCCCGCTTTTTACTTCCGTCTGCATACCGCCGCAGGTGCCGATACGGATAAAAGTATCCGCACCGCACCGGTACAGCTCTTCCATTGCGATGGAAGCGGAAGGACCGCCGATCCCTGTTGAGGTCACGCTGACTTTCACTCCGTCCAGCGTTCCCGTGTAAGTAATATATTCCCTGTTGTCAGCAATCAGCACCGGATCGTCAAAATACTGAGCGATCTTCACGCAGCGTTTCGGGTCTCCCGGCAGGATAACATAGCGGCCCACCTCACCTTGCGCCACCTGGATGTGGTACTGTCTGCTGGCATCTTCCGAATAATTCTTCATGCTGTCTCTCCTCTCCTATCTCTGGCCTTTATCATATGGGATTCCCTCCGCTTTCGGCGCTCTTGATTTCTTGGAAACAAATATGAGCACAAGCAGAGAAATAATATATGGAAGCATATTGTATAAGGTGCTCGGCAGCTTGAGCGCTACCAGAGCGTCAAATCCTGTATAAACGTTGGACAGCGCCCTGAAAAGCCCGAATAAAACTGCCGCAAGTCCAATGTTGACCGGCTTCCACTGTCCGAAGATCATAACCGCAAGCGCAAGGAAACCGAATCCTGCCACGCCATTTTCAAATTTCCACTCGCTGACTCCGGCCGTAATATACACAAGTCCTCCAAGTCCTCCAAGCGCTCCCGAGATCAGTACGCCCGCATAGCGCATTTTATAAACATTGATTCCGACTGAATCGGCTGCCTGAGGATGTTCTCCACATGCACAGAGACGCAGACCGAATTTTGTCTTATACAGTACGATATAAGAGGCAATAAGTACGAGCAGCGCAATCAGCATAAACCAGTTAAACTCAAATCCTCCGATATTTACCAGAAAAGCTTTTTTCGCCTCGCCGTACGCAACGGTAGAAGATACATTATCCACGCTCTCAGCTGTGTTGATCGCTCTTACGATGACAACCGCGATAGCCGGCCCCATCAGGTTGAGAGCGGTTCCTACGAGAGTCTGATCGGCGTTGAACCGGATCGCCGCCACTCCAAGAAGAAGGGAGAACACCATCCCGGCCAGAACACTTCCGAGAATCACGCACAGTACCATCAGAGGCGCAGACGTCACCGCGGGGAGATATTTCATCATCAGAGCTCCTCCGAGCGCGCCTATAACCATAATCCCTTCAAGCCCGATATTGATCACGCCTCCGTGTTCAGAAAAACATCCGCCAAGCGCTACAAGCACCAGTACAGAAGCAAATATTAACGTATACTGAATCAGCAATAACATTACGCTTCGCCTCCTTTCTGCTCTTTTGCGGCAAGTTTCTCGTCTCTTTTATCAAGCAGCTTATTCAGCCATACCTTGAAGAAAAGAACGAAACCGCACAGGTAGATGATGAACGCGGAGATCAGGTCTGATATTTGTGAGGAATACATCGTTGTATCCACATACGTTCCTCCGCTTGTAATATGTTGGATAAAGTACGAGGAGAAGATCGCTCCGATAGGGTGCGAGCCTCCAAGGAAGGCCGCTGCGATCCCGTTAAATCCCATAGAGGGAACACTTGTCTGCTGGACCATCCACTGCTCGATTCCCGTCAGATAGAAGATCCCTGCTCCAAAGCCAGCCAGACCTCCTGCGATGGCCATAGTCAGGATGATGTTCCGCTTCTCGTGCATACCGCAGTATTTCGCGGCATGTTTGTTGAAACCGGTAGCTTTCAGTTCATACCCGAGCTTCGTTTTTTCCAGAAGGATCCACACAAGAACAGCGATCACAACAGCCAGGATCAGGCCGACCGTAACAAACTCGTTATTAGAGAACAGCTTGTCAAGCCCCAGTGTGGGAAGAAGTCCGCTCCTGTTCACACTCTTGATCGTCTTCGTATAAGGCGTTGACTGTTCCTTCACCTGCGCGAGCAGCATGTTCACACAGTAAAGGCCGATCCAGTTGAGCATAATACAGGAGATTACTTCGTTTACATTAAAATATGCCTTGAGGAAACCGGATACAGCGCCTACAAGACCTGCCGCTACAACTGCCGCTATCAAACAGATATACCACGGCATTTTCAGGGCGAGTCCGAAATACAGGCACGCTCCCGCCCCGATTACATACTGTCCTGCCGCACCGATATTGAAAAGCCCGACTTTCCACGCAAAGAGTACGGAAAGCGAACACATCAGAAGAGCAGATGCCTTAACCAGGGTTGTACCGAAATATTTGGTGGCCGCTACTGGGCTCGGATAGTAAAGGAAGTTCTTCAATATCGCTACGATCGCGTCTGCCGCGCCGCCCGGATTAATGATCAGCAGTACGATAAAACCAACGAAAAGTCCAAGCAGAATACAGAGCAGTGATCCGAGCACTGTCTGAACGCCGCTGTTTCTCAGCAGGCTTTCTTTTTTTCCGGAAATTCTATTCATCTGTACCCGCCTCCTTTCTTCTGGATCCTGCCATGTAGAGTCCAAGTTCCTCTACTGTGACTTTAGCCGGATCAAATTCTCCTACGATCTCCCCTTCATACATCACCAGTATCCGGTCCGATACGTTCATAACCTCGTCAAGTTCCAGACTGACCAGAAGAACACCCTTTCCGGCATCCCTCTGAGCCACCAGCTGCTTGTGAATATATTCAATCGCTCCCACATCCAGTCCTCTTGTGGGTTGAACCGCAACAAGCAGCTCCGGAGATTTGTCAATCTCACGGGCAACGATCGCTTTCTGCTGGTTTCCCCCCGACATGGATCTGGCTATTGTAACCGGTCCCTGTCCGGAGCGGACGTCATACTGTTCAATCAGACTGTTTGCATATTCCCTGATCTCTTTTCGCTTCAGGAATCCCAGTTTATTCGTAAACTGCGGCTCAAAATACCGCTCAAGGACAATGTTATCCTCCAGAGAATAGTCAAGGATCAGCCCGTGCTTATGTCTGTCCTCAGGAATATGGCTCATACCTGAAACAAGACGCTTGCGGATAGGCATATTCGTAATGTTTTTCCCGTTCATTGTAATTGTTCCACTCTTGAGCGGTTCCAGACCGGCAAGGCCGTACACGAACTCTGTCTGTCCATTGCCGTCAATTCCTGCGATACAGGTAATCTCTCCTCTTCTCACCTGGAGGGAGACATTGTTTACCGCATTATTTTTATGATGTTTGGACGCCACTGTCATTCCCTGAATGTCAAGAACTACTTCTCCCGGCTGAGCAGGTTTTTTCTCCACCACGAAATTCACGTCTCTCCCTACCATCATGGCGGAGAGTTTTTCCGGAGTCGTATCTTTTGTGTCCACTGTTCCGATGTACTTTCCTTTCCTGAGTACGGTACAGCGGTCAGACACCTGCATGATCTCCCCGAGCTTATGAGTGATGAAAAGAATGCTTTTTCCCTCTGCCGCCAGGTTTTTCATAATCGCCATCAGTTCCTGTATCTCCTGAGGAGTCAGTACGGCAGTAGGCTCGTCAAATATCAGAATGTCATTATCTCTGTAGAGCATTTTCAGAATTTCCGTTCTCTGCTGCATACCCACGGTTACATTTTCAATAATCGCATCCGGTTCCACTGACAGTCCGTATTTTTCAGACAGAGCGACAACTTTTTTCCTCGCTTCCTCTTTTCGCAGGAAACCTCCCTTTGTCGTCTCCACGCCCAGAATGATGTTGTCCAGTACACTGAAGCACTCCACCAGTTTGAAATGCTGATGCACCATGCCGATCCCAAGCTCGTTGGCGTCATTCGGGTCGTTGATCTCAACCTTTCTGCCGTCTTTAAGTATCTCTCCTTCTTCCGGCTGGTACAGGCCGAACAAAACGCTCATCAGCGTAGATTTTCCGGCTCCGTTTTCTCCCAGAAGGGCATGTATCTCGCCCTTTTTCAGCTGTAAAGTAATATTGTCGTTTGCAATGATGCCGGGGAATCTCTTTGTAATATTCCGCATCTCTATTGCGTACTCAGCCATTCTTTACATACCTCCTCTCATTTTATCCCATATGTATTTGCAGACAGGGGAGCAAGCTCCCACCTGCTCCCCTGTCCTCATCCGTCACAGCAGGCATCGAATCCTGCAATGCCGTTGCTTCTGTTCTATTTATTTGATGCTGCCATAGTCAGTCACTTTCACTGATGTCTCAGGCATAGCTGTTGTATCATTGGAAACTTCAAGAGTACCGTCATGCATAGATTTTACAAGCGCACGGTAATCATCCTCTGTAAAGCCGTCTCCCCACTGCGTAGTCGCGATCGGAAGCTGTACATAGTTCTCCTCCGGATTATCGGACACGATTCCCAGGTTGTCGATCTTGCCCACATAATCACTCCAGTTTCCGTCTTTGATGTCCGTAAGAACTGTGCTGACCGTAGCTGACAGACCTTTCATCGCAGAAGTTACTGTAAGTCCTTCGTCATACTCATCAATTACAGGAGCCTGATCTGAGTCAACACCGATCACCTTGCCGCCGGTCTTTACCGCAGCTTCCGCAGCAGATGTGTAGATTCCGCCGCCGCATGCAAACACAACCTCAACGCCCATCGTTCCGTACCATGTATCCATAGCAGCCGTAATGTCCGCGTCACCATAGAACTGGCCGCCGCATACATACTCGACCTCAACTTCATTCTCAACACCAAGCTCTTTCGCCGCTTCATCGATTCCCTGGACATATCCGTATCCGAAACGTGTTACAGCCGGAACCGACATACCTCCGAGAAATCCCAGATGTCTGTATCCGAGTTTCACTGCCGCGTATCCAGCCATGTATCCGGAGAGTTCTTCCTGATAAGTACAGCAGTATACATTGTCCGTATTATAGTATTCTGTCACATCGTAGTTATCCGGATTGTAGTCGTAGCCTTCGCCTACACCTTTCTCCAAAATATCGCCTGCACCGACGTCAAGTGCGACAAACTTTACATCCGGATACAGCTCCGGCTGCTCCACAACCGTGGCTGCAAACATATATCCCGGAAGCACAACAACATTGGCTCCGTCAGCAATCGCCTGATCGACACTGGCATTTCTCGCCTCGTCCGAATCACTCTCCGGTTTGTAGTATGTGAATTCCACATCGTTTTCTTCCGCCCATGCTTTACAGCTTTCATAAGTTGTCTGGTTAAAGCTCTGATCCGTAATATCACCGGAATCTGTTATCATGGCGATATTCATCTCCGCGTCTGCTCCCGAGTCTCCCGAACCGCTGCCGCCGGATCCGCCTCCACAGGCAGCCAGGGATAACGCCATCACGCCGGCAAGCAACATTGAAACCACTCTTTTTTTCATAGAATTTGTCCTCCTTCTTTATCCTAAACTTGTTAGTTAGATAAATTATAACACATGTCTCCTTCCATAATAGGACTAAAGTCCTGTTTTTGAAATTTTATATGCATTTTGTTATTTTTTACAGTTTTATTTCGACTTTTTTGTCTATTATTCCCCATTTATTTTACCAAAAAAGGATAAGAGTCCTTTTTCTGCTATTGTTTTCCCGCAAACAGTCACAAAAAAATCAGGGTATGCCGTTATGGCATCCCTGATTTTACTGCTAATTTTTTCGTTTTCTGACAATTACAGTCACCGCTGCCCCTGCCGAAACCGCCGCTGCACCCAGCAGGATAATCCAAAGCGTTACGGATGTTTCATCTCCTGTCTGTACAGCCTTTCCTGCCTTCTGACTGCCGCCTGTGCTTCCGCTCTGGGAAACGCCGTTCTGAGAAGCGCCGCTGTGCCCCGGATTCTCCTTATCCGTGTTTTCAGTCTGTCCCGCGCTCACCGGGCAGGCTGCGCCAATCTCAATCGCACCGGTCACAGCTTCGCCGGGAAGCGTCAGTTCTCCGGTTTCCGGATTGTAGGTATACTCTGCCGTCCTAAAGATGCCGCCTGCTGTCAGTTTGTTTCCTGCCACTTTCACTGTGATGCGGTCCGGAAGCGTATATCCGTTTGCCGCCACGATTCTGCCGGTATAGTCCTGGCCATATACAGCGGTTTTCGGTCCTTCAAACTTTCCGTTCTGTATGGATACCGTGACTTCAAAGCTGTCCGGTACCGGCTGCTGTCCGTCTTCTGCCGGAAGAATCTCGGACCGGTCGCGTACTCTCAGCCGGTTGCCCTCCGCATCATGGGAAACAAATCCCACGGCGCTGATGTAAGCCCCGTCCTTTACGAATTCCTCCAGAGCCCGTGACGTCTCATCGGAATATCCGATATATCCGTCGATAAATACACGGCTGCTCTCTTTGCTGTCATCCTGAACGATAATACTCTCTACGATGCCTCCTGCCGTTGTAAAGTCCACAACTTTTCCCTTTACCCGGACAAGTTTTCCAAAATTGGACGCATAATCGTTCGCTTCTTTTGTAGTCACATCTGTGATCACCACATCTTTGCTTCCTTCCAGCGATGTCACAGAAATCGCCGATAACTGCCTGTCGCCGATATATTCACTGACAGATCCTGTTATCTGTACCTGGTCGCCGCGTCGAATATTGCTGTCGTCAATCGGAAAGATGTTGATTCCGTTGCCCTGGTCATCCTGGATATAGATCGTATTGAAAAATGCGTTTCCGCTCTCAGCGGTTCCATTCGCCACGGTTCCAACCACCGTGAACACTTCTCCGTCCTGCCCCGCGCGGGCCTCCTGGATCGTGCTGATCACCGGCTCTATCTTCACGTCACTTAGCAGATTCTGAGCCATAATGCCGTTTGCATAGCTTACCTGATCTTCTGAAGATACTTCAAAATTGGAGCAAAATACAGTACCGCACGCGTAAACACGGCCGCTTCCGACTGCTTCAGTCGCCATAGATACGACTTCTCCTTTCGGCACAACCGCCGTCGATTCATCATACGGGGAATTGTAACTCTGTACCGGTTTGTCATGCCCCTGTGTAGGCTCTTTGCTGTTGATAGAATAAGTCGTGTCGTGCCCGTAGACGATAGCTTCCCCTTTGCCCACACTGACAGAAGAACCAGAGTAAGAGCTGTAGGTAAGTCCTGACTCCTTCACCCCTGCCAGAATACTCTGAACAGCCGGATCTTCGCTTTCATAGTTAAAGTTGTCAAAATACAGTCTGTACGGCTGGCCGCCATTCTTATCCTGATCAATGAGTTCATCATCATTGATGCGCATAGTTGAGCCTATGCCTGCCAGCAGTTTATTGGCCTGCTCATAAGTTGTATACGGCAGTCCGCTGCTCGCGTCCTGATAATCCGCCAGTCCGCATACGACTACTGTTCCTCCGCCGTTTACATAATCGCTGACCACTTGTACGAAATCGTCCGAGAACACACTTGGCTGCGCGTCTCCGGTATAGTCGCTTGTATATTTCAGGGGAGCGGAGATCACAAAAAGAGATACCCCCTGCAAAGTCTCTGCCGTCACAGTTTCCCCAGGCTGAACGACCTTTACCTGGATGTTGTCCGAAGTTCCCATATTAATAAAGTTTGTCATGTTTCCGGAATAATATCCGGTTACATAATCATTGTAATGTGTACCGTCTATCAGAACCTTTGTCGCAATGGACGGATCTGACACGCTCAGTTTAAGCACATCCGTAAAAGTATATTCTTCTCCTCCGATCAAAGCCTGCAGCTCAACGTTAATATTAAAGCCGCCTGCCTGGTTGGCAGTGTATGGGAAGGTATACTCAAAAGAGCCTCTCGCGCCGATTACGCCGTCAGTACCGATCTTTGCCGGATTGGCCGTGTGGAACGGCTCTGTCTGCCCTTCCATCGTATAAGTCAGTGATCTCACGGTCATGTCATCATTCAGGTTGTTGAAGATCTGGCTGGAGAGATTGATCTCATCGCCTTTAATCGGCATTGCCACATCACTGGATGTATTGGAAATGCCTGCATTTACACTCTCGCCGGTCCATACCGGAGCTGTTACTGCGATGTTCTTGTCAGCCTGCGTAATCCTCAGGTAGTAATATCCATAGCCTGTGGAAAGGCCGTCAAATTCCACAGTCGCGCTTCCGCCTGTAAATGTCTTCTCCGCCAGAGTCTGGCCTCCGTTTACAATGACTTCTACCTTTGTCTCTCCTTCTGTATCTGTCGGATCTGAAATATCCGCCGTAATATTGATCTCTTCCTGTTCGTCAAGAATTGACCCCATTGCGTTTCCGTTCAGGGAATACAGAATTGACAGATCGTTGTCCTCTGTCGCATATACGCGGTAATTCTTCATCGCGTCGTAGATCGCCGTCTCGGAAAGTCCGTCGGAAAGAACAACACTTCTGGACGTGTTGGAATCTCCCCAGTTGCCTTTGTGGTTATCCTGATTATTTGTCGGAGCTACATGCCAGCCTTTGTCCAGCGCCCTCGTGTAGTAGCTGTAGGACGGGAAGTATCCGGAACTTCCGATCGCTCCCTCGCCGTTTCCTACCTCGATCAGTGTGATCTGATTGTCGATAACCGGATCATACAGAGCGAAATCCATGAAGTCGCCGAAAGTATCTCCCGGATGATTAAACTGAGAGATTGTCTCCGGATTTTCATTCAGAGTATTATAATAAGCTTCCAGCACTTCATAATTGTCACCTTTTCTGTAAGGCTCCGCATTTCTGTTCTCAAACCCTTTAGAATTAAAGGTATTAATATGTCCCGGAGCTCCGCCGGACCATGTCATCTCAAATCCGTAGATCCCGACAAAATCTCCTTCCCTGGCCGTAATGGTTCTGGCGCCCTCACGCCCCTCTCTCCAGGAGGCATTTACATCTTCCGCATTCTCGTCTCCAAGGTGGGTAGTCCCGGCGCCAGGAAGCCCGCTCTGCCCCTCAAAGGAGTTGGAGTGATCTGTCAATGCAAGGAAATCAAGATTCTCTACATCGGAGGCATGCTCAAAAGCCTGCTCCACTGTGCCTGTTCCATCGGAGAGATTCGTGTGTGCGTGAAGCTGTCCGAAATACAGACCATAATCCTCAATCAACATAGGCGCCTTATATGTAAAAGTATAAACCTCACCGGTCTGAGCCTCGGTTTCCGCGCTCTGAGGAATATAGGCCAGAGCTTTTACAATGATCGGCTCATCTTTCCGGGGTGTTGCCGCAATCTCCAGAGGCCCGGTATAAAGCTGTTCCGCTTTTCCCGCTTCCGGATCTGCCGGCTCTGTTCCGTCTGTGTTCATAGTATAATAAATCTCCGCTCCGACAGCAGCCTCCAAAGTAATCTTCTGTCCTTCTGTCACGCTGGCACCGCTCTTGGGAGACGCCTCGACTTCGAGACCTTCTACTCCCGAAGGCACATCCGGCTCATCAGAACCGCCCGGCTCATCTGTCACTTTATAAAATTTCAGGGCAAACATCCCTTTGGTGCCCTCCTCGATATTGTAGTAAGCGCTCCAGTAATTGTTACTGTCATACCACTCCATATAGGTATCGCGCACTGTATTCTTTATATAATGCAGACTTTCTCCCGCGTCTTCTAAAATCCATTTATCATTCTTCTCACCAAGAGGCATGCTCGAATAGCTGTCGCCCATTCCAATGTTGCGGCCATTGTATGAGAAACTGTAAGTATCGTCATCATTCACCGCGACAGTCCACACATCTGCTGCCGTATAGCCGGAAAGTGTTCCGTCAGCCTCAACTGAGACGTCCGTGCCATTGTTAAAGAAACCATTGTACTCACCGGAAAGCGCTTTATTATATGCTGGCGCGTAGATAACCACCTGGTCGCCGTCCAGCGGCACAGAAGTATCTTCCCCGGTATCAGCAATCGTATACTGAAGCGTCTGCACCGCACTGTATGCCCCCTCCAGCAGCGCTGCGGCTTTCAGCGTACAGTCCTTGGTGATGACAGGCTTATTATCTTCACTGTAAAGTTCCCGGCCGGCGTTAGATTCATCCGTGGGATCACTTCCATCCAGGGTAAAATAAATCTCCGCTCCGGAAGTCGCTGTGGTCAGCGTAATCTCCGTTCCGGAAGCCACTTCCCCCGCCTGAGAGGATGCCTGAGGCGCTGCTACCGCTCCCTCAGATGTATCGACGGATTCCGCTTTGTAAAGTGTAAACGCTGACGGATATGTATCCGGATATCCGTTTACCGTGGCCGTTTTATAAGCGCGGAACTTATTGCCATATTGCTGAGCGGCATTGCTTGCCAGGATAACCGTATCTTCCCCCTGGCCGCTGAATGTAAAGGTACTGTTATCCTCTTGATAGGCCGTTATCCACTGATACTCTCCCTGGGCGATACCGTTTGTATTCCCGCCCGCCGGTGCGATAAATGTACCATTGGCGTCTTTGAGGGTCACGGTTACCACAGGATTCTGGGAATTCTCATTTGTTTTCGTAACTTTCAGTTCCCAGACAGCATTTTCATCCGTCTTGCTGATGCCGGACTTATTCTCTGACATTGTACCGAGATCCCCCGCTTTGACAGCCGAAACCCATGAACCATCCAGCGCTCCCGGTGCATATCCGTTATCAGTATCCGCATTGGTCACCATGAGATACTTTCCGTCTGTCAGCTGATCCAGCCCCGTTACTTTTGTGTAGGTAACGGACGGTTCTTCCGCCGAGAGGTCACGGGCGGGGAGCATGGACACTGTCATTATAGCTGCCATACAAAATGCTGTAAGCCTTGCACTCAGAGCCACTCTTCCTTTCTTTCTCATCTTTTCCCTCCTATTCTGATAAATATGGTGATAATTGGCCGCCGAAATTTTTCGGCATCATCTATATTAAACCCTCTGCTTTTTACCATGCGCCATAAGCTTTGCGCTGATAAAAGCCACGAGAGGAACAGTCAGAAGGATTCCTACAGAACCTGAAACACTCTGAATAATCTCCAGGGCGATGGAGTCTGTATTGACCAACTGCAGAAACGGGATTTCATAAGTCTGCACCAGGATCAGCATATTAAGAGATGAACCGGCAAACGCAAGGATCAGAGTATTCGCCATCGTTCCCATAGCGTCCTTTCCAATTTGCATTCCGGAGCGAAACAGACTGCCCACAGAAGCCCCGGGATTCTGCTCTTTCATCTCCCAGACGGAGGATGCAATGCCAAGAGCTACATCCATCACTGCTCCCAGGGCGGAGATCAGAACGCCGCAGACAAGAAGCCCGCTGACTTTTAATCCCCGGTCCGCGCCGTACAGAATCAGGTTCTCCGCTTCCGGCATGTTAAAGCCGTTCATAGGGGTAAGTCTCCCCACCACTGCCGCAATGATGCCTGACACCAGAACACCGCCTACGCACCCGCAGATGGCACAGAAGGTTTTCTTAGAATATCCATTTAAAAGAATCAGCGCTGCTACTGTTGACACAGCCGCTGCCGCGATCGTCACCGGTATCGCAGGAACTCCCTGGAGCAGACAGGGAATCAGGATAAACCATACGCAGCCAAGAGTAAGCAGAAGTCCTGCCAGAGCTCCCAGCCCCTTCTTTCCGCCCAGCGCAGCAAGCAGAAGAAAGAAAACAAGGAGAAATCCCCCCAGAACAAGTCCTCTGTCATAGTTAAAGACAGAAGCATAATAGGAGCCGTCTTCATCTGTCATAATCCGTACAATGATCCTGTCCCCCTGTTTTACGTCCACGTTAAATAATGCGCTCATATAGTTAGTCACTGTCATGACTTCATCCTTATGGAATCCTGACAGAATCCGTATCTCCAGCTCCTGATCACCGACACGGCGCCCTTCCGCATTCTCAAAATCTTCCTGAGCATGATCTTGGAGCACTGCTGTTACTTTCGCGGGAGCATACACCATGCGGCCGGAAGCCGGCGTAACATCGTCTTCCTGAGGCCGGTTTATCCAGACCGCAATCCCTGACAAAATCACCAGTACAACAAGCATGGGCAGAGCCCTCAGTAACATATGTATTATCTTATCTCTCATTTTCCGCTGTCCTTCCATAATGAAATCTGACGAATATTTTAAAAAAGTACTGTTAAATCACTCCAAGCTTTCTGTAAAATCAAAATTAAACTTGTAATATAAATTATAATGAATGTCTCTCTTTATAATAGGACTGGTGTTCCTTTTAGAGTTATCTGTGTGCATTTCGTTATTTTTTTACAGTTTTCTTATTTGTATTTTGTCTATTTTTACTGATATTGTACTTGTTTTAGGCAAAATCTCGGACAAGCCCGGACTTTGACTCGTCGACGGCACAAAAAAAGACAGCTGATATAATATCAACTGTCCTCAGTGTCTTTTTGTCAAACGTGTCTATATCCCTTCCGGATATTCCACCCCCTCCGGAAGCGGATCCCATTCATTCAGCCCCAGCTGCTGTTTAAACATTGCCTGTTCCAATGTCAGGTGCGGCTCGTCTTCCTGCAGGTACTCAAGCAGCTCATCGACACCTTCTCTCGTCACATTATTCACCATGAAAATACGTTCGCAGCCTGCATTGATCAGCCACTGCCTGACCATCGGAATATTGGCATAAGGGGAATCGATCTTCGTGATAATACCGATAAGCGGGCGCTGGATAAACGCCCGGCTGCTGTCCCCGAACAGATTAAAGGGTTCGTCTGCCGCCTGAACGATAGCCACTACGTCCGCTTCAAACGAAAAGCAGGCAAGCCCGACGCTGAACCTCTTGGACTCCGCATATTCTCCCGGAGAATCAATCGTATCGTCTTCCGTATTCGTATACTGTGTTTTTATATAGTGAAGTTCTTCACCTTTGAGCGCCTGTGTAAGGGAGGTCTTGCCCGCTTCACTCCTGCCCATCAGAAATATTTTCTTCATGTTTCTACCTTACCTGGTTTTGTGATATGTTCTGAAATCCCGGATATATTCTAACTTCTGTGAATTTCACAAGTCTGAAAACCGAGCACTTCACCGAAAAATCTGACAACTTCCTCTACCGCCGTCTGTACTTCTGCCAGCCCGCCCAGAATGATCAGAGAACCGCAGAACCGATCCATAAAGCCGATCTCTATGTGGGCGCTTTTCATCGCAACGTCCGCTGCCACCACAACAGCTTCCCAGGGAGTAAACCGGATCAGGCCAATTGATTCTCCTGTATGATCCTCTCCCTCATGTACTCCGATATGCAGTGCCAGATTCTGATAGATCCGGACATCTGACGGATTAATAATATGGGCAAGGCATACTTCTTTTCCCGGAACTCTGACACGGGTCAGGCGCAGCTTTCTGCCTTTCAGATGTTCATAATCATCCCGGAACAGCTTCTCCAGCAGTTCCTCCTTTGTTATCTGAGCCATAGCCGCACTTCCTATCTCTTTGTTATATTGCAGACGACATATCCGAGTGAATCCCGAAAATAGTCCACGATCTCCGTCATGGCTGTAGTGACGTCTGAAATCTCTCCCGTAATGATCAGCGTTCCTGTAAAACGATCCGCAAAGCCAAGATAAACATTTCCGCTCTTGACCGCAATATCTGACGCAATAACTGCCGACTCCGGCGGAGTCATATTCATAATTCCGATAGCTGATGAGCGGTAGTCCAGCTGGGGATTTAATCCCAGTTTCTGATAGATAATCGGAGCCGGTCCGCCCATGACATGCGCAAACGTAATTTCTTTTCCCGCTACAGTCTCCTGTACAATTCTTATCTGTTCTCCATGATCATTTGACATTGATATATTCCTCTCTCTCCTGTGTATCCGCCGGGTCAGACGGCAGTCTGATTTAATAAAATCATACTCTCACAGTTTTTATCTGTCAAGCTGTTACATCGCTGCGGAACAATATAGTTGCCACAACCCGCAGGTTTCTACTGCATAACCAAAACGTCTCTTCTTTATCCGCCTCCAGTAAATTAAAATAGATAACAGAAACGAAGGAGGTAATACAGTGAAAAATTTCAGACCGTTCTTATGCATTCTTATTATAATCTTACTTGTATCCGGGTGCAGATCCCTCTCTTCCGACAGACAAACCGTAGGAGATGCAGAAGGCCCGGAAGAAACCGCAGATGAGGTGACAACGATGAACGATAATGTAATTACCAGCTCCGCATTGACGGAAACTCTTGAGACAATACCAGGGAATTATACTTCTCCTTCCGATAAACCGGGAACTCTCGTTGAACTGGAATATGATACATATGAATCCATGACTTATGACAGAGGCGACATATCCCTTCACAAAAGAGCGATTGTATATCTGCCTTATGGCTACTCTCAGGATACGGAATACAATGTATTCTATCTGATGCATGGCGGATGGAGCGACGAGACCACCTATCTCGGTACCCCTGATCGTCCGAACGTATTTAAAAATGTCCTGGATCACGCCATGTCAGACGGAAAGATACTTCCCATGATCGTAGTGTGTCCAACTTACAATAACGAAAGCAGCACAGACAGTTCTGACTACTCTCTGGCGATCCGTCTGACTGAAAACTATCACAACGAACTGATTAATGATCTGATTCCCGCTGTTGAAGAAACCTACAGTACTTATGCTCAGACTACTGATCCGGAAGGTCTGAAATTATCACGGGATCACCGTGCTTTCTGCGGATTCTCTATGGGATCCGTAGCCACATGGCGGACTTTTCAGTACTGTCTTGATTATTTCCGCTATTTTATGCCGTCCAGCGGCAGCCTTACTTCAGACGGAGAATATATGGCGGACATTGTACAAAATTCAGGATATGAATGGACTGATTTTTTTATCTTCGCTGCGTCGGGCACAAATGATTTTGCTTATTCGGCATTTAAGAATCAGATAATGGCAATGGCAGAGGTAAATGACGGAACCTTCCGGTATGCTGATAATGAAAGAGAGGGAAACCTCTGCTTTCTGGAACATGAGGGCGGCACCCACAGCGGAGAATATGCGATGGAATATTTCTATAACGGATTGTGCTGGATCTGGAAATAGCTTCAATTTTAATCCCCAGCAAAGATATTTGGAATCTAATAGCACAAGTAATGTCTCCACTACTTGTGCTATTCTTTTACGCCTTCAAATATTTACTTCAAATTCACCCCGTTTAAAAGTCTGTTGTGAGATTTTCTCCCAGATTATTTCATTACGATATTTATATCCGCCTGAAAATGCCTATTTTGCGCTGTTTTTTGTACTTATTTCAGGATTTACTCCATTTTTACTCCAATTTTAAGCCAGAATTTTCAATTCAGCTACTTCTTCTTTTTTCCTGTTTTCTGATACATGCGTGTACAAATCTGTTGTCATTGCCAGCGAAGAATGACCTAACAACTTCTGCACTACCTGTTGGTCTACTCCATTTTCATAACACCTTGTAGCGTATGTATGTCGCAGAGTATGACAGGTAAAGGGCTTGAAAATCTGTGGCTCTCGTTTTTCTTCTTTCGCCAGTGCGATTTCCACCACGTTGATTTTCGCTATATAGTCCTTAATCGCTCCGTTGATATTACTGTAATAAATCGGCGAACCGTCTTCGCTGGTAAACACGAGATTCTTAAATTCCTTATGCTGTTTCCATAAAGACCGTTTCCACATCTTCTGTTCTGTCTGCTTTATCTTCTGATTCTGTAAAATTCCATATACTTCGTCCGTCATAGGAATAACACGGTTGCTCGATTCCGTCTTCGCCGTTGTATAAAAGAATTTTGAACCCTCGACAGGACTGGAAGCCTTTGAATAATGGATTGTTTTGTTGATTGTGATTTCACGTCTTTCAAAATCACAGTCTTCCCATTTCAGCCCAAGTATCTCTCCAATCCGGCATCCTGTTGTAACAGCAAACTTCAGAACATTGATATGTATGTAAGAAGACGCAAAAGAAAAGAATTTTTCCTGTTCTTCTCTGGATAATACACGCCGTTCTGTCTTTACTTCTTTTGGCATTTCTACGCCGACACAGGGATTTTTCCGAATGTATTCGCTCAATATCGCCTTATCAAACATATCACTCAGCATAAACCGGATATTAGAAACCGTCCCGTGAGAAAGTCCGCTGTCCAACAGGTCATTCAAAAATTTCTGAACGTGATAGGTTTTTATATCCTGCAAATACATTTTTCCGATAGAATCTCTCACCCTTGCGTTATAGTAACTGTGGTTCTTATAGATTGTCGTCATTTTAACGGTTTTCTTTTTGTATAGCTCTGTCCACGTCACATACCACGCATTTAAGGTAATACTTTCTCCATTGCCGTTCAAACCATGTTCATCTTCATAAATCGCTTCACGCAGTTTTCTCTTTAATTCATTCAGTTTGAAATCGTAGAGCGTAATCCTTTTTCCTGTCCTGCTTGTAAATCTTGCGATAAATCGTCCGTCTGCTCTCTGAGAAATCCCTTTGCCTAAGTCTCTGCCCTTTAAATCTTTACCCATACCGATTTTCCTTTCTTTCCGTGAAAGAAAACGGCAAAGCAAATATTTCAATTCTCATTATATCTGCGCTCCTGTTTCTTTTCAAGCTCTTTTGCATTGATATTCCAGCCATTCGTCAAGACACTTTTTGTTGGCATACAGCCGGTTTCCAATGCGTACCGTAAATTTATTCTTAGGATTGTTCAGCAATTCTCTTGCCTTTGTTTTTCCAATCCCCATATACTCACAAAATTCTGACAAATTTAATAATGCCTTATCTATGGAATTACCCCCTTTCTCCAAAATATCGTGCCTTTATATAATCGTCATACAGCTTTCTCTGTGTAATGTTCATTTTCCCATTTTCTATCAAATTTCCTATATAATCTTTTTTCTCAATCTTACCCAGTTCCGAGAACAGCTTCAATGACGGAGCAACGCTTCTTTCCAGCCAATCCCACACTCTTTGCAGGCTTTTTTCCTGTGGTTGCATGGTAAGTTTTGCTTTGCCTATATCTTTCATCAGTTCCGCCCATGCGCCGTAAGTAGGATAAAGCCTTTTCCGGGTAGTCGCACAGTCTGCCGGATATTCTAAAAACCGTATCTTGCTGTTCAGCACTTCCATTGCCAGCCTTGCCACATCTTGATATTCCAATAATTCATGTACTGCACTGACCGCCATTTCCTGCCGGAATCTGAGTTCATACCTGTTCCAGTTTTCCTCTAACTCTTTTCCATATTTTTTATTCTGTTCATATCCCTTTTCATAGAATACAAATCTCAAATTGCTTGCTGAACTCCCAATATAAAGACTCCCGCCCTTGCTTTGATAAACATCTTCTTTCAGTTCGCCTGAATCATGAAAATCCACTTCTCTCATCTTGCCTGACAGCAGTCCCTCTTTTGTCCGCTGTATCAGTACAGGAATGCTCAGATAAGGTTTTCTGTCGTCAATCGCCAGATCAATCCTTGGAAAATTCACATGATAACGGCTTACACGCTTCAAAAAATCAAACCATGTTTCCTCATTCAGTTGCAGAAAATTTTCATAATTTCTGCACCCTGAACCGCTCATCAAAATCTGAAATCCCTGATACTGTGCTTTTCCCGTAGGTTTCAGCACTTTAATGTTATCAAACACCGCTACCAGCTCATGTCCTGCAATCCCTTTCTGACAGCCAGTCACTTCCATAAGTTCTAACGGGATTCTAAGCACCTGTTCTATGACTTCCTCAAGAGGAACGTCTTTTATGGTTATCTGACACCAGTCTATCAATGCCGATAATTCCTCTTTCTGCCGTATTACTCCCCTGTTAGTATAGGGGAGTTCTGGAAGAAAATCTCCGTTTCTTTCTTCCAAACGAATCATACCCCCTTACCTTACAACGGCGTTGCCGCTGTCCTGCCCCCAACCTGCCGTCTGGTACGTCAGAATGGGGACAGGAACTTTGACCGCCTATGCCTATTTGTTTGAAATACTACGGATTCCTTTACAGGTAATCCGCTCCACCAGCACAGGGAAGTTTCCTCTCTGCACATAAGGAGAATAGACTGCCCCGTCCAGTTCAACCACAGAATACGGCTCAATCTTTGGAAGCTCCGTTGCTTCCAAACGAATGTCCACGCTGTTTCCTAACTTCATGCTCCCAAGATGAAGTTTTAAGGCTTCCACTTCCTCGGTTTTCTTCTTGTTCTCCCTGTCATAGCGGTAACAAACGTCAGCTCCCATATAGCGGAGTTCTCCAAAGGCTTCCCTTACCTGTTCTTTTGTCAATGTAATTTCCATATCGTTTCCTTTCTCCCCGTCCTGCCGATAGGACAGCTTTCTTTTATTTTCAGTTCTTTTTATATGACGTCATATAGTTCAGTTATTTCTGAACTTAATTGTATCATAGCACAATACTTTTCAGTTTGCAATAGAAAGTTTAGTTTTTTATGAACTTTTTGTTTTCTTTTTTCTGAACTTGTGATATAGTGGATTTAAACGATAAGATATGAGAAGTTATAACGAGATGTGGAAAGTGAGGGATTTTTCAGATGAATACAATCGCAGAACGGATTAAATTCGCTATGAAAGCTAAGAACAAGAAACAGGTTGATATTGTAAAAGATACGGGAATCAGCAAAGGGGCGTTCAGTTCCTACCTCTCAGGACAGTACAATCCTAAAGCCGATAAACTGGAACTGATTGCCAATTCTCTGGACGTGGACTTGCGGTGGCTCTACGGGGAGAATGTACCTATGCAGACCGTACCGCAAGGAAATGATACTGTCCTGCAATATGTCTTTTACAACAATACTTGTTCCGAATATCTCCTTGATGATTCAAACGATATGTATATCGCCATGATGACTCAATATTCCGCACTAATTCCACGCTTTTACGTTCTGGTAAACCGAAGCGGAAATGAAATGCACATACTGCCTATATTTTTGAGAGAGGACAGTTCCGAATTTTATGAGTGTCCGTCCGACTTTTTCAATTCAGACAGGCACACGGTTTTTACAAAGGATTTTGACACGGTTCAGATGGTACTGGAAACCGCTGTCATTTATTATTACGGAATAGATACAAAGAATTTTGAGCCGAAAGTTACCATGCTCTCTTATGCACAGGCTGATGATTGTTTCCAAATCAGCAATGACACACATGGATTCCATGTAAAGGCATTTGAAAAAGAAATCGAAAAAGAAGCACTGTACCTAAAACATCACGCCTTATAACATACAAGAGGACTTGCAAGGTTTCTGACCTTTCAAGTCCTCTGCTGTATCATGGTACTGTTGGCTGTGTCCGTTCCGTCAAGGACTGCCCTACGGCGTATCGGCTACGCCTTGTTCCTTGACCTCACTATGTATCATTATCCTACAAATCAAAATCACATTTTATTGTCTATAAATTTATTCGCTATACAACCTATAACACGGGTAAGCTCTGTTTCAAAATCTCTTGAAACATCTGAAGCTCCACTTATAGCATGAGCACATTCATGCAATAATGTACCTGCATAACTATTTAATGCATTCAACTGATTCCGTTTTATCAAAATACGATTCTCTTTCGGATCCCACAATCCAACAGTTTCATTAAAAATCTCTGATTCATATATTTTTTCTACTATCTGTATACATTTTACATTTTTCGGTTTTCCATCGATTAATTCTAATATCTTATCCGTTATATCATATACTCTACGTTCAGCAACTGATAATGAATCTATCTCCACAATTTGAGGAGTAAATCTATTTTGTTCTTCCTTAATATATTGATTTGCTGTTACTAACGTCTTTCCTTCTTCTGCACCAGTATTATAATCTTCCATTTTGTTTATTAAATTATCTGGTACAACAACTGGATTATACCCGTTTCTCCGCATATCGTCTATAAGTGACGGATTATTTTTCAAATTGTCGGTAGTTACATATGTTGTCGCCGTATTTATTTCACTCATTTTCCTAGACGCATACATAGCTATGTCATTCCATGACAATTCATCATGTTTATTACCTGAACCAAACTCTTGCAAATCTTCCACCAATTTTTTTATAACAATATCCGAACAACAATCTTTTAAAATATCTTTGATTCTACTTGTATAGGCAGTTCTTCCAACGTTTGTTCTTTCGCGATTAAGCGCCTTTTTTATTTGGGCATTTAACGAAGTAATATTGTATGAAAACAAAAAATGGGATTCTTCCGCTACTCTCACACCGTTAATGTAAATATTGCTGTTTACTCCGTTATTAGCTAAAACCTCTCCGTATTTTGTTTTTTCTAAAACCTTATCTTCTGTAAAAGTTAAAAACAAAGATTTTGCCTTTTCTATATCTTCTTTTGTACATCCGTATAAACAAAAATCTGTTCCAATCATCTTTATATTATCCGATGGCAGTATTTCTGCGTGTAAAGTTATTATATCATCAAAGCCAACCTTAGAAGCAGTTTTCAATTTAATAATCCCATATTTTGATTTTATTTTCACATCAACACCATGACGATAAAGTGTCGCTAAAGCATCTTTCAATCCTACTCCGAATCGTCCAATAAGCTTATTATTACTCAATTTCTCTTCATTTTCATTTTGAGTTAGATGATGATAATTCAATCCACGACCGTAGTCTACAATATGCCACCACCCATCTTTTGCCTGTTTGATTTCTATATCCCTTGTATTTGTAAGTGCCTGCTCATCTAAGGCATTGGCAATAATCTCTCGTATCGCATGATAATTCTCCCAGTTTTCAAGTATTTTTTCGATATTCAAATCAAATTCTTTAACTTTCCCCTTATCCAATTCATCTACCTGATTATCACCTGTGATTTCCATATCGCTTTTTCCTTTAAACACATCGAATATACCCATTTATTAAATCTCCTTTTCCTTTGCAAATGCTTTACTCCGAATATGTTCTTCATAATTATACATACTATTTTCTATTTTTACAAACAACTTTCCACCAGAATTTTTTTCATATGTTTGTATAAATTTAGGCACATAATATAGAAATAGGAGATTGCTATTCTTTGTTACAATCTCCTATTTCTATATATTTATCTTTGAAATATTTACTCCATTTTCTTTCAGCTTTTACTCCAAATTTACTCCATTTTAAAAATCCGTTACGATATTTTACGGTATTCTACGATACCTTTTCTTTGAAGAAAAATGTCTGTAAACCTTGATTTTAAGCGAACTTTTCAATATTTCCAAGCATCTTATTCAATTCCGAGAATTTCTTCTCAATTATTTCATTACGATATTTACGATCTTCTTCGGCACATAGATCTCCTTGATCACGTTACCCGTCAGCTTATCGGCAACCGCCTCTTTTCCGGCGGCAATCGCCTCATCTTTTGTCGCCTCAGCAGAGATGCTGATAACCGCCTTTGTCTTCCCGTTGATCTGTACCGGAATCTCGATCTCGTCGTCTTTCATCTCATTCTCATCGTATGAGGGCCATCCCGCCTTAAAGACAGTCTCATTGTGCCCCAGCTGCTCCCACATCTCCTCTGCGAAATGAGGCGCAAACGGAGAGATAAGAACCGCAATCGTCTCCAATGTCTCTTTGTCGATTCCACCTTCTTTTCTGGCAACTTCGATCAGTTTATTATTGTACTCCATAAAACCGGAGATAACTGTATTCAGACTGAAGCTTTCCAGGCGGCTGGTAATGTCATACACCATCCTGTGGCGCAGCTTGAGCATCTCTTTAGTTGCCTCAATCTCTTTCTCCCTGCTGTCCTGGAGCAGATTCCAGAGGCGCTTCAGGAAACGGTTGACACCGTCGATTCCCCTGTCGTCCCACTCAGCGTCCAGCTCCGGCGGTCCGACGAACAGTTCATACATTCTGAGAGAATCACACCCGTAATCGCGCACAAGGTCGTCAGGTGAGACTACATTTCCTTTGGACTTGCTCATTTTTATTCCGTTCTTTCCGGTGATCATCCCCTGGTTGAACAGCTTATGGAACGGTTCGTCAAAGTCGATCACTCCAATATCGCACAGGAACTTAGTATAAAATCTGGAGTACAGCAGATGAAGCACCGCATGTTCCACTCCTCCGATATACATATCCACCGGGAGCATCTCGTCTGCTTTCTCTCTGGATACCAGTTCTTTATCGTTGTGATTATCCACATAGCGCAGGAAATACCAGGAAGATCCCGCCCACTGAGGCATAGTGTTGGTCTCTCTTTTGGCCGGTTTACCACACGCCGGGCACTTGCAGTTCACCCACTCATCGATGGCCGCAAGAGGTGACTCGCCGGTTCCCGTAGGCTCGTAAGACTCCACTTCCGGGAGGGTAAGCGGCAGTTCTTCCTCCGGCACGGGCACACATCCGCAATCCGGACAGTGCACGATCGGAATCGGCTCGCCCCAGTAGCGCTGGCGGGAGAATACCCAGTCACGAAGTTTATAATTGACGGTAGCCCGTCCGATTCCCTTCTTCTCGATAATATGAGGAGCTTCTTTTTTCAGAACCGAAGACTCCATACCGTTCCATTCCCCGGAGTTGATCATCGTTCCTGCTGCCTCAGTATAGGCCTCGGTCATATTGTCGATCGCTTTTCCGTCTTTTGAGATAACCTGGATGATCGGGATGTCAAATTTCTTCGCAAACTCAAAGTCACGGTCGTCGTGAGCCGGCACGCACATAATCGCCCCGGTTCCATAATCCGCAAGTACATAGTCGGACAGCCAGATGGGCGTCTTCTCTCCGTTTAACGGATTGATGGCATAGCTTCCGGTAAATACACCGGTTTTCTCCTTATCCTGCATACGGTCTACGTTTGACTTCATGGATGCGTCATAGATATACTTTTCAACGGCTTCTTTCGTCTCCGGAGTCGCCAGCGACTTCGCGAGCTCATGCTCCGGCGCCAGTACCATAAAGGTAGCTCCGTAAAGCGTATCCGGCCTTGTCGTGTAGACTGTGATCTTCTCCTCCCTTCCGTCCACCGGGAAATCAACCTCTGCTCCGTAAGATTTGCCGATCCAGTCTGTCTGCATCTTTTTGACTTTCTCCGGCCAGTCCAGTTTGTCCAGATCATTTAAGAGACGGTCCGCGTATTTTGTGATACGCAGCATCCACTGGCGGAGATTCTTCTTTGTCACTTCCGCGCCGCAGCGTTCACATTTTCCGTTTACCACTTCCTCATTTGCCAGACCGGTCTTACAGGACGGACACCAGTTAATGGGGAATTCTTTTTCGTATGCAAGCCCTTCTTTGAACATCTTGACAAAGATCCACTGGGTCCATTTATAGAACGAAGGATCTGTCGTATTTACTTCCATATCCCAGTCATAGAGGGCAGCAATATCGTTGATCTGCTTCTTGATATTGGCGACGTTCTCCGCGGTAGATGTCGCCGGATGAACGCCCATCTTGATAGCATAGTTCTCCGCCGGAAGGCCGAATGCGTCCCACCCCATCGGGTGAATGATATAATACCCCTGCTGAAGTTTGTAGCGGCTCCATACATCAGAGATCACATACCCTCTCCAGTGTCCTACATGGAGTCCGTTTCCCGAAGGATAGGGAAACATATCCAGACAGTAATATTTCTGCTTTTTATTTCCGTTGTCATCCATTTTCGGATTGACCGGATTCTCTTCCCATTTTTCACGCCATTTCTTCTCGATTGCTCTGTGGTTGTACACAATCTTTGTGCCCATTTGATGATTCCTCTCTTTCATACGTTTATCAAGCGGCCGGCTTAAGTCCGCATCATACCCATAAAGAAAGCCTTTTCTTCTCATATCAAGAGACGAAAAGGCTTATTTTCCGTGGTACCACTCTCATTCATCTGCCCGGGCAGATGCACTTATTGATTCTGTAACGGGAACTCCCGCTCCTGCCTACTCATGTTCGGCAGAAGAACTCCGAGGCCAGTTCAGCGCTTACGCTGCTGCCTCTCACCGCCCGGCAGCTCTCTGGAAACGATACACACCTACTATTCCTCATCACAGTCTTTGAAATGTTCTCATTTATTATAGGAAGAACCTTAAAATAAGTCAAGATGATTTTCAACTATTTTAAACATCATCCGTTACAGGCCTCTCCTGATTTTTGGCTCCCAGAGGACAATCTCACCGGATTGAATACTTTTTGGCACATCGATGATTCTCTGATTCGATGATCCCCGGAATAAAAGCCGGATATCCTTTAATTTTTCCACGAACCTGCCGTCCACCAGCACATCGATCATTGACAGCATCTCGTCTGTATGCCCGCACCGGGCACGGCTCTCGCTTAACAGATCTTTGTCAAACAGATATCCGGTATAGCACCAGACTGTTTTCTTTGGGAACCGCTCTCTTACTTTCCTTAAGAGCTGCACGAGAAACTGCTGATTCTGCGGTTCAAACGGCTCTCCACCCAGAAGTGACAGACCGTTGATATATTCAGGCGCAAGGGCGTCCAGAATCTCCCGCTCCGTCTCTTCTGTATATTCTTTTCCATAATCAAAATCCCATGTAGCCTGATTAAAACATCCCGGACAGTGATGAGTGCAGCCGGAAACGAAGAGGGAAACTCTGACTCCCTCTCCGTTGGCAATGTCACATTTTTTTATTTCTCCGTAATACATAATTTTTACAGATGCAGTACCCTTTCTTTGATCTCCTGTGTTCTTCCCTGATTCCAGAACTGTGTTCCGATATAACCACAGGTACGTCTGGCCACATTGAGTTTATCCTGATCTCTGTTGCCGCAGTGAGGGCACTCCCACTCGAGTTTGCCGTCTTCTGTCGTCACGATCCGGATCTCGCCGTCATATCCGCACACCTGGCAGTAATCGCTCTTTGTGTTGAGCTCGGCATACATGATGTTGTCGTAGATAAAACGCATTACCTGAAGCACTGCCGGTATATTATCCTGCATATTCGGCACTTCCACATAGCTGATCGCGCCGCCAGTGGAGAGCGCCTGGAACTGGGACTCGAATTTTAATTTGGAGAACGCGTCGATCTCCTCACACACATGTACATGATAGCTGTTTGTAATATAGCTCTTATCCGTCACTCCCGGCACAACGCCGAATCTCTTCTGCAGGCACTTCGCGAACTTATAGGTTGTACTCTCGATCGGTGAACCGTAGATACTGAATCCGATATTCGTTTCCTTTTTCCACTTGGCGCACGCATCGTTCATATATTTCATAACGTCAAGAGCAAATGTTGTCGCCGATGAATCGGTATGGGATTTACCTGTCATGTATTTTACGCATTCATACAGTCCGGCATAGCCGAGAGAAATCGTGGAATAACCGCCGTAGAGCAGTTTGTCGATAGTCTCTCCTTTCTTCAGGCGCGCCAGAGCACCGTACTGCCAGAGAATCGGCGCCGCGTCAGAGAGCGTGCCTTTCAGACGATTGTGCCGGCACATCAGCGCGCGGTAGCACAGATCCAGCCTGTCGTCAAATATCTTCCAGAATTTCTCCATGTCTCCTCCGGAGGAGAGCGCTACATCCACCAGATTGATCGTTACCACGCCCTGATTAAAGCGGCCGTAGAACTTGTAGTTACCGTTCTCATCCTGCCACGGGCTTAAGGCGCTTCTGCATCCCATAACAGGGAAGCAGTTCCCTTCTTTGAGCTCTTTCATCTTCTTCTCTGAGATATAATCCGGCACCAGACGTTTGGACGTACACTTTGCCGCAAGCTCTGTCAAATAGTAGTAAGGAGTTCCCTCGTCCACATTGTCTTCTTCCAGCACATAAATCAGCTTCGGGAATGCCGGCGTCACCCATACGCCCGCCTCGTTTTTCACACCCTGATAGCGCTGCTTTAATGTTTCTTCGATGATCATGGCAAGGTCTTTTTTCTCAGCCTCACTCTTTGCCTCGTTCAGATACATAAATACCGTCAGAAACGGAGCCTGTCCGTTCGTCGTCATCAGCGTGATGACCTGATATTCAATCGTCTGTACGCCTTTTGTAATCTCTTTTTTCAGCCGTCCTTCCACAATCTCGTCAAGCTGGTCTTTTGGGCAGTCAAATCCTATTATCCGCATCTCATCCTCAACCTCTGCGCGGATCTTGTCTCTGGACACCTGAACAAACGGCGCCAGATGGGCAAGCGAAATACTCTGCCCCCCGTACTGATTGCTGGCAACCTGGGCGATAATCTGCGTAGCGATATTGCAGGCAGTGGAGAAGCTGTGCGGCTTCTCAATCATCGTACCGCTGATGACCGTTCCGTTCTGAAGCATATCTTCAAGATTTACCAGATCGCAGTTATGCATGTGCTGCGCGTAGTAGTCGGAATCGTGGAAATGTATGATCCCGGCCTTATCCGCTTCCACAATATCCTCCGGAAGCAGCATTCTCTGCGTCAGGTCACGGCTGACCTCGCCTGCCATATAGTCTCTCTGTACGCTGTTGACGGCAGGATTCTTGTTGGAATTCTCCTGCTTTACATCTTCGTTGTTGCATTCAATCAGCGAAAGGATGCGGTTATCCGTTGTGTTGGCCTTACGCACAAGCGAACGCTTATAGCGGTATCTCACATATCGTCTCGCCAGGTCAAACGCGCCGGTAGCCATGATCTGGTTCTCCACCATATCCTGAATCTCTTCTACAGATACAGCTCTCTTTAGCTTATCACACTTAAACTCAACGAACTCGGCAATATCTTCAATCTGAGAGTCCGTAAGGCTTCTGTTCTCCCCTGAGGCGTCCGCTTTCGTCACTGCGATCACGATTTTTTTGATGTCAAATACTTCCTCTGCCCCGTTTCTCTTAATGATTTTCATCCTGTATTTCTCCTCATAATTTTTCTATATCGGAACAGCCGCTTTTTATATGGCTGTATATCCGTCCAAAAACTATTCTAATACAAAATATAGTACAATGCAATCCCCAAAACACATCATGATGTATTTTCTGAACAACATTTTTCTCATATAAGATTATCGGGAAAAGGAAACTATTTTATAATTTTGTTACACAAATACAGAGGACAGATAAAATTGTCTGTAATTACAGCAGATCCATCACTTCCCGGATTCCTTTCTTTCCAAAATACACATCTTCTCCGTCCACAATCATGCACGGCACACTCATGATCCGGTACCTGTCTTTAAGTTCCGGGAAATGGGCCATATCATAAATGTCGGCGCTGATGCCGGGCGCTTCAAGCGCAATCCTCTGAACTGCCATTACAAGATCCGGGCACATCGTACAGGATAAGGATACTACGACCTGTATGTGTCGTTTCTTCTCATATTTTCGTATCTCTTCCAGCTCTTTTCCGTCAATGGACTGTCCCGGACCGGCGGCATTATAAATGGCGATCACAAAGGAATTAAACTCATGCCCGCCCGGAACTCCGTGGAACGCTGTTCCGAGATACCTGCCCTTATCATCACAGAAGCGGATCGCCGGATATTCGGCTTCCGGATCTTCTTCTTTCCGGAAGACGCATTTAATCTTCGGACTCAGCTCCATCAACTCTCTGCCAAACATTTCCGCTTCCCGGGAGATTCCGCTGTCATCCAGAGCGAATTCCAGTACGATGTCGCGTTCCAGAAGATCTGTCACTCGGGAAAGCTGGCTTCTGACTTCCGCGCTTAAAAATCCACCGGACTCTCCGGGCTCTTCCCCTGTCGTCTCTCTTTCCGGTTCTGGCGTCAGATCGGGGTGCCTGCCTGACAATTCGGGAAGTTCCTGCTTCTTTAACTTGAGTTTCCCGTACTGGGAAGAGATATACTTTTCAAGCGACGCGGCAGCTGTCGCGCCGTCAGATACTGCCGTGACTACCTGGCGCAGATTTTTCTCACATATATCCCCCGCTCCATATACGCCGTCCGCACTTGTCTTCTGATCCATATCCGTAATCAGATGCCCGCTTTCGGTCAGTTTCACCTTGTCTTTAAAAAGGGTATTGGCCGGCTCGTATCCGGCAAACACAAAGATTCCGAATCCTTCTCCGCTTTCCGGTTCATAGCGCCATACTCTGCCATCCTCTTCAAAAACCGCATATTCCAGCTGATCTGTTCCCCCTGCTTCCCTGATCTGAGTATGAAAATGCACTTCAATTTTTGGATGCGAGAGTACTTCCTCTGCCGCGGACCGGGCACATCGGAACTGATTCCCCCGAACCATAACGAATACTTTCTTCGCATATCTTGTAAGGAATACCGCTTCTTCCGCGGCTGCAAATCCGCCGCCTATTACAAACACATCTTTCCCGGCAAAAAATTCACCGTCACAGGTGGCACAGTACGCTACACCCCTGCCGCGAAACTCCATCTCTCCTTTAAATCCGACTCTCCGGGGACTGGCTCCAGTCGCAAGAACGATACCAAGTCCCTGATACGTTCCTTTGTCCGTGACAACAGACTTCATATCGCCCTCAAAATCCAGTTCTCTGACCTCAGCTATCTGGAACTCGGCTCCAAAGTATTCTGCCTGTCTGCGCATATTTTCTGTCAGATGATTCCCGTCTGTTTTAAGTACGCCGGGATAATTCACCACTTCTGACGTAATTGTGATCTGTCCTCCGATCTTCTCCTTCTCAATCACCAGAACGCGGTACTTGGCCCGCGCAAGATAAAGCGCGGCGGTCAGCCCCGCAGGGCCACCGCCGACGATAATACTGTCATAAAACATCGCTTGCCTCCTATTGTCTCATTCCCTACAGAAGTCCTACGAGATCAAGACTCGGCTTCAGCGTATCAGCTCCCGGCTGCCACTTGGCCGGGCACACCTCGTCGCCGTGCTCCGCAACGAACTGGCTCGCCTGAACTCTGCGGAACAATTCATCCGCATTTCTTCCCACATTTCCGGCAATAACTTCATATGCCACAATCTTCCCTTCCGGATTGACAATAAAGCTGCCGCGCTCTGCCACGCCGTCCTCTTCAATCATCACATCAAAGCCTCTCGCCAGCACTCCGGTCGGATCTGCCAGCATCGGATACCCGATTTTCTGAATTGTTTTCGACGCGTCATGCCATGCCTTGTGAACATAATGAGTATCGCAGGAGACGGAATAGATTTCACATCCTGCCTTTTTAAACTCTTCATACTTGTCTGCCAGATCCTCAAGCTCTGTAGGGCACACAAACGTAAAGTCCGCCGGATAGAAGAAAAACACAGACCAGTGTCCGAGAATATCCGCCTTTGTAACCTCTTTAAACTCATTTCCCTGATAGGACTGCACCTTAAAATCTACTACTTCTTTTCCAATAAATGACATATTAAATCTCCTTTCACCATATGTTTCACTGAATTAAGTTAGTTTTACCAACTTATTTGTAATATACCACGCGCCGGCGCTTATGTCAATTATCAATAACGATAATTATTATTGATTATGAGGAATAAAAATCCCGGAGATACCGTGTGTGATTTTCAGGGCATCTCCGGGCTCTTTATTCTGTCCCGCTTTAACTGTTATATCCGTCAGGGTTCTGACTCTGCCATCTCCAGGAATCCTCGCACATCTCTTCAAGCCCCCGTTCTGCCGTCCAGTTCAGTTCATTCTTCGCTTTCGTGGCGTCACAGTAACATGTGGCAATATCGCCCGCGCGGCGGGGTTTGATCTCATAAGGGATTTTCTTTCCGCAGGCCTTTTCAAACGCTTTGACCATATCCAGTACGGAATATCCGTTGCCTGTGCCCAGATTGTAGACGGAGACTCCCGCCTTCTCCTTAAGCTTCTCTACCGCGCGCACATGTCCGACGGCAAGATCGACTACATGGATATAATCGCGCACGCCCGTTCCGTCCGGAGTATCATAGTCATCTCCGAACACGCCGAGGCTCTCCAGCTTTCCGATCGCCACCTGCGTAATATAGGGCATCAGGTTGTTCGGAATCCCCTTCGGATCTTCTCCTATCAGACCGCTCTTATGCGCTCCGATTGGATTGAAATATCTGAGAAGCACGACATTCCACTCGGGATCAGCTGTATTAAGATCTGTAAGAATCTGCTCCAGCATCCACTTCGTCCAGCCGTAGGGATTTGTACATGTTCCTTTCGGGCACTCCTCTGTGATCGGAATAAACGCCGGATCTCCGTAAACTGTCGCAGAAGAGCTGAAGATAATATTCTTCACGCCATGATTTCTCATTACATCGCAGAGCGTGATCGTTCCACTGATATTATTCTCATAATATTCCAGAGGCTTTCTCACCGACTCACCTACAGCCTTGAGGCCCGCAAAATGGATCACCGACTCAATATCTTCTTTCTCAAAGATTTCGTTCATGGCCTCTCTGTCGCGTATATCCGCTTTATAAAATTTCAGATCTTTTCCCGTGATCTTCTTTACTCTGTCCAACGCTTTCTCAGAAGCATTGTACAGGTTATCCGCAACGACGACCTCATAGCCGGCGTTTAAAAGTTCCACGCAAGTATGACTTCCTATGAATCCGGCTCCTCCGGTTACTAAAATAGACATAATCGTTTCCTCCTTAAAGATAAGACTGCAGACTGTTTTCTCGTTTCTTTGCACAGTATAGCACACCCGACATAGGATTTCTTTATAATTTTAAATCATCTTTTAGTAAAAATGTTGCATCACCATAATTTCTGCGGATAGAGTCCGCTGTCTTTTAAGGACTGTATCGCCGCCACTACGGCAGGCTTATCTTCTTTGTACGTTACACCGTACCATTTATCCTCTGACTCCAGCACTGTCACAACAGCCTTCTCCTTGGCCAGAAGAGAACTTACCACAGCAGGCAGATAATACTCACATTTCATCGGGTTCTCCTTAAGCCCCTTTTCCAGAAACACGGGAAATCCACTCCTGATCTCATCCAACATGCTGCGAGTAAATCCCCACATATTCATAGATACAAGAGTATCTCCGTCAATATCATTCCATGTATTTCCGTCATCCTCAGAGTACGCAATGCCTCCGCCCCGTTTCTCGATGCGGGTATATTCCGTCACGCTGAGCAGTTCTTTCCTGTCATTGAGACTGCAGACGCCGCGCGAGACATATCCGTTGTCTGTCACTGTATTTTTCAGCCGGTATCCCACCATTGTATAGCGGTATTTGTCGTCATCCTCATGAGTGGTAAGGTATTCATAGATCACCCGAAACGCATGGGGGCCGTAATAATCATCGGCATTGATCACCGCGAAAGGCCCGTCGATTTCCTCCCGCGCGCTTAAGACAGCGTGAGCGGTTCCCCAGGGTTTCACCCTCCCTTCCGGCACAGCGAAGCCTCCCGGTATATTATTTACATCCTGATAGGCATACGCGACCTCCATAGATTTTCCAATTCTGTCGCCGATTGCCTCTTTAAAATCTTTCTCATTTTCCCGCTTGATGATAAATACTACTTTCTCAAATCCGGCGCGTTTCGCGTCATAAATGGAAAAGTCCATAATGATCTGGCCTTCTTTGTCCACGGGGTCAATCTGCTTAAGACCTCCGTATCTGCTGCCCATACCTGCTGCCATAATGACAAGAACCGGTTTTTTCATATTGATATAGTCCTCCTGAATTCTGTATTTTTCATCTAAAACTAACGTCTTCAAAGTCCTTATCCATTATATCAGATTTTCGGATTCCTGCAATGGCAACAGAAAATCAGCTATTTTGTCGAAAGATTACATACATACTTGAAAAAGGGAATAAAAGATAGTATAACTAAATATGTTTATGAAATCAGTATTGAAAGGATCGGTAAATATATGAATCAAAATCAGAATAAATGCAGAAACCCTCTACAGTTTGTCTACCGGATTTTTCAGGGCGCTCTGATCGGACTGGGAGCAGTACTTCCAGGCATATCCGGAGGGGTTCTGGGTGTTATCTTTGGTATTTATAAGCCGATTATGGAGCTCTTATCCAATCCGTTTAAAAACTTCAGATCACATGTCCCCCCTCTGATCCCCGTATTCATCGGAGGCGCCGTCGGATTTCTGGGGGTGGCGAATATCCTCTCCTTCTTCCTGGAAAAATATCCTGACCCGTCCGTCTGCGTATTTATCGGTCTGATCACCGGTATGCTGCCCTCCCTTTTCCGCGAGGCAGGCGAGCAGGGACGAAGCAAAGGGTCTTACATCTCTCTTATCGTCTGCATGATCGTCATTTTCGCAATTCTGATCGGACTTCAGATGTTCTCCATCAGAGTGGCTCCGAACTTTTTCTGGTATCTGTTCTGCGGATTCTGTCTGGCGCTCAGCATCATTGCCCCGGGCATGAGCTTTTCCACGCTGCTCATGCCGCTGGGACTGTACACGCCTTTTGTGAACGGAATCGGGCATTTTGACATGAACATCCTGATCCCCGGCGGAATCGGAGCCGTCGTTACGGTGATCTGCCTGGCCAAAGCGATCAACGCACTTTTTGACAATTTCTATTCCATCGCTTTCCACGGAATTATCGGCATCGTCATCGCCGCAACAATTATGACCATCCCGTTTTCGGGATTTGCGGACGCCGGAAGCGCAGTTATCAATATCATCTGCATCATCATAGGTATCGCCATTGCACTGGTTCTGGATAAATTTAACAGCAGAGTAACGGTTGAGTAAAGACACACGCCTTGCGGCTATACCGCAAGGCGTGTGTTTGTTTCCATCTTATGCATTTTATAAAAATAGTACGGCACGAGGGGGATCAGAGCCGCGATCCATGCCGCCGGATCAGAAAGGCATACTCCCACATAGCTGGCATGTCCTGCCAGCATCATTACAATGGCGCTTCTCGCCACAAGTTCAAAGATACCTCCCATCATCGGCACGAACCCATACCCCAGCCCCTGCAGCGTATTTCGATAAAGGAAGATACTTCCAAGAAACGGATAGCACCAGAATACCGTTCGAAAGTAAGTCACAGACGCATCTACCACCTCTGTCTCCGACGGACTGATAAACATCCATGTCATATATTTTCCGCAGAAATACATGACGGCCATAAGTACAACGCTCCATATCAGAATCATAGCCTGAGTGCAGCGCACGCCCTGTCTCACACGGTCCATCTTGCCGGCTCCCCTGTTCTGTCCCACATAAGTAGCAATCGTAGCTCCAAACGCCGTAAACACCGTCGCGATCAGATTCTGAAGCTTTCCAGCCGCTGAAAAGCCTGCCATATAGATCTCCCCGTAGATATTTACCGCGCCCTGAACAATGATCGTTCCGATCGCTGTAATGGAAAACTGCAGACCCATAGGGATTCCCAGCGCCAGAAGCCTGCCGAAACTTCTCAGGCTGATCCTGAAATCCTCCCGCTTAAGGTGGAGGATCGGGTAACGTTTTAAAATATAAATAAAACATAACAGCGCTGAGATTCCCTGCGCGATCACAGTCGCATACGCGCACCCTTCCACGCCCATGCCGAACGTCACAATAAAGACAATATCCAGCACAACGTTGATTACCGCCGACAGGATCAGAAAATAGAGCGGAGACTTTGAATCTCCGAGCGCCCTTAAAAACGCGGCCAGCGAGTTATACGCCGCCGTTACGATGAGTCCGGCATATATAATCCCCATGTACAGCTTTACATCTGGCATAATACTGTCGGAATAGTTCATAAGCCGCAGAATCGGCTCATTGGCAATGAGAAGTCCCACCGTCATCAGAACAGCGCAGCCAATAGACAGATAGACAGACATTGCCACATAATGTCTCATCCGGTCGTATTCCTTTGCCCCGAACCACTGTGACACAAGAATAGCGAATCCGCTGCTCAGACCGTTGAGCCACCCGGTTACAAAAAACATCAGCGATCCTGTGCTGCCGATAGCCGCCAGCGCCGTCACACCGATAAACTGCCCCGCCACGATAGAATCCGCTATATTATAAAACTGCTGAAAAATATTACCCAGACACATCGGGATCATAAACTGTATGATCAGTTTCACCGGGTTTCCGGATGTCATATCATGTATTGCGTTCTTCGCCATATTACCCTCTCCTCATTTAGCTTTCGCACAGTTATTTTGTCATAAATGAATCAGGAATGCATACACATTCCTGATCCGCTAAATTTCTGCAAGTCGTGGGTAATTATACGATAGAACGCCCTTTGTGGCAAGAACTATTTTGCTGTTTTCCCAAATTTATTTACTGTTTTACATTAAAAGCCGCAAATCCCGGATATACCGCGCCTTCTCCCAGCTCTTCCTCTATTCTGAGAAGCTGGTTGTATTTGGCCACACGTTCACTCCGGCTGGGAGCTCCCGTCTTGATCTGGCATGTATTAAGGGCAACAGCAAGATCCGCGATGGTCGTATCCTCCGTCTCACCGGAACGGTGGGAAGAAACCGCCGTATACCCTGCTTTATGCGCCATCTTGATCGCCTCAAGCGTCTCTGAGACAGATCCGATCTGATTTAATTTGATCAGAATGGAGTTTCCACACCCCATATCGATTCCTTTTTTCAGTCTCTCTGTATTTGTCACAAACAGGTCGTCTCCTACAAGCTGCACTTTATCGCCCAGCTCTTTTGTGAGAAGCTGCCATCCCTCCCAGTCTTCCTCATCAAGGCCATCCTCGATCGAGTAGATCGGGTATTTCTCCACAAGGGATTTCCAGTGCTCCACCAGTTCCGCTGAGGTGAATTTCTTTCCGCATTTTGGGAGGACGTATTCTCCTTTCGCGCTGCCTTTCCACTCACTGGAAGCCGCGTCCATAGCGAGCACAAAGTCTTTGCCCGGCTCATATCCCGCCTGACGTACAGCCTCAAGGATGTATTCGATCGCCTCCTCGTCACTTGCCAGATCCGGAGCAAATCCTCCCTCATCTCCCACGGAAGTCGCAAGTCCTTTGGATTTCAAAAGGGCCTGAAGAGCGTGGAACACTTCGGTACACCATCTCAGTCCTTCCGCAAAGTTCTCAGCTCCCGCCGGCATGATCATAAACTCCTGCACATCCACTGTATTAGCCGCATGCGCGCCGCCGTTTAAAATGTTCATCATAGGAACCGGAAGCCGGTTGCCGTTTACACCGCCCAGAAAACGGTACAGCGGAATGTCAAGCGAGAGAGATGCCGCTCTCGCACACGCGATGGACACTGCCAGAATGGCATTTGCGCCGAGTTTTGACTTATCCTTTGTTCCGTCCGCCCTGATCATAGCGTTATCCACTGCGTAGATGTCACTTGCGTCCATTCCTTTCAGTGTGTCATTAATGACTGTATTGATATTTGCCACAGCTTTGGACACGCCTTTGCCTCCGAACCTGCTCTTATCTCCGTCTCTTAACTCAAGCGCCTCAAATTCACCTGTGGAAGCGCCGCTTGGAGCCGCCCCCCTGGCTACAGTTCCGTCCGCCAGATGTACTTCCGCCTCAACTGTAGGGTTTCCTCTCGAATCAATGATCTCCCGTCCGATCACTTTCTCAATCTCTAAATAATCCATACCTTTTCGTCCTTTCCCACGAAAACGCCCCCTGCCCCTGTTCAGGCATTACGGGGCAAAGGAGTTTTCATGATTCATTCACATATAGTTAGTAATCACTAACTATATGTATAGTAACAAAATCCAAAGCAGGAAGCAATAGTTTTATTGATATTCATTATCATTTATTTCGCAATACTCAGTTATCAGTACTATTCTGTCCTTTTCTCCTGAACTTATACCTGTATTTCCCAATTACCGGAAGTGCCAGAAGGCACATTCCGGAATTGCAGTCAGACGCCGCCACAAAAAATCCGGCCGCCTCCTCTATAGGAGCGCGGCCAGCTTCTCTACGTCTTCCATATTTGTCGCCCAGCTCGTAGCAAATCGCACGACTGTATGCGTCTCATCCTTCCTTTCCCAGAAACTGAATATGACTTCTTCTTTCAGCCTTTCCATCCGGTCATTCTCCAGCACCACAAAGATCTGATTTGTAGGAGAATTTATATAAAACTCATATCCTTTCTCCCGGAAAACCTCCTTTAATGCATCCGCGGTCTCTATGGCATTTCTCCCGATTGTAAGATAGAGATCATCGGTAAAAAGCGCGTCAAACTGCACTCCTATCAGTCTTCCCTTGGCAAGCAGCGCCCCTCTTTGCTTAATTTTCGTCATAAAGTGAGCAGGCGTATCCGCTCCCGGAAATACGACAGCTTCCCCGCAGAGCGCCCCCACTTTTGTGCCGCCGATGTAAAATACATCACAGTACTTTGCCACATCCCTCAACGTCACATCTGTTCCCCGGGCCGCAAGGGCATATCCCAGACGCGCGCCGTCCAGGTACAGGGGAATCCGGTACTCTCTACAGACCGAGGATAGTTCCGAAAGTTCTTTTACCGTATATAATGTTCCGTACTCTGTGGGATGAGAGATGTAAACCATTCCCGGAAATACCATGTGCCCATAATTTTCATCACTGTAAAAAGAAGCCAGATATTCTGCCAGATCACCCGGCGATATTTTGCCTTCCTTCTGAGGAAGCATGAGCACCTTATGCCCGGTCCACTCGATAGCTCCCGCTTCGTGGGTAGCAATATGTCCGGTCTGCGCCGCAATCACCCCTTCGTGGGTATCCAGTACGGAACTGATCACTGTCTGATTCGTCTGAGTTCCTCCCGAGAGAAAATAAATATCCGCGTCCGGGCATCCACATACAGAGCGGATTTTTTCTTTAGCCGACTCACTGTACCGGTCCGTTCCATATCCCGGAAGCTGTTCCATATTTGTCTCAAGCAGACGTTTTAGGACCGCCTCATGAGCCCCCTCTGAATAGTCATTTTCAAAACAAAGCATTATCTGCGAGTCCTCCTTTTTCTTTCCTTCGTCTTCTTTCTTACGCTGTATCCAAAAGTTCCCAGTTTCTTTCCCAGGTCCAGATACTCGCCGTGGGAGTACGCGATCAGCCCTGTCTGATTCAGGTCAAACTTCCCTTTTTCGTCCATATATGTTTCATCTACCTGTACCGAAGCCACCTCCGCCAGAAACATGTGATGGCTCCCCAGTTCCTGAACACTCTTCACCTTACATTCAATGTGAACCGGCGATTCTTCAATCACAGGCGCATACATAAGAGAAGCCGGTTTTCCTTTCGTAAGACGGCATTCTTTCCACTTGTCCACATCTCTGCCGGAACGTACGCCACAGTAATCGGTGGCCTTAGCCAGCTTCTTCGTTGTCAGATTTATAACAAACTCTTTGCTCTCCTTTATCATGTGATAGGAGTACCTCTCAGGACGCACAGAGATATACACCATAGGAGGGTTTGTACACACTGTCCCTGTCCATGCAACCGTCAGAATATTGCTGTTTCCCTCTCTGTCCGCCGTGCTGACCATAACAGCCGGCAGGGGATAGAGCATATTGCCGGGCTTCCATATCTGTTTCGCCATATCACTCTGCCTCTCCTTTTCTGAAATTTACAGCCTGTACTCTACTGCTGAAGAGATCCCACTAAAGTAGGAACAAGCTGCTTCTTCCTTGATACTACGCCTTTTAGCATAATGGAATCTGTGTCTTCCGGGAGGTCGTATGCCGCCAGAATTTTCTCTCTTGCCTCCGGCCCGCAGCACAGAAGCTCAGAGGATTCCGTAATGATATTCGTAAGCATAAAGAAAATCATATTGAGTCCGTGGCTGCGGCACGCTTTTTCCAGATACGGAGAGACAATCTCTTTGATCTCTTTTAACTCGTCTGAGCTCATGGAGTTTACCTGTCCCACTCCAAAAACCGTATCATTTACTGTAAACTGCTTGAAATCAAGGAAACATATCTCTTCCGCGCTCTTTCCTTTTAAGTTACTTCCCGCATTGAACATTTCCTGAGCCAGTGTTTCCACATCTATATCCGCAATCTCTGCCAGTTTTCTCGCGGACTCTTCATCCGCCTTCGTACAGGTAGGCGAGCGGAACATCAGCGTATCCGAGATAATCGCCGAACACAGAAGCGCGGCGTTCACCGCGTCTGGCACAACGCCTGATTCCTGATACATCTGGTAGACAATCGTCGCCGTACATCCCACCGGCTGATTTCTGAAAAACACCGGTCCCATTGTCTGGATACTGCTCAGTCTGTGGTGGTCGATAATCTCAAGAACTTCCGCTTCTTCGACTCCGTCCACCGCCTGACTCTTCTCGTTGTGATCTACAAGAATCACCTGCTTTTTCTTTACATTAAGAAGGCGTCTTCTCGAAATCAGCCCTAAAAATTTCCCCTTGTTGTCCACAATCGGGAAATCGCGGAATCTCTTGCGCGCCATCACATCTCTTGCGTCGTCCACATAATCTTTCATCTTGAACGTAATCAGGTTATCCTTCGTCATAAAATATTTCACCGGAATACTCTGATTGATGTGCTGAGCCGCCGTAAACGTATCGTGAGGCGTCCGTATGATCACGATCTGCTTCTCGTTCGCCTGTCGGATAATCTTCTCGGAAACAGGCGCGTTCTGACAGACGACCATACAGCTTGCCTCCATATCGATAGCGCACTGCTGAGCGTCCTTGCGGTCCCCCATAATTACAAGATCATCCTTGCTGATAAAATCTGACATCAGAATTCTGCTGGACGCCGCAATCACTACCTTTCCTTTCAGAAGATAGCTGTGCTCATTTCCTGTAAGCACTTCTCCGTCCACTGCACGGGCAATGTTGCGATACTGGGTTCTGGCCTTAGAGATAATCGTACTGTCGTACACTTCCATATATGTTTTCGCAATATCTCCGATAGTAATAAGGCCCTCGAGTTTCCCTCCTCTGACGACCGGAAGAGTATGAATGTTGGACTCCTGCATCTTCTCCCACGCTGTGCGGATGGAGACGCTGCTCTTTAATCCGTCTACTTCTTTTAGCTCCACATCCTGTATCTGCTCTCTGAGATCAGAGAGCAGCCTGGGCGCTTTCACTCCGAACCGTTCCAGTACATACTGAGTCTCCTCATTAAGCTGACCCGCCCTGCGGGGTTCATATGTATGCCCTGTAACTTTTGTTTTTAAAGCCGCATAGGCAATAGCAGAGCAGATCGAATCCGTATCCGGATTCTTGTGCCCCACCACATATACTTTTCTCTCTTTTTCTCCGCTCATCTATTTCAACTCCTGACATTTTGCTTATATGCGATAAAAAGCGGCAGAGCCGCTGACGCCCATATTATATCACCGGCAGCCCTGCAAATCAACGGCAGCTTCGGACTCCCTTGTGCCCCGTCTCCCCTGTTCTTCCGCTTATCGGAGTATTATCTGCACCTGAACGACCGGCCGCCCCGTATATCTGTAAGGTCAGAAAACCGCCCGGAAATCTGCCTGTTTCCACACTCTCGGAATTGTGATATAATGCAGGCGGTTGTTTTTTTCCGTGGTTTTATGATATACTGGGAACATTGAAAAACTAATAATAAGTCGAGGTGCTGTACAATGAGTGAAGAAATGAGAGAAGAATTAAAGGAAAATGAAGCGGTTGAGACAATGGCGGACTATGAAGAACATTTTGACGACGCCAATCCGTGGAACCGGGTTATGGATTATATGGAGAAGAAGACAGTCCTTCCTCTGAAAGTCGAGGGGGTCGTAAATGGCGGCGTGATTGTCATGGTAGAAGGCCTCAGAGGCTTCGTTCCGGCTTCCAAGCTCTCTCTTACCTATATTGAAGATCTTGAGACCTATCTTCTCAAAGACATTGAAGTTCAGGTCATCGACGTCGACCAGGCAAATAACCGGCTCGTTCTCTCTGCCCGCGAGATTCTGAAAGAAAAAGAAAGAAAGGCCCGCGAGGAGAAAATCGCCAGCCTGAAAGTCGGAACAGTCCTGAACGGTACTGTCGAAACCCTTCAGAACTACGGAGCATTTGTAAAACTGGAAAATGATCTGTCCGGTCTGGTGCATGTCTCACAGATCTCACAGAAACGTGTGAAGACACCGGCGGATGTGCTGAAAGTGGGCGATGAGGTAAAAGTAAAAGTCATCGGCATCAAAGACGGAAAAGTAAGCCTCAGCATGAAAGCGCTTGAGGAGGCAAAGGAAGAACCTGTCGAAAAAGTCGTTCTTCCAAAGAGCGAAGAGATCGGAACAAACCTTGGAGATCTCTTCAGGAATCTGAAACTGTAAATTCCTACCAGAACAAATCGCCGGAAGCGCCGTGTGGCGCATTCCGGGATTGTAAGCGGCCGCCAGGATCCCGGATAAAACCGGACTTTGGTTCGTCCGCCGCCACAAAAAGAGAACCGGGAATCCGGCGCGAATCAATATCCCTTCGCCGGATCCCCGGTTCTTTTATATGCTGTTTTAACCGAATCCGAAAACTAGCATTTCCCCGCGATCTCTTCTTTGATCTTCTCCACGAATTCTCCCAGTCCGCACTGGCCTTCATCGCCCTCTTTTCTGCTTCTTACGGAGACTTTCTCTTCTTCCTCTTCTTTTGCTCCGACCACAAGCATATACGGAGTCTTCTTCATCTGAGCCTCGCGGATCTTATATCCGATCTTCTCTGCTCTTGTATCGATCTCTGCCCGGATTCCCGCCGCTTTAAGCGTCTCCAATACTTTCACGCCGTACTCCATATGCTTATCGGAGATTGGAAGCACTTTTACCTGTACCGGCGCAAGCCATGTCGGGAAAGCGCCCGCGAAGTGCTCGATCAGAATTCCGATGAAACGCTCAATAGAACCGAATACAACCCGATGAATCATGATCGGTCTGTGCTTTTCTCCGTCTGCCCCTGTGTACTCCAGGTCAAATCTGAGTGGAAGCTGGAAGTCAAGCTGGATCGTACCGCACTGCCATGTTCTTCCGATAGAGTCCTCCAGATGGAAGTCGATCTTCGGCCCGTAGAAAGCCCCGTCGCCTTCATTTACGACGTAGGAAAGTCCGATGTCGTCAAGAGCTGCCCTGAGAGCGTCTGTCGCCATATCCCAGTCCTCATCGCTTCCCATGCTGTCCTCGGGACGGGTGGAGAGTTCCACATGATATTTAAACCCGAAGAGGCTGTACACCTCGTCAATCAGTTTTACCACGCCTTTGATCTCACCCTTGATCTGCTCCGGAGTCATGAAAATATGCGCGTCGTCCTGAGTGAAGCAGCGCACGCGCATCAGTCCGTGGAGCTGTCCGGATTTCTCGTGTCTGTGTACCAATCCCAGCTCTCCCATGCGAACCGGAAGGTCACGGTAGGAGCGCGGCTCAGACTCATAGACGAGAATGCCGCCCGGACAGTTCATCGGCTTGATCGCAAAATCCACATCATCAATTACAGTTGTGTACATATTTTCTTTATAATGATCCCAGTGTCCGGACGTCTCCCAGAGATGACGGCTTAACATAACCGGCGTACTGATCTCCACATAACCCGCTTTGTTGTGGATCTCTCTCCAGTACTCAAGCAGAGTGTTCTTTAATACCATTCCGTTTGGCAGGAAGAACGGGAATCCCGGCCCCTCCTCGCGCATCATAAAGAGCCCCAGTTCTTTACCCAGCTTTCTGTGATCGCGTTTCTTTGCCTCCTCGATCATAGTCAGATACTCATCAAGTTCGGCCTTTTTCGGAAATGCGGTTCCGTAGATTCTCTGGAGCATCTTGTTGTGCTCATCGCCTCTCCAGTACGCGCCCGCCAGACTTGTCAGCTTAACCGCCTTCACCGGCTTGGTCGTCATAAGATGCGGGCCGGCGCACAGATCAGTGAACTCTCCCTGGGAATAGAAACTGATCGTCTCGTCTTCCGGCAGATCTTCAATAAGTTCCACCTTGTATGTCTCATTTTTCTCCTTAAAGTATGCAAGCGCCTCATTTCTCGGCATAGTGTGCTGTTTGATCTCAAGATTCTCCTTGACGATCTTCTTCATCTCCGCCTCGATTTTCTCCAGATCTTCAGTCGTAAACGGAGTCTCTCTGTCCACATCATAGTAGAATCCGTCCGCAATAGACGGCCCGATGGCAAGCTTTGTCTCCGGATACAGTCTCTTGACAGCCTGAGCCAGAATATGTGACGCTGTATGGCGGAACGCCCCTTTGCCTTTTTCATCGTTAAATGTCAGGATATTGAGCTCACAGTCGTGATCAATCACTGTCCGCAGATCCACAACCTCTCCGTCAGCCTCTCCCGCCGTCGCAACTCTGGCCAGCCCTTCGCTGATGTCAAGCGCGATCTCATACACACTCTTTGGTTCCTGGTACTCTTTAAATGAACCATCTTTTAATGTAATCTTCATCTTACTTCTTCCTTTCTTTTCTGATTATGATCTTTCACATGCCGTCCGCAAATCGCCCGAAGCGCCAAAGGACACATACCGGAACTCTAAACAATCGCCAGGGTCTCGGGCAAGTCCGGCCTTTGGCTCGTCGCTGTCACAAAAAAGAGACATTCCCAAAGAAATGTCTCCTGACTGTTTGTAAATATTACGCGGCCGCACGGAAACACTCCGCACAGGGACGGGAGTATTCCCGCGGTTCCACCCTGCTTGTCTTCCATAGAAAACCGACTTAATTCATGTGATGATAACGGAATCACCGTGCCGTATTAGGGCCGCTCAGAGGTGGTGTTCAGTCATGCCGCACAACAGGGTCCTTCCAGCTATAGGTCCCCTCTCTGGGATGCGCCGGCAGCTTACTGTCCTCGTCAACGCTTTCTCTTACACCGGTTATTCTACCGCAGCCGGATATTCCCTGTCAAGCAGGATTTAACGCATCCTTTTTTAAGAGGATCATCGCCTCGTATGGACGCAGCGTATCGCCCTGTACGGATGTGCCGTAATTGTGTATAAGCAGTTCAGCGTCCTTCCACTGATCCAGGATGGAACATGAGGCCGGCTCTCCTGTGAAATTGGCGCACACAAGCATCTGTATGTTCCCGTCTGTTCTTGTATACGCGAATATCTGCCCGTCTTCCGGCATAAGCAGGTCAAACTTTCCGTCCGCGAATACCGGATATTCCTTCCTTAACCAGATCAGCTTTTTATAAAAGTGATACACTGAGTCAGGATCTTTTTGCTCCTCCTGCGCATTGATCTCTTTATAGTTTTCATTCACCGCGATCCACGAAGTACCGGTGGTGAACCCGGCCTGCGAACTGGAATTCCACTGCATGGGAGTGCGCGCGTTATCTCTGCTCTTTGCATGGACCGACGCCATAATATCTGATTCCGGATACCCTTTTTCCAGACGCTCCTGATACAGATTGATCGTCTCAATGTCCCGGTAATCCCCGATACTTTCAAATCTTACATTCGTCATTCCCAGTTCTTCTCCCTGATAAATGTAAGGGGTTCCCTGCATGCCGTGAAGCACTGCCGCGAGCATCTTGGCGGACTCGTTCCGGTATATTCTGTCATCTCCCCAGCGGGATACGATGCGCGGCAGATCATGATTGTCCCAGAACAGGCTGTTCCACCCCGTCTGATACAGGCTGGTCTGCCATCTGGCGAGACATTTTTTCAGTTCCACAAAAGGCAGGGCTCTGAGATCCCACTTTTCTTTTCCCGGCTGCTGATCCAGCATGCTGTGCTCAAACTGGAATACCATAGAAAATTCACTGCCGTCTGGATTGCTGTATAACTTTGCGGTTTCAGTGGTTGCTCCCCATGCTTCTCCCACTGTGATCAGATCTCCCCTTTGGAAAGTCTCCCTGCTCATCTCCCGGAGGAATTCGTGGAGTCTTGGCCCGTTGTTTGTAATCTTCCGATCCGGTTCTTTTGCAATCTGGTCGATCACGTCCAGGCGGAACCCGCCCACACCACGGTCCATCCACCAGAGAATCATGTCGTAAATCTCCCGGCGCACCTTTGGATTCTCCCAGTTGAGATCCGGCTGTTTTACCGCGAACTGATGGAAATAGTATTGTCCGAGTTCAGGTACCCACTCCCATGCCGGGCCGCCGAAAGAAGCCTTCATATCGTTAGGATATATCCCCTCCTCGCCATCGCGCCATACATAATAATCATGATAGGGATTATCCCTGCTCTTTTTCGCCTCAATGAACCACGGGTGTTCATCCGATGTGTGATTCAGGACAAGGTCCATGATAATCCGTATGTTTCGCTTCTTCGCCTCCCGGATCAGTTCATCCATGTCTGCGAGAGTTCCGAACATCGGATCTATGTCGCGGTAATCCGAGATGTCATATCCGTTGTCCGCCTGAGGCGATCGGTACACAGGCGAGAGCCACACCGCGTCGATCCCCAGGTCACTCAGGTAGTCCAGTCTCTGTATCATACCTTTAATATCGCCGATCCCGTCTCCGTCTGAGTCCTGAAAGCTCTTCGGGTAGATCTGATATACTACTGCGTCTTTCCACCAGGGTCTTTTATTCTTTCCTTCCATACTCAAGAAATCCTCCTCAAACTCTTTTATGTCTCCAACGCCTCATATACCCTGAGCAGTTCTCCCACGCTCCAGGCCTGGGCGAAACAGCCCTTGGACGACACCGGATTCTCTCCGTCATAAATCTCCGGAAGCTGCCCGACGCATCCTTCCCGAAGGGCGCTTCCCAGCACTTCAAGCTGGCCCCGTACATGTTCTTTGGCCTTGGCGCTGTAACCGTTCACTTTGAGATATGCCAGGTAGTAAGCTCCCAGAGGATAGGCCCACACTGTTCCCTGATGATAGGCCAGATCTCTGTCTAATAATTCTCCTCCATAGAACGGCTTAAATTCTTTGTCTCCCATCTCCAGCGTTCTCAGCCCGTAGGGAGTATAGAGTTTTTCAAACACAGTGTCCACTACCTGTCTCTCTCTTGCCTCATCCAGCATGGTAAAAGGCATCGACACCGCCCATATCTGATTGCAGCGCACCTGGAAGTCTGCCTCTGTTCCTGAGACCACATCCTTGAGGCAGCCTTTATCCTCCATCCAGAACTGCTCCAGAAAAGAACGTTTTGTCTGATCCGCCATCTGCCCGTAGCATTCTCCCCCCGTCTGAAGCAGACGGGCGCACTCTGCCATGATTCTTTGTGCATTGTACCAGTAGGCATTGATCTCCACCGGTTTTCCGTGTCTCGGAGTTGGAAGAATATCCCCCACACGGATATCCATCCATGTCACCTGATCAAGTCCTCTTCCCGCGGCAATCAGGCCGTCGTCCTCCATGTGTATGTCATAATCAGTTCCCTCCCGGTAACACCGTATGATCCGCTCCATGACCGGGTACATCTCCGCGAGAAAATTACGGTCTTTCGACGCATTGTAATACATCCAGACGCAGTTGATAAAAAGAAGGGCCGCGTCCGCTGTATTGTACATCGGTTCTACCCCGCCTTCGGGGAACAGATTCGGCATCAGGCCGTTTCTCTCATAACCGGCAAATGTTCTCAGTATAGACTCTGCTTCTTTATATCTCCCTGTGGAAATACACAGTCCGGGCAGCGCGATCATCGTATCTCTCCCCCAGTCCTCAAAGAAGGGGAACCCGGCCAGTATTGTCTTTCCACCTGTGGACTCTCTCAGAGCGATAAACTGCTCCGCGCTTTTCGCGAGATACTGCGCTGTTTCGTCGCTAAAACCAGAGACCTGTTTAAGGTTCTCACGGTACTGCTTCATTTCATTGATAACCCGGGCGGTCAGAGAACCGGCGTTTTCAGACTGGTATTTCTCAGGATACGATTTCTCCATACTATATACAATCGACAGAATTTTACTCTCTTTGCTTTTCACCTCTGCCGTGATCCGGTGAAGAGCCCGGGCACTCCCGGTCTTTCTTCTCCCATCGCAGGCGTCGTAAGAATAATAATAAGTCTCGCTGCGCTCCGGTATGCTCTCCACTATGCCGTCAGTCATGTAATGCAGCGTCATTTTGCCGCTTTTCAGAGCGTCTCCCAAATCGGCAAGCTTCTGATCCGCATTCAGGTCATGCCCTTTTGGCGCGAACTGGTAAAACGGAGTTACTTTCAGACGGACCGTTCTCCCTGAACGGTTCTCAATCCGGTATCGAAGTACAGCCGTGTTCTCGCCGTGCCTGAGCGCCGCCTCTTTTATAATCTCCACACCGCTTACATGAAAACTCCAGCGCGGCGTATCCTCATACGCGAATTCCGACAGATGACGGTACCCTTCCTCCCGGTTTCCATCCTGGAATTCCTGAGAGGAGAGCACAAAGCTCTCCTCTCCTGTCTCCAGCTGTTCTGCTATGCGGTGAATAATATTGAACCGGTGGTTGGGCGCCTTCACACATGCCATAAGAAATGCGTGGTCATTGCGGGAGACCGAGCCTGTCATAGTCATGGAGGAGAATCCTCCCAGCCCGTTTGTCATCAGATAACAGTTTTCCTGCCCTCTTTCATAAGTCTTCCAGTCCTGTTTTCCGTAGATCCATTTCATTGTGCCATTATCCCTTTCTCCATATCCGCTGCTCTCTTTCCTGTTTTATCCGGTGTCAGGATGCGCAGGGTATCTGGCCTAATATCAACACACTCTGGGGACTGACCTTTGCCTGATTTTTAATAAAATGCCGTTCTCTCCACAGTCTGCTGTTCTCTCCATTGCAGAGAACGACCCATCCCTCACCTTCTACCGAAACAGTCTGCTCTTCTTTCGTACTATTATAAACAATTTTTAATGTTTTCCAAGTGCTTTCTCCCGATGGACTGTAATTATCCACTGTAAAACTGACCGCTCCGTCCTTCTTTCTTATATCACGAATCCGCCCCGGAGCCTGTCTGGACTTGTCGCACAGCCCCGGAAGACGTGAGCGCAGTCCGATCAGGCCCTGATAATACTCGACAAGAGAGCGGTTTTCCCATGCCTTCTCCCAGTCAATGCGGTTGATTCCGATCGGTGCGTTGTAAGAATCTTCCAGTCCGCCCTTTGTCCTGGCAAACTCCTCCCCGGACAGAAAGAATAACGTGCCCTGACATGTCATGTACAGAGCAGCTGCCATGCGGTTAAGCCGCATCCGCTCTGCCGTATCTGTATCCGGCAGCGTCTCGGAGAGTTTATCCCAGAGAGTCTGGTTGTCATGAGCCGATACATAGGTAATCACCTGGGATGGCGCCTTCACTCCGAAACACTCCCCGGGCTCCTTTTCACACCAGGCCTCCACGCTTCGGGCGATGGCCTCTTCCTTTCCCCTGGCCCCGTTGATGAATCCCGGTTTCCATATTTTCAGAGCCGAGCCCTTCACTGCGTCTCTTGTATCATCGCAGAACATCCCGATATTCTCATCCAGAAGCCCGATGTTCTTCTTAAGGGCGGGAACGGCGCCTTTCTCCATTGCAGTCTCGTCTGCCGCCCAGGGCTCGCCGAACATCAGCTTCTCTCCTTTTCCATACCGCTCGTCCAGCGCCCTTCTGATCCGGTTCATCAGCTCTACGTCCAGAAGCCCCATCAGGTCAAAACGAAATCCGTCGATATGATACTCCTCTGTCCAGTACAGAACCGACTCCAGAATATAGGAGGCGCACATCTCCCGTTCGCTTGCCACATCGTTGCCGCAGGCCGAGCCATTGGAGATCCTCCCGTCGTCAAACACCCTGTAAAAATACCAGGGCGCCGATCTCTGAAACCAGGAATCCAATGAATATGTATGGTTGTAAACCACATCCATAATCACACGGAACCCCTGCTGATGAAGCGACTGAATCATTTCCTTCATCTCGCGGATACGGACTTCGCCGTGAGCCGGATCTGTAGAATAAGATCCCTCGGGGACATTATAATTCACCGGGTCATATCCCCAGTTAAATTCCTCGGGACTTCCCTCCTCATTCACAGATCCGTAATCGTAGGCCGGCATAATCTGTACATGGGTAATCCCAAGATCTTTCAGATATTTCAGCCCTGTCGGATGTAGCCCGTCATTGTAAAGCGTAGTGTCCGCACAGGTAAACGCCTTGTATTTTCCCCGGTATTCTTTCGGAAAACCGCCGGAGGCGTCCCAGGAGAATTCTTTGACATGCAGCTCATAGATAATCTGCTCCTGTCTCTTTTCGGGTGGACAGTCTCTATCCCAGCCCTCAGGATCCGTTCTTCTCAGATCCACCGCCATACTGCGCCTGCCGTTCACCCCGCAGGCCTTTGCCCAGGGATCGGCACAGCGCACGCTTTGCCCTTCCATATCGATTTGGAAGTCATAGTAAACTCCATGCAGCTTCTCCTCTGTGCTCCAGCGCCACACGCCCCGGTTCTCCCGGGTCATGGGCGCGCTTGCATAAGCGCTTCCTCCGCTCCCCTCCCGGTACAGATTCAGCGTGACGCTGTCTGCCGAAGGACTCCACAGTTTAAATGAAGTTCCTTTATCCGTACAGATACCCCCGAGGTCATTGTTGTCATAAATATAGTTTTCCCGGAATTCCGGGCTTGAATAGTACTGTTTCCACTCTAATGCCGTCTTCATATATTATGCCCTTTCCTAACCTTTGACCGCTCCAGACAGACCGTCTACATAATATCTCTGCATATACAGGAACAGCGCCGCAATCGGAATCGAGATCAGCACGGCTCCCGCGGCAAAGCAGGTATACCAGCTGTCTATGTACTCTTTCTCGAGCATTCTCCACAAGCCGATGGCGATCGTATACTGATCCGAATTGGCGCGGCAGATCACTTTCGCAAAGATAAAGTCGAGCCACGGAGCCATAAACGCCGTAAGCACTGTATAAATAACGATCGGTTTGCTAAGCGGCAGCGTGATCTTCGTAAAGATCTGCCATCTCGTACATCCGTCCAGAAGAGCCGCTTCATCCACTGCTTCCGGAATTGTATCGAAAAATCCTTTTGCAATCTGAAAACTTAATGCCGCTCCTCCCGAATAGACGAGAATCAGCGCCAGCTTGATGAGGTTTCCCTCCGTAAGTCCGATCGCCTTGAGTATAAAATATACCGCGATCATCGACATAAATCCGGGAAAAAGTCCGAGGATCATTGCCATGTTCATGTACGGCTTTCTCAACTTGAAACGCAGCCTGGACAGACAGTAAGAAACCGCCAGTACATAGAACGTCGAGAGGATACATGAACAGATCGCGATGAACAGCGTGTTCATGAACATCTGCGGGAAATTGAGGATCGTCGTGTCGGTAAACAGCTTCACATAGTTATCCACAGTATAAGACTGGGGAAGAAAAGTCGACACATAGGAGCCCTGTTCCGCCCGGAAACTGGTCAGAATGACCCACACGATCGGAAATACCCATATAGCCGCCAGCACGGCCAGAATCACATGAACGATCGAATTGTTGATAAAACGCTTTCTCTTTGCCGACTGTATTTTCTTTCCTGACATGACTAGAACCCTCCTTCTTCTTTGTATGACTTTGTATTGCGATAAGTAAGCAGAGCCGCGATCGCGAGAATTACAAAGGTGAGAATACCGATAACCGCTCCGATATTGTAATACTGTTTATCAATGGTCAGCTTATACAGCCATGTTACCAGCAGGTCAGTCTTGCCTGCCGTTGACGACAGATCCGTAACGGGATCTCCGCCGGAAAGCAGATAGATGACGTTAAAATTATTGACGTTTCCTGTAAACGTAACGATCAGATACGGAGTCGTTACATACAGCATGTACGGCAGCGTGATCTTTGTAAAGATCTGGAATGCGTTGGCGCCGTCCACCTTTGCCGCCTCATAAAGTTCCGCAGGGATATTCTGAAGCACACCGGTAAGCTGCAGCAGTGTGTATGGAACGCCGACCCAGATGTTAACGATAATGACGGTCACTCTGGCCCAAGTCGGATCAGTAAAAAACGGAAGACTGGCGTCCTGCGCGATCAGCCCCAGATTTCTCAGCAGCACATTGATAGCGCCTTCCGGCTGGAGCATAGTCCGCATGATAAGCAGTGATACAAACATCGGCACCGCGCAGGAGAGCACGAAGCAGAATCTCCAGAATCCTTTTGCTCTCGTTCCTTTGCGGTTAATCAGAAGCGATACGATCATGCCGAATATGTAGTTGGAAAACGTTGCGAAAAACGCCCAGACAAGAGTCCAGCCGAGCACCGACCAGAAGGTACTCCCAAGGATGCTCGAAGAGTCAAACAGCGCTTTAAAATTGTCAAGCCCCACCCAGTCAAAGAGCATCAGATGACTGTCGATCTTACTGTAATTTGTAAATGCCATGCAGATCATAAAGATCAGCGGAAGAATTGTAAAAGCTCCGATAAAGAACATCGGAGGCGTCATGAGAATCCTGTGTAAATTTTCATGAAGCAGGCTCTTTAGGTCCTCCGCGAAATTATTTACATGCTTTCCTTCCTTTGTAAGGCGCTCTGCTTTATATGCGCTTCTGAGCGCTCCGCGCCAGGCGCATACAACGAGAAATGTAATGATCAAGGTCGCCACGCCAAAGAGAAGGATCAAAATGGACTGATCTCCTTTTGTATAAGTGTAGATCTGCTGCGCTTCATCCCACACTTCTTCCTGGGCAACGCTCCCAAGCGATGGAAGCATGGCGATACAGTTCGCTCCCGCCATAATCATGAATACGATATATGCCACTTCCACCGTCAGATATAAAAGGCCTTTTATTACCTGGCCATGAACAATATTTCCAAGTCCCATCAAAACCATAGAGAGTTTTGTCTCAGGTCCCCCCTCTTGAATCGCTCTCGCGCAAGTATATGGCGTTGGAAATTCGTTTACTCTCTTTTTTAATATTCCCATCCTTGTCACCTCACCCTCAGATTCCATCACTGTTCATCGCTTCATTCATCTGTTCTGTCTGTTCCGCTGAATTCTCATGAGTGATCGACCCGTTCCGGATTCCTTTCCCCATGTTTTCAACCGGAGTCCAGCAGTTGCTCATCTCAGCCAGATTCGGCTGCAGAATCGATGTTCGGCTGAATGTGTCATTGATCGCCGCGACTACTTCATCCGACATGATCTCCTCATCGGCGAGAAGATCCGTATGGCACGGGACTACGTTCTCCAGTTCATAATGGAGCCGCTGTGAGTATTCGTTCCCGAGAAAAATAGCAAGTTCCACTGCCTGTACCATATAATCGCTCTGAGTATTCACACCCACTGCTTTTGTTCCTGCATAAGAGTACATCTGTTTCTCTTCCCCGTTCAGGGTGTAAGTCGGAAGCGCGGCCACTCCCATGTTATCGCCCAGCGCCTCTTTCACCGCGGCTGCGTCCCAGGAACCGGAAAACATCGCCTTAATGCTGCCGTCACGCATACCGGCAATACCCGAACCGTCCGCATCGATCCTGAAATTCGGATTGGATTCCAGATCGATAAGATAATCAGTCACTTCCCGGGCTTTCTCTCCGCCAAAATCAACTCCTGCCGACGCGTCTGTTCCGTCCCCGAACAGTGTACAGCCGTTTCCGATATAGAATGACGCCAGATACCAGGAGTTTGTAAACGGAAATGATACGACTCCCTTTTCCAGCATTGTATCAAGATTTTTCACATCTTCCTCTGAGAATACGCTCTTGTCGTAAAACATAAACCATGTATTAATAGCGAAAGGCACACCGTAAATTTCTCCGTCCTTTGTGACAGAATCGAGGGAGGTCTGCGAATTAACAGCCTCGATCTCTTCTCTGTACGCGCCGCCGAATTTCACCAGAGCGTCGGCGTCTGTCATGGCTGTCAGATTGTCATTTGCATACAGAAACACATCAGCGCTGGCATCCGCGTCCTGCGCCACCTGGCCTGCTGATGACGCCTCGTCCGCCACCCCGTAGACAAATGTGATGTCCCACTCCGGATGCTCCTTGGCGAACGCATTGCAGCAGGTCTGCAGCCACTGCCCCTGGTCAACCGACTGATCCCCCTGGGGCGACCAGACCATCAGGCGTACAGACTCTTTTTCACCGTCACCCGCGCATCCGGCAAGTCCTGTTACAGCCAGCGCCACAGTCAGTACTGCCGCTGTCACCGCCGACACTGCTCTTTTTCTCATAGTTCCATCCTCCCTTGCATAAGTTTCGTATTGTTTCGTTAATTCATATCTTAATCTTGTTGGTATTATTCGTCAACTAAATTTCATTTACCAAAACTATTTTATCTGTTTTGCACAAATTTAACTTCTTTGTTTTGTGCATTTTATCTCCCCCGTTTTTGACACATCTCGGTATCGAAACTTATCTAAACTATTGTTTTCAATGTTCTTTTTATATATAATAATTTTAGTAGTTTTTACATGCGCTCCATAATTCAGGGGGAAAATTCATGACGACAATTCAGGATATTGCTGATAAACTGGGAATTTCCAAGAGCACTGTCTCAAAAGCTCTCAATGACGCGCCGGACATCAGCGAAACATTACAAAAACAAATTCTCGAGACCGCTGTAGAGATGGGATACACGAAACTGCGGCGCTATAAAAAGCCAGCCAAACGGCTCTGTATCCTGGTTCAGAAAGACAATATACAATACGAAAAACCGCATCACTTTGCCTATGACATTATCATAGGGTTTCGGCAGATGGCAGAACCGGCAGGGTACGAAGTGGAAGTCGTTCCCGTAGACGTCTCTCTTCAGAGAGAAACTTCCTACGACATCTTCATGCTCCGGCACGATTATGCCGGCTCTTTTCTTCTTGGCTTTTCTCTGGGAGAACCCTGGATGAAAGAGTTTCGGACAAGCCGCACTCCCGCTGTTCTTTATGACAATCATATCATCGGGAATCCGTCCACCGCATATGTGGGGATCGATAATAACGAGGGAATGGAACTGGCAGTAGAACATTTAAAGGAACTGGGACATCAGAAAATCGGATACTTAAGCAGCGCTCTGGGCTCGCACATCATGCAGGTCAGACACAGGGCGTTCTTTCAGGCTATGCACAGCCACGGGCTCAAAGCAGATCCTTCCTGCGCCGGATGTTCTTATTATCTCTCCGAATGTATGGAAAAACATCTTCCCAGGTTTCTGGAAATGGGAATGACGGCGCTGATCTGCTGCCAGGACACCTTTGCCAGCGCAGCTATTACACAGTGCCAGCAGATGGGTGTCCGGGTCCCCAGAGACATCAGTATCGTTGGATTTGACGACATCCCGCTTAGTTCATACACCTCACCGCCTCTGACCACAGTCCGCCAGGATAGGACCGAACTGGGAAAAAGCGGCTACTACGCGCTGAGCAGCCTGATGAACGGCGTGTCTATAGGAACCGTCCTGCTCCATGCCCATCTCATTGTCCGGGAATCTACAAAGCCCCCGAAAGGAGTGGTACTATGACAGTTTTACGCGCTGCGCAGGCACAGATCCCCGTATATACCGACAGGCAGGCAGTATCCAGCTGCGTCATGGAAGCTGCCCGAGAAGCGTCGGATAAAGGCGCGGACTTTCTTATCCTTCCCGAGATGTTCTGCTGCCCGTACGACGCATCCTGCTTCCCGCGCTATGCCGAGGAGGAAGGCGGCCCCATCTGGCAGCTCTGCGCAGATGCCGCCCGCAGATACGGGCTCTTTCTTTCCGCCGGAACGATCCCTGAAAGAGACAGCGGCAACAGAATCTATAATACTGCCTATGTATTTGACCGCAAAGGATCCCGGATCGCAAAATACCGGAAGATGCATCTCTTTGATGTCGATATAAAGGGCGGACAGCATTTCCGGGAATCCGCCGTTTTAACCCCCGGCGAAAGCATCACCACGTTTGAGACGGAATTCGGCACAATCGGACTGGCTGTATGCTATGACATCCGCTTTCCGGAACTTTTCCGCCTCATGGCTCTGAAAGGAGCCCGGCTGATCCTTGTTCCCGCATCCTTCAATATGACAACCGGACCATTGCACTGGGAACTTCTTTTTTGCTCCCAGGCTGTGTATAACCAGGTCTTTATCGCCGGTACCGCCCCGGCAAGAGATGAGAATGCCTCTTACGTCTCATGGAGCCACAGTATCATCACAGACCCCTGGGGAAATATCATCTCTGAGATGAATGAAGAGAAAGAGCTTCGCATCGTCGATATTAATCTGGCTGAGTGCGACAGGGCAAGGGAGCAGATTCCCGTCTTTCAACACCGCAGAGAAGACGTCTACACATTAAAAGAGCGCTAGAGGATCCCCCTCCGCGCTCTTTTAATGTGCCTTTCGTCACTTTCGGCGATTCTCATTCTGGATTTTTCAGCCCAGGGCCACATCCAGTACCATCATAATCACAAAACCTGCCGCCACTCCTACTGTACTGATGTTGGAGTGGGCGCCGCTCTGCGCCTCCGGGATCAGTTCCTCCACGACAACGTAGATCATCGCCCCGGCCGCAAACGCCAGAAGGTAAAGAAGCAGGGGGACTACAAGCCCCGTCAGAAAGATTGTCACAAGGGCGGCCACCGGTTCCACAATTCCCGACAAAGCTCCATAGGCAAACGCCCGTTTCTTCGTCAACCCCTGGCTCTTTAACGGCATGGAGATGATCGCTCCCTCAGGAAAATTCTGGATGGCGATTCCAATAGACAGGGCAAAGGCTCCTGCCATCGTCATCATCGTATTCTCAGAGAGCACGCCGGCAAATGTAACTCCCACCGCCATGCCTTCCGGAATATTGTGAAGCGTCACCGCAAGGACAAGCATGGTAGTTTTTTTTAAATGTGCCGGAACGCCTTCCGGCTTCTCATCTGTAAAATGCAGGTGAGGAGTCAGGGTATCCAGTAAAAGAAGAAATCCCATTCCAAGCAAAAATCCTGCCGCCGGCGGAAGCCATGAGATTCCGCCCTTCTGCTCCGCCATATCGATCGCCGGAATCAGGAGCGACCACACAGACGCCGCCATCATAACTCCAGACGCAAACCCTAAAAGCAGCTTCTGAAGCCGCTCGTTCATTTCCTTTTTCATAAAAAATACCATCGCCGAGCCCAGAGCGGTCCCGGCAAATGGTATTAAGATTCCCAACAATGTATTCTGGTTCATATCTTCTCTCCCTCTGTCAGCCATACTCCTTTTATAGTTTTTACAGCGCATGGCCAACGTCATCCGGTTATTTTATCTCGTTATCCTATCATATGCATACGGGAGAGTTTTTGTCAACGCTTTATACACTTTCGGCCAGTTCTTTTCCCGCCAGCCGGCAGTCCTCAAGAGCCTCGTCGTCGGGAGTTTCATTTGCAATAAGCCCCTCTTCCCGAATAAGCACGGCTCCCGCGTTTTTCATGCGCTCTGCCCAGTCTCTCATCCACTCTCCGTCTCCCCATCCGTAAGAGCCGAAAAGCAGAATCTTTTTCCCCGAGACGATTGGTTCCAAAGCCTCCACAAAAGGCTCCATCTCCGTCTCTTCCAACTGTTCCGCTCCCATAGACGGGCAGCCTAAGGCAAACGCCGTCTCCGAGGAGAGCGCTGAAGCATCCGCGCTGCCTACTTCCAACACTTCTGCCTGCGCCCCGGCTGAACTGATTCCTTCCGCCACAGCCTCCGCCATAGCCTGTGTATTACCTGTTCCGCTCCAATATACAACTGATACGCTCATTTTTTCTCCTCCGTTTCGTTATTCTGCCGTCACACGGCGATCTCCCGGATGCTTTTTCCGGTGAGAAACTCATTTACCGCGCACGCCTTTGCGCGGTCATATTCCTTGAAGACCATTCTGGCATGTGTAAGATCACTATACACTTTCCAGTATCCTATCATCAGATATTTCCGGCCTTCATTTTCAATAAAGCCCTTCACATCCTCCGGCGGATATCCAAGGAAAGCTCCGATCTCATGGGGAAAACCTATTCCTCTTTCCGCAAAATCACTGACCCTGTCTGAAAGACGCTCCAGCATCTTCCGAAAGCTCATATTCTCATATCCGTATTCCCTGATCAGGCGACGGGTTCTCCGGCCGTTAAGATGACGTTCCAGTTCTTCCGGACGGTAAAAAAGGACAAGGCATTTTCCTTCCGAACAGGAAAGTCTCCGATAGGCAATATCCGACCCGCGGAACATCTCCCCAAGCCCCCGGCACAGGGAAGCGTTCAGCGAAATCACACAGGATACTTTCAGGCCTTTCAGAAAGGGAGCGCACTGAAGCGCGATCTGGAATTCCAGCCGCACTTTCCAGTCACTGTTTTTCAGAAAATATGTCAAGACTTCAGATGGCATGGTTCCTCCTTAATTATGAGAATGATTTTCAATTAAGTAAATACTATCACAATCACTCTTTCTTTTCAATATAATTTTTGAGAACATTTATCAATATTATTTTTATCCTTTTTTTAGTTGTTCCCCACATGGCTTTCGTGTATAATAAATATAAGAAATTTGAGAGGTGAAAGTCTCAAACAATACATACATAAAGGAGAGATTCGCCATGGTAAATTTAATTACAGGCCCGCGGGGCAGCGGAAAAACACAGCAAATGATCGACCTTGCAAATGAGAAGGTGAAAACTTCCAGCGGAAACGTAGTATTGATCAGAAAAAGCCACAAGGACACATATACGGTAGACTTCAATATCCGTGCGATCCGTATGGCTGATTATCCCGATATTCTTACTCTCGAAGAATTTATAGGATTTCTGTACGGCATGGTAGCCGGCAATCACGACATCGAAACCGTCTTCATCGACAGTGTGCTTAAACAGGCAAACATCACTCTTGAAAGTCTCCCTGTTTTCCTGCAGAAATTGAATAAAATAAGCTCTGAAAATAATATTGACTTTTATCTCAGCATCGGCGCGGATAAAAAGGAGATTTCCGGCATAGATTCCGGGGATTATAACGTTATCTCATAGATGAGCCAATAGAAACAGGGGCGCCGCATCGGAAATTTTTCCGGTGCGGCGCCCCTGCTTTTGCACATTTTTAAAATTTCTTTCGCCAGAGAGCCGGCGAGAGTATGATCAGAAACGGAATGATTTCCAGTCGTCCGACCAGCATATCGAAACTGAACACAAGCTTTGACAATGGAGAGAACATATGGAAGTTCTCCACAGGTCCGACTTTTGAAATACCCGGACCCACATTGCTGATAGTTGTCAACACTCCGCTGAACGATGTGGCAAAATCAAAATTGTCAATGGATACCAGCAGTACCGATGCGACTACTATAAAGACATACGCCGCAAAATACACATTGATTCCCCGCATCGTATCCGCCCCTACTCTCTTGCCGTTGAGCTTGACAACTGTCACGGCATTGGGATGGAGGATCTTACGGATTTCCTGCCCGATCGATTTACACAGAATCACAAAACGACAGACCTTGATTCCGCCTCCGGTAGAACCGGCACAGGCTCCGATAAACATGATCGTCAGCAATACGGCCTTCGACAATTCCGGCCATAGTTCATAATCCGCAGTGTAGAATCCTGTTGTCGTAATAACGGACGCAACCTGGAAAGACGCATAGCGGAACGCATGAAGGACGTTTCCGTATATGTTTAAAATATTAAGCGTTATCACTGCTATCGATCCGGCAATAATGCCGATATACGCCCGGAGTTCTTCATTTTTAAGCGCATTCTTCCAGTCTTTTAAAAGCAGAAGAAAATACACATTAAAGTTCACCCCAAAGAGGATCATGAACACTGTAATTACTCCGTCAATATAAGCGCTGTCATAGAAAGCGACACTGGTGTTTCTGTTGGAGAATCCTCCCGTGCCGGCGGTGCTAAAGGAATGTACCAGAGCGTCGTAAAAGTTCATTCCGCCCAACATGAGCAAAACAACCTCCGCAGCCGTCAGAACAAAATACATTCCGTACAGAAGCGCCGCTGTGTTTCTTGCTTTTGGCACAAGTTTGTCCGCCTCAGGCCCCGGCATCTCCGCGCGCATAAGAGGCATGGAGTTCTCATCATCCAGAGAGGTGATCATCAGCACGAAAACGAGCACTCCCATGCCGCCGATCCAGTGGGTCAGACACCGCCAGAAATTAATTCCCATCGGCAGGCTCTCGATCTCACTGAGAATCGTAGATCCGGTCGTCGTAAATCCCGACACCGTTTCAAAAAAAGCATCTATGTAATTGGGAATGCTTCCGGATATTACAAAAGGGAGCGCGCCGAACAGCGACCAGAGAATCCACGCAAGAGCAACGATGGCGAAACCTTCTTTTCCGTATATCCTGGTACACTTCGGTTTTTTGCGTCCAAAGAGAAAGAAAATAATGCCCAGAACAGCGCTGACAATCAAAAATGAAAAACCGCTCTTCTCCCAGTAAATCAGCGAAACCAGAGCAGGTATCAGAAGAACCGCGCCCTCGACTCCGAGCATTTTCCCCAGTATGTAAACAATCATTTTTTTATTCATTTTTACGCACCTACACTAAAATATCTTCTATGTCTTCGATATGTTTTTCCATCGTAACTACAATCACGCTGTCGCCGGCTTCCATGCAGTCGTCTCCGCCGGGAATAATGATCTCCCTTTTTCTGGCGATGCACGCGATCAGATTGTTTGATTTTAGTGTCAGATTCTTCAAAGGTATTCCGGTATAACCTGTCTCGGACTTTATGATAAACTCCAACGCTTCTACCTTTTCGTCTACAAGCTGGTACAGCGTCTCGATATTGGCGCTGCCCTGAGAATTCTTCCTTGCGCGTACATAGCTTAAGATCGCGTCGGCAGTGGCTGTCTTTGCGGATACGATACTGTCGATCCCGAAGTCCTCTACCATGAGAGCACGCCGGTCCTCATTGACTTTTGTAATAATTTTCGCGCTTCCCTGACTCTTCGCAAACAGGGAAGTGATAATATTTTCCTCGTCCATGCCGGTAAGCGCGACGAAAGCGTCCGCGTCCTCAATGCCCTCTTCAAGCAAAAGATCATGGTCTGTCGCGTCTCCATTGATGATCGTCGCTTTCGGAAGCAGTTCGCACAATTCCTCACAGCGGCTGACATCCCTTTCAATGATCTTCACCTGCATCCCGATGGCGCACAGCTGTACCGCTAGATAATACGCCACGCGTCCGCCTCCGCATATAATTACCTTTCTGATCTTTGCCTTATGTTTTCCCAGCAGTTTAAAGAAACGCTCCATCTCCTGATGAGACACGGCTATGTGGAGTTTATCTCCCTGCCGGATCACATAGTCTCCGTCAGGAATCAGCACATCTCCGCAATGCTCTACCGCACAGACGAGGAGCTTGATCTGAAATTTCTCATACATATCCGCAAGAGACATATCCACAAGTCTGCTCTCTTTCTGGATCGGAAATTCAACAAGTTCTACCCTTCCTTTTACAAATGTCTCTATTTTGCTGGCATCCGGGAACAAGAGAAGCCTGCTGATCTCATCCGCCACGATCCGCTCCGGGTTTACCGCCATGCTCAGGTGAAGGTCTTCCTTTAACAGGCCGATCTGATTGAAATAGATCGGGTTACGCACGCGGGCAATGGTGTGCTTGGCGCCGAGTCTCCTTGCAATCAGGCAGCTGAGCATATTGCACTCGTCCGCCGAAGTACAGGCGATCACGAGATCGGCATGGGGTACGTCCGCTTCTTTCTGCACCCGGGCATCCGCCGCATCCCCTGTCACACAGGCAATGTCCAGACGGTCCACAGCATATTTTAATTTCTTCTCATTGCTGTCGATCATCACCACATCATAGTTTTCGACAGAAAGCTGTTTCGCAAGTTTATAACCTACTTTTCCATCTCCAATGATAACAATCTTCATACTTTTTCCCTCTGTAAATTCAGTTAAAATTATTGCTGTTCACAGGAACAGCAGAGCAATTATAGCACCTTTGATTATAAAGCACAATATTCTTAACGTTTTCTTAGCATAATATGTAAGCGGTCACCAAGGTCTCGGACAGTCCGGGCTTTGGCTCGTCGCCATCACAAAAAGCGGGAAACCCTCACGGATTCCCGCCTTTTTGCCCGGGAGCCTGCGCCCCCTTTTATTCTTCCGCCGCTCTCGCCGCGATTTCTTTCTCCTGTACGTCAGACGGAGCCTGTTCATATCTTGCAAATGTATATTCGTATGTTCCGCGTCCGCCTGTCATGGAGCGAAGTGTCGTGCAGTACCCAAACAGTCCTGTCATCGGAATATCCGCCTCGATCACCTGTTTTCCTCCTGCCACCGGGGTCATTCCAAGAACGCGTCCCCGCCTCTTATTCAGGTCTCCCATAATATCTCCGGTATAATCGTCCGGCACTGTAACTTTTATGGAAGCGATCGGCTCAAGGAGGACCGGAGACGCCTCCATGAAACCTTTCTTAAACGCCTGGATCGTCGCTGTCTTAAACGCCATCTCCGAAGAGTCTACCGGATGGTAGGATCCATCGTAGAGCGTCGCCTTCACTCCGACTACCGGGTAGCCTGCAAGAGGTCCTTTGATGACAGATTCCTGAAGCCCCTTCTCGACAGCCGGGAAATAATTTTTCGGCACAGCCCCTCCGACTACGCACTCTTCAAATACATACGGCGTCTCCAGATCTCCGGACGGCTCAAATTTCATCTTGACATGGCCGTACTGTCCGTGCCCGCCGGTCTGTTTCTTATACTTCATGTCAACATCTGAATTCTTCCGGATCGTCTCTCTGAAAGCCACCTTCGGAGTCTCAAGTTCGATCTCCACTTTATATCTTGCCGCCAACTTGCTGGCCGTAATTTCCAGATGCTGGTCTCCCATACCGTAGAGAAGCGTCTGTCTGTTCTCACTGTCATTGACGACTTTCAGCGTCACGTCCTCGGCCGTCATCCTTGAGAGCGCCTGGGATACTTTGTCTTCATCGCCTTTTTTCTTCACCGTATATTTCATATAAGTATACGGCACGGAATAATCGGTTCTTGCATAGGACACCGGCGTCCCTTTCACAGACAGCGTATCGCCTGTGCGCGTGTTCGCAAGTTTTGCGATCGCGCCGATGTCTCCCGCGAACAGTTCTGAGACCTCCGACGGCTTGTTGCCGCACATCGTATACAGTTTGCCGGGCTTCTCCTCCGCGTCTGTGTCTGCGTTGTAGAGGACATCATCCCCTTTCAGGACTCCCGAGCACACTTTCACGAATGAATATTTCCCGATGAACGGGTCTACCATCGTCTTAAACACATAAGCTGTTTTTGCCTTGGAGAAATCATAATTCGCCTCGAAAATATCATTGGTCGTGCGGTTGATTCCTACGCAGCTTCTTCTATCCGGGCTCGGGAAAAACCTTACAATGTCAGACAGCAGATTCGCCACGCCCTGAGCCTGGATATTGGAGCCCATCGCAACCGGAACAATATCGCCGTCCATCACTTCCGTACGCATCGCCGCGCGGATCTCCTCAATAGAGAACTCCTCTCCGTTGAAATAACGCTCCATAAATTCTTCGCTCGTCTCCGCCACCGCTTCCATAAGCGAGTCTCTTAAGATCTCCAGATTAGGTTTGCAGTAGTCCGGAATCTCGCACTCCTCTCTCTGTCCGATTCCTGTATACCTGCGCCCCGCGTTCTTGATCACGTTAATGTATCCCACCAGCTTCTCATTTTCGCGAATCGGCTGGAAATGAGGCGCGATTTTCTTTCCGTATCTCTTTGTCAGATCTTCCACAACCTGCCGGAAGCTGGCGTCGTCCACATCCATCTCAGTAACGTAAACCATCCTCGGGAGGTTATACTTGTCACAGATCTCCCACGCCTTTTCCGTGCCCACCTGAACGCCTGCCTTTCCGGACACTACGATCACTGCCGCGTCCGCCGCGCTGACCGCCTCCTCTACCTCGCCTACAAAATCAAAGTAACCGGGCGTATCAAGAATATTGATCTTCGCTTTTTCCCACTCAATCGGGATCAGGCTTGTGCTGATTGAAAATCCGCGTTTCTGCTCCTCTTTATCAAAATCACTGACCGTGTTGGACTCTGAAATCTTTCCCATACGGTTTGCCGCTCCTGATACATACAGCATCGCCTCAACGAGACTCGTCTTTCCACTGCCGCCATGTCCGAGCAATACTACGTTTCTAATTTCGTCCGTTCTGTAAACCTTCATGCTGCTGCCTCCTTATTATGTAGTTATTCTGCCGTCCTTTCCATCTGTCAGAGCGGCATATCATGGATATATTGTACTAAAATTACAGTGCAATTACAACTATTTTATTCATTTTTCACATATATTTACTTTTGCGCCTTAAAGTGCTAAGATTATTCTGTAAATGTGATATATTTATCATATTAACACTTAATGAAAGGACAACTATCTGCTATGTCTTCAACAAATAAAGTCGGCTTTATCGGGCTGGGCCTGATCGGCGGTTCTATTGCCAAAGCCATTCGGAAATACTATCCTGATTATGAGATCATCGCCTATGACAAAAACCGCGAGACACTTGCGCTGGCAGTACAGGAGGGGATTATTCACACCTCCTGCTCTTCTATTGATGATAATTTCAGAGGGTGTCTCTACATCTTTCTGTGCGCTCCCGTATCCTGCAACACCGCTTACCTGGCACAGTTAAAAGACCTCGTCAGCGACGGGTGCATCCTTACAGATGTGGGAAGCGTGAAAAGTTCCATACACGAGGAAATTAAAGCCCTTGATATGGAGGAGTACTTTATCGGCGGTCATCCTATGGCAGGCTCGGAAAAAAGTGGCTTTGCCAATGCTAAAGCCCACTTAATCGAAAATGCATACTATATCCTTACCCCCAGCGAAAAAGCGCCCTCCGAGAAGGTGGATGCTTACCGCGATTTTGTTTCATCGCTGAAGGCGCTGCCCGTCATACTGGATTATAAGGAACACGACTGTATCACAGGCACGATCAGCCATCTCCCTCACATCATCGCGTCTACTCTGGTCAACTACGTCAGAGAACACGACACAAAGGATGAACTTATGAAAGCGCTGGCAGCCGGAGGATTTAAGGACATCACAAGAATCGCCTCATCTTCTCCTGTCATGTGGCAGCAGATCTGCCTGAAAAACCGGGAAAATATCTCTCAGATTTTAGAGGACTATATCGACCTGCTCAGACAGGCAAAGACCTATGTGGACAGCGGAGACGAAGACAGACTGTATTCCATGTTTGAAACGTCAAGAGATTACCGTGATTCCATGCCAAACAGTTCCGCAGGACCAATCAAAAAGCAGTTTGCCTTTTACTGCGATATTATCGATGAGGCCGGAGGGATCGCGACCATCGCCACGATCCTGGCAAGCAATCATATCAATATCAAGAATGTGGGAATTATACATAACCGCGAGTTCGAGGAGGGCGCACTGAAGATTGAATTCTACGACGAAGTCTCTTCCGCAAAGGCAGCGGAGCTTCTCCAGAAATACCACTATATCGTATATGGAACGTAAAGATGCTTCACAGACATATCGCTCTGCCGGAAGTTAATACGAATTGTACAGGAAAGGATCAAAAGACAAATGGAATTATGCAATATAACAGGACTGAAGGGAAAGATCACTGTTCCGGGGGATAAATCCATCTCCCACCGGTGCGTGATGTTCGGCTCCATTGCAAACGGAACGACTGAGATACACAACTTTTTAGAGGGCGCCGACTGTCTCTCGACAATCCGCTGCTTTCGCACGCTGGGCATCGAGATTGAGGAAACGGATGATACTGTTGTTGTTCACGGAAAGGGTATACACGGTCTGTCAGCTCCCACAAATATTCTGGATGTGGGAAACAGCGGCACAACGACCCGCCTCATTTCCGGAATACTCTCAGGGCAGCCCTTTGAGTCCAAATTATCCGGTGACGAGTCTCTCAATTCGAGACCGATGAAACGGATCATCGAACCACTGACAGAGATGGGCGCCAATATCTCCAGCATCTTGAGAAACGGATGCGCGCCTCTGTATATCTGCCCCGGGAGCCTTCACGGCATCCACTATAACTCTCCCGTGGCATCCGCGCAGGTCAAATCCTGTATCCTGCTGGCTGGTCTGTATGCCGACGGAGAGACTTCTGTCACAGAGCCGTCTTTATCCCGCGATCACACAGAGCTGATGCTGCGGGAGTTCGGCGCCAATATCCACTCCTCCTATGCGCTGGACAGTACGAAAGCCACAGTCAGCATCACCCCCGTAAAAGAACTCTACGGGCAGAAAATTACTGTCCCAGGGGACATTTCATCCGCCGCCTATTTCATCGCAGCAGGACTGATTGTGCCGGATTCCGAAATTCTGATTCAAAACGTCGGAATCAATCCTACCCGCGCAGGCATCCTGAAAGTCTGCGAAGATATGGGCGGAGACATCACACTCCTGAACGAACGGACAGAGGGAGGGGAAAAACTCGCTGACATCCTCGTGAAAACAAGCCGTCTCCACGGCACCACCATTGAGGGCGAGATTATTCCCACGCTTATCGACGAGATCCCTGTCATCGCGGTCATGGCCGCCGTTGCGGAGGGGACAACTGTAATTAAGGATGCCGCCGAGCTCAAAGTAAAGGAGACCGACCGCATCGAGACAGTCTGCGACAACCTGAAGGCTATGGGATGTATGGTGACCCCCACCGAAGATGGCATGATTATCACCGGAGGAAAACTAAAAGGCGCTTCCATACACACTCTGCTCGACCATCGCATTGCTATGGCGTTCAGCATCGCCGCGCTTGTTGCAGAGGGAAATACAAAGATTCTTGACAGTAAATGCGTGGATATATCATATCCGGCATTTTATGATACGTTTGAAGAGTTGCTGTAATAAAGAGTCTGCGGGAAACATTTGTTTCCCGCAGACTCTTTTTATCCTGATAAATCAGAATTCAGAACTGACACTCCACAGCCGCCCGCTCAATCTTGAGCCCTTCTGTGTAGAGTTCCATAAACTTCTCATATCCCTCCACATCTTCAGGAACAGGTTCCATGCCCGATCCTTCCGAGTTGTGAAACACTTTGTGATTAAGGTAGTCTGTCAGACTCTCGCCGTCTTCCTTTCTGACCAGATAGTCGGCAAGCAGAGCAATTCCCCACGCGCCGCCCTCGCCCGCCGTCTCCATGACATAGACCGGGGTGTCAATGGCGCCTGCCAGAATCCTCTGGCCTACGCCTTTCGTCTTAAAGAGGCCGCCATGCCCCATCATCCGGTCAAGCCTGACATTCTCTCTTTTCAGAAGAATGTCCATGCCGGTCTTCAGAGCGCCAAGGGAGGTATACAGATGCACCCGCATGAAATTTGCCAGATTGAATCTGCTCTCAGGGGAGCGGACAAACAAAGGACGCCCCTCGTCAAACCCTGTGATGTGTTCGCCCGAGAAATAGTTGTATGCCAGCAGGCCGCCACAGTCCGGATCTCCCTCAAGGGCTTTATTGTAAAGGGTGCCGAACAGTTTGTTCATATCCACGTCAATTCCGAAGCTTTCCGCAAATTCCTTAAACAGTCCGACCCACGCATTTAAGTCGGAGGTACAGTTATTGCAGTGAACCATCGCCACCAGATCACCGGCCGGTGTAGTCACAAGATCGATCTCTTCATAGGGCTTCGTCAGATCTTTCTCAAGAACCGCCATAGCAAATACGCTTGTTCCGGCAGAGACGTTTCCGGTTCTCACAGCCACGCTGTTCGTCGCAGTCATGCCGGTTCCGGCATCGCCCTCCGGTGGACACATCAAAATGCCGGAAGCAAGGCCGCCGGTCGGATCTAGCAGTTTCGCGCCCTCAGCCGTAAGACTCCCGGCGTCTTCTCCGGATAGAAGCACTTTCGGAAGAAGATCACGGATCTTCCAGGGGAAACCCTTCTCCGCCACAAGTTCATCGAACTGATCCAGCATTCTGCCGTCATAATCTTTCGCCTCAATATTGATCGGGAACATACCGGCAGCATCCCCGCTTCCCAGCACTTTACGGCCTGTAAGCCTCCAGTGTATGTATCCTGACAGCGTGGTAAAGAATCTGACTTTATCCACATGGTCCTCTCCGTTCAGGATCGCCTGATACAAATGGGCGATGCTCCAGCGCTGAGGAATATGATAGGAAAACAGTTCCGAAAGCTTTTCAGACGCCTCTCCTGTGATCGTATTTCTCCAGGTTCGGAACGGAACGAGCAGTTCGTCATTTTCATCAAACGCCAGGTATCCATGCATCATCGCACTGACGCCAGCTGCCGCCAGATTGTTCAGTGCAACTCCGTACTCTTCCCGCACGTTTTTTACAAGATCCGCATAGCACCCCTGTACTCCACGCCACACTTCGTCAATGTCATAAGTCCAGATATGATCCACATACTGGTTTTCCCAGTCATAACTGCCCGAAGCGACCGGAGATTTGTCCTCGTCAATGAGAACCGCCTTGATTCTTGTGGACCCCAGTTCTATACCAAGTACCGCCTTCCCGGCACTGATCATTTCTCTGATGTCTTCTTTCCTTCTCACTCCCGCACTCCTCCTTTTCTTTTATTATTTACTTTTGATTTTACAGAGATCAGCAGGCAGTACACGCCTGCCTGCCGATCGTCCGGTTTACAGCATTATCTTTCTGAGTTCTTCCCCGCTCTTTGCGCTTAAGTATGCCGGGGCAATATCGAACACTGTTTTGCATCCGCTCTGCCCCTCCTGTGACAGTCTGTAGGCAGCCCGTGCGTATGCCAGCAGCACGGATGCCGTAAATTCCGGATTGGAATCCAGCTTCAGGCTGTACTCGATCAGGTGGCTGTTCTCACAATTCATACCGGTTCTGCCGCTTCTTAAAACAAAGCCTCCGTGGGGGATGCCGCTGTGGTCTCTTTTTAGCTCTTCCCCGCTGATGAAATGAACCGTTGTATCATAGTCAGAGAAATAGTTTGGCATTTCCCTGATCTCTTTCTCCACTTTCGCCGCGTCCGCGCCCTCCTCAAGAACGACAAAGCACTCTCTCGTGTGTTTCTGGCGTGTGCCAAGCTCAGGATTCTCCCCGTTCCTGACCGCTTCAAGAGCAGCCTCTACCGGTATGGTGTATTGTTTCGCATCTTTCACTCCCGCAACTCTGCGGACAGCGTCAGAGTGGCCCTGGCTGACGCCCTTGCCCCAGAATGTATAGTCTTTGCCGTCCGGGAGGATCGCGTTCGCATACAGGCGGTTGAGTGAAAACATTCCCGGATCCCAGCCTACTGAGATGATACCCACTTTGCCGCCTTCCTTCGCCGCCGCATCCACATTCGCAAAATGCTCGGGAATCCTGGCATGTGTATCGAAACTGTCAATCACGTTGAACATCCGGGCAAACTCGGGAGTCTGCTCCGGCAGATCCGTAGCGCTTCCGCCGCAGAGAATCATAACATCAATCTTATCCGTCCACTTTACCGCGTCGCCGATACCGCACACTGGAACTCCTTCTGTCAGTACCGAAACATCTTCCGGACGGCGTCTGGTAAATACTGCCGCCAGCTCTGTATCCGGATTCTGTCTGATCGCGCACTCTACTCCTTTTCCCAGATTTCCATACCCTAAAATACCAATTCTAATGCTCATATTTTCTGCTCCTTTATCGTTTCTTATAGTAATGATCTGCTGTTATTATACCGTTGGAAAGAGCAGTTTTCAATTCATTTATTTTCTGTAGGCCGCATCGTTCCATCTCAGCTCATTTTTGAGATTTCTGATCGTAGTGTCTTTGTCAATATAAACTGCCTCAATTCCCATAGCAGCCGCCCAGTCTCCCATCTGTTCACTGGTCAGGTCATAGGAGAAAGCTGTATGATGCGCGCCGCCGCAGAGAATCCACGCTTCCGCGCCTGTCTGCAAGTTCGGCTCCGGAGTCCAGAAAGCAGTCGCTACCGGAAGTTTCGGCATCGGTTTGTCTGTCTTCTTACAGTTGACATCGTTGATGATCAGGCGGAATCTGTCTCCCAGATCGATCAGGGATGTGGCAACCGCCGGGCCTGTCTTGGCAGTAAACACAAGTCTCGCAGGATCTTCTCTGTCACCCATAGACAACGGCTGAACCTTAATGCCGACAGGACCCTCAGAGATCGTCGGACACACCTCCAGCATATGAGCCTGAAGAATACCTTCTTTGCCCGGAACCAGATTGTATGTGTAGTCCTCCATAAAAGAAGTTCCTTTTGCGTCTTTCATGCCCTCTGTCATAATTTTCATGATCCGCACCATAGCGGCTGTCTTCCAGTCTCCCTCCGCGCCGAAGCCATAGCCTTTCTGCATCAGCCTCTGAATCGCAAGCCCCGGAAGCTGCTTTAAACTTCCCAGATCGCCGAAGTGGGTAACAATCGCCTGATAATTTTTCTCCTCCAGGAAACGCTCGAATCCGATCTCGATCTGAGCCTGCACTGCCACATGGCGGCGGAATTCCTCCGGATCTCTGCCCTCAAGAATAATGTCATATGTATCATAATATTCATCAGTGAGAGCCTTTATATCGCTCTTAGACACAGCAGAGACAGCTTCCGCAATCTCATTGACCGGATAGGCGTCCACTTCCCATCCGAACTTGATCTGGGCCTCCACTTTATCTCCGTCTGTCACGGCGACATTTCTCATATTGTCCGCCACACGCATCACGCGCACATGACTGCTCTCAATGACTCCTACCGCAGTACGCATCCAGGAAGCAATCTTGTTCTGAATGTTCTCATCCTCCCAGTAGCCTACGATTACCTTTCTCTCAATTCCCATGCGGGTGAAAATGTGGCCGTACTCACGTCCTCCGTGGGCAGACTGATTTTCGTTCATAAAATCCATATCAATCGTGTCATAAGGGATCTCACGGTTGAACTGCGTGTGCAGATGGAGCAGAGGTTTTCTGTACTCCTGCAGTCCTAATATCCATGATTTCGCCGGAGAAAACGTGTGCATCCATGTGATGATACCGGCGCAGTTTTCATCCATATTCGCCTCGTTGAACGTCTTTCGGATCAGTTCATTTGTAATCAGTGTCGGCTTTAAGACTACCTCATACGGAAGGTTTCCCGATTCGTTCAGCTTCTCCACGATAATACGCGAATGCTCCGCCACATGAGAGAGGCACTCATCACCGTAAAGATCCTGAGACCCTGTGCAAAACCAGAATTTGTACTCTTTTCTTTTTAACATCTTAATATCCTCCTCGTGAATAGATTTTATTTCCAGAACCTTTTACCTTCAGATACCTTCAGGCTGTCCGTAATATGCATTCGCTCCGTGTTTCCGGTAATAATGCTTATCCTGAAGTTCCTGTGGAGCCGGTTTCACGTTTGGATTGATCATCTCGCACCGGGCCGCCATCTTTGCCACTTCCTCCGCCACCACGGCATTGTGAACCGCCTCATGGGCGTCCTTCCCCCAGGTAAATACACCGTGGTTCTTACACAGTACAGCCGGCACCGCATTATAATCTTTATTTCTGCGTTCAAATTCATCCGCAATCAGAACACCGGTATTTTTTTCATATGCTTCCTCTATTTCTTCCGCCGTCAGATTTCTGACGCACGGAACCTCACCGTAAATGTAGTCTGCATGCGTCGTTCCATAACATGGAATCGCTCTTCCTGCCTGAGCCCAGCTCGTGGCCCATGCTGAATGAGTATGCACCACTCCTCCGACCTCAGAAAAGCGGTTGTATAAGACAACATGGGTCGGGGTGTCAGAAGACGGATTATATTTTCCTTCTACCTTGTTCCCTTCAAGATCTACGACAACCATGTCTTCCGGACGAAGCCTGTCATACTCCACACCGCTTGGTTTGATAACAAGCAGGCCGCTCTCGCGGTCAATTCCGCTTACATTCCCCCAGGTGAACGTCACAAGGCCGTATTTGGGAAGCTGCATGTTTGCCTCATACACTTTTTGTTTCAGTTCTTCCAGCATAATAATTCTCCTTTCATGTATATGAATATTCAGTATTACCACATATCTCTCTGAGCACCTGCACAGAGTTTCGCATAATCAGTTCAGGCTCAAATTCCGTTGATCCCATCTTTTCCCGGCGGCAGAGGGCTCCCACCATCTTGTCCGCGGCAGTTCTCCCCAGACTCTCCACTGGATTATTGACCGAAGTCAGGGGAACCGAACACAGTTTTGAGAGCGCGGAGTTGTCAATTCCGACAATGGACATCTGATCCGGAACACGCCTGCCCGCTTTCTGAAACATGCCGACAAGTTTATAGGCGGTATCATCATTGTAGCAGACGCAGGCAGTGCAGTCTTTCAGACGTTTCAGAAATCTCGTCCCCTCCTCCTGCATCTCCCGGAGCTCCTCGGTATCAATCCATATAATCTGGTCTCCCCGGACTTTGATGTCACTCTCCATCAAAGCCTGGGTGTAACCGGCATATCTTAAATGTCCCTGTCCGTCATCAGACTTGAAGATACCTCCGATGCGGGTATGGCCGCATTCAATCAGATGCCTTGCCGCGAGATATCCCGCACGCCTGTCGTCCATGCTGACATGCGGTATATCAAGTTCCTGATAAAAACTATTGACAAACAGTACCGGTATCCCGACATGCTCCAGTTCTTTGTACAGTTCCAGATTCGGGTTTGGAAGGGCGCTCTTTACAGTCTCCGCGATCACTCCGTCTACCGACTGTGTTCGGATAAACTCTTTTAACAGCATCCGCTCCTTTTCCACCGCATTGTTTGTTACAGAGATCTGAAGCGTACACCCCTCCTGAGAAAGCACGGACTCCATTCCCTTTATCATAGCCGGGAAAATGTATGTATCCACATAGGTCAGCATCACCGCGATCCGAATCTCCTTTCCCGTGTATCTGCGGGTGTTCACCGTCACAAATGTACCGCTCCCTCTTCTCCCTTCTACGATTCCTTTGCCGGTCAGTTCTTCCATTGCCCGCCGGACCGTCTGCCGGCTTACACCAAACCGCTCCATCATCTCGTTTTCCGAAGGGAGACGTGCGCCGCGGCTGAAACGTCCGCTCTCGATCTCCCCCTGTACCCAGGCAACGATCTGTTCGTACTTTTTTCCCATTTGCCGTCCCCCTTTCCTTATGTCCTCTGACCCCTGCCGGAAACACGGTTATGAATCCTATGAGATCATGATACAACATAACAACTTTCAATACAAGTCGCAATATTTCCAAATATCGCATTATATTTTTGGCATAAAATAAGAAGTTGTATTGCTTTTTTCGGCAAAAAGCAATACAACTTTTTCTTTCATTCATCTTACGCCCTATTCATTCCGAATCGCCGCCAGCGGACTGAGCCTCATAGCGCGAACCGCCGGGAAATATCCTGCCGCCATGCCTACAAGCACGGCAAATCCCATAGACGCCAGTATAAGCCAGAACGGAATATAGGAAATATTTCCCGCCGTGCCCCACAGACTCTCAGCCGGAATGAGCATATTGATAATTCCCGAGATCACAAAACTCAGAACATTACCGGCTATACCTCCGATAAACCCGATGAACGCCGCTTCCAGAAGAAACAGCTGCCGGATATTCTTCAGGCCGCATCCGATTACTTTCATAACCCCGATTTCCTTCGTCCTCTCGTAGATAGACATCATCATTGTATTCGCAATCCCGATGGCTGCCACGAGCAGAGACACTGCCCCGATTCCTCCAAGCACCGCCTGCACCATGCCCAGCGTCTTCTTCATGCCGTTGATATACTCAACATTGGTGGAGACATTATACCCCATGCCTCGGATCGTCTGCGCCAGTTCATCCACATGTTCCATATCATCCGCCTGAACAGACACGGAAGAATAGACGAACTGGCTGTATGGTTTTCCACTCTGGGTAGTGGGCTGTCCGGGGATCGCACGCCCACGGAATTCCTTCTGAAGATACTCCTTGAGCTTATAAATATCGCACAGCACATAGTAAGAATTGCTGTTGTACGACTCCATTCCTCCCGCGATTTCGCCGCACGCACTCAGGACATACTTCTTCGGCGTCTTCACGGTATTGGAGTCACCATTTCCGCTCTCATCCCCCGAGCTTTCCATGCTCATACCGCTGCTTTCCTGCTGCTGATAATAGCTGTCTGAATCAAGAATTACAAAGAATTTGTCTCTCGCCAGATCAATATCCGGCAATTCTCCGGTGTCCCAGTATCCCTTGCCCGTTCCTTTTTCAGTAAAATCCATAATGACCATGTTTCCGAACAAAAGCTCCAGTTCAGCGCTGTCCGCATCCGGCAGACGTCCTCCCGGTTCCAGTTCCGGATTCATCCACTCCAAAGCCTCTCCGGTGGTGCCATACAGCTGTATGTTTCCTTCATATTTTCCCTGCAGGGCAAGAGCGGAATAAGTAAGCACCGGAGCAGCACTTCTGACATGTTCCAGCATTTTCAGTTCTTTAACTGTCTCATCTGTAATATACTTGTCAGACTCTTCTTCACTGCTCATATTCCCGTAGGAAGAACTGTACATCATATCGCCGGACTTCCCGCTAACTGTAAGTCCGGTCGTTCCGCCGTCCATTTCCATCTGCTCATACATGGACTGCTGGAGCCCCAGACCCAGAGAGATCATAACAACGATAGAAGCCGTACCGATCACAACTCCGAGGATCGTAAGGAAAGCTCTTAGTTTCCGCCGTTTAAGGCTCTCGGCGCTCATCCTCAGTAAATCGCTCCACCTCATCCATCAATTCCTCCTCTTCCAACGATCGGCTCTTTCTCTTTCTGATCTTTAACAATACCGCTGCCGTTATTCCCGCAGCCACTGCCAGAACCACGATAACTGCCGCGACAATGCCCACCGGACTCCCCGCCTCTTCCGGCATGTCCGTCATCATCTCCATGTCATCCATCTCCATTTCTGCTGTGACTGTCATTGTAAAAGGCTGTTCTACGGTATATTGTTTGCCCGCGTCGTCCTCATAGGTCAGAACAAGTTTACAGTTATCCTCATCATAAGATTCCGCAGCCGCAGTCACAATGCTGTCTATATTGCCCGTTGCTCCGGATTCCAGGTTTCCGATGAACTGCTCTTCTCCCTCTACAGCTTCTCCCTCAAACCGGGCCTTCACATTGTACATCTTTACTCTGCCCAGGTTGTACAGACTGCATGTAATATTAGCTTCTTCGCCCACAGCCACCTCGTCCGGCATGATCCGAATATCGCTGAATTCAAATCTGGCCTCCTGCGTCACCGGAATCGCAAGGCTGGATTCAGCTTCAAACTGGGAAGCATTTGAGTCCTCATACTTCATCGACATCGTAATACTGTATGGCTTTTGAATCAGATCCGCACGACTGTTCAGATCTATGGAAATATCTTTCGTTCCGTTCGCCGGTATTTTCTCCAGATAAATGGAATTGGAACCGGAGGCCGGCAGAAACGCCGGAGCTTCAGCAGCCTCGCCCTCTCCCGTGGCCGGCGCCTGGAGATTGAAAAGCATGTTTGTGACTGCTGTCTTTTTTGACGTATTCTTCAGATGAATCACAAGCTTAAAATCAGTCCCTGCTTTCACCACACCCGGCTCTGTGTCAAAACCCGTTACGATCACGCGGGGGACCGAACCGTCCGAGCCGCCTCCCGAAGCGTCTCCCCCAACAGGAACAGGATCCCCGTTAGAAATATCCGCATATCCGGCTCCGCCGTCGGATACACTATATCCGCCGTATCCGGGATCAGATGTGCCGGCTCCGCCGGATGTGCCTCCCGCCTGAGATCCGCCTGTCTGGGAACCGCTCTGGCTGTTTCCTGCGTTTCCGTTCCCTGACGCGCTCTTCTTCGCCTCAGTTTTTACGAACACATATCTCTCTGCCTCATATGCGTTCTTGCCGTCGTCATAAGTAAGTTTAAACACCAGCTTATAGGATTTTCCGGTCACATCACTGCGAACCGTCAGTTTTCCGTCTCCGCTTCCCCAGGAGGCCGACGCCTGTCCGCCGGCTTTGATCTCGCCCAGATTCCGGTCATAATTGAGCTGGTCTATGTCAAAAGGCCAGTCTTCCGTACTGCTTATCACCGGAGTAACCGTCACGTTCTGCGCGTCTACGTTTCCCTTATTCAGAACATTAATCTTCAGTTCCGCTTTCTCTCCCGCTTTGTAAGTGGGCGTCTGCTGTCCGTCTCCGACGCTCAGAGTAATCTGATTTAAAGTTTTTGTCTCTGAAGCAGAATTCACCTGCGCGTATACCGCCGAAGCAGACATGCTCAGTACCAAAATCATGCCAAGCAGCAGAGACACCGTTTTTCTGAAATATCTCATAATCTCTTTCCTTCCTCATGTATTCCGGATGTGTTTACGTCGATCTTCACGATCCTGCCATCAATAATATGAAACACCCGATCCGCATATTCCGCCAGGTGATTGTCATGGGTCACCATCACCAGAGTCATCCCCTGTTCACGAACAACTTTTCTCATCAGTCTCATGACTTCTTCAGATGTGTGGGAATCCAGGTTGCCTGTAGGTTCATCGGCATATATAATAGCCGGGGCTGAGACGAGCGCTCTCGCCACACCCACTCTCTGCTGCTGGCCTCCGGACATCTGGTTTGGCATATGGTTTTTATGTCCCTTAAGACCTACCAAAGACAGCATCCGATCTGCCTTTTTAAGCCGTTCCTTCGGCGGTTCTCCCCGGAATGTAAGCGGCAGCGCTACATTTTCCACAGCATTCATGGTGCCGAGAAGATGAAAAGACTGGAAGATAAATCCCACATTTTCCCGTCGAAACCGAACCAGTTCGTCTTCTTTCATCGCTTCAATATGGCTGCCGTTTACAATGATCTCGCCTTTCGTCGGCTTCTCAAGTCCTGCCATCATGTTGAGCAGCGTCGACTTTCCGGAGCCGCTTGTACCGACAATCGCGCAGAATTCTCCTTTTCCGATCTCAAAACTTACGCCGTCCAACGCCCGGACAACAGAGTCTCCCACCCGGTAGAGTTTATACAGATTCTTTACCGTGATCGCACTTATTTTGCTCTCCCCCTTTCTTTCGCATATTTTCTTATGATTCTACGGGATGAAATGGAATATTTTGGAAGGGAAATTATGAAGTTTTTCTTAAAAAGCCCCGGCAGATATAAAAAGCCCTTATAAACAGCGCATGCACGCTATTTATAAGGGCTTATCTTTTACAATATCAGTGCGGAGTTTAGTTTCCCATCTGTTTTGCTACTTCCTCAGCGAAGTTCTCTTCTTTCTTCTCGATACCTTCGCCTGTCTCATAGCGGACAAATTTCTTAACCGCAACTTTCGCGTTGTTCTCTTTTGCAACTTTGTCAACATACTTGGCAACAGTCAGATCGCTGTCCTGTACATATACCTGATCAAGCAGACAGATCTCTTTCATCTCTTTGTTGAGACGGCCGATGATCATCTTCTCGATGATATTTTCCGGTTTCTCCGGGTTCTCTTTCTTAGCCTGAGCAAGAAGGATCTCTTTCTCGTGATCCATGTACTCCTGAGATACCTCATCACGGGATACATACTTCGGAGACATAGCTGCGATCTGCATAGCTACGTTCTTCAGGCATGTCTTGATCTCATCGTTTACTACGTCTGTATCAGCAACTACGAGAACACCGATACGTCCGCCGCCGTGAATGTAGGATACAACGCATCCGTTCTCAGCTTCTACTCTCTCGAATCTTCTGATGTTCAGGTTCTCTCCGATAACTGCAATCTTCTCTACAAGAGCGTCTTTTACAGTCTTGGATGTATCTGCTGCCCATGCCTCTGCCATGAAAGCGTCCATGTCAGCCGGATTGCTGTCTGCAACCTGATTTACAACTGTATCAACGAATCCCTGGAACTCATCGTTCTTTGCAACGAAGTCTGTCTCAGAGTTAACCTCAACGATAGCTGCAACCTTGTCGTCTCTTACAACAGTCTTAACAATACCCTCTGCTGCGATTCTTCCGGCTTTCTTCTCAGCCTTTGCCTGTCCGTTCTTTCTGAGGAACTCAACAGCTGCGTCCATATCGCCGTTTGTCTCTGTAAGGGCTTTCTTGCAGTCCATCATTCCTGCGCCTGTCATTTCTCTTAATTCTTTTACCATTCCTGCTGTGATTGCCATGATAAATTCCTCCATTAAATCAAGATATTACTCTTCTACTGCCTCTTCTGCTTCCTCAGCAGCCTCTACTTCATAGTATTCTTCCTCTGCTTCAGCAGCTGCTCCCTGGTTTGCCTCGATAACAGCGTCAGCCATCTTGGAAACGATCAGTTTCACTGCTCTGATAGCGTCATCGTTACCCGGGATTACGTAGTCAAGCTCTTCCGGATCACAGTTTGTATCACAGATACCGATCAGTGTGATTCCCAGTGTGTGTGCTTCCTGTACGCAGATTCTCTCTTTTTTCGGGTCAACTACGAAGATTGCATCCGGCAGTCTCTTCATCTCTTTGATACCGCCGAGGTTCTTCTCAAGTTTAGCCCACTCTTTTTTCAGTGCGATAACTTCTTTCTTCGGAAGTACATCGAATGTTCCGTCCTCTGACATAGCCTCGATCTCTTTAAGACGTTTTACACGGCTCTGGATCGTCTTGAAGTTTGTGAGCATACCGCCCAGCCATCTCTCGTTTACATAGAACATACCGCAGCGCTCTGCCTCTGCCTTGATAGCATCCTGAGCCTGTTTCTTTGTTCCTACGAAAAGAATTGTGCCGCCCTCTGCAGCGATGTCAGAAACGGCCTTATATGCGTCATCAACCATTCCTACAGATTTCTGCAGGTCGATGATGTAAATACCATTTCTCTCTGTGTAGATGTACGGAGCCATTTTCGGGTTCCATCTTCTTGTCTGGTGTCCGAAGTGTACACCTGCTTCTAAAAGCTGTTTCATTGAAATAACACTCATGTTTCTTTCCTCCATTTGGTTTTTAATCTTCCGCATGTTTGTTCCCTGAGACCGCCCGCCTGACCGGGTTTGGCACCGTCAGAGAAAACCGCATGCGTGTTTTTTTGCAACATTTGCAGTATATCATAGAAGAATACCGTTTGCAAGGAATTTTTTCCCGATGATTCCCTTTACCTCTTCTATGCTCACGCCGTCCTCATCCGGCCTTCCTATGACTACAAGAATGGCTCCCGCTCTCCCTGCCGCCTCTTCCTTCTCTCCAAATCCGCCTGCCTTTCCAGACTCCTTGCCCACGAAATAGGATGCTTCCGTCTGATGCAGAAGTGCCAGGTTCATCTCAACAGAAAAGGGCCCCTGCATAGCGATCAGGTGTTTCCCTTCAAATCCAAGTGAGACGCTCTCCTCTACCGCTGCTCTCGTAGAGAGGACACGCGCGTAACACCTCTTTTTGTAGTCCGGAATTTCAGTATACAGAGACAATTCTTTACTCCCTGTCGCGATCAGGATGTTGCCCTCTGTCTTTTTCAGATATTCCACCGCCTCGGATACAGATCCAACGGACACGATCTCCGGCTCTGTGGCTGAATAAACAGCGTTATTCGCCTTTTGGTCTGCCGCTTTCCTTAAACAGCGTATATACTCTGTTCCCTTACCGCTGTAAGCTTTCCGGCACGCTTTCTTTATATTTTCCGTCACCTCCCTGGCAAAGGGATGGGTGGCGTCTATTACAAGGCTGATGTCATTTTCTTCTATAAAATACCGCATCTGTTCCATATCCATACGTCCTGCATGAACCGAAATGTTATCAGTATTGTTCAGTATGCTTTTTCCGTAATCCGTAGCGACGCTTACATGACACCTGACGGGCTGGCCAGCCGCGTACTCGGCCAGCTCCCGGCCTTCTGTCGTTCCGGCAAATATCAGTATTCCGGGTACATTTCTGTCTTTTTCCATTTTGTATTCTCCAAATTTTCTATAATTAATCATCAAACTTTCTCTATCACAACAGCACCTGAGTATTGTATCACGAAGAGCAGAATCTGTAAATTTGACTGATTATTTTGTAAAATATTTTGATTTTTGTTATTATTTAACCAAAAATTTATTTTTTCACAATTTTTTCTTGATTTTTATTTTCTTATCTGCTAGACTTAGCCACAAGACAAAGACGTCTGATGTTGAGGCCGAAAGCCCTCACCGATCAGGCGTCTTTTCTTTATTATCACAAAGCAGTTTAACTCTTTTTTGTGACAAAACCCCGGGAAATCATGAAAATCTGTTAGCTCTATTGGAAACGGGAGGTATTTCTATGGACACTGGAAACACAGGATTTATAATGATTTGCTCGGCGCTCGTGTTTATCATGACGCCGGGGCTGGCATTCTTCTACGGGGGACTTGTCCGGAGGAAAAATGTAGTGAATACAATGATGGCCTGCGTAGCGATTATGGGGCTTTCTGTGTTTATGTGGGCTCTGTTCGGATACTCGCTGGCATTTGGCAGCGATCACGGAGGAGTCATCGGAAGTTTTGAGTGGCTTGGATTAAACGGAGTGGGCTGGGAGGCCGGTCCCTATTCAGACAGTATTCCGCATCTTGTATATGCCGGATTCCAGATGATGTTCGCCATGATCACTCCGGCGCTGATTACCGGCGCTGTTGTCGGGAGAATGAAATTCAAAGCGCTGTTTGCATTTATTGCTCTCTGGTCACTCATTGTCTATTACCCGATGGCGCATATGGTATGGGGCCAGGAAGGATTCCTCGCCTCTATCGGTTCCGTTGATTTTGCCGGCGGCAATGTCGTACATATCAGTTCCGGTATCAGCGCTTTGGTACTCGCCATTTATCTCGGCAGAAGACGCGGCTATGAGAAGACTTCTTACCGCATTCACAATATTCCTTTCGTTGTTCTCGGCGCCGCTCTTCTGTGGTTTGGATGGTACGGCTTCAACGCCGGAAGCGCACTTGCGGCAGACGGCCTTGCTGCCCACGCATTTATGACAACATCCGTCTCCGCCGCCACAGCGCTTCTCTCCTGGATGCTGATCGACACGGTTAAAGACGGAAAGCCGACCCTCGTAGGAGCAAGTACGGGTCTTGTAGTCGGACTTGTGGCAATCACTCCCGGCGCCGGATTCGTGCCAATCTGGTCAGCCTTTATCATCGGGGCCCTGGTCAGCCCGATCTGTTATTTTACAATGAACCTGATCAAACACAAACTGAAAATAGACGATTCACTGGACGCATTCGGCTGCCACGGTATCGGCGGCATCTGGGGCGGTATCGCAACCGGCCTGTTCAGTCAGAGTTCAATCAACTCTGTTGCGCGGTGGGATGGACTCGTATTCGGCGAAACAAGACTTTTCATCGCTCAGGTTGTCAGTATTCTCGTGACGATCGCCGTCGCGGTTATCGGCTCTCTGATCTGTATCGGTATTATCCGCATCTTCACGAAACTGCGTGTTGATGAGAGAGATGAGGCGCGAGGCCTTGACGTCACGCAGCACGGCGAGCAGGCATACCCGTCCTTTAACGGTTTTGACTAAGCCGGAGCATATATCTGAAGCAGGAAGAGAATTGGAGGAACAGACTATGTTAATCAAAATAGACGCAATCGTCAGAGAAGAAAAATTCGAGGACGTCAAAGACGCCCTCAACAAAATAGAAGTCAACGGAATTACCGTATCGCAGGTAATGGGGTGCGGTGCTCAACGCGGATATAAAGAAGTAGTCCGCGGATCAAAAGTCGACGTCGTTCTCCAGCCTAAAGTCAAGTTCGAAATCGTCGTATCTTCTGAGGAATGGGAGAAGAAGGTGATCGACGCCATTCAAAAGGCCGCTTACACCGGAGATATGGGCGACGGAAAGATCTTCAGCTATGAGATCAAAGACGCAATGAAGATCCGCACTAAAGAGACCGGATACGACGCGCTCCAGTCTCAACTGGACTAAGTGCTTAATTAAGCCAATATATACATTCTCAATAGCCTTCACAAAACAGCCGGCGGATGAGCAATCCGCCGACTGTTTTTATCTTTTAAATATAATCTCCAGCGGGCACTTTACAAGTGCCGCTGTCATCCCTTCCCGTATGCACTTACCCTGCATCATACTTCCGGCGCCGCAACTCAGCCGCGCCGCCCGCTCGCATACATTGTCCACACCGGTCACTTTCTTCACGAATTCCGATGTCACCGTGACATTGGATACGCCATTTAGCTCTTCAGCCGTGTATGTCTCGAACAGGATACTGTACTTTTTACAGAGACGCAAAAGAGCCGGCTCGTTTTTTTTCAGATCTATGCTGGCTATACTTTTCACCTGCCTGATATCCAGCCCGTTTACAGTGAGAATCTCCAGAAACCCTTTTTCCAGAACAGCTTCCTCTATCTCTTTCCTGCATCCGATTCCCGCCGCGATATTCCGGGACAAAAGCACCAGTGTATCTTCTTCCCTGTCTGTTTCGCTCACTTCGCTTTTCCGGGCATGCATATCCTGTTCCAGAGTGTCGGTTATAATAATCCTGCAATTGTACTTCTCTGTTTCTTCAAACGAACTGCATAACACAATTTCTTCCGGCGGCGTCCCTGTGACACTGACAGAACAATCTTCTATATATAATGCGACCTTTTCTCCGTTTAACACTCCTGCCGATATTTTCTTTGCCGCCTCCCGGTCCGTAATTACCAGTCCATTCTTTCTGGCAAATACATCCACAGCAAATTTCCCCTGTACATCTGTGGCTGTCGTGTGAACCGGCACTGCCCCGATCATATCCGCAACTTCGTCCGCCAGGGCGGCCGCGCCTCCCACATGACCGGAAAGCAGAGGGATCACATAATTTCCTTTCTCATCGATCACCAGCACAGGAGAATCTGTATATTTATCCTTCACCCACGGAGCAATATAACGTACAGCGATCCCTGCCGCGCCGATAAAGATATATGCTGCTTTCCCCCATCTGTCGCCGATCAGTGCTGCTTTGTCATCCGGAAGAGGAAGGATTCCCTCTCCTGCATATTTTGCCGGTGCATAACCGGTGCACGCATTTGAGTCTTTTTCCATCTGAAAATTTTTTATCAGTTTTTCACATAACCTCCTGTTCAATTCTGTTCCTGTGCCGGTAAAACTAAGAATGATCATACTCATGTCTTTCGAACTGTTCATCACACCCATCCTCTATCCTGAATCGTCTTCTCTGCTGCACATTTGCCTCCTGCGTCACAGACGCAGTCCCTTGATGTCTTTAATCCTGGACAATATTGTATTGCAGGTACACTCAACTATTCCGGGCAGCTTGTCCATTGTATTACAGATCAGATTCTCCATCTCTTCATTGGATGAGGCTACTGCATGGACGTGAAGTCTGCTCTTTCCGGTAACGCGATAAATCTGTGTAACTATATCGTTTTTCTCCAGAATTTCCGCCACCTCTGCCAGTGTGTCGGGCTTTGTCTCGATCTCAAAATAACAGGAAACCGCGCCGCTGATCCTCTGCGGATTAATGATTGTCGTATATTCTTCAATGATTCCTTTTTCCTCAAGCGCCTGCACACGCATTTTGACAGCCACCCGTGAAATCCCGACCTGCTGCCCTATCTCCGAGTACGACAGCCTTGCATTCTGAATCAGCAGCTTCACAATCTTCTGATCCAAATCGTCCAGTCCGTCCATAAACATAAGCAGCACCTCCTTTACAGTTTATATCAGGCATAACCTGTTCCTCTCTGACATCATTCATATTATATTAGGGGCAAAAATAATAGTCAACGTTGACATTCTATCAGTCGGAACTTATCATATATTACGAATGTTAATTTAAAACTTACAAAAGGAAAGCCGTGGATTTAAAATGGAAAATGAACTGACTCATGGTCCCGTTATGAAAACGATGCTGCGTTTCGCCATTCCGATGATATTCGGAGATCTGCTGCAGCAATGTTACAATATTGTGGATACACTGATCGTCGGGCGGTTTCTCGGGGCAGACGCCCTCGCCGCAGTCGGATCGGCGTTTTCCCTGATGACATTTTTAACTTCGATCCTCTTTGGTCTTGCTATGGGAAGTGGAACCATATTCTCTATCCGATTCGGGCAGAAAGACGAGACAGCGCTCAAAGAAGGAATCCTGGCGTCGTTCGTCCTTCTCGGAGTCGTAACAGTTGTCCTGAATATCCTTGTCTTCACAGGCATCGACTGGATCATCTGGTTTCTGCGCACGCCGGCGGAACTAACAGGATTGATGAAGGATTACCTGATCGTAATATTTGCGGGACTGGTCGGAATCTTCCTCTATAACTTTTTTGCCTCTCTTCTGCGCTCTCTGGGCAACTCTGTCGTTCCCCTTGCCTTTCTGGCCATATCCGCAGGGTTGAATATTGCGCTTGACCTGTTGTTCGTCGCTGTGCTGAACCGCGGTGTGGCAGGAGCGGCAGAGGCTACTGTCATCTCCCAGTATGTATCGGGAATCGGAATTGCCGTTTACACACGCATCAAATTCCCCCGTCTGCTTCGCAGAGACGGTAAAATACGCCTGCGCAGATCCCGCATAAAGGAAATCACAAATTTCTCTGCCCTTACCTGCCTGCAGCAGTCAATTATGAATCTCGGCATCCTCGCGGTACAGGGACTGGTCAACAGTTTCGGCACGACAGTCATGGCAGCATTCGCCGCAGCGGTAAAGATTGATGCTTTCGCCTACCTTCCGGTCCAGGATTTCGGAAATGCATTTTCTATCTTTATCGCGCAGAATTACGGCGCAGGACAGACAGATCGAATCAAGAAAGGCATCCGGACAGCAGTCGTGACATCAGTTGCTTTCAGTCTTGTGATCTCACTGTTTGTCTTCGTATTTGCCCGTCCGCTGATGTCACTGTTCATTGATGCTGGTGAAACCGCTGTTATATCCGAGGGCGTCCGCTATCTGCGCATCGAAGGCGCTTTCTATGCCCTGATCGGAATCCTTTTCCTCCTCTACGGACTGTACCGTGCACTGGGAAAACCGGGTATGTCTGTTATCCTGACAGTTATGTCTCTCGGCACCCGGGTGGCCCTTGCATATGCCCTGTCCGCGCTCCCCGTCTTCGGTGTCGTTGGTATCTGGTGGTCTGTTCCCATCGGATGGGTTCTTGCAGATGCGCTGGGAATCGGATACTACTTCATTTCACCAGCTGCCAGTTTGCACGAAACGGGCGCATCAGGTTCCAGTACCTCGCTCCCGACAGGCCGAACTCCCGGATCAGGTCCCACTTTGCCGTGATACTCCGCACATCCTCAAACCAGACGATATGTTCCATCCCATTCTTCCGGTATGTGAACCACGGACTCTGTGATATCTGGGCATATTCGATGGACGCTCCGTTTTCTGCCGCAATCTCCACGGCTTCTACATTCCCGATCGATCTTGCCCGGGTGATTCCCCGCTCATACGGCAGTGTCCAGTCGTAGCCATAATTAGGTATGCCAAGTATGAGCTGCCCCGGCTGAATCTGCGCGACCGCATACTCCACCACTTCCCGCACTTTATCGAGCGGTGCCACGGCCATAGGCGGACCGTAAGTATATCCCCACTCATATGTCATAAGAAAAACCGCGTCCGCATTCTGTCCCAGCAATGCATAATCCAGTCCTTCTACAAGAATTCCCCTCTGACGGTCTGAGATTTTCGGCGCCACGGCAACAGTCACTTTATATCCGTACTCGTTCATCGTTTCCCGGACTCTTCCGGCGAACTGCGCGTACTGCTCCCTGTTCTCCGGCAGGATATATTCAAAATCAATATCCACTCCCTCATATCCCTTTTCCTGCATCACTATAAGCATCTGCTCGATCAGCGTATCCTGAAGTTCCTGACTTTCCATAAGAACTTTTATGAGTTGATTATTAAATGCTCCCTCTGACGAAAGAGGCGTCAGAACCATCCACGGCTGTGCCCCGGCACTTTTCGTCCGGTCAATCATCCACTGGTCATCCTGCATCGGCGCAACGAGATTTCCTTCAAATGTAAATCCGTAGGAAAACATAAGCATTTCACTCAGGGCTGTAAGCGCATCCTCCAGCACAGGCGGATCAATAAACGGATAGGCATATCCGCCGATGATCAGCCCCTCTCCAAGTCCGCCGGTCTCTCCCTCTGCTAAAAGGAGCAGCGCCTGACCGGGTACAAGTCTGTCACTGTATATCAACTGATTATCAGATATGATCTTCTGAACAGGGATTTGTGTCTCATTTGAGATTTTTTCCAGAGTATCACCATTTTTTACTACATAGATCATTAAAATCACCCCCGCAAGGAAAGCATATGCTCTCCCGCGGGGGATTATGCCTCTTCCAGTTTACTGATCTGTTGATTCAAATTGACTGTTATACAACTCTGCATATGCTCCGCCGGATTTCAGCAGTTCCCGGTGATTTCCCTGCTCGATGATGTCTCCGTTCCTCATGACGAAGATCAGGTCAGCATCAACGATCGTGGAAAGTCGGTGCGCTATGACAAAGCTGGTCCTGCCTTTCATAAGTTCATTCATTGCTTTCCCGATTTCCATCTCTGTTCGGGTATCTACGCTGGATGTGGCCTCATCGAGGATCAATACTGCCGGATCACAGAGCATCACTCTGGCAATAGTCAGGAGCTGGCGCTGCCCGGCGGAGATATTCTCCGCATCCCCGCTGAGTCTTGTATCATACCCCTGAGGCAGTGTCCGGATGAAAAAATCTGCCCTCGCCGCTTTCGCCGCGGCAATAATCTCTTCCCGGGAGGCATCCGGGCGTCCGTACGCGATATTCTCTGCTATCGTGCCATCAAAGAGCCATGTATCCTGCAGTACCATACCGAAATTACTCCGCAGCTCACCATAAGTCATATCTGCAGTATCCCTGCCATCCAGCAGGATCTGTCCGCCGTTTACATCATAGAATCTCATCAGAAGATTGATAAGCGTAGTCTTGCCCGCGCCCGTGGTTCCGACAATTGCGATCTTCTGGCCCGGCTGCGCTGTGAAACTGATGTCGTTCATCAGAAGTTTATCCGGCGAATACCCGAACTTCACATGACGAAATTCTACCCTTCCTTCCGTCATGGCGGCAGCAGATGCATTCTTTATAACAGACGTTTCCGCCTCGTTTCCCGTCCCCTGCCGGGGATCAGGTTTTATCTCTTCTTCATCCAGCAGCTGGAAGATCCGCTCCACAGATGCAATGGAAGACTGCAGGGAATTGATCATATACGCCGCCTCTGTCAGAGGTTCGGACGCCTGGTACACATACTGAAAAAATGCCTGAAACACACCCACGCTCAGCACTCCGTCGATCAGAAGTTTTCCGGCAAACACCGCAATCACCGCCTGTCCGAGTCGGTTGACCAGTCGGATAAACGGGTTGACCGCGTTCATCATAAAGTCTGCTTTTCTCGAGGTTTCCGCAAGCTCCTCCACTGCTTCTCTCATATCTGCGGCGCTTCTTTCTTCCCGGTTAAACGCCTTTATGACAGCGCGTCCGCTGTAGGACTCTTCCACCTGACCAGTCACACGGCTGACCGCCTGCTGTCTCCGGGCGGCATAGCGCAGCGTCTTTCCTGCAAAAAATCTGGTAGACACCATAGACAGCAAGGTAAACACAAGAAAGACCAGCGTAAGTCCGATATGGAACCGGAACATCATGATCAGAGAACCGACTACCATTCCCACCGCCGTAAACAGCTTTAAAAGCCCGGTCTGCATTACCTCGGACATTTTGTCCAGGTCATTTGTCACCCGACTCAGCACTTCCCCGGTCTTATGATTATCAAAAAACGACAGCGGAAGACGATCCAGTTTCCGGCTGATCTTTGTCCTGAGTTCCAGACTGAGTCTCTCGGCAAAGCTTGCCATGAGAAAACTCTGGAACGTATAAAGGATACCGGTCACTGTATAGATCAGAAGCAGAACCATGATCTCCCGTCCCACAGGATCCCATGTCACCCGGAAGGTGCGTTCCCCTGATACGGCCGCCCGTATCTCCTGAAAGAGCAGATCCACAATCTTCGCACTGTACACCGGGGCCGCCACAGAAAGTATCGTATAAAATATCACGGAAACTGTCACGATGACCAGCCGGACGCGCTGTCTGCCCATAGACCTCCAGAGACGTTTTACCGTCATCCCCGCATCGGACGGTATCTCAAGATCCATGTCATCCGAATACTGTATTGTCTCATTCTCTGCCATGTGATGTTCCTCCTTTCATCTGTGATCTCGCGATATCCCGATAGATACTGCATTTCTCCATCAGTTCTTCATGTCTTCCGATCCCCGCGATCCTGCCCTCGTCCAATACAATAATCTGATCCGCATTCAGGATCGTATTTATCCTCTGGGCAATAATAAGCGCCGCAGCGTCAGCCATCTCCTGTTTCAGCGCTTTTCTCAGAGCCGCATCCGTCTTAAAATCCAACGCCGAGAAGCTGTCGTCAAAAATATACAGATCCGCCTTTTTCATCAACGCCCGGGCAATAGAAAGCCGCTGCTTCTGTCCACCGGAAAAATTCGTTCCTCCCTGGGCAACATGGGCGTCCAGTCCGTTTGCCAGGCTGCTCACAAAATCCGCCTGTGCAACAGAGAGTACACGGCGCATCTCTTCCTCCGATGCTCCTTCATTTCCATAGCGGAGATTGTCCGCGATCGTACCCGAGAACAGCCACGCCTTCTGGGGAACATAGGCAATCCGGCTGCGCAACTCTTCCTGAGTCATATCCCGGACATCCATACTGCTGACCTCAACAGAACCTTCCGTTACATCATGAAAACGCAGAATCAGTTGTGCAAGCGTGGACTTTCCGCACCCGGTTCCGCCAATCACGGCTGTGGTCTCCCCTCTCCGGCATATAAAATCAAGATCAGAAAGAGCATACCCGTCCGCATCCGGAAATCGAAACGAAACATGGTCAAACCTGACTATGATATCTTCTGCATGTGCAGACAGCCCTATTTCACCCGCGCCATTCTTCCCGTCACATATATCCGGCTCTGTCTCAAGAACTTCTTGAATACGACGGATGCAGACCCGTGCTCTCGGCAGGAGTATAATGACCATCTGTGCCATAATGATGTAAAACAGGATCAGGATCGAATATTCCGTAAGTGCTGTAATATCTCCGATTTCCATATATCCGGCTCCGATCCGATCACCTCCCAGCCACAAAATGACGACAATACAGATATTGATCACGAAAAATGCTGTGCTTTCCAGTCCGGCGAACAGAAGATTCGCACTGATTGAAGTCTCTGCGTAATCTTCAAAGGATTTCCTCATCCTCTTTTCCTCATCCTTTTCCTTTCGGAATGCGCGGATCACACGCACACCTGTCAGATTTTCCCGGAGCACAACGTTCATCCGGTCGAGAAGCTGCTGCAGCCTGCCGAATATCTCGGACGCCCTGCGCGTCACAATAAGTGCCAGCACGATGATCAGCGCAGTCACACCGATCAACAGGAATCCCATCGCTGTATCGATAGCAAACGCCATAGCGACGCCCATCACACACACTGCCGGAACCGGCAGCACCATCTGGATGCACCAGACAACCGACTGCTGGATGATATTAATGTCATTTAGGGTGCGCGTGATCATAGAGCCGGTTCCGAACCGGCTGAAATCATGGGCCGAAAATGTAAGCGATTTCTCATAGACGGCATTTCGCATATCCCGTCCCAGTTTTGCGGACAGATCGGCGCACAGCCAGCTGCCTAATAGCGCTCCTGCCCCTGCGAGGATCGTAACCGCCAGCATGGCGATTCCCTTTCCGATAATATAGTCAAGGTTTCCACTTTCCACCCCGATATTGATCATGTCTGCCGTAAGCTTAGGTACCAGCAGACCGCCCGCCACATCTAACAGCATGGCAAGGATTGCAAAAGCACATAAGCGCCTGTATGGTTTTAAAAAACGAAATACTGTCTTCATCCTTTCTTCTCCCCGATCATTTTTTTCACTCCTCTGCGGAAATTCTCCACATACTTCTCATACAGACAGATAAACATCTCCCGCTCGTCCGGTTTCATGCCAAGTAAAGAAGCATTCTCCAGCTCTATGACCGGACGTATCTTCCCCTCAACCAGCTGTCTGCCTTTGTCTGTCAGAAAAATATTCTTATCTCTGCCTGTTCCTTTTTCCAGATACAGAATGCCTTTCTTCTCCAGATTGCGCACAGAAGAATTGATCGTCTGCTTGCTCGTGAACGCTTCCCGGCAGATATCTCTCTGCAGGCATCCGTCTCCCAGCACACAAATCGCATACAGGATAGAGCATGCGCTGTCTGACATTCCCGCATACAGTGCGATGTCATGATAGAGATCGTCCTGTTCCTTGTATAACCTGTTAAATTTCTGAACTTCTGTTTCCTGATGTATCTCCATTGTTATCACTCCTTAGTCCGATTTCGTACTTGGGATTATAGTCCGAAATCGGACTTGAGTCAAGCATAAAAGAAGAGCGTCATGATCTTAATTTCATAACGCTCTTTCATTTACAGAATTTTCAGCGCCGGTATCCCGTCCGCCACAAGGCTGTCAAAATCCCACACACCCTCGCTCCAGCCAAGAGTCTCCGTATAGAATGCTTTTTCTTTCGCCTGTTCTTCCGTGACCGCGAATACACGGTCCGCGTTTGTCTCATTCATACTGCTCTGGCTGTCTGAAGTCTCCAGCTCGTATGCACTGCTTGTAATACCGAGCACATCCCACCCGGAAATCCTGTTTGCACTGGCCCCGGTGCTCAGACTGACTGCGCTTTCCACCGCCACACTTCCACTCTGTGGTCCGCCGATGATGCCCCCGTTACCCACCGGATCCGGAGCTGTGATGCTGACTTTTGTCACTACCCTGCGTATGATTCCGCCGCCCTGCCATCCGGTGATTCCTCCGACACGGGCGCCCATCTGGTGACGGATTGTACCTTCGATGGCGCCGGTAACAATACAGTCCTCCATGATCCTGCCATCGAACTGGCCTGCAACGCCGCCTATGGTATTATTGGAGCGGATCGAGATCTCCTCCGCCGAAACCCGTCTTATCTCGCTGTTTGAAATGGTTCCGGCAAGGCCGCCCACCTGATTGGCGTCGTTTCGGATCGTCAGATCTTTCACTCTGATGTCTTCCACAATTGAATTCCTGATATCATTGGCAAGGGCGCCTTTCTGAGTATTTTGAGCAAGGTTCGTCCCTTTGATCGTCAGATCCGAGACGTAAGCCCCGTCGATTCTCTCAAAGAGCACCGCGTCCAGTCCGGAGATGGTATGGCCGTTTCCCGACAGTTCCCCGGAAAATGTTCCGGCCACTGCAAAATCAGAAGACGCCGCCGAGCCGAAGTCAAGATCCGCCTCGAGCACATACTGCTTTTTCAGTGATTCTGCAGAAGCGCCGATTGCGAGGAATTCTTCCACTGTCGTGATCTTTCTGTCCTCCACCGTCACGCTCATATCGCCGTACTCATAGTATCCTTCCGTCTTAGTCTTCACAAGTGGAAGCGGCATATCCGTGCCCGCTGCTTTTATATTTCCAAGTGTCACTTTCTTTGTTTTCACCGCGAAGAGAGCCTGTGCATCCCCTGCATAAGAAGGTGCGGAAATGGTCAGATCTGTTACCTGCGCATACTGCAGATCCCCGAACAGCGGATACTTCATTCCGGTCAGACTATGACCGTTTCCGTCCAGCACTCCGATGAATCTTCCCGGGATATAACTTCCGCCAAGAGCTGTTATATCAGTAAAATCAATATCCTGTTCCAGCCTGTAATATCCGTATGGGTTCTGCGCGGCGTATTGGATCAGTTCTTCCGCTGATGTAACCGGGATCACCGTCGGGCTCTCATAGATACCGCCGGTGCTGAAATCCCCCGTTACACGCTTGACCATGCCGTAGATCATCCGTTTCGTCTCGAAGCTCTGATTTGTATTTCCGTTCACTGTATCGGCCTCAAATGCCGCCTTAAACTGTGCAATAATTTCGTCTTTATCAAAATACGGGATCTGATCCAGCTTCTGAGCCACTTCGCGATAGCGGTTCAGCTTGTAGTCTCTCCATGTGATATTCGGATCACCGGTAATCTTGCGCAGCGCGTCCAGATCGTTTTCACTGAGTGCGGATATGTATACCTGATACCCTTTCTCATATCCTGCAAGAGCAAGCATCTCCTGCCCCAGTCGCTTGAACGAATGAGTATCCGGCGAGCCGCTGTCATTGTGCGACTGATACCAGTTCATTGTGTAAAACGACTCGAAGCCGTAGCTTCCGTCTGTGGCTGTGCCCACCTTCTCCGGATAAGACGATGCATTCCGTATTGAGATTTTATGATCCCACAATGCTTCCATACTGTTCAGATTCATGGCGCCGATCTCATCCGCCGTAAGCTTTTTGTAAGTGGTACTCATGGATGCTTTTCCTCCTGCGGTATGCTCCGCCTGTACTGCCACCGCCGCCTGCTGCTGCGGGGTCAGTTCAAAGAAAGCCTGCGCTGCCAGGTAATCCAGCACATACCCCGTCTCAAACATCTTCTCATAGTAACTGTGTACTTTCTCAGCGGAGTCGATCCGTTCGTAACTGAAATTATTCGTCATCTCGGTGCCTATATCCATGTTCTTTGATATGTTGAACACCATGATGCCGTCCCGCATCTCCTGGGCAATATTGCCGTCCGCATGGGCTTCCCCGCCGGTTCCGTTTCTTCTTCCGGCTCCGCCGTAAAAATATCTTCCGTCCTGGTTGTGGGCCGTCTCATGACTGAACGTGAAGAATGTATAGTTATCGGTTCCCAGAGCCGGGCTCCACATCCAGATCACGATCGTGCCGTCTGCGACTGCCGCGCTGCCGTTCAGGGCGCTCAGCATATCGACAGATTCGTATACCCATTTCATAACCGGATCCCGTGTTACGCCTTTTTCCTGTGCTCCTGCCGCAGCCGCCGGACTTTCCGGGAAAGAAAGCCTTGTATCAAACTGCAGGTTTACAAAACTGTTCAGCTGCTCCGCTGAATTACTCATCCACCGGGAAGATACCCCGTAGAATATTCCCATCTTTCCGGCATACTCCTCCGCGATGGCGCGGATCCTCTCCCGTTCCTGTCCGTCCTTCTTAAGATACGTCTCATACCGGTTCATGCTTCCGATCACGATCTGGGACGGAACAGAGATCAGATACATATCCTCCTGAGGAGCGGTCAGAACAGGCAGCACAATATTTTTTCTGCCCTCCGGCAGACCTTTTAGATTGTCCCAGATACGATAGCGTATCCTGCCCTCATCACCGGCTGCTTTCTGTTCCACTAAGATGCCGTCAAATGTGTCCGCAAACCATGTATTGGCATCCTCATAACCGGCGATGCTTTTTGCGAAACCGCCCAGGAATTCCATAAAATCTTTCCCTGTGATATTTTTCAGTACATTGTTATAGAATGTTACCGTCTGTTTTGTTGTTCTCCAGTCTGACGAAACATTCAGTAGCTGCTCTGTAAGGTGAGAAGCATTGATATTCTCCGGCAGTACTTCCCTTCCGAAAAACATCAGATCGCTCAATATCACTCCGCCGTAATTGATGTGGTACCATTTATCATAATAATTGTAGGCGTACAGATGCTGTTTCAGTGCATCCTCGTCTTTCATGCGTTCTTCTGTCAGTGCCTGCACTGCCGGGTGTTCACAGTAGGACGGATACCTCTCCTGAGAAGCAAACAGATCTGACAGCACACGCTCTAGTTTTCCTTTCACGCTCTCGCTGTAATAATCCGTATACAGCCGACTCTCATCTTCCTGCGTGATCCCCGCGATTTCTGTATTATAGTCATACGCAGAAGCCAGCGCCGTCAGATCGGATATCACACTCCCGTCGAAAGCCGCCGCATAATTGTGGAACTGATAAGAAAACTGCTGTCCTTCCATTCTGTAAGACGCCACGATATTTCCCACTAATTTAGGTTCAGACAAGGCGTAATCCTGTCTCGTATCATCCTCAAATATGACCCGTATTTTTACGGCTTTTCCCGGAGTTGTCCTGTGGATTCCCGCCACATATGCCCCCTGCTCATCAAGTGGAATCACATATTTGATCTTCTTAACTGCAAGGGCGTCTGATTCGGACAGTCCGTTTCCATATTCAATCCACAGGGCCGTATCCGCAAACGGCATTATTTCCGCCATATTGGCATAAGCCATCTCCCGCTCTGCCCGATAGTCTTCATGGCGTTTCACTTCACTGTAAGAAGGAATCCCATAGTTGTTATCCCAGGCAGGGGAATCTGCAAGCTGCGGAAGTTTCTTAAGAGCAAGTCCTCCCAGATCCCATATCTTTCCGTCAAAACCAAGGGTGTCTTCATAAAACGTCCGCTCATAGACCGCCTCCGTCTCTTTCACTTTGCCTCCGTTGGACTCTGTTACATTTGTCGTACTGCCGGAGTCGGAATACTCATATACCTCTTTCACACCATCCAGTACATCGAATCCTGCGATCCGGTAACCTGATCCCGTGCTCATACTCAGGCTGTACTCGATCACCGGGTTTCCTGTATTCGGTCCGCCGATGATGCCGCCGTTTCCTTTTTTCGCCGGAGCAACGATCTCTGCCTTCGTATAACAGCGGCTGATCTTTCCTCCGCCGTGCCACCCGGCAATCCCGCCTGTTCTGGCTCCGAGACTGGGATGATCATAAGTTCCCTGCACCTTACCTGTAACATAGCAGTCTTCGATCAGAGCTCCCGACTCAGTCTTACCGGCAATTCCTCCGACCGCCACCAGTCCTCTTAATGAAACATTGACAGAAGCGCTCCTGCGTATTGTAGAATCCGAAATCTTTCCGGCAAAAGCTCCCATCTCATCCACACTGTTGGACACCGAGGAATCTACAATGAAAACATTTTCTACGACAGACTGTCTCTGGATAAAATTGGCAAGGATTCCACTTCTCTGAGCGGTGATCGATGCGTCTTCGATCACAAGGTCATGGATATGCGCCCCGCTCAGCGTGCCAAACAGTGAAGTCGGCAGGTTTCGTATCCTAAATCCGTTTCCATCCAATTCTCCTGTAAATGTGCCTGCTATCGCAGGAGCATCCGCAGAAATCCCCGAGGCGTCCAGATCCTCCGTCAGCTCGAACGTTCCCTTCGGATCGGCAGCCATCTTCTCAAGCAGCTCCCTGGCACTCTTTATCAGAGGATGCTCGCCTTCCTTATCTCTGTAGGCAACCGGGAAAGCATATTCCTCTATACGGTTTCCATCGTCATCATACTGAATCATATCTTCCTGATCGATCACAACTGATACTGCTCCGCTTTTCTCCTGTCTGAATTCTGAGATTCCCGTATAGAGATCCGGCAGGCTCTCCATCCCGATCACCGCATAATAATTCTCCGGATCTTCCGGAAGTCCTCTTGTAATATCCAGTATGTCTATCTCTTCTGTCTTCCCGCCTTCGCTGTAATACAGAGTGGTACTTGTAATATCCTTCAGCTCGATGGCCTCCCGTATCTCCTCCTCAGGCTCCGAAGGTTCCTCCGGTTTTGACGGCGCCTCGATATCCGGCTGGTTTTCAATCCTGTGGACGAGAAGTGCCAGATCAGTCACTGTAATCTGCCCGTCATCATTGAGATCCGCCGGTTTCTGTGCGTCCTGTTCGAGAAGCTCAAGATCAATCAGATGTTTCTGAGTCAATTCCACATCTGTATAATCTATATTCCCGTTTCTGTCTACATCGCCCTTTACTCCAGACGCCTCAGTCCGGACGCCCGCCGATACGGCAAGCATGCTGCCGAGAATCACTCCGGCAAGTACCTTCGGTCCGTTCTTATTCTCTTTTTTCTTTCTTGCGGCCAGAATCCCTCCCAATACTGCCAGAGATATGAGCAGCATGACAAAAAGAATGATCCCGCCATCTGTATCCCCGGTCTGTACTGCCCCGGGATTTTCTGTTTCAGCTTCTGTTTCTGCCTCTGCTTTTGTACCTGCTCCCGGCTCTTCTCCCGCTGTCTGTTCTGAATCCGGATGGCCTGTATCTCCGTCAGAATCACCGGCGCCATCGCCCGTTTCGGATTCGCCGGCGCTTCCGTTTGCTCCCGGCGAGTCAGCGCCATCCTCATCCTCCGGTTCCTCCGGGCTGCCGTCGTCTCCCGGTATTCCGGCATCGCCTTCGGGCTCCTCATCTGTACCGGAAGCTGTTGTCAGCAGAAGTGACACATCTTCAGGCAGGAGGTCTTCCTTTCCCTCTGATATGGAAATGTCTTTCACCAGAATACTTGTTTCGCGCAGCGCGATAGATTTTTTTGCGGTCAATGTCAGTCGAAATATCTCCTCGTCGGCAACGCTTCCGCCTTTATGTATCACTGCCATCTGACCGTTTTTCGCGTTGTAGCGAAACTGTTCCCATTGATTCAGCGTTTGAAAATCATCTTCTCCTGCCGCCTCAAAGACTTCTTGATCATACTCAATCGACGCCTTAAACGCGCGAAGTCCATCCTGAATCTCATCATATCCGCCAAGCGCGAATGTAAGGATAACCTCCTCGCCAGGGACTATCTCTGATGAATGGGGCTCAACCGACAGAACCGGTGCTCCTGCTCCATATACGTCCGCTCCCTTCCATAAGAGTCCCAGCGTCAATACTGCCGCCGTCAGTAAGGCTCTTAGTCTTCCCATATTTTGTCTCAGTCCTTTCACTTATCTTCATTATGCCAGACTGATTGTATCTGTTTTCTTTTTTACAGACAATATGATATTATTGGTATTGATACCAGAAATAACCAGCTCAGAAAAAAGGAGAAAAGCAGATGTTTCGTGAAATGAGAAGAAAAAAACAGAAATTATCAGAAAAAGATTGTGACGATATATTATACAAAGGAACTTCCGGCGTCCTCGCGCTCTGCGGAGACAGCGGGTACCCTTACGCCGTGCCCATCAGCTATGTATATGACGGAGAGAAACTCTATTTTCACAGTGCAAAATCCGGTCATAAGATCGATTCTATTATGAGAAATCCTAAAGTCTCTTTCTGCGTCATCGATCAGGATCATATCGTACCCGAAGAGTACACGACCTACTTCAGAAGTGTCATTGCTTTTGGCAGCATACAGGTGATCAACGATGATGACCGGAAGCGCTCTGCCATAGAAAAACTGGCGGTAAAATATGCGCCCGATGACACCTCCGTCAACCGGGAAAGCGCCATCGAGCGGGAATGGAAACCTCTGTGTATGCTGGAAATGACAATCGAACATCTCTCAGGCAAAGAGGCTATAGAACTTGTAAGAGAAAAACAGAAAAAACCTTAACAGTCATCTTATTTTATAAACATTGCGTCGCCAAAGCTGAAGAATCTGTACCGCTCTCTTACAGCCTCTCCGTAGGCCGACAGCACATGCTCCTCTCCTGCCAGAGCTGATACGAGCATGATGAGAGTGGATTCCGGCAGATGAAAATTTGTGACAAGTCCATCCAGAATTTTAAACCGGTATCCGGGATAAATAAAAATCTCCGTCCAGCCGCTGCACTCCTTTAAGCGCCCGTTCCCGTCCGCGGCGGACTCAATGGTACGGCAGCTCGTAGTGCCCACGCAGATCACCCGGCCGCCGCGCTCCTTCGCGCGGTTGATCTTATCCGCCGCATCCTCGCTTATCATGTAAAATTCAGAGTGCATATGGTGATTTTCCACATCGTCCACCTTTACCGGGCGGAAAGTGCCAAGCCCCACATGAAGCGTCACTCTGGCGATGCCGACCCCTTTTTCTTCAATCTCTTCTAAGAGTTCCGGCGTAAAGTGAAGCCCTGCGGTAGGCGCCGCAGCTGAGCCTGAATGCTTCGCGTACACTGTATTATACCGGTCTTTATCCTTTAGCTGATGCGTGATATACGGCGGCAGAGGCATCTGCCCGAGGCGGTCTAAGATCTCCTCAAAGATCCCCTCATACTCAAAGTGGATCAGGCGGTTCCCCTCATCCACCACATCTGTCACCTCCCCGATAAGCAGGCCGTCTCCGAAACTGATCCTCGTTCCCGGCTTCGCCTTACGTCCCGGTTTTACCAGGGTCTCCCATACGTCTCCCGCTCCTCTTTTTAAAAGCAGCACTTCAATCTTGGCGCCGGTTTCCTCCTTCGCTCCGATCAGTCTTGCCGGGATCACTTTCGTGTCATTGACGACCAGACAGTCTCCCGGATTCAGATAATCAATAATTTCACGAAACACATGGTGTTCCACTGCTCCGCTCTCTTTATCGAGTACCATGAGCCGGGATGCGGAGCGGTCCTCCAAAGGATCCTGCGCGATCAGCTCCTGGGGCAGATCATAATAAAAATCACTTGTCTTCAAGCGTATCTTCCTTTCTTATTTCGTCATAACGCAGCAGCACCGCACGGCATAAACCATGCGGTGCATCTCCATGTATATTACAACAATTACTGGCGCAATTCAATCCCCAGTTCTTCCAGTCCGCTGAGGATCTTCTTCATAGCGGATGTGACGTCATTATCTTCAAGCGTTCTGTCCTTAGCCCTGAATACGATTGAGTAAGCCACAGACTTGAATCCTTTCTTGATCTGAGATCCTTCATAAATATCAAACAGCTGGAAACTCTCCAGATGCGTTCCGCCTCTCTTCTCTATTACCTCTTCGATCTGCCCTGCCAGAACAGACTTCGGAACAACCATGCTGATATCTCTTGTGACAGACGGATATTTCGCGATTCCCGTATATTTCCTGTCAAATGTAGCGTAGGGCAGAATCTGCGGCATATCGATCACAGCGATGTATGCCCTCGTTCCGATACCGTAAGTATCCGCCACTTCCGGGTGAACCTCGCCCAAATATCCGACCACTTTGCCGTCATAAATAATATTTGCCTGGCGGCCCGGATGAAGGTATGTTTTTCCAGCGTTCGGATCATATTTCTCACGGTTTCTCATACCGATCTTCTCAAAGAATTCTTCCACGACACCTTTCATCGTAAAGAAGTCTCCCTCACCATACATACCGAGAGTAAACTGCATCCTCTCGTCCGGAAGTTCATTAACCGGAAGTTCTTTCGGGATATAGATATTCCCGAGCTCATACAGACGTACGTCTTTATTTCTTCTGTTATAGTTCGTCGCAAGAGAGGTGAGCATTCCATTCAGGGAAGTCGTTCTCATAATACTATAGTCTTCTCCGAGAGGGTTCATGATCTGGATGGCACTGCGAAGCGGGGAATCCTTTGGCAGAAGCAGTTTGTCAAATACTTTCGGGCTTTCGAAAGAATAAGTCATGCCCTGGCTGAAACCACAGAATTCCGCAATATCTCTTGCTGTCTGCTCGATCCGGAGCTTGAAGGAAAGTTTTCCTGTCGTGGACTCGCCGGAAGGCAGTGTCGTGGGGATATTGTCATATCCGTAAAATCTCGCTACTTCCTCCGCCAGATCGGCAAGACGGAACAGATCCTGACGGAACGTCGGCACAATCACCTCTTTTGCGTCCGCATCATACTTAAGGTCAATCATTTTGAAATATCCGAGCATCTCTTCTTCTGATATTTCGGTTCCCAGAAGCGCGTTGATTTTTTCCGCGTCAAAGGGCACTCTCACCGGCTCTTTCTTCTTTCCGTATACGTCCGCCATACCGCCGACTACCTCTCCTGCTCCCATCTCCTCCACGAGCTGGCAAGCACGGTCAATGGCTGCCTGAGCATTGTTCGGATCAAGTCCCTTCTCGAATTTGGCGGAAGCATCAGTACGAAGACCGATCCTCTTGCTGGATTTACGGATGTTCACACCGTCAAAGCAGGCAGCCTCAAAAAGCATCGTCTTTACATCGTCTGTGATCATGGAGTTCTCACCGCCCATGATACCGGCGATACCGATCTCTTTCTCTCCGTCGCAGATCATGAGAACGTTCTCATCCATCGTTCTCTCCTGGCCGTCCAGCGTCGTAAACTTATCCCCGTCTTTGGCCGTCTTTACGATGATATGATGATCCGCGATAGTATCCAGATCGTAGGCGTGCATAGGCTGTCCGTACTCTTCCATCACATAGTTCGTAATATCTACCAGGTTGTTGATCGGACGGATTCCGACAGAAGCAAGTCTTCTCTGCATCCATTTCGGAGACGGTCCGATTTTAATATTTTTCACCACTCTCGCGCAATAACGGGGACACAGATCTGTATCTTCCACGGTCACCTTTACATAGTCGTTGACATTCTCGTCATTTCCCGTCACAGTTACTTCCGGAGGCCTGAACTCCTTGCGGAATGTGGCCGCCGCCTCTCTTGCAATACCGATGACACTGAAGCAGTCCACGCGGTTGGACGTAACCTCGTACTCGAAAACCGCGTCGTCCAGTCCGAGCGCTTTGATAGCGCTCTCTCCCACCGGAGCATCCTCCGGGAAGATATATATACCGTACTCCGGCGCTTCCGGATACATCTCACGGGTAGAACCCAGTTCCTCTATAGAGCACATCATGCCGTTGCTCTCCACGCCGCGGAGTTTCCCTTTCTTGATCTTGATGCCGCCTTCAGCTTTCTGCCCCGGCTCGTGGCCGCCCGCCACGCGTCCGCCGTCCAGCACAACCGGAATCTTGTCTCCTTCTTTTACATTTGGTGCTCCCGTAACGATCTGAATCGTCTCTGTTCCGATATTCACCTGGCAGATAATCAGTTTATCCGCATCCGGATGTTTTTCGATCTTTACGATCTGTCCGATCACGATCTTATCGAGATCCGCGTCCAGTCTCTCATACCCCTCTACTTTTGTCCCGGAGAGCGTCATCGCGTCGGTATATTCCTGCGCGCTCACATCAAGATCCGGAACATATGCTTTAATCCATGATAATGAAGTATTCATCTCTATAACCTTTCCTTCCTCATATTGCCAAACTCATAATTTTAAACTAGAACTGTTTTAAGAAACGGACGTCATTCTCATACAGAAGTCTCATGTCGTCGATCTCATATTTTAAAAGCGCGATACGCTCAAGCCCTACGCCGAAAGCAAAGCCCCCGTATTCCTCCGGGTCAATGCCGCACATCTCCAGCACATGAGGATGCACCATACCGCAGCCGAGAATCTCAATCCAGCCGGATCCCTTACAGAAGCGGCATCCTTTTCCTCCACACTTAAAGCAGCTTACATCCACCTCTGCACTGGGCTCTGTGAACGGAAAGTGATGAGGCCTAAACTTTGTCTTCGTCTCCGGTCCGAACAGTTCTTTTGCGAATACTTCCAGAGTTCCCTTCAGATCAGCAAAGGAGATATTCTTATCGATGACAAGCCCCTCAATCTGATGAAACGACGGAGAATGGGTCGCGTCCACCTCGTCAGAGCGGAACACTCTTCCAGGCGCGATCATGCGGATCGGCAGTTTTCCCTGTTCCATGACACGGGCCTGAACCGGAGACGTCTGCGTCCTCAGCACGATGTCCTTATTGATATAAAATGTATCCTGCTCATCCTTTGCCGGATGATCCGCCGGAATATTGAGCTTCTCAAAATTATACTCATCATACTCCACTTCCGGTCCTTCCACTACTTCGTAGCCCATACCCACGAAGATGCGCTCTACTTCCTCGAGAGCGATTGTATTTGGATGGCGGTGCCCCATGACATTTTTCCTGGACGGAAGAGTCACGTCGATAACCTCTTCTTTCATCTTCCTCTCGCGGATAACCCGTTCCATTTTTATCCTGGTTTCTTCCAGGAGCGCCTCGATCTCCGCCCTTGTGTCATTTACCATCTGTCCGATCTTCGGACGGTCTTTTGGGTCCACGTCCTTCATTCCCTTTAACACAGCGGTGAGCTCACCCTTTTTGCCAAGGAATTTCACACGCACATCATTCAGTTTTTCCGGAATATCGGATGCCTGAATCTGCGCGGCCGCCTCCGCCTTGATCTGTTCCAGTTTCTCTTTCATCTTCTCTCCTGCTCCTTTCAGTATGCTCCGTATAAATTCCCATCAGAAAAGCCCCGTCCCAAAAAGGGACGAGGCCTAATACTCGCGGTACCACCCTGTTTCCCGCACAATAAGCGCGGACACTCATATCTGTGTAACGTACAGCATGCGTCATCTCCTACTTGATTCAGAGACACAGCTCCCGTGGGAAATTCGATTGCCATCTGAACTAAAGAAAACTTTCAGCCGGTGATTTTCTCTCTCTGATAGAAAATGGGTCTCTACTTTACACGATCATCGCTTTTACATTTCTTATTTCCAGCCGTATCCGACCGGTTCACTCTTCCATTTTAACACAGGTTTTCTGTTTGTCAACCCTGCTTTTCCGCCGATACTCCCCTTTTGGAAAAACGCTCCAGAAGCGCGTTCAGTTCGCCTCCAAGCAGAATGATATACATGCATCCATAGAGCCAGAGCAGAATCAGGATGAGCGTAGTCATACTTCCGTACATATCCGAAAAACCTGTGAATACTTCCAGATAAAATGAAAAAATGAAAGACAAAAGCTGCCATCCGAATGCCGTAAATATAGCCCCCGGGAGCTGTCCCCTCAGAGTGGCTTTTGCCATATGCGCCCTGTTCGGAAGAAATTTATATACAAGATCCCAGAATACGGTCAGCACAATCAGTGTGACCAGTGTCCGGATACGCATGATGAAATCTACCACTTTGCTCAGAAAAGGTACATATTCATAGACAATGGCGCTGATACTGTTTCCAAATACCGAGATAACCAGAGAGATCATGATTGCCAGCAGAAAAAGGACTGTATATATCGAAGCTCTCATCCGCAGATAAAAGTAGTTTCTCGTCTCTGTATTAGAATAGATACAGTTTAAGCCTGAAGTGACTGACAGTACTCCTCTCCCCGCCGACCACAGAGCCACAATCACTGTGACGGGAATCATTTGATCCGCCTTTTCATACACCTGAATCACAATGCTTCGTATCAGCCATGAGACAGAATCCGGAAACACCGGGAGGACGGCATTTAGCACGTCGTTCATCGTCACATCCGTATACTGCACCATTGATAACAGAAGCAGAATAATCGGTATCAGCGACAGCACAAAAAAATAGGCCGCCTGAGCCGCGTAGGCGCCTGTATGATGAGAATTCACCGTCTCTATAAACTTGATTACCTGATCTTTGATCTTTCTTTTCTTTTCCATAACAAAAGCTCTCTGGTCTGTTTCTGATACAGTTCATCAAAAACTGTCTTCTATTTCTCAGTCGAATCTCCGGGAATGCCAGCAGGCACATCCGGGATTGTAAGAGGTCGCCAAGGTCTCGGGCAAGTCCGGACTTTGGATCGTCGCCGTCACAAAAAGCGGCCGTACAAGACGACCGCCTTTATCTTTTGTAGTCCCCCAAAATGCCGGTCCTGTATTTTGAGTCCTAGCCGCAGCCAGGTGGGCAACCGCATCTGCTTTTCTGTCGTCCACTGCACATTGGAGGCCTGACATATTACACAGAAATATAGGAATCCCTTTTCAGAAAATGTAGGTTCAAAATTACAGGGTTGTCGTACATCTCAGGTTAAGTTCTCTGTTAACTCTACAAGTATTATACTCCAGTTATATTGTTTTTACAACTGAAGATTTTTCCATGTACATTATGCCTTCTGATATACTTTTACATAGTCGATACAAAATTCGGCATTTTCAATATCCGTTGATCCATCCGGCCTGCCTGGCCAGTTTCCTCCGACAGCAAGATTAAATATGATATAGAACGGCTGATCAAATGGGGCGGGATAAGGCTTTTTCCCTTCGCCTTCCGTCACGGAATACCAGTTATGTTCCATGTGAATCAGTCTGCCGTCAACATACCAGCGGATCTTTCCCGGTTTCCATTCAACGGCAAACAGATGATACCTATCTGAAAATGTTCCCTTTTTAAGAGTATAACTTCCCTGACTCTCACAATGCGGTTCCCCAAAATGAAGTGTTCCGTAAGAAGTCTTTGTGTCATTTCCAAGAACTTCCATAATGTCAATCTCTCCGCAGCGCGGCCACTGTCCATAAAAATATTCCTCCGTAGGCATCATCCAAAATGCCGGGAGAAATCCTCTTCCTTCCGGCACTTTTGCCCTTGCCTCAAAAAGTCCATACTGGAAGTCGTGCTTATACCGTGTGTTTACTCGTCCACAGGTATAGGATACGCTGCCATCCTTATCTACTTTCCTTATTGGTTTCAGTACAAGTTTTCCATCCCTGATATAAATATTATTCGGAGAATCAACATATTCCTGCAGTTCATTGTTCACCCATCCCGGCTCATGCAACTCCACATTCCAGTCATTTCTGTTCAGGGTATCGCTCTGGAACTGTTCTTCCCATACAAGTTTATAACCTTCATAAGACAAAACTGTATCGTCCTGCAGACTTTCCTTCCAACGCTTCACATTTTCTTCTGACATTACCCCTTCACCTCCTGACCTAGTTTTTTCACTAATTTTATGATTCTGCCCACACATTCGCGTATCTCCTTCTCTGACAATTCGCCGTTCGCATATGCCTGCCGTATGTTCTCATCATCACCACTATTCCCGGGCATAATAATGTCATTTCCGGCAGCCGCACATTTCCACGGAACGCTTCCGTCTTCCGGCACTGTCGTATTCCAGTCTGACATGATTACTCCTTGAAATCCCCACTCTTCCCGCGTAACGATCGTGCACAGATCACGACTGTTTGCCGCATGAACTCCATTAATCAGATTGTAGGAGGACATGATCGCCACCGGCGCGCTCTCCTTTACCGCAATCTCAAACCCTCGCAGATAGATCTCCCGAAGCGCACGCTCAGAAACACAGACATCCACTCCCATCCGATTATCTTCCTGATTATTGCAGGCAAAATGTTTGATGGTCACACCGCATCCCGTTTTGTCCTGCACTCCTCTGGTGACTGCGGATGCGAGTACGCCTGAGAGAAGTGGATCTTCCGAGAAATATTCAAAGTTACGTCCACAGAGAGGATTTCTCTGGATATTCATGCCGGGAGCCAGCCAGAGATCTACATAGAATTCTCTCATTTCTTCCGCAACTGCACGTCCGAATTCACAGAGCAGCTCAGGATCCCAGGTCTGTGCCAGAGCAGTTCCTACTGGAAACGCCGTACAATACTGATAATAAGTATCCGCATTTTCGTGGATTTTCATCGGTTCCAAAAACCCATTTTCCAGAGATCCAAGGACACCAGTGCCGTAAACAGAATCTGCCTCTTTGTCCACCTGATAACTTTGTCTGAGCCGAAGACCCGCCGGTCCGTCCGCCATGATCAGAGAACGGATCCGATACTTCATTTCCAACGCCTCTGTCGTCTCCCCTGCTGAACCGGGCACGCGGCTTCCTGCTGATCCCAGTGTACTTGCCCCCTCTGTAATGTTTCCGTACAGAAGCGGGATCAGATCCTCCACAGGATATCGTTCTTCTGTCGGTGGTACATACTGTCTTTCCGGCTCGCCGCATGGTACGAATTCATATACCGGTATCTCTTTTTCCTTTCCTTCTCCTGTTCCGCTTTCGCTGTTTCGGGAGCCGTCTGTGCACAATTCCTCAAACAACTCTTTCCGGGGGCAGATCCGATGTGTTTTCTCCAGAACTACTTCCCGGGGAACCGTAAGATACGCCGAAAGCACGGCAGAGTCTAGGCTGTTTCCAACCCATACGCCATACGTTCCCGCTTCCACGATCCATGCCTGCTGCTCTTCGGAAAATACAGCCAGCTGCTTCTGTCGGATCTCCACGGTTACTTCCTGATTCTCTCCCGGCTCTATGCGGTCTGTCTTCGCAAAACCTGCAAGTCTTCTGCTCTCTTTCTTAATTCCTCCTTTGGGCAACGATACATAGATCTGCACTACTTCCCTTCCGGCATAACAGTTTCCTGTATTCGCAACCGCAGCCCGTATTTGGATTAAAGATTTCTCTGTCAGCAGATCACGGAATTCCAGCCCGAACGATGTATAGGAAAGGCCGTATCCGAAAGAGAACAGCGGTCTTACGCCAAAGCTGTCAAAGTAACGGTATCCTACATAGATGCCCTCCCTGTACTCTTCTTTCTCCAGATCATCGTTGAGATAGCTGTATGTATCTGAGAACGGATAATCCTCATACCGGCGGGCCCATGTTGCCGTTAGTTTTCCTTCCGGCACCGCTCTGCCAAAAAGAATATCCGCAACTGCATGTCCTCCCTCCTGTCCCAATTGAGAAATATTAAGAACCGCACGGATATTTTTCGCTTCCTGAAGGATATCTGTCAGTTCAACCGGGCCACCGGAGTTCAGGATCAGTATCATCGGTATATGAAACCTGTCAAGATACAATATATCCTCCCGTTCCCGACTGCTCAGGTAGTAATCGCCTTCTTCAAGACGGCGGTCTTTTCCCTCTCCAGAGATCCGGCTGATCATATAAATGGCTGTAGTGGCTCCTTTCAGATCTGCCGCCGTGATCCTGCGTCCATCCGGGAGGACAAAAGGATTTGCCGCATAGGCGTCAAAAGGGTTCTGCACATGGCGCGCATCTTCCAGTATCTTTTCTTTCCATTCTTCTCTGGCTTCTTTATAGAGTTTATCATAGCTCTTGATCCAGTCCTCACTTGTAACCGTTGCTCCGGCTTCTTTTATGCCCCTGTAAATAGAAATGCTTTTCCTGTTATTGACATCGCCGGAGCCGATACCGCCTTTTACTGTCTTCTCCGCACCGCTGCCGAACAGGGCAACGGGGTCTGAGAGCTTCAGTGGGAGCACACCCTCATTTTTCAGGAGCACAATCCCTTCTGCTGCCGCTCTTTTCGCCAGAGTTCTGTGTTTTTCTTCGCGATCGGACAGCTCCTGTTTCAGACTGCCGCTGTGTGTCCATTTTCTCATCATTCTTACCTCTTAATCTGTAATAAATTTTAGTAGTAGTATAAGAAATCCGCCATAGCGTTCTCCTGCGGATTTCGGAAGGATCGCCCTATGGCGGCTTTTCAGTTTATCTCTGTTTTTCTATTCTTTAACACCCCCGAGGGTTACGCCCGCGATGATGTATTTGGAGAGAAGCAGATATACAATAATGATCGGTACAATTGCTACTGTGATCATCATATAGATTTTTCCCATATCAAAGTTCATGTAATCCGCACCTCGAAGCGTTGCGATCAGAATCGGAACTGTCATCTTGTCCTTGGACTGAATCACCAACGCAGGAACGAAGTAATTATTCCATGCCCCTACAAACGAAAAGATTGCCTGCACCGCGATCGCCGGCTTCATGATCGGAAGCACGATCCGGTTGAATGTCCTGAATTCTCCGGATCCGTCGATCCTTGCCGCCTCTACAAGAGACAGCGGAAGGGATGACTGCAGATAACTGTACATAAAATAGAATACAGCCGGAGATGCGATAGAGGGTATGATAAGCGGAAGGAGTGAATCATACATACCCATATTCGTGATCAGTCGCAGGAATCCCATCGCTGTCACCTGTGTCGGCATGACAAGTATTGCCATGATAAACGTAAATGCCGCTTTCTTTATTTTGAAATCATATGCATACAGTCCATATGCCGTCAGCGACGAAAAATATGTACACAGTGCGGCTGAACATGTCGATACAATCAGGCTGTTGAGAATACCTCTGAACATTGGGAAGCTTCCGTCGCTTGCAACATTCTTTAGATTCTCCAGAAAATATGTTCCCGGAATCGCGGAAAAACCTTTCTGAAGATCCGCGTGGGAACGCGTCGCATTCACAATCAGGATATAGAAGAAGAACAGACATAAAAATGACAGGAATATAAGCACCACATGAGCCACGATAGTCTGCACACGGTTCGCTTTATTAGATTTCATGTTCTATCTCCCCCTTTTTACTGTTTTTATTCTGTTTCTTGATGCCTTTGATCCGCCATCACTGCCGTTTGTCATTCTGTATACAAAGAAGCAGAGGATACCGCTTACAATGAACAGATATACAGACAACGCGCCCGCCATACCGTAGTTTCTGCTCTCCAGATGGCTGTTCAGGAACATGATCAGTGTCATGGACGTTCGGTCCGGATTACCCTGGCCGTTTGTCAGGATCTGAGGTACATCAAACATCTGCAGACCACCAATGATGGATGTGATCAGTGTGTATGCAAGGATCGGTCGGATCAGCGGAAGTGTGATATAGAAGAATCTCTTAACGCTGGTACATCCGTCCAGCTCACAGGCTTCAAATATATCCTGACTGATTCCCATTATCGCCGCCATAAGCATAATCGTCGTGTTACCAAACCACATCAGGAAGTTCATCAGGCCGACCAGTGATCTTGTCCCGAACACTGAGCCGAGGAAATCGATCGGTTCGCTGGTCCATCCCAGAGACATCAGTATCGAATTGATCGGTCCATTTGTTGAGAACATCGCGAAAAACAGCATTGCAAATGCTGATGCCATGATCAGGTTCGGCAGATAGATGACCACCTTGAAAAACTGTTTGCCGTGGATCCTGAGGCGGATATCAGTAAACCAGTTGGCAAGAAGCAGAGCCACAACGATCTGTGGAACGAATCCGATGACCCACAGAATCAAAGTGTTACCCGCGTATTTCAACATATCTGAGCCGAGCAGGCTGATATAATTCTGCAGCCCCACAAAATTAGGTCCAATTTCTTTGATTCCGGACCGGTAATATTCAAAAAAGCTGTACCGGATCGTATCCACCAGAGGAATCAGAGAAAAAATGAAAAAGCATATAAAAAACGGAAGGATAAAAATGTACCCCCATTTAGCATAGCTGACGCTTCTGCGCTTTTTTTTCATAAACTATCGTTCCTTTCTGTTTCAGGCCGCCGCACAGGTTGCCTTCCGGCGCGGCAGCCCGCTCGCTTCATTACTCCGGCCACTGAATCTCTGTTATATCCGGATAACGTTCTTTTATCGCTGTTTCAAAGTTCGCTTTTGCCTTGTCAAAGTCTACATTGCCCTGGAAGTAATCGCTGAAAGCGTTTTGGATTAACTCCACACATCCCTGGTCATAAGAAGAAAGCGGAGCGATCTGGATATTCTCTGCAACGGGCGCGTAATACTCATAAGCGTTCTGTCCTCCAAGGAAATCAGATGCATATGTATCGTTCGCAGCAGCCTCTTCCATACCACTTACTGTATTTGTAAAGTCAAGATAATCCTGAGAAATCTTCAGCAATGTATCCTTTTCTGCCGTCATTGCAAGAATGATGTCTTTTACATGCTCCGGATTATCCGTACCTGTTGCCGCATGGATATATGAGCCGCCCCAATTATATTCCTGCGGTGGATTTGTAACCGCCCATGCGCCTGTGTCTCCATCCCAGTTGGGGCTGAGAGTAAAGTCTATTCCCCACGGCGGAAGCAGAAATGCAAATACCTTTGATGAGGAACCCATTGCTTTATTCCAGTCGTCATTAAACTGACCCTTTACTGTCTTGTCCAGATAACCGGCATCCAACCATTCTTTTGAACTTTCTATCCAGTCCATGATCTTCTGATCCACCTTAACCGTTGTCTCACCGGAAGTCACCCACGGCTCGCTGATGCTGTTGCTGTACACGCGGAATGTATCTGCATAGGAGGAGAATGTATAATATCCTTTTGCTTTTAACTCCTCAGCTGTCACTTTCAGAGTATCCCAGTCTCTGACTTTTTCACCGACTGCTGCCGGATCATCCGTACCGAACACATCCTTGGCAATGTCTCTACGGTATACAAGTACCCCCGGACAACACTGCCATGTAGAACCTCTCTGGACGCCGTCCTGATCGGAAGTCGTTGTCTTAGTAAAATCGTACTGATCTGCAAGATCCGTATCCGGGTCGATTCCCAGATCAGTGAGCGGCATGGCTACATCTGCATCCGCATCCGTATATTTGTAAACGTAATCTGTTTCAGATAAAAAAATATCAATCCTGTCATCTGCAGCTGCATCCACCTGATTCATAAGTGCCTCATCAAGCTTCTGCTGATAGACTCCATCCTGATTCGGGTTGATCACCCAGTGGATTTCTGTTCCGTCTTTCAGCGTGGTCACCGTTCCGTCATCAGATGTACTCTCAACTTCTGGATACACTGCCTCCAGACGGGTACGAAATTCATCATTCCAGCTGTAGATATTGATAACTTTGCCCTCTTCACCACTTTCGGCTCCTCCTGATCCTGCATCGGATCCTCCGCCGCAGCCTGCTAGCAGTCCTACTGCTGTAACCGCTGCCATTAAGACAGCAAATGCTCTCTTTTTCATTATTCATTCCTCCTGTATTTTATTATCTGCAGGACTCCCGCCCTGCCTGCGATGGTGAGATTATAGCTCAATTTCATGCTTCAATATATTATAAATTTCAAAAAAATGTCAGATTCATGACCCGTTTTGGGCATTTTTTTATTTTAGGTCATGATTCTGATATTTTTACCTGCTTTTTTGATTTTTGCCGTACACAGATTCTTATATAATTCCCCATAAATACTGAATCAAGAAAGGGGAGACAAAATGAAACATCTGCAGTTTATTGATGAGTACGGCAGTTTTTCCATAGAACAGCCGGAAAATACAAGTTATCTTTATTTTCCGCTTGCGTCAGAAACAGGATTGAAGAGTTCTCTCACTCCGAATCTGGGCGGTGATTCCAAAACGGATCAGGAAACCTTCTTATTGGAACCCGTCAGCGCAGAAAATCTCCATAATAACCGTTCTGTTAGAAATTTCTGGCTTGTATGTAAAAAGGGAGAAATTTTCTCCGCGGCAGGCATGTCTGCAGAACAGGAAGCGGCAAAATTTACGGGCCTTCAGGATAACAGCAGGATCACAGCGGGATTCATGTGGCATACACTGGAGAGGATCTCTTCTGTCCTGTCCCTTGAGACACGGATCACTTCCTTTATTCCTGTAAACGACAATGTGGAGATCATGTACATTACTGTCCGTAACCGATCAGACAGTACAAAGGATCTAATCCCATACGCCGCAGTTCCGATCTACGGCCGGAGCGCTGATAATATCAGGGATCACAGAAACGTAACTTCCATGCTTCACCACATCAGGACAGATTCCCGCGGAGTTCTTGTCCGCCCGACGATGTCTTTTGATGAGCGGGGACACCGTTCCAACACAAATATCTATTATGTATGCGGGTGCCGCGGCGACGGACAGGCTCCTGAAAGTTTCTACCCCACTGTAGAGGACTTTCTTGGAGAGGGCGGCACCTACACGCACCCACGATCTGTCTACGAAAACTGCTCCGGTGTGCCGGCAGGTTCCACAGCCGCAGGCAAAGAAGCAATGGGGGCTTTCCGTTTTCCCAGGATCCGGCTTGCCCCCGGTGAAGAGACGGAATACATCCTGTTCCTCGGGGTAGAAAATAACAGAGAGTCCATTGATCGTATTTTTGAAAAATACAATACTTCGGATAAGGTACAAAAAGCCCTTGAAGAGACGAAATCATGGTGGAAAGAAAAAGTCAACATAGATTTTTATACCGGAGATACCGGTTTTGACCGGCTGATGAAGTGGGTCTGTTTCCAGCCTTTACTTCGGCGTCTGTTCGGATGTTCTTTCCTTCCCCACCATGACTACGGAAGAGGCGGACGTGGATGGAGAGATCTCTGGCAGGACTGCCTCTCTCTCCTTCTCATGGATCCCGACGGAGTGGGGCGGATGATAGAGAAAAACTTTGGCGGAGTGCGGATTGACGGCACCAACGCAACAATCATCGGAGACGGAGACGGCAATTTTATCGCAGACCGCAACGGGATTACACGAGTATGGATGGATCATGCGCTCTGGCCGCAGATGACTACGAAACTCTATATCGACCAAACCGGGGATATCGATATCTTGAACAGACAGATTCCTTATTTTAAAGATTCCCAGGCAGACAGAGGGACACAGATTGATACTCTGTGGGATATCGGACAGGGCAGTCTACTGCGCACAGAGGACAATGCTATCTACACCGGAACCATACTGGAACATCTTCTGATCCAGCAGCTGACTGCCTTTTATGAGGTCGGTGACCATAATATCTATCGTCTGCGGGGAGCCGACTGGAACGATGCACTGGATATGGCTCCCGAACACGGGGAAAGTGTCGCTTTTACCTGCGCCTATGCTGGAAATCTCCGTGAGCTCGCCTCAATGATCCGGCTTATTGACAGCCGCTCTCCCGCAGCTGAAGCAGAGTTGATCGAAGAACTGCAGATCCTGCTCAATGACGATACCGGATTATTTGAGAACACAGAGGCCAAAAAGGAATTGCTCGCAAGTTATACTCAAAGCTGCCGACACCGGATCAGCGGCAGACGTATTACCGTCCGTCTGTCCGAGCTGGCGGAAAATCTGGAACACAAAGCTGACTGGCTCACAGGATATATTCAGGATCACGAATGGATCGACGGAGGAGCGGATGGAGGGTGGTTTAACAGTTACTACGATGATCACGGCCATGCGGTGGAAGGATTTTTCCCGAATGAGGTGCGTATGATGCTCACAGGGCAGGTATTCTCCATTATGGGAAATGTAGCTTCCGAACAGCAGGTCCGCAGAATCGTAAACAGCGCAGACCGTTATCTCTACCGGAAAGAGATAGGCGGCTACCGGCTGAATACAGATTTCCATGAACTCAAATTTGACATGGGACGTATGTTCGGCTTTGCATACGGCGAAAAAGAAAATGGCGCCGTATTCTCACATATGACTGTGATGTATGCCAATGCACTGTACCGACGTGGTTTTGCGAAAGAAGGGTGGAAAGCGCTGAAAACACTGGCAGAGACCGCGCTGAATTTTGACACCAGCCGTATCTATCCGGGAATTCCGGAATATTTTCGCTCGGACGGCCGCGGAATGTATCACTATCTGACAGGAGCCGCGAGCTGGTTCATGATGACCATGATCACCCAGGTCTTCGGCGTCCGGGGAGAGGCAGGCGATCTCATCCTTGCTCCCCAGCTTATGGCTGAACAGTTCGACGAGCAGGGAAATGCATCTGTCAGCCTTGTTTTCGCCGGAAAGAAACTTGAGATCATCTACGAAAATCCGGACCGGAAAGACAGTGGAACATACAGCGTATCCTCAGCCTTCTGTGAAGGACAAAAACTTCAGACAGACGACCTCGGACATGCTGTTCTCCCACGCAGGATACTGGATACGCTTGCAGGCGAATGTCACCGTGTAATTATAAAACTCATTTAAAACCAACTGAAAGGACAGGAATAAGCTTATGAAATATGGATATTTTGACGACAAAGAACGGGAGTATGTGATCGACCGTCCGGACACCCCCTCCCCCTGGGTAAATTATCTGGGATCACCGGAATACGGAGCGATCATCTCCAACAATGCAGGCGGATACAGTTTTGCCAGATCAGGGGCAAACGGGCGTATTCTCCGGTACATCTTCAACCAGTTCGACCAGCCGGGGCGCTATATTTATATTCGGGACAATGTTTCTGGCGATTACTGGTCTGCCTCATGGCAGCCGGTAGGGAAGGATACCGAAGAATATAAGAGCAGATGCTGCCACGGCATGGGTTATACAAGAATGCTCGCGGACTACAGCGGTATACACTCTGAAGCAGACTACTATGTTCCTCTCGGGAAATCCTATGAAGTATGGGCTCTTTCCGTGACCAATGAATCGGACTGTACACGCGAGCTTACCCTTACAGGATACGCAGAATTTACAAACCACAGTAATTACGAGCAGGATCAGGTAAACCTCCAGTATTCCCTGTTCATAACCCGCACCTTATTTGAGAAGAACCGGATTATCCAGCAGATCCACGGCAATCTCGATGCGCTGAAGGCGGATGAAGAAGTAGACGATAAAAAGGTAACTGAACGCTTCTTCGGTCTTGCAGGAGCAGAAGTCTCCTCCTACTGCGGAGATAAGGATGCTTTTCTCGGGAACTACCGCGGATACGGCAATCCAAAGGGAGTGATTTCTGCTGATCTGGGAAATGTGACCAGCTATAATGAGAACTCCTGCGGTGCTCTCTCCTGTACGGTCACTCTGGCTCCCGGCGAATCTAAAACCGTGCTCTTCCTTCTCGGTATGAAGCCATCCTCAGAAGCTGCAGCTATAATAGACTCCTACACAGATCCGATCGGACAGGTCAGACAGGAAATCAATTCGCTGAAAGCAGACTGGTATGCAAAGCTGGATCATCTGAAGATCAGCACTCCGGATCCCGCCTTCAATACTATGATCAACACATGGAATGCCTACAACTGTTTTATCACCTTTATCTGGTCAAGGGCGGCGTCCTTCATTTACTGTGGACTGCGAAACGGCTACGGCTACCGCGATACCGTACAGGATATCCAAGGAATCATCCATCTCGCCCCTGAAATGGCATGTGAAAAGATCCGCTTCATGCTCTCGGCACAGGTAGATAACGGCGGCGGTCTTCCTCTCGTAAAATTTACCCATGATCCGGGGCATGAAAATACACCGGACGACGCCTCCTATGTACAGGAGACAGGGCATCCCGCCTACCGCGCGGATGACGCTCTCTGGCTGTTCCCGACAGTTTACAAATACATTGCCGAGACCGGAAACACCGCATTTCTCGATGAAATCATCCCCTTTGCCAATAAAGGGGAGGGAAGCGTTTATGAGCATCTGAAGCGTGCCGTGCAGTTTTCCTTTAACCATCTGGGATCTCACGGTATGCCCGCTGGATTATACGCAGACTGGAATGACTGCCTCCGCCTCGGAGCAGAGGGTGAATCCTCCTTTGTCGCATTGCAGTTCTATTATGCAATGACTATATTAAAAAAATTTGCCGTTTACAAACAGGACAGCAATTATATCCGCTACCTCGAGGAAAAACAGGAAGAAATCGGACAGAAAATCCAGAAACTGTGCTGGGATAATGATCGTTTTATCCGTGGCTACACTGAGAAAGGCGAGCGTATCGGCGCGGCGGCGGATCCGGAGGCAAATATGTGGCTCAATCCGCAGAGCTGGGCTGTCATCAGTGGTCTTGCATCCAAAGAACAGGCTGACGCCGCCCTGGAAAATGTATATCAAAGGCTCAATACAGCATACGGCGCCATTCTGATGGATCCGCCTTACCATGCGCACGCATTTGACGGTGCACTTGCCGTGATCTACAACCAAGGAACAAAAGAAAACTCCGGTATCTTCTCCCAGTCCCAGGGCTGGCTGATCCTTGCCGAGGCTCTCAGAGGTCATGGCAACCGTGCATTTGAATACTTTACAGAGAATTCACCTGCAGCACAGAATGAACGGGCGGAGATCCGCCATCTGGAACCTTACTGCTACGGACAGTTTACAGAAGGACCGGACAGCAGTCATTTCGGCCGTTCCCATGTACACTGGCTGACAGGAACCGCATCCACTATAATGGTTGGATGTGTCGAAGGAATCCTGGGACTCCGGCCGGATCTGAACGGAATCCGGATCGCACCTGCAGTACCTGAAGGCTGGGATTCTTTTGAGATGGACAAAGATTTCCGCGGAAAACATCTCCACATCCGGGTTGAAAATCCAGAACATCGTGAATCCGGCTGCACGAGTATGACTCTGAACGGAAAAGAACTGCCTGATGATTATATTCCTGAAAAACTACTTGCAGAAAACAATGAAATTCTCCTGACAATGTAAAAAGAACGGGATACAGTCCAAAATGATAACTGTATCCCGTGTTTTTTCAGGAATTCTCTTTATCTGCCACTCCTTCGGCGCCATTGCCTGTACACAGTGTTCCGGATTCGATATCCCACTGTATCATATAGTACTCATCGCGATATTTCTTCGGGGTCATTCCGACCACTTCGCGGAACTGCTGTATAAAATGGCTCTGGGATGAAAAAGAAAGCCTGTTTGCGATTTCAATCATAGAATAATCACCGAACCTGAGCAGATTCTTTGCCATATCTATCTTCTGACTGCGTATATAAGCACTTACGGATACCCCTGTCTCTTTCTTGAACAGACGGGACAGATACCCTGACGATACGCCCAATTCATCCGCCAAGTCCTCGATTGTGATCCGCTCTTTGATGTGCGAATATATGTATTCCTTACACACATTGATATGCTTTGAATTGGTATCACTGCGGGAATACTTTCTCATTTTCTCCGTATAGTCCATGACCATCTCATCATGCAGTCTGTGAACTTCTTCTTCAGTATGAATATCGTCCAACTTCTGTATGTAAAAGTCGCTCAGCCGGAATGCCTGCTCTAGCTCCATGCCGTTCTGTCGGCAAAGTCGTGTGATCATCGCTGTTGTGATGACAAAATGATATTTCAGATTGACAACCGGATCTCTTGAGAGGACACCGACTCCTTTCCCCTCCACAAAGCGTCCCTGTTCACAGTTCTTTCTGACCCTGTCCACATCTCCGGTTGCCACTGCCCGGTAGAACAGGAACTCCTCCGTAGGCTCACGGTGTTCGATCTCGTCAATATCATCATCCGCTTCAAGCAGAAACCACTCATCTTTGTAGCTCATAAATCTGCCTCTTTTCTGTTACCAATACTGTTACATCGCAATCTGTTTTTATCTTATCATATTCCAGACGGACATACCAGAAAAAATAGACACTTCTCGCTCAGCCAACCGGAAGAAAAGGGGCTACATAAGAAAAATATTTTATTTCACCGCCTCTGTCATAGATCTTACATAATCCTTCACATAAGGCACACAGTCCTTTCCATATGCGCCGCACAGTTTCACAATGGCGCTTCCTACGATCACGCCGTCGGCGTTCGCGCACATCTGCCTGGCCTGTTCCGGCGTCGAGATTCCAAATCCCACTGCACACGGAATGTCCTTTATCTCTTTTACAAGCCTTACCATAGCTCCGACGTCTGTCGTGATCTCACTTCTCGTTCCCGTAACGCCAAGTGAAGACACACAGTAGACAAAGCCCGATGCTTTTTCCGCAATCATGCGGATGCGCTCATGCGATGTGGGCGCGATCAGGGAGATCAGTTCGATGCCGTACTCCCGGCAGGCCAAATCAAACTCTTCCTTCTCCTCAAAAGGAACATCCGGCAGAATCAGGCCGTCCATCCCTGTCTCTTTCATTCTCTTTATAAAGCGTTCTGTCCCATAGGAAAACACGACATTGGCATACGTCATAAACACAAGCGGTATGTCTGAGTTCCTTCGGATTTTCTCCACAGTATCAAACACTTTATCTGTGGTCGCTCCTCCCAAGAGCGCTCTTAAATTTGCCTCCTGTATCACAGGGCCTTCGGCTGTCGGATCTGAGAATGGGATTCCCAGTTCGATAATCGACGCGCCGGCTTTCTCCATTGCGTACACAAGCTGTTCAGTTGTCTCAAGATCAGGGTCTCCGCATGTGATGAACGGAATGAATGCCTTTTTTCCCTGAAACGCCTCCCGTATCCTACTCATATATATCCTCCCCTCTGTATCTTGCGATGGCGGCACAGTCTTTGTCGCCTCTTCCCGAAATATTGATTACCATGATCTGATCCTTTGACATCTGCGGCGCAAGCTTTCTTGCATAGGCGACAGCATGGGCGCTCTCTATGGCCGGGATGATCCCTTCCGCCCTGGCAAGGTACTCAAAAGCCTCCACAGCCTCTTCGTCCGTCACTGCCACATACTCCGCTCTGCCGCTGTCATACAGCGCCGCATGCTCCGGTCCGATTCCCGGATAATCCAGTCCTGCTGAAATAGAGTAGACCGGGGCGATCTGCCCGAATTCATCCTGACAGAAATAGGACTTCATGCCGTGGAAAATCCCCGGTTTTCCCGTGGCAATTGTGGCCGCCGTCTCTGCGGTATTGACGCCTCTTCCGGCCGCCTCGCACCCAATCAGCCGCACGCTCTCATCGTCGATAAAATGATAAAAAGCCCCAATGGCATTAGAGCCGCCGCCTACGCAGGCGAGAACCGCATCCGGAAGTCTTCCCTCTTTCTTCATCACCTGTTCTTTAATCTCCTTTGAGATCACTGCCTGAAAGTCTCTTACAATCTCAGGAAACGGATGGGGTCCCATACAGGAGCCGAGCACATAGTGGGTGTCTGCAATCCTTTTTGTCCACTCGCGCATCGTCTCAGACACCGCATCTTTCAGAGTAGCCGTTCCTGTTGTGACCGCGTGAACCTGTGCTCCCAGCAGGCGCATCCGGTAGACATTAAGGGCCTGCCGCTTTGTGTCCTCCTCTCCCATAAACACTTCACATTCCATGCCCATGAGCGCCGCTGCTGTGGCTGTTGCAACACCGTGCTGTCCTGCTCCCGTCTCCGCGATCACCCGCGTTTTCCCCATCTTCTTTGCGAGGAGCACCTGCCCGAGCACATTGTTGATCTTATGTGCTCCCGTATGATTCAAATCCTCTCTCTTCAGATAGATCCTGGCGCCTCCTAAGTCTTCTGTCATCCGCTTCGCGCAGTACAGACGGGAAGGCCGGCCGGCATATTCATTGAAAAGTTGGGTCAGTTCTTCATTAAACTCCGGGTCCTTTTTATAGTATTCATACGCTTTCTCTAACTCATTCACCGCATTCATCAGCGTCTCCGGTATATACTGTCCGCCGTGAATGCCGTATCTTCCTTTTGTCATATTCTAAATACTCCTTACCGCAGCGACTGCTGCCAATATTTTCCTTTTATCTTTCTTTCCGTCACTCTCCACCGAACTGCTCAAATCCACAGCCCGGGGATGATACTTGTATACTGCTTCCGGTATATTTTCTGCTGTCAGGCCTCCCGCCAGAAAATAAGATCTTCCCTTCCACTCTCTTAAAAGTTCCCAGTCAAACGAGCTGCCCGTTCCGCCTTTTCCGTGATCGAGAAGCACCAGATCGGCGCTGCTCTTTTCCGCCTCTTCCAGATCCGAAAGGCTGCGGATGGAGAACGCCTTGATCAGCGGCTTATCCGTCATCTTACGCAGCCGTCTGATATACGTTTCATCTTCCTGACCGTGAAGCTGTGCTATCTCGATCGCGCCCGTGTTCAACAGACCGGATATAAGCTTTATATCCGCATTCACAAAGACTCCCACAGGGCGGATCTTATTCGACAGCTGTTCCCTCAGTTCACATAGGCGCTCTTTTGTAATGCTCCTTCTGCTCTCAGGTACTTCGATGACAAATCCACAGTAATCGGGAAGAGCCTCATTTACATAATCTATGTCTTCTCTCCGGCTTAAACCGCAGATTTTGATCTCCGTCATCTCACCGCACCTCTCATCAGACTTTTAAGCGCTGCCTTTTTATCCGCCGAACGCATGAGCATCTCTCCGATCAGCACGGCGTCTGTTCCGTTTTCATAGAGTGCTTTCATATCATCCGGCCCCTGAACCCCGCTCTCTGATACAAATACAGTGTCCTTTCCGGCCAGTTTTCTAAGCTGGGCGCTGTTACTGATGTCCACACTGAAATCCTTCAGATTCCTGTTGTTGACTCCGATAATAGAGGCTCCCGCGCGTTTTGCCCTCTCTATCTCCCCGGCGTCATGAGCCTCCACAAGAGCGGACAGGTCAAGTTCCCGGGCCAGACGGTGAAAGGCGCTTAGTTCACTGTCGTCTAATACAGCGCAGATCAGCAGTATAGCCGAGGCGCCCATCGCCTTCGCCTGATAGATCATATATTCATTACATGTAAAGTCTTTGCGCAGCACCGGAATGGATACCTCCCGGACAATCTCTTCAAGGTAGGCGTCACTTCCCAGAAACCAGTACGGCTCTGTCAGACAGGAGATAGCGGACGCTCCGGCCGCTTCGTATTCTTTTGCGATGTCAAGGTAAGGGAACTCTTCCGCGATGATCCCCTTAGACGGAGAAGCCTTTTTCACCTCGCAGATAAAAGACATCCCCTTTTCTCGAAGAGCCTGCTCAAAAGACTGTTTCGTCTGTTCTGTCCTGAGCACTTCTTCCGCTTTTCGCCGTACTTCCGGAAGAGGGCATCTCCTCTCCTCATCCCTGATCCGCTCTCGCGTCCGTTCCGTAATCTTTTCTAATATATTCATTTTCCGCTCTCCCTGATGAACTCCTCCAGTTTCTTCATGGCAAGCCCGTCGTCGATAATACGCTCTGCCGTTCTCACGCCCTCTTCCAACGATGCCGCCTTACCCGCGATATAAATTGCGGCGCCTGCATTCAGGCAGACAGCGCAGCGCTTTGCCCCACGTTCTCTTCCTGAAAGGATGTCTCTCGTAATCTGAGCGTTCTCCTCAGGAGTTCCGCCGGTAAGCTCTGATTTCTCACACCGCGTATAGCCAAACTGCTCCGGGGTGATTTCATAAGACTGGAACCATCCGTCTTTTATCTCACAGATGGAAGTGGGAGCGCTCATAGATATTTCATCTAATTTATCCTGTCCGTAGACAACCATTCCCCGGACAACGCCGAGTTTTGCCATGACCTGTGCCAGAGGCTCCACCAATTCCTGCTCATATACGCCCATCAGCTCCATATTGGCTCCCGCCGGATTGGAAAGAGGACCCAGAATGTTAAATACCGTGCGGATTCCCAGTTCTTTTCGGATCGGAGCCACATATTTCATGGCGATATGATAGTTCTGGGCAAAGAGAAAACAGATATTGATTGTTCTGAGAAGCTCCTCGCTCTTCTCCGGCGGAAGATCAATTTTCACCCCAAGAGCTTCCAGCACGTCTGCCGCGCCCGATTTCGAGGACGCCGCTCTGTTGCCGTGCTTCGCCACCGGGATACCCGCCGCCGCAATGACCATAGATGCCGTTGTGGAAATATTAAACGAGTTCGCTCCATCGCCGCCGGTTCCTACGATCTCCAGTACATTCATGTTATGAAGAAGCTTGATACAGTGGGAACGCATACCTGCCGCTGATGCCGTAATCTCATCGATCGTCTCTCCTTTTAAGGACAGGGCGGTCAGATAAGCGGATTTCTGCACATCTGTTGCCTTTCCCTCCATAATCTCATCCATAACCTGTTCCGCCTCTTCATAAGTTAAGTCCTGCTTTCTCGAAAGTTTAATAATTGCCTCTTTAATCATGTCCTGGATCCTCCTTTTTTACCTCTGACTGCTGTCAGGAAATTCTGTATCATCACATCTCCTTTTGGTGTCATCACCGACTCGGGATGAAACTGCATTCCGAAGATCGGATACTCCCTGTGCCGCATGGCCATAATCTCTCCGTCCTCGCTTCGGGCCGTCACTTCCAGTTCTTCCGGCAGTGTCGGCTCAAGCACAGCGAGAGAATGATACCTTGCCACCTGTACAGGGCTTTCTATCCCTGCGAAAATCACATCGTCCGACACATAAGTAAGCGCTGAAGTCCTGCCGTGCATCAACTTGGACGCATGCGTGACCGTGGCTCCGAACGCCTCCGCAATAGCCTGATGCCCCAGACATACTCCCAGAATCGGGATCTTTCCTTTCAGACGCCGGATCAGTTCAATGATATTTCCCGCCTCCGAGGGTTTTCCCGGGCCGGGTGAGATCACAATGGCATCCGGCTTGAGCAAAAGAGCTTCATCTGGTGTGATCCTGTCATTTCTCACCAGCCTTACATCCTGCTCCAACTGCGCAAGGCATTGATACAGGTTGTAGACAAAACTGTCATAATTATCGATTAAAAGTATCATGCCAGACCTCCTTTCGCGGCTCTGAGCGCCTTAATCACTGCTCCCGCCTTATTTTGACACTCTTTAAACTCATTCTCAGGCACACTGTCCGCTACGATTCCCGCTCCGGACTGTACGCAGACCCGCCCGTTTTTCTTATATGCCAGCCTGATAGAAATACATGTGTCAATATTTCCTGTAAAGTCCAGATATCCCACGGCCCCGCCGTAAATACCTCTTTTCCTGTTTTCCAGTTCTGCGATGATCTCACAGGCGCGGATCTTAGGAGCTCCTGAGAGTGTTCCTGCCGGTAGAATCGCGTCAATCACATCTACGCTGTCCTTATCCGGCCGGATTTCTCCCGAGACCGTAGATCCGATGTGCATTACATGAGAGAATCTCTGGATCTCCATATATTTATCCACCCGTACTGTTCCCGGTTCGCTTATCTTACCAATATCATTTCTTCCAAGATCAACCAGCATATTGTGTTCGGACAGCTCTTTCTCATCGCTTAAAAGTTCTTTTTCCAGCCGCAGGTCTTCTTCCTCCGAGGCGCCTCTTGGCCGGGTTCCGGCAAGTGGAAAAGTGTAAAGTCTTCCGTTCTCAAGCCTTGCCAGCGTCTCGGGAGAAGCTCCCGCCACCTCAATATCATCGCTGGAAAAATAAAACATATAAGGCGACGGGTTTGCGGTGCGCAGAACTCGATATGTGTCAAACAGGCTTCCTTTTGCCGCTGCCGTCATCGGATTGGAGAGTACAACCTGGAAAATATCCCCTTCATAAATGTACTCTTTCGCCCTCTTTACCATTCTGTCAAATGTTTTCCGGTCTGCTTCAGGCTTAAGTTCCTCTAGTTCCAGCGGACGGAAATCAGCTTTTGCCCCGCTTCTGATAAGCCGTTCCATCTCGGAGAGTTCCAAAAGCGCGTTTCTGTAATTTTCTTCCAGATTCCCCTCCAGGCTGACTCCGGTAATGAGAAGCAGCTTCTGTCTGTAGTGGTCAAACACAATTACTTTATCAAAGAGCATCAGATCCATGTCCCGAAACTCTCTTCCTCTGTCATCCCTCTGCTCCAGCACCTGTTTGAGCGATGGCTCCGCGTATTTCATATAATCATATGAGAAGTATCCTACCAGTCCTCCGGTAAATGGAGGCATCCCCTCCATCCGGGGACTTTTATAGTCTCTTAAGATCTTCCTCAGAACATCGCCGGGGTGATCGGTGTCAAATTCATGTTTTACCTTTTCTTCCTCCTCGCCGCCCTCGGTAACTGTCACATGTCCATTGGCGCATGTAATTTCCATCGTCGGCGCATATCCAAGAAAAGAGTACCTTCCCCACCGCTGTCTGTCCTCCGCGCTCTCCAGCAGGTAACAGTGCCTGCTTGCCGCCCGCAGCGTACGCATCACCTCAATGGGAGTGAACGCGTCCGCGTAGAGCTCCGTACTTACCGGAACTCTTTTGTATTCCCCTGACCGCGCGTAAGACCGCAGCCTTTCCAACACATTTTCCATATAACATCCTCCTTTTTGTTCTGCCGGAAGAGCAAGCCCGGACTTTGGTTCGTCGCCTGCACAAAAAAAGTCCCCGACAGAATACAATTATTCTGTCAAGGACGGTAAATACATAATATTTCCGCGGTGCCACCTTGATTCACGGATTCCCCGTGCGCTCTGCGAGATACCAGCATATCCCCGGCAACTGACGTATGCCCTCACGTCACAGAATACTCGGGAGAATTCCCTTTGACTGTGCCCTCCGCGGTCCATTTGGCAAACTGCATCTCGGCCCGGCTCTCACCTACCCGGACTCTCTGTGCGCGCATGAGTGCTTTGATCTCCGCATCATCGGTTTAACTTTATTTATTATATGCTCTGAATATTACCATCTGTCAAAGAAAATGTCAAGATTATTTTTCTGCTGCTTCTTTCATTCGGCTTTCATTCTGAGAAGATCATATTTCTCCGGTGTTTCTCCAAGTTCCACCCACAGAATCTGTCTTGAATGGGGCGCGCTTTCCTGCTCTTGGCCGTCTTCATTTAAAATGCGTTTTACCGGAACTTTTACATTTTCCCCATCCGGCTTCATAATCTCTATTATCTCACCGACAGAGAATTTATTCTTCTGCTCGATCCGGCACAGGCCGTCTTCTACTTCGTTTACAATACCCAGATATGTGTACTCTTTATTATATGTGTTGCTGTCGTAGATCTGGGTACTCTCATCCGGTTTTCCGAAGAAGAACCCTGTGGTAAACTGCCTGTAAGTACAGTTGGAGATCTGATCCAGGTACCAGGGCATATTTTTCTGATACAGCTGCGGATCTTTCTGATAATCATCAATGGCCCTGCGGTAGGTTCGGGCTACCGTTGCCACATAGAGGGCAGTCTTCATGCGCCCCTCGATCTTAAGGCTGTCGATCCCCGCGTCGATAAGTTCCGGGATATGCTCGATCATGCACAGATCCTTGGAATTGAAAATATAGGTGCCGCGCTCGTTTTCATAGACCGGCATGTATTCTCCCGGTCTGGTTTCCTCCACCAGCGCGTATTTCCAGCGGCAGGGATGGGTACACGCGCCGCGGTTGGCGTCTCTCCCGGTAAAATAATTGCTCAGAAGACACCGCCCGGAATAAGACATACACATGGCTCCATGAACAAATGTCTCGATTTCCAAATCATCCGGTATGTTTGCCCTGAGTTCTCTGATCTCCTTCATGGAAAGCTCTCTCGCCGATACCACGCGGCTGGCACCCTGCCGGTACCAGAAATTATAAGTGCCATAATTCGTATTGTTTGCCTGAGTACTGATATGCCGCTCAATCTCGGGACATATCTCTTTTGCAATGTCAAAAACACCCGGATCGGCAATAATTAAGGCGTCCGGCTTTATGTCTTTTAATTCCTCAAAATACTCTCTCACACCGGGAAGATCATCGTTGTGAGCCAGAATATTGGCTGTTACATATACTTTTACATCATGGGCATGCGCAAATTGTATGCCCTCTCTCATCTCATCCATAGAGAAGTTTTTAGCTTTGGCCCTCAGGCCGAAAGCTTCCCCTCCGATATATACCGCGTCAGCACCAAATATGACCGCGGTCTTTAACACTTCCAGGCTGCTCGCCGGGATTAATAATTCCGGGTGTCTGCTCATATTTCTTTTCCTTTCACGCGCACTCTAGCGCTTTATGCTCACTGCCACTCCGTCTCCCAGAGGAATGATCGAAGTCACAAGTTCTCGGTGATGTTTTAATTCATAAAGATACTCTCTCATTCTTGCATGAATAGTTCGGTTGCGCCGCTCCACCGCAAAGCGGGATTCGATCACTTCCCCGTCCTGCATTACATTGTCGGAGACAAGGCATCCCCCCTGCGGCAGCAGGCGCAAAATGTCCGGCAAGTAGTGGATATACTGCCCCTTCGCCGCATCCATGAAGATAAAATCATAGGCGCCTGTGAGCGTCTTTAACACCTCTGAAGCGTCCCCCTCGATCAGCCTGATCTGCTTCTGTCTGCCTGCGCGGATAAAATTCTGCCTGGCTACGGGAATCCTTTTGTCGTAATTTTCGATTGTTGTGATCCGGCTCCCGGAAGGTATATGTTCGCTCATCAGTAAGGCTGAGAATCCCACGGCAGTTCCCACTTCGAGGATATGCGCGGGCTTTTTTAACATCAGGAGCACCTTGAGAAAGCTCTGCATCTCTCTGCGTATAATCGGCACGCCAGACGCACGGGCTTCCATCTCGATGGTTTCCAAAAGCTCGCTGTTTCTCGTATCCAGTGAATTGATAAATGTGACGATGCGCTCATCTACTATCATATATGCCGCTCCTTTTTCGCTGCCCGTAACGGACACAGGTGCACAGAGAAATCTCTGTGCACCGGCTGTTTTATCTTTCTTTTATTTATTATACATCCACATCCATAATGATCGGAATTACCATCGGTTTTCTCTTTGTCTTCTTCCAGATATAATCATTCATGGAATCGCGGATTACCATTTTAATCTTATTCCAGTCTGTATGGCGTCCGCCCAGGCACTTATCCAGCGCGTCGGATACCGCTTTTCTCGCGTCGTCCATAAGTTTCTCGGACTCTCTGACATACACGAATCCTCTCGATACAATATCCGGTCCGGCAAGGAGGCGGTTTGTTCTCCGCTCCAGGGTGAGTACTACGATAATGATGCCGTCTTCGGCAAGATGCTGTCTGTCGCGAAGGACAATATTTCCAACATCTCCCACACCGAGACCGTCCACAAGCACGGCTCCCGTGTGTACTTTATCCACCACTTTCGCGGACTCGGAATCCAGTTCAAGCACATCTCCGGACTGAATGATAAACACATTCTCTTTCGGAACACCAAGAGACTTCGCCACTTCGGCATTGGCCTTGAGATGACGGTATTCTCCGTGAACCGGAATCGCGTATTTCGGCTTCACAAGGGAGTAGATCAGCTTTAACTCCTCCTGGCAGGCATGTCCGGACACATGGGTATCCTGGAAGATGACCTCAGCGCCTTTGGCTGACAATTCATTGATCACGCGGGAAACTGACTTCTCATTTCCGGGAATCGGATTCGAGCTGAAGATAATCGTATCATTGGGCTGTATACTCACTTTTCTGTGAACATCGGCAGCCATTCTGGATAATGCAGCCATAGACTCGCCCTGGCTTCCCGTCGTAATAAGCACCATCTTCTCCGGCGGATAATTCTTCATTTCATCGATTTCAATCAGCGTGTTGTCCGGCACATCCAGATAGCCCAGTTCCGATGCCGTGGAGATGATATTTACCATGCTCCGGCCTTCCACTACTACTTTTCTGCCGTATTTATATGCGGAATTGATAATCTGCTGTACACGATCCACATTAGACGCAAACGTCGCGATAATCAGTCTTGTGTTCTGATGCTCGGCAAAAATATGGTCAAATGTAATTCCGACCGTCCGCTCCGACTGGGTAAACCCACGCCGCTCCGCGTTCGTACTGTCAGACATCAGTGCAAGCACGCCTTTCTTTCCGATCTCCGCAAAGCGCTGAAGATCAATGGCGTCTCCAAACACAGGGGTGTAATCCACTTTAAAATCTCCTGTGTGAATCACAACGCCCGCCGGCGAATAGATTGCGAGGGCAGAAGCGTCCTGAATACTGTGGTTTGTTTTAATAAACTCAATCCTGAATTTTCCGAGATTGATCGACTGGCCATGCTGAACTACTTTACGCCTTGTACTTCTCAACAGATTGTGTTCTTTCAGCTTATTCTCAATGATTCCCATTGTCAGCTTCGTCGTATAGATCGGAAGATTGATGTCCTTGAGCACATAGGGCAGCGCTCCGATATGGTCCTCATGACCGTGGGTAATCACGAATCCTTTCAGTTTGGACGCGTTATCTTTCAGATAGGTCACATCCGGGATCACAAGGTCGATTCCAAGCATGTCGTCCTCAGGGAACGCCAGTCCGCAGTCCACAATAACAATACTGTCCTCATACTCGAAGGCAGTGATATTCATACCGATCTGTTCCAATCCGCCCAGTGGTATGATACGCAGTTTTCCTTTTTTTTCTCTTTTCAAATAATAAGCACCTCCATAAATTTTATGTATCACATTACTTCCGGGCACACAAAGAACAGCAGTTGCAGGGAACTGCTATTATGAAACATCTGCTATTTTTGCGTTTTCATACACTCTCTGCACAGTCCGTAAAACTTCAGTTCATGATCCAGAACGTGAAATCCCATAGATTCCTCGATGTGATGCTCCAAATCGTCCAGCAGGTCACCGTCAAACGGAATCACCTTATGACATGATTTGCATATAAGATGGTGATGGTTATGTCTCGCATCACCTTTGAGCAAATGACCGATCTCATACCGTACACAGCCGTCATCCAGGTTGAGCCTGTCCACAAGCTGCATATCCCAGAGAAGCTGAAGCGTACGGTAAACCGTAGCCAGACCGATCTCCGGATAATCCTCCGACACAAGTTCATAAATGTCCTCGGCAGTCATATGCCTTCCACTGTTCTGTTCAAGAACCGACAATACAAGGATTCTCTGGTGCGTCACCTTTAATCCTTTTTCTCTTAGTTTCTCTTTGAGCAGTTCTTCTGTGTTTTTCTGTTCCATCCGAGTTCTTTTTTCTCCCCGCAGTAAAGTAAATCTATTGTAATGATCTTTAAGACCCTACATTTCTATATTTATATCTTCCAGCAGCTCCTCAAAAACTTTGGAAACCGCTATCAATTCTGTCTCGTCCTCAACGATCTCAAACACACGCTCATCCGGTCCGTTCCCTGCCGTTTCCTTAAGGATCAGGCATTGGGCATCATCTTCCTCGGAATCTGTGACAAGTATGTATGTACTACCGTTGATCATTGTTTCTTCGAGTACAAAGAATTCGTCTTCCCCATTACCGTCTGCAAAAGTAAACCTTACTTTTTCCATAAAAACGCCCCTTATAATTGTTTCTGAATCTCCGCCCGCAGATGATCAGCCCTGCTTCATACGAAGCAGATCCAGATACCCCTGCAGGATAAAGACAGCCGCGACCTGGTCGATATGTTTCTTGCGGTTCTCACGTCTTATTCCGCTTTCGATCAGGGCCCGCTCGGCGCCGGTCGTAGTGAGCCGTTCATCCCACATGATGATCTCCAGGCCTGTCCGGCGGTGCAGCATATCCCGGAACTCCAGCGATTTTTCTGCGCGCTCCCCTATATCGTTATTCATATGTTTGGGAAAACCCAGTACGATCTTTTCGATGTCATACTCTTCAATCAGAGCTTCAATCCGGGCACAGGTCCGTCTCAGTTTGTTTTCTTCTTTCCGCTCAATCGTCTCGACAGCCTGGGCTGTTATTCCGAGCGGATCGCTGATCGCAACGCCCACAGTCTTTGTCCCGTAATCAAGTCCCATAATTCTCATAACAGATTATTCCCATGAATTGTGTTCGATATACGCTTTTAAAAGTTCTTCCACCAGCTCGTCTCTCTCTACCTTCATCACCAGGCTCCTTGCTCCGTTATAGCTGGTGATATAGGTCGGATCGCCCGACATAATATACCCAACGATCTGATTGACCGGATTATACCCCTTTTCCTTCAGGGCTTTAAACACGATCTCAAGAATATCCTTTGCTGAGATCTGCGGGCCCGGCTCAACCTGAAAGAATTGAGTGTTGCTAAGATCACTCATCGTACTTTCCTCCTTTACCGTATTTTATATGTTAAGTCGTATTCCTCTGACAGAATAACTCCTTACATCTCTGAAAAAAATCCCAGAACCCCTATTTACAATTCTAATATAATCCCCCTGAAAATTCAACGTATAATTTGTGAACCATTTTCAATTTGCACTTTTATGATACTATTTTTCAGATTTTCTTTCGTCTCTAGTGCAATTTTCATATATTCTCTTGTGTATCCTACCTGAACGGTTCTGCCTTCCACCAGAGCGTCTTCCTCTACAAGCACTTCTACCTTTTTCCCAATGAAACGCTTCTCGTATTCCTTTCTCTTTTCTTCTCCCAGAGCGATCAGGCGTGCGCTGCGCTCTGATTTTATCTTCTCACTGACCTGCCCCTCCATCCGGGCCGCCTTTGTCCCCTCGCGTCTGGAATATTTGAAAATGTGCGTCTCGTAAAAACTTACTTTATCCACAAAGTCATAGGACTTTTGAAATTCCTCCTCGGACTCTCCCGGGAACCCGACGATCACATCGGTCGTCAGAGCTGGATTATCAAAATATTTCCGCAGAATCAGACATTTCTCATAGTACTCCCCGCTTGTATATTTTCGGTTCATCCTCTTGAGCACAGAATCGCATCCGCTTTGCAACGACAGATGAAAATGCGGGCATATCTTAGGAAGCAAACTCAGTTCCCGCGCGAAATCTTCTGTTATAATGCCTGGTTCCAGCGATCCCAGGCGTATCCGCATGATGCCGTCCACATCGTGAACCGCTCTGATCAGATCAAGAAGATGCCTCTCTTTGTCGAAATCTATTCCATAAGAGCTTAGATGGATTCCCGTAAGGACAACTTCCTTGTACCCGTTTTCCGCGAGCTGTTTTACCTCACGAGTCACATCCTCCATCGCTCTGCTTCGCACGCGCCCTCTTGCATAGGGAATGATACAGTAGGTGCAGAACTGATTGCAGCCGTCCTGGACTTTAATATAGGCTCTCGTATGATCCCCCGGTTTTGTAAGGTTCAGCTCTTCATATTCATTCGTGCGATCCAGGTTTTCCAGTTCGACGGTTGTCTGATCTGTCCGGTTTTTTATATATTCTTCCAGGAGCCGTATCAGATCTTTTTTATGGTTATTACCTATTACAATATCAATGCACGAATCGACCTCTTTGCCATCCTGCGCCTGTACATAACATCCTGCTGCCACTACCACCGCGTCCGGGTTCATCTTTCTTGCCCGGTGCAGCATCTGCCTTGATTTCCGGTCGGCAATATTCGTTACGGTGCAGGTATTGATAACGTATATGTCAGCCCCCTCTCTGAAAGGGACAATTTCATATCCTGCGTTTTCCAGCATCTCCTGCATCGCTTCCGTCTCATATGCGTTCACTTTGCATCCCAAATTGTGAAGCGCCGCTTTTTTCATAACAATTTTACCTCTTTTTTCCTCTATTGTTTCTTGACTTTTACCTATGCATCTCGTAGAATATACATAGGGTTTGAAGCCCGATTTTATTGTATGATTCAAGGAGGGACTATTAAAATGAAAACCGTACAGATTTCATTAAACTCAATCGACAAAGTAAAATCTTTTGTAAACGAAATTACAAAATATGACAATGACTTCGATTTAGTATCAGGAAGATATGTTATAGATGCCAAATCAATCATGGGAATCTTCAGCCTGGACCTTTCCAAGCCGATCGATCTCAACATTCACGCTGACGGCAACATAGACGACATCCTCGCTGCACTGGATTCTTACATTATCAAATAGTTATTGTTCATACAAAAAGCTGTCTCATTGCGAGGCAGCTTTTTTGCCGGCTTTTATTTCCCTACTGTGATCACTTCCGCGCTCTCGATCGCCGCATTCATCATCTCGTCTATCTTTTCTGACAAGTTCAACTCTGACTTTTCGATCCGCTCCACATTCGGCTTTGTCACCGGATGTTTCGCCACAAAAATCGTACAGCAGTCTTCATAGGGCTGAATCGACACTTCATAGGTATCTATCTTCTCCGAGATTTCCACAATCTCCTTTTTGTCAAATCCAATAAGCGGACGGTATACGGGAAGCGTACACACCGCGTTTGTCGCCGCAAGACTCTGCATTGTCTGACTGGCCACCTGCCCGATGCTCTCCCCTGTTATCAGCCCCAGGCATCCGTCTTTTTTCGCGAAATGCTCTGCAATCCGCATCATGTACCTGCGCATAATGATCGTCAGTTCGTCATGCGGGCACTTTTCGTAGATATAAAGCTGAATATCGGTAAAGTTTACAATATGCAGTTTAATCGGACCAGAATAAGCTGAGACAAGTCTTGCCAGATCAATCACTTTTTCCTTTGCGCGCTCGCTTGTATACGGCGGCGCATGGAAGTAGACTGCCTCTATTTCGACGCCTCGTTTGGCGATCATATATCCCGCCACAGGACTGTCGATGCCTCCTGACAGGAGAAGCATGGAACTTCCGTTCGTTCCCACAGGCATCCCTCCGGGACCCGGAATAATCTCCGAATAAATATAGACTTCCTCCCTGATCTCCACGTTCAGGCGCACTTCCGGATGATGAACATCCACGCGCATTCTGGGATAAGCCTCTAATACAGCTTCACCCAATTCACAGTTGATCTCCATCGAATTTACCGGATATTTCTTATTGGCGCGTCTCGCCTCGATTTTAAAGGTTTTATCCCCTTCCGGATACATCTGACCTACATATGCTGTGACATCCTTTTTCAGTTCTTCTATTTCCCTGACCGGTTTTCTCACGACAGGGCAGATTCCCACAATGCCGAACACTTTCTGAAGGCTCTCCACGGCCTCATCGTAGTCATACTCGCCGTCACAGTCTACATACACTCTGCCGTGGCATTTATGCACGAGGAAGTCTCCGTCCACTTCTTTTAAGGCATACCTGATCTGGCGCACAAGAGCGTCCTCGAACATATAGCGGTTCTTCCCTTTAATTCCGATCTCCCCGTATTTAATCAAAAATGAATGAAATCTCATGATTCTCTCCTTTTAGTGCCGTGTATATCTCCTCAGCATCGGTATACAATTATATAGCGTTTCCAGCGTATAGTCAATTTCTTCTTTTGTTGTGAACTCAGACATACTGAACCGGACCGTCGCATCCAGATATTCCCTGGAGGCGCCGATTCCTTTTAACACGCCGCTGACGGCCGGATGGTTGGATGAGCACGCCGAGCCGGATGACACATAGATCCCCCTATCTTCCAGCGAGTGCAAGAGCACCTCGCTTCTCACACCGGCAAATCCCACACTGACAATATGAGGCGCGCCGCCCTCATCCGCAGGGCCATGCACTACTGTGTTTTCAATCCTGGCGATTCCGTCCATAAGCCGCGCCTTGAGTTCCCTCATCAGAGCGCACTTCATCTCAAGATCCTGATAGATCATCTGAGACGCCAGCCCAAGCCCCGCGATTCCGGGAACATTTTCCGTGCCGGAGCGGATATTCTTCTGCTGTTCACCCCCGAATATGATCGGTTTTATCTTGGCTCTGCTGTCAATATAGAGAAATCCGGTTCCCTTCGGACCGTGGATCTTATGCCCGCTGGCAGTGAGAAGATCGATCCCCATCCGTCTGGGATATATCCGGTATTTCCCGTATCCCTGTACCGCGTCCGTGTGGAACAGAATGGATGGTTTATACTGTTTCGCCATACGCACAGCTTCCTGTATAGGCTGAACGGTTCCAACCTCGTTATTTACATACATGATTGAGACAAGAATCGTCTCCGGGCACAGTGCCTCCTTCAACGCGTCTAAACGGATTCTTCCGTGCTCATCTACAGGGAGATAGGTAACACGAAAGCCTTCCTCTTCCTCCAGATAACGCATTGTATTTAAAATGGCCGGATGCTCGATAGAAGAGGTGATCAGATGATTGCCGTTTCTGCGGTTTGCCCTCGCAGAGCCGATCAGCGCCAGATTGTCACTCTCCGTTCCGCCCGAAGTGAAAAATATCTCTTTTGTGTTTACTTTCAGGATCTTTGCGATCGTCTCTTTTGCCTCTCTGATGTAATGTTCCGCCTGCACTCCCTTTCTGTGCATGGAGGATGGATTGCCATAATCCCGGCACATCACTTTATATACAAGTTCCCCTACTTCCGGATAACACATCGTAGTAGCGGAATTGTCCAAATATACTTCCATAGTATCCTTCCTTCACACTTCTCTTACTTATAAACTATGACTCCTGCTCTCCAGATGATACATAAGAATCGAGAGTGTTGTCAACCCTGCCGTCTCCGTCCTCAGTATGCGCTTCCCCAAAGAAACCGGAACGGCTCCGAACCGCACGGCCAGATCGATCTCTTCTTTCTCAAATCCGCCTTCCGGCCCGATGAAAACACCTACAGACTGTCCGGGTTCAATACTGTCTATGACTTTCGCTGTCTCTCCCATTCCCTCTTCCAATTCATAGGGTATCATAACAACGTCCAGTCCTTCGGCCGTCCTGAGCGCCTCTTCAAAGCTCCGCACCTTCTCCACTACAGGCATCGTGCCTCTTTTTGACTGTTCTGCCGCGCCTTTTGCCACAGCCTGCCAGCGTTCCTGTCTCTTTTTCGCTTTCTTCTCATCCAGTTTTACTATGGAGCGCCGTGCGGAAAACGGAATAACTCGGTATACTCCCAGTTCAACCGCCTTCTGCACGATCCAGTCCATCTTATCGCCTTTCGGAAGCCCCTGAAAGAGATAAATGCGGGAGGGCAACTCTGTGTCTGACTTAAGTTCTTCCACAATATTTAGAACGGCCTTCCCGTCTTCATAGGAATTTACACTGCACCGGTATATCATTCCTGCTCCATCGCTGATCTGCACTTCTTCCCCTGATCTCATTCGGAGAACATTTTTTATATGATTTACATCGGGGCCTTCCAGATACACTTTCCCTTCTCTGATCCAGGAAGACCTTGTGAAAAACTGCTGCATTTCCCTCTCCTATGCGCTCTGCTTTCTTGCTGTCACACAGACCCACTCGCCCTGATAAGTCACATCAAGAACTTCCAGGCCCGCAGCCTTAACAGCATCCACCACCGTCTGTTCTTTGTCATCAATAATACCGCTTGTAATATAGATCCCTCCGGGTTTGAGCTGATGGATCACCACAGGAGTAAGCGGCACCAGCACATCGGCAAGAATATTAGCCGCCACAATGTCATAACACTCATATCCCACTTTCTCCTGGATCTCTTTATCATCAATGATATTTCCGATCATCACTTCATACCGATCCTGGGATATGCCGTTTACTTCCATGTTCTCGTGCGTCGCCTCGATGGCGCAGGGATCCAGATCCGTACCGACAGAATATGCTGCCCCAAACTTCAGGGCAAGCATGCCGAGTATCCCGCTTCCGCATCCCACATCCAGAATCCTTGTGCTCTCTGTCACATATTTACGAATCTGTCTGATACAAAGCTGTGTTGTCTCGTGCATTCCTGTACCAAAGGCAGTTCCCGGATCAATGTGGATCACCAGCTTATCATTGTCTTCAGGCTTAACGTCCTCCCAAGAGGGAATGATCAGAATATCATCCACATAGAACTGATGAAAGTACTGTTTCCAGTTATTCACCCAGTCCACATCCTCGGTCTGGGACTCTTCGATCAGGCACTCTCCCACATTTACATAGGAAGCCATCTCTTTAAGTTCTCTGCGTACATCTGAAAGGATCTTATCTTTATCCTCCTCCGGCTCCAGATAAAAACTTAAATAAGCGACTCCGTCATCTTCTTCGGTCTCCGGAAGAATATCCACAAACATCTGCTCCTTATCCTGTCGGGTCAGCGGGATCTTATCCTCGATCTCAACTCCCTGGATTCCAAGTTCCATTAACATGCTGCTGACAATGTCTTCCGCCTCTGTTGTCGTCTTTAAACGGAATTTATTCCACTTCATCACTCATTCTCCTTTTTCAAACCACAAATTTAAGTCTACATTTGCATTAATGCCGGGCACCACGCCGCTCTCGCTGTACTGCCAGATCTGATAGTCATACGGGCACTGGGGAGTATCGTAGTAATCCGCATACCAGAAATCATATTCCGCAAGTTCTTCCATATCAAGAGTATAAGCCATCCATGTCATATTGGAGTAAATCATAGTATCATAACCGGCATGTTCTATCGTATCACAGAATACTTTACAGAAGTTTGTAAAGTCCTGCTTCGTATTGTTATCTGTGCGGGCTGTATCCCACTTGATCTCCTCTGTGTCATAGACTACAGGCCCCGTAATATCATAGCCATTGAGGTGCTCCAGAACAAAATCCGCTTCCTCCACGGCTTCCGCCCCGCTGATCGCCTGAGAGAAAAAATAGACACCCACGTCAAGCCCGGCATCGGTTGCTCCCTGGATATTTTTTTCATACATCGCGTCAAGCACAAGCGCTCCGCTTTCCCCATAGGCACGGTATCCCAGGCGGATAATCACAAACTCCACTCCGCTGTCTTTTACCTGCTTCCAGTCGATCTCCTCTCCCTGGAATTCCGACACATCGATGCCAAACTTCGCGGTTACGTTATTTTCCTCATCACGGAAACTTTTATAGCCCGTCGTCTCATCTGTGGTAAGATGCTGAAAATCATATGTGCATTTCGGCACATTTTCCAGAAGCGGCGCTTCGTAACTGTTCCCCTCCACATCCAGGAAGGTATAATATTCTCCGTCTTCTGTCATATGAATATGTTCTCCGCCCGCAGAGCTTTCTTCTGTCTGACTGCCGCCCGCCGCTCCCGGAGCTGCCAAATCACAGCCGACAATAAAGCACACGATAAATGTCAGTAAAAGACATCTCTTTATTTTATTCATATTTCATCACCTGCATCTGATCCCCGGTCTGTATCATCCCGCCGCGTATCACTTTGGCAAAAACACCTTCTCTTGGCATGATGCATTCTCCCATTTTCTGAAATATCTGACATCCGTGATGACATTCTTTTCCGATCTGAGTTATTTCGAGTACAACATCATTGCACAAGAGCCTTGTCCCCACAGGAAGACGGGAAAAATCGATACCTTCCACCACAAGATTTTCCCCGAATGCGCCGTCATCTACTTCCGCTCCCTTTTCCCGGAACATCTGAATCTTATCGTAGGAGAGCAGACTGACCTGACGGTGCCATTTCCCCGCATGGGCATCTCCCTGTATGCCATAGTTTTCTATAAGCAGCGCCTTTCCGACATTGCTCTTCTGAGTTCCTTTTTCCGGACTTGTGCAGACTGCTGTCACATTCCCCATCGCTGTTTTCTATCCTCCGATCTGAGACATATCTCTCGTCTCATATTTCATTTCTCCATTGTCCTGCTTCATTCCATCCGAAGCATTTTTCCCGCTGGCTTTGCCACAGGCACATTCGCCAAAATGATGGCAGGCCGGTTTATCATAGATCGTTCGTCTCATCTCATCTCTGATAATCCCATCGTCCGCACCGCTCCTCATAAGATCTCTGAGATCGGTTCCTGCGCCGTACTGAAGGCAGGGTTTTAGATACCCTTCCGACGTCAGCCGAACCCGGTTGCATTTCTCACAAAACTGGTGCGAGACCGCGTCGATAAATCCGATCTTCCCTATAAACCCGGGGAAGCAGACGTAAACCGCCGGGCCATTGCCGAACCTGCCGGAGCATCTCTTTGCTTCACCGAACTCATTTTTCAATGTCTGATAGATCTGCCTGCCGCTCACATAACCATATTTTCTGCCCAGACCGATCGGCATCATCTCAATGAAACGCACATCCATTTCATGATCCCTGGCAAGACGGGCAAGACGGATGTATTCCTGTCGGGGCGTTTCCGTCATCGGCACGCAATTGATTTTAACCTTTAAAGACGGAACCTTAAGAGCTGTTTCTATTCCTGATAGCACTTTGTTCAGTTCACCGCCTCTCGTAATCTCGCGGTACCGGTTCCCATCTAATGTGTCTATGCTTATATTAACTGAATCCAGGCCATTAGAAACTAATTCGTTTATTTTTTCTTTTAATAATATACCGTTTGTCGTCAAAGTGACCTGTTCGATCCCCGGAAGCCGCCGGATCATTCCCAGGAGTTCAGGCAGTCCCCGGCGCACAAGGGGTTCTCCTCCTGTCAGCTTGATCCGGCTTATCCCAAGCTCTGCTCCGATCCGGCATATCCTCGTGATCTCATCATAGGTGAGGATGTCATCGTGTCTGACACAGGTCACACCTCCTGCCGGCATACAGTAGACACATCTGAGATTACACCGGTCTGTTACAGAAACTCTCATATATTCGATCGTTCTGCCCTGCTGATCTATCATCGCGCACACTCCCCGTCGCGTCCGGTCAGAATCGCCAGGCCGTGATTCAGAGAAGGAAGTATTGCTTCGAGATTTTCTTTTGCCGCCTTCGGGCTCCCCGGCAGATTAATGATCAGCGTTGTTCCACGGATTACGGAAACAGCGCGGCTTAACATTGCCCTGGGCGTAATTTCAAGAGAAGCCAGTCTCATGGCTTCCGCAATTCCCGGGACATTTCTGTCAGCCACAGCCATCGTCGCCTCAGGGGTACAGTCTCTTGGAGCAAAGCCAGTCCCCCCTGTTGTCAGAATGAGATCCACTTTTTCGTTATCACAAAGTTTGCAAAGACACTTTTCTATTTCCTTCTGATCATCGGGCAACAATACTGTTTTCACTATATTATACTCTGACTCTGACAGTATCCCACAGATCATGGGACCGCTTTTATCTTCTCTCTCACCGGCATATCCTTTATCGCTCAGCGTCACAACCGCGGTTTTCCATCTTTCTCCTGCCATTTTTCCAGCTCCGTTTCTCTTATTACCGGCAGAAAACGGACTTGGTTTTAGTCCGTTTTCCTATAATATGTTCAGTTCCTTTTTTACAGTTACCGGAGAATCAGCGCCCGGCTCCGAATCATGATCATGCCGGACGTTGTATACATCTCCACTCTTTCCACCTGTCTTTTTCACCAGATAGACCGCTCCGATCTCCATCGTCTTATCCATTGCCTTACACATATCATAGATCGTCAGAAGCGCAACGCTCACGCCGGTCAGAGCCTCCATCTCCACCCCTGTTTTCCCTGTTACTTTTACTGTACAGTTACAGTAGATGGCACATTCATCGGCGTCCATATCAAAATGAATCTTGCAGTTCGTAATAGGCAGAATATGACACATGGGAATCAGATCAGAGGTTCTCTTCGCCCCCATGATGCCTGCCGTGGCCGCAACACCGAGCACATCTCCTTTTCCGACAGTTCCAGCCTTTATTGCCTGAAACACTTCCCGGTTTACCGTAATCTTCCCTGTTGCTTCCGCCTGCCTTACTGATTCGGATTTGGCCGTCACATCAACCATAACCGCTTTGCCGTTTTCGTCAAAATGTGTAAATCCCATGACGCAAGTCCTTTCTGTAAGTTCTGTCACTATAAAGCACTGAGATTTCCTGCCGCCTCCCGGGTTGAGAATACGACTTTTTATTGATCTTTCATGTATTCTAACATACTTTTGCCACAGATGCCATCCTCAATTTGCCCCTGTCCGCACTGCACACACGCACTCGGCTTTCCCTTCGTTCGATCAGACTTCAGTTTGATTTTCGCGCTTCGTGCCTCATCTCACTGTAGAGCCTCCCCCTATGCCTGAAAAAAAGAGCATGGTCTTCTGTAAGCTACGCTCACAAGACCATACCCTTTTTCTCAGGCGCACGTCTGATCTGTTGATTCAAATTGGCTGTTATATAGTTCGGTGTAGAAGCCGTTTTCGGCGAGGAGTTGTTCGTGAGTTCCCTGCTCGATAATATCGCCGTCTTTCATAACCAGGATCAGATCGGCATCACGGATAGTTGAAAGGCGGTGCGCAATGACAAAACTTGTTCTGCCTTTCATCAGGTTATCCATTGCTTTCTGAATCAGGACTTCGGTCCTCGTATCGACTGAGCTCGTAGCCTCATCCAGAATAAGTATCTTCGGATCGGCAAGAATCGCTCTTGCGATTGTGAGGAGCTGCTTCTGGCCCTGAGATACGTTGCTTGCCTCTTCGTTTAGTTCCATATTATAGCCGCCCGGCAGAGTCTGTACAAAGCGGTGTGCATGTGCTGCTTTTGCTGCCTGTATCACCTCTTCGTCTGTTGCGTCCAGCCTGCCGTAACGTATATTTTCCATAATCGTTCCGTGGAAGAGCCATGTTTCCTGGAGCACCATGCCAAACATCTCTCTTAATTCACTGCGGTTAAAGTCTCTGATGTCATGGCCGTCGATCTTGATCGCTCCGCTGTTCACATCATAAAAACGCATAAGCAGTTTGATCATCGTCGTCTTGCCGGCTCCTGTAGGCCCGACAATAGCAATTTTCTGACCTTCTTTCACTTTTGCCGAGAAGTCGTTGACAATGATCTTATCCGGCGTATAGCCGAAGTGTACATGATCAAACTCCACATTGCCTTTCAGTCCTTCTGCTGAGACCGGATTTTCCACTGTCTGATCTTCTTCCGCCTCATTGAGAAATTCAAAGACGCGCTCAGAAGCAGCGGCGGTCAACTGTAACATATTCGTCACCTGAGCCACCTGCTGGATCGGCTGGGTAAAGTTTCTGACATACTGGATAAAGGACTGAATATCTCCCACCTCAATGACTCTGCGGATCGCCAGGAAACCGCCGAGAATAGCGACGCCCACATATCCCAGATTCCCGATAAACTGCATCACCGGCATCATCATACCGGAGAAGAACTGAGACTTCCAGGCCGAATCATAGAGTTTATCGTTCGTCTCATTAAAATTGTGTATCACATCTTCTTCTTTATTAAACGCTTTGATAATATTATGTCCGCTGTAGATCTCCTCCACCTGCCCGTTTACATTTCCCAGGTATTTCTGCTGCCCCCGGAAGTACTTCTGGGAATGTTTCATGACAAACGAGATCAGAAACACGGAAATCGGCAGTATCAGGAGTGCCACCAGTGTCATAAGAGGACTGATGGAAAGCATCATAATAAGCACACCGATAATCGTCGTCACCGAAGTGATCATCTGCGTGGCGCTCTGATTTAAGCTCTGGCCTAATGTGTCCACATCATTGGTGACACGGGAAAGCACTTCGCCCACAGGCTTAGTGTCAAAATAATTCATGGGCATACGGTTGATCTTCTCGGAAATCTCTTTTCGCAGCCGGTATGTTGTTTTCTGGGAAACCCCTGTCATGATGATCCCCTGTATAAAAGTACACAGTGCGCTGATCACATAAAGCCCCAGAGTAATCAGAAGAATCCGCCCGATCCTGCCGAAGTCCATTCCGCCGCCGCCCGACACCCTGCTTACAAGGCCGTTAAATATCTCTGTCGTCGCCTGCCCGAGTATCTTCGGGCCGACGATGTTGAACACCGTTCCGCATACAGCGAATATAACAACAAACAACATGTGAATCTTAAACGCGCTCATATAGCGGATCAGTTTCTTGATTGTTCCTTTGAAATCTTTTGCTTTCTCTCCGGCGGCATTTCCATTGCCATGCAACCCTCTAGGCATGTGCCGGCACCTCCTCTCCGTTGTCGTCAGTCCATCCGGTACGGTCTTTGGCCGCTTCTCCCGGCCCGGAGTCCTCTGCGTCACTGCCGCTTCTTCTTCCTCTGTTGAGCTCAGATTCCGAGAGCTGTGAGGCGGCAATCTGACGGTACACTTCACAGTTTTCAAGAAGCTCCCCGTGAGTCCCGATACCGGCGATCTTTCCTTCATCCAGTACAATAATCTGCTCTGCGCTCAGAATCGTGCTGATCCTCTGGGCGACTATGATCACTGTGCTGTCTTTCGTTTTCTCCTTCAGCGCTTTTCTAAGCGTTACGTCTGTCTTGAAATCAAGCGCGGAGAAGCTGTCATCAAAAATAAATACTTCCGGATGTTTCGCAATGGCTCTGGCAATAGAGAGGCGCTGTTTCTGCCCTCCTGACACGTTGGAGCCGCCCTGGGAAATCGGGCTTTCATAACGGTCCGGTTTCTGTTCGATAAACTCTGCAGCCTGGGCAATACGGGCCGCCTCCGCCATTTCATCCTCTGTTCCCCCTGGGTTTCCAAACATAATGTTGGACGCAATATCGCCTGAGAACAGAACTCCTTTCTGGGGTACATATCCCAGCTTTTCTCTCAGTTCATGCTGAGCGACACTGCGAATGTCCACTCCGTCAAGGGTAATCACGCCCTCCGACACATCGTAAAAACGTGGAATCAGATTTACCAGTGTAGACTTTCCGCTTCCGGTGCTTCCTATGATCGCGGTTGTCTCGCCCGGTTTTGCCGTGAAAGTAATATCGTGAAGAACACTCTCGTCCGCTCCCGGATATTTGAAAGACACATGGTCAAAGACGAGAAGCCCCTTCTCATCTTCATCAAATGTCAGCGGCTTCTCCGGATCATGAATTACAGTCCGGCTGTCAAGCACCTCCTGTACACGGTCTGCGGCCACTGCCGCTCTCGGAAGCATGATGGACAACATGCAGAGCATCAGAAATCCCATGATAATCTGCATCGTATACTGAATAAAGGCCATCATATCTCCCACCTGCATCTGTCCGTCGCTGATACCGTGCGCGCCGGTCCACATGATCAGAACCGAGATCCCGTTCATTACAAGCATCATAACCGGCATCATAAACGTCATTGCCCGATTAACAAAGAGGTTCGTTCTTGTCAGGTCTCTGTTCGCGCCATCAAAACGCTCCTCCTCATATTTCTGCGTGCTGAAAGCGCGGATCACCGACAGCCCGGTAAGAATCTCTCTCGTAACCAGGTTGACCCGGTCCACAAGACTTTGCAGCATCTTAAATCTGGGCATTACAATTACAAACAGCAGAAGAATAACGAACGCGATCAGGGCAACAGCCAGCGCAATGATCCACGACATAGACACATTAGTCTGGAATACCTGGATAATTCCTCCGATCGCCAGAATCGGAGCATACAAAACAATTCTGAGCAGCATCACAATAATCAGCTGAATCTGCTGAATATCGTTCGTACTCCTCGTAATCAGAGACGCTGTGGAAAAGTGATCGAACTCATTATTTGAGAATCCGACTACCTTATGAAACACTCTTCCTCTAAGGTCACGTCCTGTAGCGGCTCCTACGCGTGAAGCCAGAAATCCTACCAACACGCTTGCCGCCATTCCGAGAAACGCAAGACCTACCATCTTTCCTCCGGTTGTCAGAAGATAGCGGATCTGTATACCGTCAAGGTCCATTCCAAGTTCTGCATAAACTGTTCCCACATAGCTGACTGCCGCCTGCTCTAAAATGGTCTCTGGCATATCTTTCATCTGCTTTTCCATCTGTTCTACAAGAGAGTCTTTCTGCTCCCCGGGAAGAAGCCGCATAAGATCAAACATGTTCATGTCATCGCTTACAAGATCTGAAGGCATATTTGCTTTCAGCTGTTCTTCTATCTGTCCCGTCATCTCGCTGCCGGACTCGAATCCCGCGGTAAGCATCATCGGTCCGCTCAGAATATCGGACAGTTCATTGATTCTCTCATCAGTCATGGAGTCTTCCAGAACATAAGCGCTCATATCATAGGTATTTTCATCCATTGTATAGGCGTCAAGCACCGTTTCCCGGTCACTGGAAGATACGAAAAGCAGCAGGCGCTCCATCTCTTCCTCTGAGACAGCCTCAGGTATCCGGTCCTCCAGCCCTCCCTGCTGAATTCCCACATTTACAATATCAGAAGTGTAAGCAGGAAGTGACAGGTCGCAATATGCCTGAATAAAAAGAATCACTATAATGGCGATCAGAGACTTCCAGTGCTCCACCGCGTATTTAAACAAATTTTTCATTGCACGCTATTCCTTTCCGTCGTAGATGTTCTTTCATATCAGCGTATGATTACTCTTCTCTCAAGTTGTCGTAAATCTGTATCATAAATCTCCTGAGAAGCAGTACCTCCTCGGCATTCATTCCCTGAAACATCAGGTTCTCCATCTCTTCGGCCACTGTCCGGACGCCCCGGACACACGACTTTCCCTTCTCGGTCAGCGACAGCCGCATCACCCTCTGGTCTTTTTCATCCGGGCGGCGTGTGAGATAGTTCTCTTTCTCCATCTTCTGGATGGCAGAAGTTATGGATGGAGCCGTCACATTCAGTCTGGAGGCCAGTTCCTTCTGCGACATAGAGTCCCGCTGGTGCAGAGTAAACAGTATGCTTGCCTGGCTTTTATTCAGGTCAAATTCCTGATACATACCCCTGGCTCTGTTCATTACTTTATGCATCACAATCCCCATCATTCCGAGGGTTGGAAGGTTGTTCAGATCACAGCGCATATTTATCCCTCCATTTTTAATTAGTTAATTAACTAATCATTATATTAGTATTAATGCACAAATAAATCAAGTATTATTTGTGCATTTCATGGTTTATTTATACTTTTTTCACAAAAAACAGAACTATCAAAACGCGCTCTCAAAGCCTGCCTCAAGGGCGGCAATCAGATCCTCCACCTTCTCAATCCCGATGGAAAGACGGATCGTATTTGGTTTAATTCCCTGCTCTTCCAGTTCTTCCGGAGTGCACTGGCTGTGGGTCGTTGTAGCGGGATGAATCACAAGCGATTTAACATCCGCCACATTGGCCAGCAGAGAAAAGATCGGCAGGCTGTCAATAAATCTCTGCGCGTCCCTCTCATCTCCTTTAATCTCAAAAGTGAAAATCGATCCGCCGCCATTCGGCAAGTACTTCTGATATAACGGATGCGTCGGTTCACTTTCCAGAGAAGGATGGTGGACTGCTTCCACCTGCGAATGGCCAGAGAGATACTTCACAATCTTCAGGGCATTTTCCACATGTCTTTCCGCTCTGAGCGACAGAGTCTCCAGCCCCTGTAAAAGCAGGAACGCATGGAAGGGAGACATGGTTGCTCCCGTATCTCTGAGAAGCACGGCGCGGATATAAGTCACGAAGGCTGCCCCCGGCGCCGCCTCGGCAAACGAAACGCCGTGATAGCTGGGATTCGGCTCGGAGATCCACGGATACCTGCCCGAGTCCTTCCAGTCGAACCGGCCGCTGTCAATAATCACTCCTCCAAGCGCCGTGCCATGTCCTCCGATAAATTTAGTAGCTGAGTGTATCACAATGTCCGCGCCATGCTCGATGGGCCGCACGAGATATGGCGTGGCAAAGGTAGAGTCCACTACCAGAGGAATCTTGTACCTGCGGGCAATGGCAGAGAGCGTCTCAAAATCCGCCACATTGGAATTCGGATTGCCCAGCGTCTCGGTGAAGATAGCTTTTGTATTGTCCTGAATCGCCGCCTCAAAAGCGCCCTCTTCTTCCGGGTCAACAAAAGTAGTCGTAATCCCGCTTGTAAGAGGGAGCGTATGGGCAAGCAGATTATATGTGCCGCCGTATATTCTCTTGGAAGCCACAATGTGCTCTCCCGCTTTTGCCAGCGCCTGGAATGTATAAGTGATAGCGGCTGCTCCCGAAGCCGTAGCCAGCGCTGCCGTACCGCCCTCCAGCGCCGCTATTCGCTTCTCAAACACGTCTTCTGTGGGATTTGTCAGCCTTCCGTATATATTTCCCGCGTCACGCAGGGCAAACAGATCCTCCGCATGACGGCAGTTATCAAACACAAATGATGTAGACGCATAGATCGGTACTGCCCGGGCTCCTGTGGCGGAATCCGGCTGTTCCTGGCCGATATGCACCTGTTTTGTCTCAAAGCTCCAGTTTTCTGCATTTCTGATGTCTGTCATGTTGATTCCTCCATTTTTCTGCACAAGTATTTTCCGTCTTATCCTACCATAACTCATCTGTTTGGGCAAATGCATATCTTTTCTTGTGCTTGTTTTCACAGAAGTCTATAATAGATTGTGTATCATAACAGGGAATTGCGAAAGGAGATAATAAAAATGAGAGTACGCATGGCATCAGAGAAAGATATTCGCCGAATCAACGAACTGCTTGAGCAGGTCGCTCTTATCCATCACAAAGGACGTCCGGATCTTTTTAAGTACGGACAGAGAAAATATACGGATGATCAGCTCAGGGAGATCTTACACGACAGAAACCGTCCGGTTTTAGCCGCTGTGGATGAAAACGACTGCCTCCAGGGCTACGCCTTCTGTATTTTTCAGCAGCACTTAAACCATAATATACTGACAGATATCAGAACTCTGTACATTGACGATCTTTGCGTGGATGAGAAGATGCGGGGCATGCATGTCGGAAAATCCCTGTATGACGCTGTTTTGGAATTCGCAAAGGAACAGGGCTGTTACAATGTGACGCTTAATGTATGGAGCTGCAATGAATCTGCCATGAAATTCTACGAAAATTGTGGCCTGAAGCCTCAGAAGGTGGGAATGGAAATAATTTTGGATGGAGACGCATAAGACAGGACAAGACCCGCATCCGCGAGTCCTGTTCTGACTTTTCCTATTCTTCTGTAAAATCTGTTATGGTATCACTGCCGCCGCTCTCCCTTTTGCGGATGGTTCGTACATTGATTCCATTCACCTCGATATGGTCGTCTACCGGAATGACAAGACACTGACGCCCGTCGATTACTCTCGTTTCCACCAGATCTGCGCGGTCGGGATTGACCTTAATGATAATGTCAGGAGTCTCGATGTTGAACTTTCTCGTGTCGGCAATATTCGTCGCCAGAAGAGCAGCCTTCTCTCCTGCGTTTTCCTCAAAATTCCTGTCAAAATTCTCCATCTTTTCAGCGTCCACACCACTCTGCTCGAAAATCTTTTTCATCTCCGTCTTATCCAGAGCCAGTGGTTCCGGCTCTTCTTTATGCTCCTCGATCAGATCATTCAGTGTCTCATGTATGCTGCGGACAGTCTCATAATCCCCGTCCTCCCCAAGGGTATCTTCTATGATCATCTGGAAGGTTTCTTTCTGGTCGTCAGCCGACATGGGCATCTTCGCGCCCAGAAGCTGATCGATCAGCTCAGGCTGGAGTTCCGATGATTTCTTCGTGTAATAGAGCATACTGTGAAGATCAGTACTGCGGTCATTAAATGCCGGAAAGAGGAAGCCCTTATCCGGCATATCCACGATCCAGTCTCTCACCCGGTCCTCGATCCGATTGTCCTGAGCATTATAGTAAAGCCCTGCCTTTGACAGCGATACTGGACAGATGCTCATAAGGAGATACTCATACACCTCATCCGAGGCGTCGAACATCTCAATATCATCCGAAGATTTCCCCGGAATGTCATACATGGCGTGAATCAGTATAATATAATAGTTTTCGGCATACTCGTATGTAGCGATAACTTTATCGTAAAATTCCTCCAGAAGCATATCGTCTTCCAGCCTGCTGTCGCGCAGTTTCAGAAGAAATTCCTGGGTACCGCCCGGCATCTCAGCCTCGAGAGGGAACTCCATATTAAGCATATTCTTTCCGACAGTTCCCGAGAGGGTCTTCTTAAAAATATCAAAATATTTGAATGTTTCTTCCTCCGGAAGAGAAAGAAATGCGTCTTTTGACTCTAATTTTTTATTTTTCTCGTGATCCACATAGCAGCCGCATATTCTCGTAATGGCGCAGTTGGCCGGTGTAAACTGTTTGCGGATCTCCAGTATTTCCTTCTTGTTCATATCTATACTCCTCTCTGCTGCCCCGTAAGAATCCGGTTGGCATTCTCGATCCGTTCTTTAGTCGGCGGCTCGATCCCCTCCAGAGGATAGTCAAAGCCCAGTTCCTTCCACTTATATTCTCCGAAAGTATGATAGGGAAGCACTTCTGTCTTCTCCACATTGCCCAGCTTACTGATGAAGTCGTAAAGCTTCTCCAGGTACTCATCCTCATCATTTCTCCGGGGCACAAGCACATGACGGATCCAGACCGGCTTTCCGATGTCTGAGAGATACTCCGCCATATCCAGAATATTTTTATTCCCCCGGCCCGTCAGAATTTTATGCTGCTCATCGTCAATATGCTTAATATCCACAAGCAGCAGATCTGTATATTCCATCAGTTCATTGAACTTGCCGAAAAACGGCTCCTCCCTCGTAAACGGCGCTCCGCTTGTATCAATCGTCGTGTGAATACCCTCTTTTTTTGCTTTCTTAAAAAGCTCGATCATAAAATCCATCTGCATGAGAGGCTCGCCTCCGCTAACGGTAATACCGCCTCCATCTTTCCAGTACGCCCGGTATCTGAGCGCCTGCTTTATCAATTCATCCGCGCTTCTGGACTCCCCCGCCTGCATATTCCATGTATCCGGATTGTGGCAGAACTGACATCGCATCGGACATCCGCTCACAAAAATAATAAAGCGGACGCCGGGACCGTCCACAGAACCGAAACTCTCGGTAGAATGAATATAACCTTGCATAACTTCTCCTTTCGGGATACGGCAATATCCTCCTGTATCCCTGACAGCTAAACAGGGACGTAGTGAATTTATTTTTACTACGTCCCCGAAAATTATCTTTCAGTGAAAATTACATTGCTGCATGGCATGTTCTTGCGATCACGTCAAGCTGCTGCTCTTTTGTCAGATCTATAAACTTCACCGCATATCCTGATACACGAATCGTAAAGTTCGCGTATTCTTCTTTCTCCGGATGCTCCATTGCATCGATCAGTTTCTCTGTACCGAATACATTCACGTTCAGGTGATGCGCTCCCTGATCGAAGTATCCGTCCATCACATGAACAAGATTGTTCTTGCGCTCGTTGTCGTCATGTCCCAGTGCTCCCGGGCTGATCGTCTGTGTATTAGAGATTCCGTCAAGCGCCTGCTCGTACGGAAGCTTTGCAACTGAGTTCAGAGATGCCAGTAATCCGCTCTTCTCAGCGCCGTATGACGGGTTCGCTCCCGGCGCCAGCGGCTCTCCTGCTTTTCTTCCGTCCGGAAGTGAACCGGTAGCCTTACCGTAAACTACGTTCGACGTAATCGTAAGGATCGATGTCGTCGGCTCGGAATTTCTGTAAGTATGGCACTTCTTCAGTTTGCTCATGAAAGTTCTCAGAAGCCATACAGCGATCTCATCCGCTCTGTCATCGTCATTTCCGTATTTCGGGAAATCTCCCTCAACTTCATAATCCACGGCAAGTCCGTTTTCATCGCGGATTGCTTTTACCTTCGCGTATTTGATCGCGCTCAGTGAATCTACCACATGCGAGAATCCTGCGATACCTGTCGCAAACGTACGCCTTACGTTTGTATCGATCAGCGCCATCTCCGCAGCCTCATAGTAATATTTGTCATGCATGTAATGGATCATATTCAGGGTGTCCACATACAGTTTGGACAGCCACTCCATCATCTGGTCATATTTCTCCATCACTTCATCATAATCAAGATACTCTGATGTAATCGGTCTGTACAGCGGAGCCACCTGCTCTTTTGACTTCTCGTCCACACCGCCGTTAATCGCGTACAGAAGGCATTTTGCCAGGTTGGCGCGGGCACCGAAGAACTGAATCTCTTTACCTGTCTCTGTAGCGGATACGCAGCAGCAGATAGAATAATCATCGCCCCATACCGGACGCATCACATCATCGTTCTCATACTGGATAGAGCTTGTCTTCACGGAAATGTACGCCGCGTACTTCTTAAAGTTCTCCGGCAGATTAGAAGAATACAGTACGGTCAGGTTCGGCTCCGGTGACGGTCCCATATTCTCCAGCGTGTGGAGGAAACGGTAATCGCTCTTTGTCACCATGTGGCGTCCGTCCATTCCGATACCGGCCATCTCAAGTGTCGCCCATACCGGGTCGCCTGAGAACAGCTCATTATATGACGGAACTCTCGCGAACTTCACCATTCTGAACTTCATGACAATGTGGTCGATCAGCTCCTGAGCCTGCTCCTCTGTGAGGATTCCTCTCTCCAGATCTCTCTGAATATAAATGTCAAGGAAGGTGGACACACGTCCCACACTCATGGCTGCTCCGTTCTGTGTCTTGATCGCGGCAAGGTATCCGAAGTACAGCCACTGAACCGCCTCTTTGGCGTTGGAGGCCGGTTTGGAAATGTCATAGCCGTAAACGGACGCCATCTCTTTCATTCCCTTGAGCGCGCGGATCTGATCTGCAATCTCCTCGCGAAGACGGAAGTCTGTCCCCTTCATTCCGTGTCTTTCGTACTCTACAAAATCAGACTCTTTCTTCTCGATCAGGTAATCAATTCCGTAGAGAGCCACACGGCGGTAGTCCCCAACGATACGTCCTCTTCCGTATGTATCCGGAAGACCCGTAATGATCTTATTATGACGCGCCTTTTTCATCTCAGGTGTATAAATATCAAATACTGCCTGGTTGTGAGTCTTATGATATTTTGTAAAGATTTCATGGAGTTCCTCGCTTGGAGTGTATCCGTATGTTGTACATGCCTGCTCAGCCATCTTGATTCCGCCGTACGGCATAAATGCTCTTTTGAGCGGTTTATCTGTCTGAAGTCCGACTACCTGCTCTAAATCCTTCATCTCTTCATTGATATATCCCGGACCGTAAGCAGTAAGACCTGAGACAACCTCTGTCTCCATATCCAGAACGCCTCCCTTGGCGCGCTCTTCCTTCTGGAGTTTCTGAAGTTCTCCCCAGAGTTTATCTGTTGCTTCTGTAGGCCCTGCCAGGAAAGACTCGTCTCCGTCATACTGAGTATAGTTGTGCTGAATGAAATCACGCACATTTACTTCTTCTTTCCAGAGATGGCCTTCAAAGCCTTCCCACTGGTCAAAACTGAATTTTGCCATTCGTAAATCCTCCTCCTGAAATCTTTTAATACTCTTTCTTGTTCTCTGACATTTTCCGGAAATATATCCGGATCACTTACATGCGCTAGTATATCATTGAGCCTGCGAAAACGCAAGCGTTATCCTGATAATGGTTCTCAAATATAGGGGTTGTACTTAATTTTGTGCAAAATATACCTTTATTACTATATTTTGTATTTATATTTATACATTACCACTTTTTATAGTAGATTGTCTATCGTGATTCATTCTGTTATAATCATCGGGGGATCGGTACAATACCGCCAAGTAAAGAAAGGCATCTCTTATATATGAAAATAAGAAAATCAACCATGCAGGACTTAGAACTTCTCTGCAAAATGTATGAAAACGCCAGACTGTTCATGGCATGTCACGGCAACCCGCTTCAATGGGGACAGGCCTATCCGAAACGGACTCTGACGGCGTCTGACATTGAATCGGGCTGCTCCTACGTCTGTGAAGAACACGGAAAGATCATAGCAACCTTTTATTATAAAGAGGGCCCTGATGACACTTACAGGCGAATCTACAACGGAGAGTGGCTCAACGAACGGCCGTACGGCGTCGTCCACCGCATCACTTCAGACGGAACAGTAAAAGGCGCCGCCTCTTTTTGTCTGAACTGGGCATTTCAACAGTGTGGAAACCTGAAAGTCGACACGCACCGGGACAATCGGATCATGCAGCACATACTGGATAAAACCGGATTCAAGTACTGCGGTACTATCTATACGGAAGACGGCGGAGAGCGCATGGCATATCAAAAGGCGGAGTAACCTTCTCCGCCTTTTCTTTCTGCTTTTTAGTAATGAATCACCACCGGAGTCCCCATCTCCACCATCTCATAGAGCTGCGCTGCTTTGTCATATGGCATATTAATACACCCGTGAGATCCTGCGGACGTCTGATTCAAAGCTCCTCCAAACGCCGGCTGCCATGTTGCGTCATGGAATCCGATACCCGACCATGTCACACGCATCCAGTAGTTCACCGGTGTCTCATAGGAAGGCTTTCCTGTAGCGGGGTTTACCGAGCCTTTGAGTACCCGGTTGCGCTCCATCTCCACGATCGAATAGGTTCCCTCCGGCGTAATTCTCTCAGGCGTGGGCCGGCCGGTTACCACATCTGTCTCAAGCGCGATACTTCCATCCACCACATACCACATATGCTGCTCGCTCAGATCCACATCAATATAAGTACTTCCCCAGTCGGGCATTCCGTGTACCGCTGCGTGTCCGCTGATATAATACTCCGGCTCGCGCTCCAGAACCCTGCTGTTTTTCACAGCGTCAATGATCACATCGTACTCCGCCTTCTCATTGATTGACCACCCGTAAGTGCCTCCTGACACAGTCGCCTGCTTGCCTGTGGGAGTTGTAAATGTCCTGGTAGTTCCTATCGTATCGTAAGTATCTCCAAATTGCTGAAGCCACCCTCTGACTGCCTCTTCGCTGATCACAACCTGCATATTCTCATCTGTGGAGAGCCACCCTGAGATCACAGACTTGTCGATCACAACCTCTTCTGTCATCGGATATACGATCCTGGTCTGGCAGTACCGGTTCATCACGTCACAGGCCTGCTGCACTTCCGGAGATCCGGCTGTATACGCCGGTGACGCGTAACATCCGGCCTCCTCCAGATCAAGCGTCTCCTCCAGTGAGGCGAATGACTCCGCCATCTTTTCCTTCAGTATATCTGTCTGCACTGCTGTTCCGTACTGTTCCGGCTCTACTACAAACTGCTCTCCGTCATACCGGGGATATGCCGATACCGGCTGTGTCTGTTCGGCAGTGACCACCCCGAGGGAGGCAATCTTTTCCTGAAACTGTTCGTCATTATAGGAAATCTCTACTTCCGTCTCATACTCCGGCGCCCGAAACAGGGCTCCCGGCCACAGGAGAATATTCTGCTGCTTTAGTATCCTCCCTGCCCCGTCACATTTCTCATACTTCATGGAAATATCTGATCCCGCGACAGTCTCTCTCGCTCCATCAAGTCCGACTAATTCCAGCTCGTAGGAGGACACATCTTCTTTCAGCGCTTCTTCTGCCGCAGACACAGTCTTTCCCGCGACATCGTGGCCATTGATCTTTGTCCGGAAAAAGTAATGACTCTGGAAGTACAGCGCTATTCCCAGATACACAAGGGCAAGTACTAAAACAACGCCCCCTGCTATGCAGATTACTTTTTTCCGTACGCCGGATTGTCCCTTCAGGTCTTTCTTCCTATTGTACGCTTCTCTTTCCATATGCCGTCCTCACTTTATAAGCTGTCACAGTACATTTACTGCTGCTTTTCGCTTTGCTTTTACTATTATCTTATATAGACTCATGTCGTATTTCAAGAAAAACTGATAAAAACATATTAAAAACTCTTGACACCATTCTCCTCATCGTTTACAATCACACTCGCAACCTAGTTAGTTACTCAACTAACAAACTGACACTCAAAAAGAGAGGTGCTATAGTTGAACATAAATCCAAATATCGAAAAGCCTATCTTCATACAAATCGCGGAGCAGTTGGAGGACTCCATATTCACAGGAGTATACCCTGAGGAGACGAAAGTTCCCTCGACAAATGAGATTTCCGCTTTATTCAGTATTAATCCCCATACTGTTTTAAAAGGCATGAATCTGCTTGTGGGCGATGAAATTATCTATAAGAAAAGAGGTTTGGGAATGTTTGTAAAGGAAGGCGCCGTAGAAAAAATTCGCCGGAAAAGGCAGGGGCAGTTTTACGATCAGTTTATTGCTTCTCTCATTGATGAGGCCGGCAAACTGCATATGACAAAAGAAGAAGTTATCACACTGATAGAAAGGGGTTATGAAAATGAACGCAATTCAAATTAAAAATGTAAGTAAGCAATACAGAGAGATAGCCGCCCTTGATAATATCTCGGTCTCCTTTGAATACGGGAAAATTTACGGATTCCTGGGAAGAAACGGAGCTGGAAAGTCTACATTGATCAGCATTATCGCCAACCGTATCTTTGCAGATAGTGGAGAAGTCTTTATCGATGGTATTCAGGCGCGGGAAAACATGGATGTCCACGAAAAAATCTTCTGCATGAGCGAGACCGATCTTTATGACACCGGTTTGAAAATTAAAGAACAGTTTAAATGGATCAGCCGTTTTTACGACAGTTTTAATATAAAAAAGGCATTTGAGATCGCGGAAAAATTCGGTCTTGACACGGGAAAAAATTTCAAAGCATTATCAAAAGGTTATCAGTCAGTCTTTAAGCTGACAGTCGCTCTTGCTCTTGAAGTGCCGTATGTGATTTTCGACGAGCCGGTGCTTGGATTAGACGCCAACCACCGGGAACTGTTCTACGACTTGTTACTAAAAGATTATGAGAAACTGTCGCTCTCCGCTATGAACCTGCAGAAATTATTTATCAAACTGACTGAAGAAGGGGGTAACTGATATGAAAAATCTGAAATCCATTATTCAATACGAATGTATGACTTCATTTAAGTTTATCTGGATTTTTTACGCGATACAGTATGCTATCGTCGCTTTTATTACGATTATCGTAGGACTGGTCATAGGCAATTTTAAAGATATTGGAACGAACTGCCTGGAAATAAATACATTTATTTATGTCGGTATTCTGGGCATTCTTGGGTTCAAAGAAGATTTTAAGATGCTGATCCAAAACGGGTTTACGCGCAAATATATATTCATCGCGACAACCTCCATGTTCGGCTTTATCTGCGGAATCATGGCGCTTGTCGATACAGTCGTCGGAAATATACTTCATTACCTGAACGACAGCTACGCTTCCATATATGGCAGTATATATGGATATGATCACCTTTTTATGAATTGGCTGTGGCTCTTTCTTCTCTATCTTACATTCTGCTGCCTGCTCTATCTGATCATACTCGTGATCAATAAATCAGAAAAGACTGCTGCCATCTGTCTGGGGGTCGGCTTCGGCGGAGTTGTTCTGCTCGTTATCGCTTTATTCAGATATATATTTTCCGCGGAGACTATAGGCAGTATCCTGGAATTTCTTATGAAAACAATGGGCTTTATGCCCGATGGAACAGTCAACTATATCTTCCCTGTCCTGACATTGTTCCTTCTGTCCGTAATCCTTGGAGGATGCGCATACGCCATAATCCGCCGGACAGAACTAAAATAACAGAGCATGGATATGGAACTGATCATTCGAGTGAACCTCACACTTTGCCCGGACTGTTCCACCCGAATGATCAGCGCCATATTCCCGGATCTTTAAACATTTATCCCGTCAAACCGGATCTTCATATATGCCTTGATCTCTTCCACACTTTTCTCAAACCCCAGCTTCCCGCTGTTTAGACACAGGTCATAATTCCTCGCATCCGACCACTCGTGACCGGTATGATAGCGGTAATAATCTCCCCGGAATGCATCCGTCTTTTCAATGAATTTTATCATTTCTTTCTCACTCATGCTGTTGCGTTCCATCGCTCTGTCCAGACAGAATTTCTGATCCGCGTGGACGAACACACTCATTACATTCGGAAAATCCCGAAGGATATAATCCGCGCATCTTCCGATAATGACGCAGGACTCCTTCGCCGCCAGTTCTTTAATGATTTTAGCCTGATAGTTGAACAGGTTGTCATCCGAGGTAAAGCCTTTGTCCTCCGGCATAAGCAGTTCTCCCCCATAGGGACGGCTGAGGATGCGGAACCATCCCGCATGTCTGATCTTCTCATCGGACATGCCGAAAAGTCTTTCATTAATCCCGCTGTCCTCAGATGCCATGCGCAGGATCTCCCTGCTGTAGCAGTTAATCCCCATGTCCTTGGCAAGCATTGCGCCGATCGTCTTGCCGCCGCTTCCATACTGCCTTGATATTGTGATTACGATATTTTTCATAAGCTATCTCCTCCTACTCACCAAGGTATGCCTTTTTGATCGAATCATCCTCCAGAAGCTCCGAAGCCTTTCCATCCAGCACGATCCTTCCTGTCTCCAGCACATATGCTCTGTCTGAGATGGAGAGCGCCTTTTTCGCGTTCTGCTCTACCAGAAGAACCGTAGTGCCGCTTCTGCTCACAGAGCGGATAATATCAAATATCTCATTGACCATAATCGGGGAAAGCCCCATTGACGGCTCATCCATCAGGATAATCTTCGGCCTTGACATCAGAGCGCGTCCCATCGCCAGCATCTGCTGTTCTCCGCCGCTTAAGGTTCCCGCCATCTGATGTTTTCTCTCCTCCAGACGGGGAAAACGCTCATATACACTTTTCAGGCTTGAGGCGATCTCCTCCTTATCTGTCCGGGTGTAAGCGCCCATCTTCAGGTTCTCGTACACGCTCAGCTCCGCGAACACACGGCGTCCTTCCGGCACATGAGCCATGCCCATAGAAACGATCCTGTGAGCCGGAACTTTCGTAATATCCTTCCCCTCAAAAATAACGCTGCCCTTCTTTGGGGAAATCAATCCTGTCACTGTGTGAAGTGTCGTCGTCTTCCCGGCTCCATTTGCGCCGATCAGAGCGATGACTTCACCTTCATTTACCTCAAAAGAAATACCTTTAATGGCCTGTATCATGCCATAGTATACTTCCAGATCTTTTACTTCCAGCATTGCCATAAGCTGCTCCCTCCTATTCTCCCAGATATGCCGTGATAACCTGCGGATCGTTTAAGACATCAGAAGTTGATCCCTGGCAGAGCACTTCTCCGAAGTTCAGTACTGTCAGCTTCTCACAGATACCGTTTACCAGTTTCATATCGTGTTCAATCAGGAGGATCGTCATATGAAACTCTTCCCTGACAAACCGTATCATATCCATCAGTTCTCCAGTCTCATTTGGATTCATTCCCGCCGCAGGCTCATCCAGAAGCAGAAGCTTTGGTTCGGTGGCAAGCGCCCTTGCGATCTCCAGCCGTCTCTGCTGGCCGTACGGAAGATTTGCCGCAGCCACATGAGCCGTTTCTTCGAGATGAAACACTTTCAGAAGGTCCATAGCACTCTCATCCATCTCCTTTTCCACTTTCCTGTAGCCCGGAAGGCGCAGAATCCCCTCCACGGTGGAATAATGATGCCTGTTATGAAGCCCCGCCTTTACATTATCCAGTACGCTGAGCTGATCAAAGAGCCTGATATTCTGAAAAGTCCTGGCAATTCCCGCCTTGTTTATGTCAATGGTCTTCTTTCCGGTAATATCGTTCCCGTCCAGAATGACTTTTCCGCTGTCCGGCCTGTATACTCCCGTCAGAAGATTAAACACTGTCGTCTTGCCAGCGCCGTTCGGGCCGATCAGCCCGTAAAGCTCCTGCTTCTCGATTGACAGGTCAAATGCGTTCACCGCACGGAGACCGCCAAATGAAATGCCCAGATTGTTCACTTCCAGTAATGCCATTACTTTACAGCCTCCTTTTTCTTCTTTCCGAAAGAAAGATATTTCTGTCTCCATTCGATGGCCTTCGGCGCCCAGTTAAAGAGCATCACGATGATAAGCACAACCGCATAGATCAGCATACGGTAGTCCTGAAGCCCCCTGAGCATCTCCGGGAGAAGCGTCAGGACAACCGCCGCGATGACAGATCCCCGGATATTGCCGATTCCTCCAAGCACAACAAATACCAGAATCATAATTGACTGATTGTACCCGAAGTTGTTCGTGTTTGCCGTCAGTATAGACAGATTGTGAGCATAGAGCACCCCCGCCCCGCCTGCCATTGCCGCGGAAACAGTAAACGCCATCAGCTTATATTTTGTAACATTGATTCCTACGGACTCTGCCGCAATCCGGTTGTCCCGGATCGCCATAATCGCGCGTCCGTCCCGGGAATTAATCAGATTAAGCACGATAAACAGTGTGATCAGAATCATAATAAACCCGATGAAAAATGTAGAGTCCTGAGGCGTGCCTGTGATCCCCTGGGGCCCGTTTATCAACACAGTTCCATCCGGCTCAATAATCAGGCTCATCACTTCTTTTGTGGAAAAGTGAAATCCCCTTGAATCTTTTCCAATGAAAATCGCGTTGACCAGATTCTTGATAATCTCTCCGAAGGCCAGAGTGACAATCGCCAGATAGTCTCCCTTAAGTCTGAGTACCGGAATGCCGATCAGAATACCAAAGAGCGCTGCCACAGCAATTCCGATGAGCATGGCCAGAAAGAAACGCAGCGGCCCGAACGTTATCACATCCCGCATGCATTTAGAGAAAAAAGCGCCGGAAAATGCGCCCACGCACATAAAACCCGCATGTCCGAGACTGAGTTCTCCGAGAATGCCGACAACCAGATTTAGTGATACTGCCATAATGATATAGATGCAGACAGGCACCATAATGCCTTCAATCAGACTGGACATGTTGCCCGTGCTGATCAGAGTCTGTACGATGGCATACGCCCCGATCACCATCCCGTAGGTGACCAGATTGCTTTTTGTAGTTTTCTTCATTTTCTTCCACATACCGTACACCTACACTTTCTCCTGAATATTTTTGCCCAGAAGACCGGCAGGTTTCACCAGCAGCACGATAATGAGCACAGCAAACACAAGAGCGTCCGCCATCTGTGATGTGATATATGCCCTGCCGAAGATCTCAATCACTCCCAGGAGAAGGCCTCCGATAAATGCTCCCGGAATTGAGCCGATACCGCCGAATACCGCCGCTACAAACGCTTTGATCCCGGGCATAGCTCCTGTATACGGCGTCACGCTCGGATATGCGGAACAGTACAGAACGCCCGCCACAGCGGCAAGCGCAGATCCTATGGCAAATGTCAGGGCAATTGTCGCGTTCACGTTGATTCCCATGAGCTGCGCCGCCCCTTTATCTTCAGAGACTGCCCGCATTGCCTGCCCCGCTTTTGACTTCTGCACAAAGAAAACAAGAGCAGCCATAATGACAAGGCAGACTAAAATCGTGACAATCGTAACTCCCGAAATATTAAGCTGTCCGCCTGCCAGAGAGATCCCCGTCCACTCCACCACAGAAGGAAAAGTCTGAGTGTTGGATCCGAAGATCAGAAGGGCAAGATTCTGAAGCAGATAACTGACGCCGATAGCTGTGATCAGTACTGAGAGCGAGGATGCCGCGTTTCTGAGCGGCTTATATGCGATCCTCTCTATCAGAACTCCAAGGACGGTACACACAACAATCGCGATCAGCACTGCCATAACCGGAGACAGGCCTGCCCTGGTCATGGAGAGAAGCGCCATATACGCGCCGACCATGATGACGTCGCCGTGAGCAAAATTCAGCATTTTCGCGATACCATAGACCATAGTGTATCCAAGCGCGATGATCGCATAGACGCTGCCCAAGCTCAGTCCATTAATTAAATACGATAAAAAACTCATATTATTTCCCTTTCATCCCTTACTTTTAAGTGAATAAACCCGTATCAGAGTACAGGATCAATGTCAGCTAATTATAGCATTCCCCGTGAAAGTTATCAATAAAAAGTCGGGCAGACCCGTTTTGATCTCGTTTGGATCGTCTACGGATATGCCCGACTTTCTTATTTATGCCTATTTGTTTCCCCGCCTGTCTTCCCATTTGCGGTAAATTGCCTCCAGGGCGTCCACGACTCCGTCTAGCCCCATAAGGCTCGCATTAAAGATCATATCGCCTGACTCGATGCTGCCCCATGTTCTGCCTGTTCTCGCCTCATAGTAAGTCTTTCTCTCACGGTCCACCTTCCTGATTTTATCAGCCGCCTGCTTTTCATTCAGCTTATACAGCTTCATGATCCTCCGGATCCGGTCATCCTTATAGGCGTAGATGAATGTGTTGATGCAGTTGGTATAATCTCCAAGAATATAGTCGGCGCACCGCCCTACGAAGATCCCCGGCCCTTCCTGGGCAAGTTTGCGGATGATGGCAGTCTGACGGTCATACACTCTGTCCGTCAGTGTCTTTCCGGACTCATCGCTGTTCATAAACAGACGGTATTCCAGGCTGCTGGAAGCGTAAGCCGAGAGAAATCTTCCGAGAATCGTCTCATCTACTCTTGTCGCGTCTTCATTGCTGATACGCAGTTCCTGCGCCGCCATATGGATCAGATTGTGGTCATAGAGCGGAATATCAAGCCGCTCTGAAAGCCTGTTGCCGATCTCATGGCCTCCGCTGCCAAACTGCCTTCCAATCGTGATAATCGTGTGTTCCATCATATCTGCCACTCCTCTCTGCGGATTGCTGTATTTTTCCGGGGCTTTCCCGGCCAGATCATGTTCTGATTAAATTATATCAGACAATACCGCATTTGGACAGATCTATCTTTTCTCCTTCCCGCTTATAATTGTGTAATAACTTCTCGATGTAATACCGTACACAATCACATAGAACAGCGCAAAAATAAGATAACAGCACACTGTTACAATGATCAGCAGGCTCTCTTCCGTGGCCGACATAAGAAGCAGGATCATGGATATGAGCGGGAAGGCAAACGCCAGGTGTACGCCCGCTGTGATAAGAGGCAGAAAGAATACAGTCAGCACCTGGGAATTGATGCTCTGTCTGACCTCTTTGCGGCTCATTCCCACTTTCATCAGAATATCAAACCGGTTCTGGTCTTCATATCCCTCCGAGATCTGTTTGTAATACATTATCAGCACCGTTCCAAAGAGGAACACTGTCCCGAGCATTACGCCGAGGAAGAAAAGTCCTCCGTTTATAGAAATATAATCCGTCCTTCCCAGCGCTTTCGAGTCAAGCCGATAATGGGGAAGATCTGCTCCGTCCTCTGTCATGCCGTCGTTTTCCTCCGCCAGAGCTGAGAAACGTTCCACCATCGTATTGTAGATCTCGATCTGTTTTTCGTCATCGCAGGCCAGATCTATCCCATAATTCTCCTCAATGTAATTCAGAGACATGTCGCTGTCCGAGGCTATTTTATTGCATGTCTCCCTGATCTGCTCCATGACAGACATATCTTTTACTACCATAAAGAGGCTTCCTACCATATCGGCCTGGGCCGAACCCACGGAGAAGGGCTCAGAGTCCAGAACTTCCACATTCCATGTGCCGCACTCTTCAATAGTAAGAGTATCATACTCATAGTCCGTTTTATAAGGGTACACAAGCATCTCATCCCCGGACAGTTCCCTGTTCCCGCCCGAAATACGGTTGTACTCGTCAAGGGGAATGATATACAGCGCACGCATGGCTTCCATCTCTCCCACTCCCAAAGACGCCAGATGATCCCACCGGAGAGTGATCTGATCCTGGAACTGATAAGCTCCGGCGCTGTAAAGGTGAAACGTCTCCTCAGCTTCGGCAGTCTCCCCGTATTCCGTCAGCACTCCATCCACAAGCTCTTTGTATACCTGGGTCTCACTGTAGTCAGAAGAGGTGAATTCCATCATAATGTCATGCGGATACCTCTTCTGCACACCGTCTTCAGTCTGCACCCACAGGCATACTGTTGATGAGACTGTAACAAGAACCATCGTAGACAGAATACAGATCGAGGCGAGCCCCGCTCCGTTGCGTTTCATCCGGTATACCATAGAGGACAGAGAAACAAAATGTTTCGTCTTATAATAGTAATTCTTCTTTTTCTGAAGTAGTTTGCACAGCGCCACTGAACCTGCGATAAACAGGAAATAGGTGGCGATAATAACCATAATCACTGCGAAAAAAAATATCACCATAGCAGACATCGGATCAATGACCGCCACTGCCAGATAATACGCGCAGATAAGGAGCGCTGCTCCCAGAAGAGCCAAAACCCAGTTTGCTTTGGGCGGCTTCTCTCCAACATTCTCACTCTTTAACAGTTCCACCGGACGAAGCCGGAAAATATAAAACACCATGCGCAGCATAATCAGAAGAAAGATCGCCATAAACAGCGCCGCCGTGACTATGAGAGCCCTCTTATCTACATGGATGGTAAATCCGGTCTCCCCGCCCAGAAGACGAATGGAGGCAAGTTCCGCCAGTTTCGCGAACAGAATTCCCAGCACAAGGCCTGCGGCTATGGAGATCACTGCGGTTAGCATATTCTCCCACACAAGCACCTTCACCAGGTTGCGCTTGCCCATGCCGAGAATATTGTACAGTCCGAACTCTTTCTGTCTCCTCCTGATCAGAAATGAATTCGTATAATACAGAAAGATCAGAGAAAATATGGCAATGACAAACACTCCCAGTCCCAAAAAAGACTTGAGCATATCGCCGCCCCTGACCTGGGTAAAATCCGCGCATATCCCGAGATAATATACAATATAAAACATCATGATCATACAGATACAGGTCAGAATATACGGAAAGTACAGTTTCCGGTTCTTCATGATCCCGTCTCTTGCAATTCTGATATAAAATCCGCCCTTCATCGCCTGTCACCACCTGTCGCAAGCAGAGTAAGGGTGTCGGAGATTTTCTGGTAAAGCTGCTCATCCGACATATTCCCCCTGTATATCTGATGGTACACTTCCCCATCCCGGATAAACAGCACGCGCCCGGCCCTGCTGGCCGCCTTGACGGAGTGAGTTACCATAAGGATCGTCTGACCCCTGCGGTTAATCTTCCCAAACAGCGAGAGAAGCTCATCCGTCGACCGGGAATCAAGCGCGCCGGTAGGCTCATCTGCCAGAAGCAGTCTTGGATCTGTAATCAACGCGCGCGCTACTGCCACTCTCTGCTTCTGCCCGCCTGAGATCTCATAAGGGTATTTCTCCAGAAGAGATACGATTCCCAGTTCCCTGGTAATAGGAGTAATCTTTTTCTCCATCTCTTTATAACTCATCCCTTTCAGAACGAGAGGGAGGAAAATATTGTCCTTTACATTAAATGTATCCAGGAGGTTAAACTCCTGAAAAACAAATCCCAGATTATCGCGCCTGAATTCGGAAATATCCTTATCCTTAATCGCCGTAAGCGGATGTCCGTCCAGATACACCTCGCCCTCTGTAGGCTTATCGAGAGCCGCCAGCATGTTAAGGAGCGTAGTCTTTCCGGAACCGCTCTCCCCCATAATAGCCACATACTCGCCCTCCTCCACAGAAAAATTTACACAGGAAAGGGCCTGTACCTGAGTCCCGCCAAACCGGGGTCTGTATATTTTCTTCAGGTTTTTCACTTCCAAAACAGTCATATATCCTGACCTCCTTCATGTTTTCTGGACTCAGTATAGCAAATAGAGCCGGAATGCCGACATCGAAACCTGTGACATTCCGGCTCACCTATGTGACATAATTGTCACTCCGCCTGAAAGGGATAGGTATCCAGGTCAATCATGAAACTGCTGCCCCGCTCCGGCTCAGACTGCGCCGTCAGTTTATGCCCCAGCCTGTCCGCCGCGGTTTTACACAGGTACAGTCCGATTCCCGTTGATTTCCTGTCAAGACGCCCGTTATATCCCGTATACCCTTTCTCGAATATCCTCGGCAGATCCTCCGGGGAAATACCAATGCCTGTGTCAGTTACTGAGAGTATCTTCCGGTCATCTGCCGAGATAGTGACCGTTCCTCCCTCCTGGGTATATTTCACCGCATTGGACAAAAGCTGCTCGATCATAAAAGAGAGCCATTTCTCATCTGTGAGCACCCGGACAGACGTCCCTCCGTAAACCAGCCGTATCCTCCGGCGAATGAACTGGCCGGCATATTTGCGGATCGCTTTTCTGATAATATCATCCAGTTCGTACTCCTGTATGACCAGATCTGACGCCCCCTCACCAAGCCGGGCATAGCAGAGCGCCATCTCCGCGTACTGTTCCACCCGGAAAAGTTCGGCCAGGAGTTCCCGGTTGTGCCGGGTATCCTCCTGTTGAAGCATCACCCGCATGACCGCAATGGGCGCCTTGATCTGATGCACCCACGCCGCATAGTAGTCACTCATGTCCCGGCGGGCGTTATCCCACGCTTCTTTTCTCGTGCGGTTCGCCGCCTCTTCGCGAAATACCAGCGCCTGATAGTCCTGTTCCGTCAGGCTGCGGGCCCGGGGAAGGTAATCCGCGCACGGAACCTCCGCGGGATCCAGTCTCTCCAGTTCCCGGTGCTTCTTCCTGAACTTCAGAAAACCCGTCATAAGGAACAGGCATCCGAACAGAGCTGATAAAATCAGAGGGTATCCCACAGCCTGCAGCGGTATGCCGTACAGAGCAAAGACAACAGTAAACACAGCCGCGCAGAGCAGCGCCCACAGCCATACATAGCGGCAGTCAGAAAGGTACCGGAAAAACTGCTTCACCTGATCATCTCTCCTTCCGTATCCTGTGTAATAATATATCCCTCGCCTACTTTCGTCGTGATGAAATCTACGAGAGAAGCTTTCTCCAGCTTCTTCCTGAGACGGGCGATATTGACAGTCAGTGTATTTTCTTCGATGTAATTATCCGTCTCCCACAGTTTCGTCATGAGCGTATCCCGGCTTACCAGGCGGCCTTTATTCTCCATTAATGTCTGAAGGATGCGGAACTCATTTTTCGTCAGGTCGATCTTTTTTCCCTCATAAGTAAGAGTCGCGTCATACAGATTAAGAATCGCTCCCCTGTGTTCCAGTACAGGAATCTTCCCTGACAGATCATAGGTTCTTCTGAGCACCGCCTGTACCTTAGCAGTAAGCACGCTGAGATCGAACGGCTTGGCAATGAAGTCATCTCCTCCCATATTAACGGCCATGATAATATTCATATTATCGGCAGCAGAAGAGATAAATATAATCGGCACGTTTGAGATCTTGCGTATCTCGCCGCACCAGTGATACCCATTGTAAAAAGGCAGGGTAATATCCATTAAAACCAGATGCGGGTCATAACTTGTAAATGATCGGAGTACATGCTGAAAATCCTGCACATACTCCGACTCGTTCCCCCACACTTTCATCTCTTTTTGTATCATCTGCGCCATAGGCAGATCGTCTTCCACAATAAGTATTTTGTACATAATCCCTCCTTGCCGGCTGGCCCTTTGGCTCGTTGCCGTCACAAAAACCGGTGTACAGAGGCCAAAAGCCCCATACACCGGTCAGTATAGCAAAAATCTTTTATTTCTACAATGTTTCCGGAGAGATTACTCTCTGGATATGAATCGCCAGGAAGCCGATCTCTTCTTTTCTGACAGGCTTTTTCAGCGCGTCGCCCATATAGCTGCAGACTTTCTCGGCCACTCGCCCCGTCTCGGGATAACTGCTGAAAATAAAGTCATTGAAATCCACATTCGTAACCTCCCCGTTCCGAGTGCGGGCAACCATATAGTAAAGATGGCTCATAAGGCGGGTATACGCCAGCGAATCCTCAGACAGCTTCCGGTCAAACTCCCGCTCGATCATGCGGATGCCCTCGTTGATAATCCGCGTTGTATCAAGAGTCACGGACACCTGCTCATCGGACAGCCCCGCATGGATATGGAGGGTGAGAAATCCCACCTCATCATCTGAGATCGCATAGCCTGTCACCTCACGGATTATATCACGTCCGCGCATGGCGACCGCATACTCTTTAGAAAACAGCACTCGAATATCCGGCGTAAACGGATTTGGGATCTGACGGTTTTCTTTGGCTCGCTTCGCCGCCAGGGCAATATGATCTGCCATAGGCAGAAGAATCTCATGATTGACTTCCTGAAATACTTTTTCCGCCTCCTCTATAATGCGCCCCGCAGCTTCAATAAAGCCGGGCTGTATCCCGTTGACCACTTTCAGCACGGACTGCTGCTTCTGCCTTGTCACAAGAGAGTATACCTTCGCCCCGGGGATCTTTTCGATCTTCTGAGTCGGTTTCTTTCCGAAACCGACTCCATTTCCCATCAGGATCAGTTCTCTTCCCGTCTCATTGTGATACACGAGGATTCCGTTGTTATTCAGTACCTTAATAATCCGATACATATCCTTTTCATAACCTTTCCCGGTAAAGTGCGCCGTCAGCTAAATGAAATGATTTCCGCCGTTTCGTCGAGAGCGTCCACCGCTCCTTTTTTTGCCAGACGGATCTCTTCTCCCTCCTGAAGGCTCGTAAATACAATAATACATTCATCTGATTTCGCATGTTCTTTTATATATTCTATATCAAAACCGATCAGCTTGTCACCCTTTTTCACACGATCTCCGTCTTTTACAAAAGCCTCGAAGCCTTTTCCTTCTAAATTGACGGTATCCACACCAATGTGAATGAGGTATTCCACACCGTCGTCGCTGAGCAGCCCTACCGCGTGTTTTGACGGAAACACGAAAGATACCTCCGCGTCTTCCGGCGCATATACCATTCCTTCCAGCGGTCTTACGATATACCCGTCTCCCATCATTTTTCCGGCAAAACCTTCATCCGAGGCCTCGGTAATCTCCGCCGCTTCACCGCAGACCGGAGAGCAGAGAACCTTCTTCACCTCTCCTTTCGCCGTCTTTTCTTCTGTTCTGTCATCTCTGTTCTCCTCCGGCTCTTCCGCACCGTCATTGCCTGCATCCGCGTCTGCCGGTGCAATATACTCCTCGTTCGGAGCAGTCTCAAGATAATCTTCCAGATTAGATTTGATCACAGATACGGACGGCCCGTATATGATCTGGATTCCCTTCCCCTTCCGTATAATGCCGGACGGGGAAGTCGCTTTTAAAATCCCCTCGTTTACAAGTTCAGGTTTCACGATCGTACAGCGAAGCCTCGTAGCGCAGCAGTCCACATCAGAGATATTTTTCTTTCCGCCAAGCCCCTGTGTGATCAGCACGCTCTTTTCGTCTCCGGCCGCGTCAGCGCTTTCCCCGGATGCTCCCCCGCTCTTCTTCGCACGGTAGTCTGCCTTGGTAAACAGCTTCGTCTCTTCATCATCATCCTCACGCCCCGGTGTTTTCAGATTGAACTTCTGAATCAGGAACTTGAAGATAAAATAGTAGAGCAGGAAATAAATTATACCTACGGGGATGATAAGCAGCCAGCTTGTCTTCTCATTTCCCTGCAGGATGCCGAACAGCAGCAGATCCAGAAATCCTCCTGAAAATGTCAGTCCTACGGCAATATTAAGTATATGGGCAATCATATATGCCGCGCCTGCCAGAATCACCTGTACGACAAAGAGCATCGGCGCCACAAACAAAAAGGAAAACTCGATGGGCTCTGTAATACCAGTCATCATGGAAGCCAGCGCCGCCGAGAGAAGCAGACCTCCCGCCTGTTTTCTCTTCTCCGGTTTCGCACAGCGGTACATCGCAAGGGCGGCTCCCGGAAGACCGAAGATCATAAAGATGAACTCTCCTGAGAAATATCTCGTCGCATCCGCGCTGAAGTGTACTGTGTTAGGATCGGCAAGCTGCGCGAAGAATATGTTCTGTCCGCCCTGTACAAGCTGTCCTCCCACTTCCATTGTTCCTCCTACCGCTGTCTGCCAGAACGGAAGGTAGAACACATGATGAAGGCCAAACGGAATAAGCGCCCGCTTGATAATACCGAAAATCAGTGTTCCAAAGTAGCCTGTGCCGGTAACCAGACCGCCCAGGGCATAAATTCCGTCCTGTACAAAAGGCCACAGAAAATACATCAGGATACCCACAGCCACATAAGTAATCGTCGATATAATGGGGACAAACCTGGAGCCCCCGAAGAACGACAGCGCGTTCGGCAGCTGGATCTTATAGAATCTGTTATGAAGCGCCGCCACTCCAAGTCCTACGATAATACCGCCGAACACGCCCATCTGAAGCGATTGGATACCGCATACGCTCGTAATCGTACCGCCCAGCACATGTTCCGCAATCGTACCGTCGGCGAGGATGTCTCCCCGTATCTCCAGCATTGCGTTGATACTGATATGCATAACAAAAAATGAGATCATCGCCGCGAGAGCAGCCACCTCTTTCTCCTTTTTCGCCATACCGATGGCAACCCCCACCGCGAAAATCAGCGGAAGATTGTCAAAAATTACATTTCCCGCGCTGCTCATAATCGTAAGCAGCGCATTAAGAACCGTTCCCTCTCCGAGAATACTCTCCAAACCGTAGGTTTCGATCATAGTCGCATTGGTGAACGAACTTCCGATACCGAGGAGCAGTCCGGCCACCGGAAGAATCGCGATCGGAAGCATGAAGCTCCGGCCGACTCTCTGTAATACTCCGAAAATCCTGTCTTTCATCTTTTTTCCTCCTTAACTCTCATTACCGAATATATCCGAAGGTGAAATGGAAAGCGGGTTTTCCTTTCACTTTTCCATGCTGGTGCACGGCTTGTAGCTTACGCGCAAAAAAAAGCATAAACTGATCCTTTTATCTCTTGATGAAAAGGATAGTTTATGCCTGACACTCAGTAACACACTATCTGATATATTCGATTTGCATATTTAGTATAAACAAAATTACCATCCGTAGTCAATCCAGCAATATTGACTAATTTTCTCTTTGAAAACTGTGCAATATTCCCAGTATCACTGTTCTTCCAATATCTTCATCGCAAGATCTCCGTCTCCACCGACAGAAAAACCGGTCTTTTCGTAAAATCCCGCCATCAGTTCGTGATACTGATCCGGCCCGGTATACCCAAGAGGCGCCAGCTCATATCCTGTCGGAGCCGTAATCAAAGTAGTTCCCTTTTTGCCGAGCTGAGCGGTTATCTCATTCATGCATACAGTTCCGTAGCCTTTCCCCCTCAGGGCAAAATCTGTGAGATAGTATTCGATAATACTCGCTTTCGTCTTACTCTCTAAAATGTACTCCAGATGAAAGACCGGGTATCCCTCTTCAAACACATCGACTGTCCGGGGACGGTAACGAAACTCCAGAATATGCGCGCTCTTATCTTTGATCGTGACAGCGCGGAAGTATTCTTTTCTTATGTATACAGCTATTGACATTTTCTCCTCCTGTCCTCATAGAGGTATGCGTCACGCATCTTCCTGCGCGTCAGCCGCAGGTTTGTTTCTCCTCGACACCTGAAGCTGCACATTGACTCCGAGAGGATTGATGACAACTCCTTTTGTCTCTCCGACCAGAATCTCAGGAATCCTGGCCGCAGCGACCGCGGAAGTCTTCATCTTCTTTTCCTTGGTGAATTTCTGCATCTCCAGAATATCCGTAAAGACCGGCTGGTAAATATCGCCGTTTTTCAGCTTCAGAACCGGAACCTGCCCGTCCTCCTGAACCGCTATAATAAGGGTGCTCTTACTGTAGTGGGCCAGCAGCTCTTCCTGAAGTTCTTTCAGCTCTTCTGTTGGCTGCGGTTTCTCCTGGCGGCGCATCTCCTGCATGAAATAAATCGCTGTCAGATGCAGCGCCGGATTTTCGATCAGCTTCCTGCCTTCCTGAAGTTCATCCGTGTTTTTACGAACTACAAGGTCGGAGAGCTGAATACTGATCTGCGTATCTGTTCCGTAGTTGACGGCAAGACAGTTCACCCCCATCGTATAAAGTCCGGTATAAAAGGGAAGAAGCTGATTTTCCTCTAGCTTTGCAACGGCGGTCAGATACTTTTGCTCCGCCAGCCGCTCTGCGCTTTCCTTCGCATCCTCCAGACGGTAGTAAAGAAATACCTCATCGTCAAACGTATCCTCATCACACTTTACAAAAGGCAGCTTTGTCACCCCGGACATAACCACATAGAGCTCTCCCGGGCTCCGAAGCGCTGATAGTGTCTCCTGCTTTGTTACTTTTGTATTATTATCACTCATTTTATCTGTCTTCCTTTCTGTGTTCATCGATGGCGTCAGCGTACGATGTTATTATTGTATCATATCTTTTCCAGCAGTTCCAATACATATGGCAGAAAGATAATGCATCCGATGATCACAGATACGATGGCCGAAAAGAGCACGGCACCTGCCGCAGTGTCTTTTGCGATCTTGGCCAGAGGCTTCTTTTCTTCCGTCACAAGGTCTACCGCAGCCTCCACCGCCGTATTGACCAGTTCCAACGACGCCACCAGCGCGAAGAGGAGAAGACAGATACACCACTCCACAGGAGTGATCCCGAAAAATGTTCCTGCCAGAGTGACAAATATAATGGCAAGACAGTGGATTTTCATATTACGTTCTTTCGCAATGCCAGTCCATATTCCTTCAAAGGCATAGCCAAAACTCTCAACAACCGGTCTTTTGTCATCTTTCTTCATAGGTTCTCTCTCCTTTATTTTCTCGAGAGCAGATGTTTGATAAACACATACATCACAATAAGAAATGCCAGCATATATCCTAACGCGCCGATCGCCGGAATCCCGAGAATCTTTGGCGTCATATCCGTAGTGCAGATGATGCTTGAGCTGATCAGAAGTGCCATCACCCATAGTCCCATCACGATGTTTCGCACCAGCCTCCGAAGAAGTCTGGCGAGCTCATCTGACGCCTGGAGATCCAGGTTCACCTTTGCCTGGCCTTTGAGATAACCGCTCATCATGTCAGATACCATAGACGGAATATCAAGCGCTTTGCGGACAGACCTGAGGACGCTCTTCCCGCTGCTTTTTAATTCTTTTTTCAGATCCAGTTTCCGAAAAAACTCGCCGGACATATGAGCTGTAGCGATCTCCACCATATTGATGTCCGGGGCAATATCAGCCAGAACTCCCTCCATATGGGTCAGGCCTCTTGCCAGCATCGTCAGGCCATGCGGCATCTTGATCTTATTGTTTTTCATCACATCCATAAGATCTGTCATAACCTCAGCCACATTGATCCGCCCCATTTCAACGCTGCCGTATTTCAGAAGAAGGCCTTCTATATCCTCATACAGTTTCCGCTGATCCGGCCGCTCCTTGAACTCGCCGATGGCAAGCACTGCCTGCTGAATCAGCCCCACATCACTTAAGGCGACTCCCTGAACTGCCTTTCCGATCATCTCCCGGTCATGCTCTGTAAGTCGCCCCATCATCCCCATATCGATCCAGATAATCTTACCGCCTCTGATCTTCACATTGCCAGAGTGAGGATCCGCATGGAAGAAACCGTCGTCCATCACCTGTTTGATATAGTTGTCCACCAACTTGCTTCCGATCTCTTTGAGATCATATCCCTGCCGGGTCAGAGCCTCCTTATCGTCGATTCCGATTCCTTCGATATACTCCATGACAAGGACGTTCACCGTGGAAAACTGCTGATAGAGCACCGGAGTTCCCACGAAACTGACTTCTTTATTCCTGCGGGCGAACTCCTCCATATTCGACGCCTCCGTGAGGAAGTTCATCTCATCCCTCGTCACTGACCACATCTCATCAAGCACAAGATCCAGATCCGCCATCCCCTTAATGCTGATCGGAGGCATCACCCTGACAGCCTTGTGAAGCAGGTCAATATCCCGAGCCATTTTTTCGTAAATGTCTTTTCTCTGGACTTTTACGACGACCTCTTCCCCGCTTTTTAAGACCGCCCTGTGCACCTGGGCAATAGAAGCAGAGCCCTGCGGCGTCTCTTCTATGGATGAGAACACTCTCTTCCAGGAACGTCCGTAGGACCCTTCGATCACAGAAACCACCTCTTCAAAAGACATGGGAGTCACTTCCGAACGGAGTTTCATCAGCTCATCGCAGTACCGTTTCGGAAGTATGTCCGAATGCATGGACATGATCTGGCCCAGCTTAATAAATGTGGGACCGAGATCCTCCAGTATCTCCCGGAGTTTTTCGGGGGTGACTCCCCGCGTAATGTTGTGCTTTCTCAGCACAGCTGTGATTTCCCGCAGTCTCGAATGATATTCGATAGGTTCTACCCTGCTCATGCTTCTTCACTTTCTCCCGACTTCTCCCTTGCCGCCGCCTCTTTTTTCTGGATCTGCTCTTTCAGCACCGTGATCTGCTCCGGAGTCATCTGATCCAGCAATTCGGAGAGATCCGGTTCAGAAGATTTCTCACCCTCCGGCTTAATGTTCATCTTTTCCCTGATATTATGTTTCAGCTCCTCATTGAGCACTTTACCCTGCTCGACTGTAAGTTCCCCTTTCTCCACCATCTCATCCAGAAGATCTTTCGACTTCTCCGCCGTCACGGCCACTGCTCCGATTCCTGCCAGTATAATCTTTTTGATGTTGTCACTGAGTTTTTCCATTTTAATATCCTCCTTATACCTTGCCGCAATATTTTTCCCTGTATCTGTCAATGCACTCCTCAATCACCTGAACAGCACCGAGTGCGCCGTCAAACTCATTGACCGCGGTTTCTTTTCCCTCAAGATCTTTATACACACTGAAAAAATGCCGGATCTCGTCGAAAATATGTCTCGGCAGTTGTGAAATTTCCGTGTACGCCTCATACGTCGGATCCGCCCAGGGAATCGCTATGATCTTCTCATCCATTGCGCCTCCGTCCGTCATCTTCATCACACCGATAGGATAACATCTGACCAAGGTCATAGGCTCCAGAGGCTCTGAACACATAACAAGCACATCCAGCGGATCGCCGTCATCCCCGAGAGTGCGGGGTATAAATCCATAATTCATCGGATAATGCGTCGATGTATACAGAACTCTGTCCAGAATAATCAGCCCTGTTTCTTTGTCCAGTTCATATTTTTTCTTGCTTCCCTTGGAAATCTCAATCACAGATATGAAATCCGTCGGAAATATTCTGTCCTCTCTGATATCATGCCATATATTTCCCATAAAAACCTCCTGTTATGCTTCGTAGAATTTTCTTTTAAATAAGATCCTCTGGTTCATATTTGATTTAATTTTACATCGTATCAGAAGTTACGTCCAGTAGTAAATTGGGGGTTTTAGGAAATGCGGGTTCCTGCCGCACAGACAGAGCAAAAAGCTGAAGCCAACTCATTGACTTCAGCTTTTCCCGATGAGATCCTTCTATCTCTGAACATCCTGAACAGAGCCCAGCGTAACGCTCACGGTCTGTTCCTGATACTGGCCGCCCTCTGCTCGCTGTATCGTCAGATCTACTTTCTCGCCTGCCGCGTAATACTGGAGTACATCCTGTAGCTGCGACATGCTGCTGACCGTGCGGCCATCCAGGGCAGTCAGAATATCTCCCTGTTTGAAACCGGCCTGATCAGCCGGACTGTTCTCCACAACCTCTGCCACAACTACACCGGATGGTATATTGTACAGTTCTGTTACTTCAGCGGAAACGTCAGACCCCTGGATTCCAAGATAAGATGCTTCGCTTGCATCCACCCGCTCCCTGGTCTCCATATTCATCATTTCCTGAAGACTGGTCTGTGCTTTGTCGATCGGAATGGCAAAACCGACATTATCCACCGATGCTCCCGATGTAGCAGAGGAGCTCTTTGCCTCATTGATTCCGATCAATTCACCCTGCATGTTCAGGAGCGCTCCGCCGCTGTTGCCGGAGTTGATGGCAGCGTCTGTCTGGATCAGCCCTGTAGACTCTATCGTCGTTCCGTCATTGTAAGTAAGAGACAGATCGCGGTCCAAAGCACTTACATATCCGCTCGTCACAGACTGTCCGTAGCCAAGCGCATTGCCGATGGCAACTACCTGATCACCAAGCTGAAGTTCATCTGAATCCCCAATAGTAGCGATCTTAATCTGGTTCATCGTATCATCCGGTATATCAGATAACTGTACAGCTACAACAGCCAGGTCATTATTGACATCCGTACCCTTTATCTCAGCTTCCACACTCTGTTCGTCGATAAATCCGACTGACAGACTTGTCGCATTTTCTACTACATGATAGTTCGTAGCGATCAGAAGCTCAGTGTCGTTCTCACCGACAATCACACCTGTACCGGCACTCTCTACTTCGTACTGCTGGGTTCCTCCAAAGAAGCTCCGCATCTCCTCCACAGACATAGTAGAGATTGTCACCAGAGACGGCATCGCGTTCTGGGCAACCTCGGTTACAGAACCGGAAGTACTCCCGTCGGATGTGGCCGAACCGGAACTGCTCGTCGTCTGCGTCTGGTCAAGCTGGACCGGCTCGTCAAGGCTCTCCAGAAGATAACTGCCAGCCGCGTTGACTCCGAACATCGCGCTCCCTGCCACCAGACCAAAAGCGAGAGCCATAGACAGAACCATCGCCCACTTTTTACCTGCCGACATGGGCTTCTTTGTTTTCGGCGACTTCGGGGCTGTAGCCCGATTTAGCTGCTCTCCTGTGAAATGATACTCATTGTTTCTGTTATTGTCATTGTAAAACTGCTCGTTCATAATTCCTGCCTCTTTTCATGTTTTCTCCCCCGGAGGAGAACTTTTTCTTTTTACATGTTAAAAGATAGCTCGCGTTTGTGACGGAATTATGAAGAAGATCATAAAAAAATGTGTTTTCCCGGATCACTCTATGATCAGTTCATATTTATCCGCATCGTTTTTTATATCATACTCGCGTTTATTGTCTCTGGGCTCATACCGGATCCTCATAACCTCTTCTTTTACTCCAATATCGGCTTTGTGCAGATACACCGCTATGTCGAGGCTGGCCGGCCAGCCGGATATATCGGTGGACAGACGGATCGTATGAAACGAATTGTTCCTGCACATCTCGATTACCTCCCAGGCAAACTCCTCCCGGTCTTTGATCTTGTCGCAGTTCGCCACTACCGTCAGCCGGCATCCGCTACCGTCAGATGTGCTGCTGACCGCGTCGGGAATTCCGGTATGCTCTTTTTGCCACCGTCTAAAAGCATATGGAACAATCAGGCAGAGTAGTATAACCGCGGCCAATATCCCCCAGGTCATCCGCCTCCGGTTCTTCATTTCGTTGCGTTTTATCATAATTGCGCCTCTTTGTCTCGTTTTTACAACCGATTATACCCTTTTGATTATATAAAATCAATAAAAAGGTGCAAAAATCGATACAAAGTTTCAAAAGAAAGGATGGATTATTATGCCAAAACCATGTAAAAACACAGGAGAAAAGAATCTGATCAGCGCAAACCTGATAAAATTCAGAAAGGAACGCAACTATTCCCAGAGACTTCTGGCATATCAGTTACAGCTTAACGGATATGACATGGATAAAAATGTCATCACACGAATCGAGACAAACAAAAGATATGTCACAGATATTGAGCTGAGAGCGCTCTGCCAGGTGTTAGACGTCACATATGAGGAGTTGATGGACGGCTGAGTCCTGTACACTTTTTTGCCTACTTCCACATATGATATAGAAGAAGATGCATCTTCTCTAACGTAATAATATATGGAGGTATTGCAATGGGTATTACAAATTCTAACAAACAAATCGATACTCTTCAGATCGGCTGCGACGGTATGCTGAAGGTGACACTGGCGCTTTCAGCGGCTCCCGATATTATGTCCAATCCCACAGACATCGTCCTTGTGCTGGACCGCTCGGGCAGTATGGCCGGAAGCCCTCTTGTAAATATGAAAGCCGGAGCAGATACTTTTATCGACATTATCGATGAGGCTACTGACAGTACACAGGATGGAACAATCGGTTCAGGGAGCAGAATCGGCATCGTCAGTTTTGCCGACACTGCGACAGCCAACACGCAGCTTATCACTTCCGTGGCAGACTTAAAAGCCGCGGTAAGCAGTTTAAACGCAGGCGGATCTACCAATCATGCCGACGCCTTCACCGTGGCATCCGGCCTGTTTGACCCCGGATCCTCCAACGCCAAAGTCATTGTAATGTTTACAGACGGAAAAACAACTTCAGGTCCTCCGCCGGCACCGGTGGCTGCTGCGGCCCGGGCGGCCGGGATCGTCATCTACTGCATCGGCCTGACCGGAGCTGACGGCATAGACGTCAATGTACTCAATGACTGGGCCACTGATCCCGATGCTTCCCATGTGGCGGTTACTCCTGATGATTCCCAACTGGAGGAACTGTTCGAGGATCTTGCGGCCAACATCTCCAAACCCGGAGCTACAAATATTGTGATCAACGAGACAGTACGTCCGGACTTTGTCATTACAAGTATCACACCGCCCACAAAGGGTACGGCAATGTCAGTGAACTCAACCTCTCTTCAGTGGAATATACCGGAACTTGGAGTGTCGGCAAACGAAGGGGCTTCCCTGGAGTTCTATATCAGGCACGTCTCCTCTGACTCAGGGACCAAGCCGGTAAATGAATGGATCGCTTACTCTGATCAGGAAGGAAATGCAGTCACATTCCCGAACCCCTCTGTCAAAGTAGACTGCGGCGTCATCGTCACACCCGAACCATGCCCCGTTCCTGTAGACTTTACAGTAGAGGGCTGCAACGACTATATGGTTGTAGACTTAGGCGACACTTATCTGGAATCTTCCGGGCGGATTATTGAACTGAACGTGACTGTCAAAGACGTATGCCCGGGAAAACGGGTGGCTCTGGGCATTATTCTGACAGAGACCGACTGCCGCGGCAAAGAGCATCCGCGCGGCATTAAGACGATCACTGTGCCGGCACACAGCTATTCGTCGTGCCGGGATATTCTTGTGAAATGTATCCGGTTCGTACTGCCGGATGATCTCAGCGTATCCTGCAAATCCGATGGCCTGTGCGGCTCCAGAACTCTGAAAGCCCGCGTTATCGCTCATAATATCGATACGGACTTTAAATGCTGCGATACAATCGTGACGATCTGAAAGCAGAAAACAGCGGTATCAGAAAAGCGGCTCCATCAATATGATGGAGCCGCTTCAGACTGTAGACAAAGTCCTCGGTTTACGCCGGGGCTTTTCTTCTGTGGTTATCAACATTCCAATTATCTTCTC
>NZ_CALWFZ010000002.1 GCF_944377805.1 uncultured Mediterraneibacter sp. | reverse complement strand
AAATATGGGTGTTTGTATTTTGGCAAAAAGAGTGGTGCTGGAGCTAGGCTCCAACACCAACTTTGTCTACAGTCTGAGGCGTAAAACATAAAGTTTTTACGCCTTTTCCCTGTGCTTTCATTAGTCAACGGAAATAATTTCACGTTTATTGTAAGCGCCGCAGGCTTTGCATACACGGTGAGGCATCATAAGTTCGCCGCACTTGCTGCATTTTACAAGATTCGGAGCGCTCATCTTCCAGTTCGCTCTTCTCTTATCTCTTCTTGCTTTTGAAGATTTATTCTTTGGACAGATTGACATAGGTTACACCTCCTTAAAGTTCTTAAATAAGTCACGGACAACTGACATTCTGGGATCAAGTCCCGGTTCCTCACAGTCACAGGACCCCGCGTTCAAATTCTGACCGCACACTCCGCACAGACCTTTGCAGTCCTCTTTGCAGAGCACCTTCTCCGGCCATCCTGACAAAATCTCCGTAAAGAGTAATTTGTCCACGTCGAGATGGTATCCGTCAATAAAGTTTGATTCATCCAGCTCCTCTGTCAGTTCTGCGTCGGAGAGACCTAAGTCCACATGTTTTGTACTGTTAATGACAAATTCATGACTCACATCCGTCAGGCATCTGTCACACGGTATCACTGCTGTCAGTCTGGTTTCAGCCTGTATGAGCAGTTCTTTCCCTTTGACATGCTCCACCCGGATATGAACCGGCTCACTGCTGATGATCGGATAATTCCCGGACTTCAGCCGGATCGTCTTCATCGTAAGCGGCACAGTCTCTTCCACTGTCTTATGCTGGTCTGATATAACGTCTGATAGGTTGATTAACATAGTTACTACTCCTATTCACGCCTACATTATTATATCATGTAAAATGTGTTTGTCAACCAGAATATTTTCCCTTTTCCCGGAGACAGACTATTTCACAAGCGCCAGTGTCTCTCTTGCGATTGCAAGCTCCTCGTTCGTCGGAATTACAAATACTCTGACCTTTGAACCCGGCTTGGACAATTCTACCTGGCGCCCTCTGAGTCCTGCGTTGAGTTCCTTATCAAAAATAACACCAAGATACCCCAGATAACTGCACACCTGCTCTCTTACATAATCGTCATTTTCGCCAATGCCCGCAGTAAATACGATATCATCTACGCCGTTCATGGCAGCCACATATGAACCGATATATTTTGCAACCCGGTAAGAGAACACATCCATAGCAATCTTTGCCTTTTTATCCCCGGCATTCATAGCATCCGTCAGATCCCTGAAATCACTGGAGAGTTCGCCGGAAAGTCCAAATACTCCCGATTTTTTGTTGAGTATATCCATCACTTCAGAGATGCTCATGTTCTCTTTCTGCGCGATGAACTCCATGATGGCCGGATCAATGTCTCCCGAGCGCGTTCCCATTACAAGACCCTCAAGAGGCGTCAGTCCCATAGAAGTGTCAACGGATTTTCCATTCAGAACAGCGGTCACACTGGAACCGTTTCCGAGATGGCACACGATCGTCTTTAAATCCTCATACGGTCTTCCCATAACCTCGGCCGCCTTCTTGGACACATAGCTGTGGCTTGTTCCGTGGAAGCCGTAACGTCTTACTTTATATTTCTCATAATACTCATAGGGAAGGCCGTACATATACGCCTTCTCCGGCATCGTCTGGTGGAAAGCGGTATCAAACACGGCAACCATAGGCGTGTTCGGCATCAGCTTCTCGCAGGCCGCAACACCGATCAGGTTGGCCGGGTTATGAAGCGGGGCAAGCTCGTTGCACTCTTCAACTGCCTTTTTCACTTCCTCTGTGATAATTACAGATGACGCGAATTTCTCGCCGCCGTGTACCATGCGGTGTCCGACTGCCCCAATCTCATCCAGGCTCTTTACAACGCCTGTCTCAGGGTTTGTCAAAGCTTCAATGACAAACTGGATAGCCTCTGTATGGGTGGGCATTGGTCTGTCTGATTTTTCTTTCTCCCCGCCCTCCGGCTGATAAGTGAGTCTTCCGTCGATTCCGATTCTCTCACAGATTCCTTTTGCGAGCACTTCTTCTGACACAGCATCAATGAGCTGAAATTTCAGAGAAGAGCTTCCACAGTTGATTACTAATACATTCATGTCCTTTCCTCCAACACTTTCTTTTTATATTTAATATTTTTATTGTGCCTGTGCCTGAACTGAAGTGATCGCCACCACTCCTACAATATCTTCCGCGCTGCATCCTCTTGACAGATCGTTTACCGGAGCGGCTATTCCCTGAGTCAGTGGTCCGTAAGCCTCGGCCTTTCCAAGTCTTTGTACCAGCTTGTATCCGATATTCCCCGCGTCCAGATCCGGGAATATCAGCACATTGGCATGTCCTGCCACTTCGCTTCCCGGAGCTTTGGACTCTCCGACCTCCGGCACAATGGCCGCGTCAAGCTGCAATTCCCCGTCCAGTTTCAGATCCGGGGCAAGTTCGTGAGCGCGTTTTGTTGCCTCCACTACCTTGTCCACATCAGCATGCTTGGCACTTCCTTTTGTCGAATGGGAAAGCATCGCAACAATAGGTTCCTTTCCTGTCAGAGTACGGAAAGACTCTGCGGAAGAAATCGCAATGTTCGCCAGTTTCTCCGGATCCGGATTCTGCTCCAGTCCCGCGTCGCCAAAGACAAACGTTCCGTGATCTCCCATATCACAGTCGGGAACAACCATAAGGAAGAATGCTGACACAAGTTTTGTGCCCGGTTTTGTCTTCAGAATCTGAAGACACGGGCGAAGTGTGTCCGCTGTGGAGTGACACGCACCGGATACCATGCCGTCGGCGTCTCCCATCTTCACCATCATAACGCCATAATACAGGTAGTTATTCAGAAGCAGTTCTCTTGCCTGGTCTTCTGTCATCCCCTTTTTCTGTCTGAGCTCCACAAGTTTGGCAATATAATTCTCTGTTTTCTCACTTCTGGCCGGATCTACAATTACAGCTCCGGAAATATCATATGTACCTTTGTTCTTCTCAATCTCTTCTTCGCTGCCTACAAGGATCAGATCCGCGATCCCCTCTCTGAGTACTGCCTCCGCAGCTTTGTAAGTTCTTTCGTCCTCTGTCTCGGGAAGAACAATTGTCTTTTTATCAGCCTTTGCCCTTGCCTTGATTTCATCAATAAATCCCATTTCAGTTCAGCCACCTTTCATTCTTAATCGCATGATATTACTATTATATAGGAATTTTCTGGGGTGTACAAGGGATTCCCAGGCATTTTTATGTGCATTTTTGAGTACAATTCCCCGCGTTTTATTCTGTCTTTTATGGGATTGTTACAAAAATAACAATCCCATTCTCCTTTCTATATTCTGAAAAAGGCCGTCACAATATTAAAATAGACGAGAATCGTACAAGTATCCAATACAGTGGTAATCAGCGGAGCAGCCATAATCGCCGGGTCAAGACCGATCTTTCTCGCAAGCAGCGGCAGCACACATCCGATGCACTTGGCCATAATAACTACTGCGATCATAGTAATTCCAAGGGCCGCGGCAAGCATTACATTCCAGTCGTACATCAGACAGATCCTAAGACCATTGACAACGGCTAGCAGAGCCCCAACGATCAGAGCCACGCGGATCTCTTTAAATATAACTTTGAAAATATCCCGGAATTCAATCTCTCCTACCGCCAGGCCTCGTATCATCAGCGTCGAGCTCTGAGAACCGCAGTTTCCGCCTGTCCCCATAAGCATGGGGATAAATGTAATGAGAACCGGCATCACTGCCATCGCATTTTCGTAATATCCCAGAATTTCCCCCGTAACAGTTGCGGAGAGCATCATGAGCATAAGCCAGGGCGTGCGGTTTTTGGCCTGCTGGAATACAGAAGTTTCAAAATAGGAGTCCTCATTGGGGCTGACACCCGCCATCATGCTGATGTCTTCCGTCGTCTCATCCTGCAGAACAAGCATCGCGTCATCGACCGTTACGATTCCGACAAGACAGTTTTCATGATCGATAATGGGGATTGCCACAAGACCGTATTTATTAATCATGTTCGCCACATATTCCTGGTCGTCCAATGTGCGGGCAAAAAGCACGTTCTCATCCATGATTTCCTCAATCTTTCTGGACTCTCCGGCTGTCAGGAGATCTTTTACATCCACCATGCCGATCAGTTTCTTTTTCTCCGTGACATAGCAGGTATAAATTGTTTCCTTATTAATACCCACCTGGCGGATTTTGAGAATCGCCTCCGAAACTGTCATTTCCTTTCGCAGGCTGATGTACTCCACATTCATAATGCTTCCCGCGCTGTCTTCCGGATACTGAAGCAGCGCGTTGATCTTCTGTCTTGTCTCCTCGTCCGTCACCATAATCAGGCGGTCCACCACATTGGCCGGCATCTCTTCTAAGACGTCCACCGTGTCGTCGACATACATCTCGTCCATGACCTCTTCCAGCTCAGAATCTGTAAGGGCATTGATCAGATCTTCACGCATATCGCTGTTCATATCCGTGAATACTTCCGCCGCCTCCTCCTTTGCCAGAAGACGGAACACAAGCGTTCTCTGCTTCTTATCCAGATCTTCAAAAGCATCCACAATGTCAACCGGGTGCATGGACTCCAGCTCTTCTTTCAATGTTTTAAAATCATGCCCTTCCAACAGTTCTGTTATGCGAAGGACCCGCATTTCCTGATTATTCTCCATTCCACTCACCCTTTTCTCATTTATTTCCGTCAGAACCCGCCTTATCTGAATGATCCGCGGAAGAATTCGATATTAGCCCTGTCTGAACTCATCTTTTTATAGTATAATATGGTAGAAATTGATATACAAGGAGATTCTCATGAAAATCGTAGGACTGATTACTGAATATAACCCTTTTCACAACGGACACCTCTATCACATAGAGGAGGCAAAGCGGATCACCGGGGCGGACGCCGCAGTCGTCGTTATGAGCGGCGATTACGTTCAGCGGGGCGTTCCCGCCATTATGCCCAAGCGCCTGCGCGCTGAGATGGCATTAAAATGCGGCGCATCCGCTGTTTTTGAGCTGCCGGTCTGCTATGCATCCGGCAGCGCCGAACTGTTTGCTATGGGAGCCGTTTCATTACTGGATCGTCTTGGAATCGTAGACGCTATCTGCTTTGGCAGTGAGTGCAATGATCTGAAAGCACTGAACCTGATCGCGGATGTCCTGATCGAGGAACCCCAGGAGTTCCGGACGGTTCTGCGAAACAGTCTGAAGGAGGGAGCCTCCTATCCCGCCGCCCGCCAGAAGGCGCTCTCAGGCTGCCTGCTCCCCAAAGAATATATCTCCGTGCTGGAGGATCCCAATAACATCCTTGGAATCGAATATTTAAAGGCATTAAAAAAACTGGGCAGCCAGATGAAGCCCTATACGATCCGCCGGGAAGGCGCGCATTATCACGACCGGGAACTCTCCCCCGGCCATTACAGTTCGGCCTCTGCCATACGCTCCCTTCTGGCTTATTCCAGCTCATCCCTTCGCACAGAACGTCTGGGAGGCACATTTGACAACACAGACTTTTCCAGTATATTGAATGAACTGGAAGATCAGGTGCCGATAAAATGCCTGGAACTGCTCAAAGATTATCACCGCGTGCTCTATCCGGTTTACCAGAATGACTTTTCCATCATTCTGAAATATAAACTTCTCAACAAGCATCCCGCCAGTCTTCTCCGCTACGAGGATGTCTCCGAAGATCTCGCCCGCAGGATCAGCATCCGGCTTGATAACTTTTTTAATTATAAACAATTCTGTGAATTATTAAAGACACGCGAGATGACACAGACCAGAATCAACCGGGCTCTGCTGCATATCATGCTGGGAATAAAAAAAGAAAGCGTGGAAGAATACAAAAAGAATGGTTTTCACTTTTATGCCCGGCTCCTGGGCTGCCGCAAAGATCAGGAGAAACTGCTGCGCAGGATTGCAAAAGAAAGTCAGCTCACGCTGCTGGCACGTCTGTCAGACAGCGCGAGCCTTTCTCAGCCCGCCCGCAAAATGCTGCAAAACGATATACTTGCTTCTAATCTGTATATGTCTGTTGTGACAGACAAATATAAGACCGCATTTCAAAACGAATATAAGCAGGCAGTCATAAAAGTGTGAGGAAAACAGAGGCTACAGCCTCTTTGCAATCGCCTTTATAAACTGCTCGCTGTTTAACACAGTCGGGTTCTCGATTGTCGTGATCAGAGCCAGATCTTTTGTCATCTCTCCCGCCTCGATCGTATCGATCGTAGCTTTTTCAAGACGGTCCGCGAACGCGGCAAGCTCATCAATGCCGTCCAGTTCTCCGCGTTTTCTGAGCGCGCCGGTCCACGCAAAGATAGTAGCCACAGAATTGGTCGATGTCTCCTCGCCTTTGAGATGCTTGTAATAATGGCGCTGTACAGTTCCGTGAGCCGCTTCATACTCATAATATCCCTCCGGTGACACGAGCACGGATGTCATCATTGCCAGAGAACCAAAGGCAGAGGATACCATATCGCTCATCACATCTCCGTCATAGTTCTTGCACGCCCAGATATATCCACCTTCCGACTTCATGACACGGGCTACAGCGTCGTCAATCAGTGTATAGAAATACTCGATTCCCGCAGCCTTGAACTTCTCATCAAACTCCGCGTCGTAGATTTCCTGGAAAATATCTTTGAATGTGTGATCATACTTTTTGGAAATCGTATCCTTTGTCGCGAACCACAGATCCTGTTTTGTGTCAAGCGCATAGGAGAAACAGCTTCTTGCAAAACTCTCGATGGATTTATTTAAGTTGTGCATTCCCTGGACGATTCCCGGACCATCAAACTCATGCACAAGTTCTTTCGTCTGCGTGCCATCCTTTGCGGTATACACAAGTTCCACTTTTCCCTCTGCCGGTATCTTCATCTCAGAACCTTTGTACACATCACCGTAGGCATGTCTTGCAATGGTGATCGGTTTCTTCCAGTTTCTGACACACGGATCGATTCCTTTGACTACAATCGGCGCCCGGAACACTGTACCGTCCAGAATCGCACGAATTGTGCCGTTCGGGCTCTTCCACATCTCCTTCAGATCATATTCATCCATTCGGGCGGCATTCGGAGTGATGGTAGCGCATTTTACCGCAACTTTATATTTCTTTGTCGCCATCGCCGAGTCCACTGTCACCTGATCATTCGTCTCATTTCTGTGCTCAAGTCCCAGATCATAGTATTCTGTCTTTAAGTCAATGTACGGAAGGAGCAGTTCATCTTTGATCATCTGCCAGAGAATCCTTGTCATCTCATCTCCGTCCATCTCCACAAGGGGGGTTGTCATCTTAATTTTTTCCATCTTAGTTGTCCTCCTGCTTCTATAATGTATTGTTTTTCTAATAACCCTGCTTTTTCAGATTCTGCATCACATGCATGATATGCTCGTTAGCCAGCTGTTCCGCCATCTCGCCGTCTCTCTCCCGGATGGCCCTTAGAATCTGTCTGTGTTCACGGATAGACCTTCTGGCCCTCTCCTCCGAGTCGACCGAAGATTTTCTCGCCGCTTTGACATAATTGTGAAAATCCGTCAGAACCTTACAGAGGATCCTGCTTCCGGAGGCCTCGTAAAGCGCCGCATGAAATCTTCCGTCCAGCGCGGTGATCTGATCCGGGCTGCCTCCACTCTCACGATTAATCTGAAATTCCGAAAGAACGATTGTCTCTTCCAGTTCCACGAGCTGCTCCTCTGTAATATGTTCCGACGCCCAGCGCGCGCACAACCCTTCCAGAAAAGAACGGATCACATAAATATCCCAGACGTCCTTATTTGAAATACCCGTCACATAGGCGCCCCTGTTTGGAAAAATCGAAACAAGACCTTCAAGTTCCAGCTGCCGAAGCGCTTCCCTCACAGGAGTTCTGCTCACTCCGAGCTCTTTGCCGATTGTATTTTCGCGCAGCTCGTCATTCTCCTTATACCTTCCATTCAAAATATCCGAGCGGATTTTTTGAAACACTTTTCCGCCCAGGGAATGATCTTGATATTCGTCCATCTCACTCACACCTCCCGGCTGCAGTATTGTGTACCAATACTCATGTTTCTCTTTTTACCCGTATAATTGTATACGATTATACAAATATTGTCAATCCAAATCATAATCACCGGAGACTCCAAAAGGTACATTCCGGGATTGTAAGCCGCAAAAAACGGTACAGGATATGAAAACTCATATTCTGCACCGTCACAGTCTCTTTCTATCGAATTACTCTCACTTTCAGCACACCCTGAACTGCTGAGAGTTCCTCCTCCAGATCCGCCGCAACCTCGGAATCTACGTCAATCATTGTATATGCATATTCTTTTCTGCTTTTGTTCGTCATAAGAGCAATATTCATATTTTTCTCCGCAAGGATACGGGTGAGCTGTCCGAGCATATTGGGAATATTCTTATGAAGGACTGTAATTCTCGATCCCGCTTCCTTCTCTCCCATATTGCAGTCCGGGAAGTTCACTGAATGGGCGATATTTCCATTCTCAAGATAATCTCTGACTTCATCCACCGCCATGCGCGCGCAGTTATCCTCAGACTCCTCTGTGGAAGCCCCCAGATGTGGAATTACGATCGCACCTTTCACGCCTACGATCTCTTTTGTCGGGAAATCCGTCACATAGCAGCGCACTTTTTCCGATACGAGAGCGTCCACAATGTCCTCCTGGTTGACAAGAACATCTCTTGACAGATTAAGAATTACCACGCCCTCTTTCATCAGGCTGATGGCGTGTTTGTCAATCATTCCTTTTGTATCGTCCAGCGCCGGAACATGGATTGTAATGTAGTCGCACTCTTTATAGAGTTCGTCTACCGTTTCCGCATGATGAATGTTCCTGGACAGATTCCAGGCAGCGGCAACCGATACATAGGGGTCATAACCGTAAACTTCCATTCCAAGATGTAACGCGGCGTTCGCCACCTGCACACCGATAGCCCCGAGACCGATCACACCCAGCTTTTTGCCCTGGATCTCTGTACCCGCAAAGGCTTTCTTCTTTTTCTCCGTAATCTTGGCTATATCGCCGTCTTCCTCATATTCCTGCACCCAGTTGATGCCGCCGATGATGTCACGGGCTGCCAGAAGCATCCCGGCAATCACCAGTTCTTTCACTCCGTTGGCATTGGCTCCAGGTGTGTTAAAAACTACGATTCCCTCTTCTGAACACCGGTCAAGGGGGATATTATTGACTCCCGCCCCCGCGCGGGCGATTACTTTCAGATTTGATCCAAATGCCATATCGTGCATCTTGGCGCTTCGCACAAGGATCGCGTCCGCCTCATCAGCATTTTCAGTATACCCATAGTTCTCATCCAGCTGTTCCAGACCCACCTGGGAGATGGGATTCAGGCAATGATATTTATACATCTTACAGATTCTCCTCTTCAAACCTTTTCATAAAGTCTACAAGTGCCACAACGCCTTCGGCGGGCATCGCATTGTAAATGCTGGCCCTCATGCCGCCTACCGTACGGTGTCCTTTCAGATTCTCCAGTCCCGCCTCTTTTGCTTCTTTTACAAATTTGGCGTCCAGATCAGCGTCACCGGTAACAAACGGCACATTCATAAGGGAACGGTCTTTAGGCACTACCGTGCCTTTAAAGAGTCTGCTCTGGTCAAGAAAGTCATAGAGCACTTTCGCCTTCTTCTCATTTTTCTCCTTCATAGCCTCCAAACCGCCCTGGGACTTGATCCACTTGAACACCTTACCGCAGATATAGATCCCATACGCCGGTGGAGTATTGTAAAGAGACTTCGCATCCGCATGTGTCTTGTAAGCGAGCATCGTAGGAGTCCCTGGAAGCACATCCTCCGTAATCAGATCCTCTCGGATAATCACAATGACTACCCCGGCCGGTCCGATGTTTTTCTGTACTCCGCCATAAATAATGCCGTATTTCGTCACATCAACAGGCTCGGACAGGAAACAGGAAGAAACATCCGCGACAAGCGTCTTTCCTTTTGTGTTCGGCAGTTCCTTAAACTTTGTTCCGTAGATCGTATTATTTTCACAGATATACACATAGTCCGCATCCTCTGATACCGGAAGATCCGAACAGTCCGGTATGTAGGAAAATGTCTGATCTTCGGAGGAGGCGATCCTGTTCACTTTCCCGTATTTCTCCGCTTCCTTTGCGGCTTTCTTTGCCCACTGTCCTGTAACAATATAATCCGCGACTCTGTTTTTCATCAGATTCATGGGGATCATGGCAAACTGCTGAGACGCTCCTCCCTGGAGAAACAGTACTTTATAATTATCCGGAATATTCATCAGATCCCTAAGATCCTGCTCCGCCTCCGTTATAATCTGCTCAAATGGTTTTGACCGGTGGCTCATCTCCATCACCGACATCCCGGTTCCCCTGTAGTCCAGCATTTCATCCGCCGCTTCTTTTAACACTTCTTCCGGCAGCACTGCCGGGCCGGCCGAGAAGTTATATACTCTGCCCATGTTCCATACCTCCTGTTTTCCTATTCTACATATTATGATAAAAAATCATCAGTGTTCCGCCATGTCGTCCTCATCAAAGGCCTCTTTAATATCCGCCCCCGGGGCTACCATAGGCCACACTTTATCATCGGAACCGATCTGACAGTCGATCACAACCGGACGGTTCATTGACATCGCTTTTGCGAATGCTTCTTTAAATTCTTCCTGGGACTCCACATGAATGCCAACGGCTCCCATAGCTTCAGCCACTCTGGCAAAATCCACGGCATCCCGCAGTACAGTAGCGGAATAGCGCTCATCATAGAAAAGATCCTGCCACTGGCGCACCATGCCGAGCACATGATTATTTACAACAACCTCGATAATCGGGATATTATGCCGGACCGCTGTCGCGATCTCATTCATATTCATGCGGAAACATCCGTCCCCCGCGATATTGACTACCGTCTTTTGGGGGCATCCGACCTTCGCGCCCATAGAGGCTCCCAGCCCGTACCCCATTGTTCCAAGCCCTCCCGAAGTGAGAAGTGTCCGGGGCTTCGTATATTTATAGTACTGAGCCGCCCACATCTGGTGCTGTCCCACCTCTGTCACGATAAGAGCATCTCCCTTTGTCTGCCGGTAGATCTCCTCGATAATAAACGGACCGGTAAGCACGTCAGGATGATATTTTAATGGGTATTTTTCCTTGTAGGACTCAATCTTCTCAAGCCACGCTTTATGATCCTGCTGCTTTAAATGCCGGTTCAGTATTCTAAGCACTTCTTTAATATCCCCGATGAGTTCTGCTGACACAAGAATATTTTTATTAATTTCCGCCGGATCAATATCAATCTGAAGGATCTTTGCGTTTTTCGCAAATGTCTCTGTGTTTCCCGTCACACGGTCGCTGAAACGGGCGCCCAGAACAACGAGAAGATCGCACTCGCTGACACCGTAATTAGACGTTTTGGTTCCGTGCATCCCGAGCATTCCCGTATAGCGCGGGTCCGTTCCCGGAAACGCTCCTTTTCCCATCAGAGTGTCGGCAACCGGAGCGTCCAATTTGTCCACAAATTCTTTGACTTCATCGCTGGCTTCTGAGAGGACGGCTCCGCCTCCCACAAACACATACGGCTTTTTCGCCTCTTCCAGCATAGCTATGGCGTCGGCGATGTCCTTCTCACTGATATGAGAGTGATCCGGCACATATTTGCCCAGCTCCTGACGTTCATACTCCGCCGTTGCCGCGGTAACGTCTTTTGGAATATCGATCAGAACCGGACCGGGACGTCCCGCTTTCGCAATGCGGAAAGCTTTCCTGATCGTATCCGCCAGCTTGTTTACGTCTTTTACGATAAAACTGTATTTCGTAATCGGCATCGTAATGCCTGTAATATCAATTTCCTGGAAACTGTCTTTGCCAAGGAGAGATACGCCCACATTACACGTGATCGCCACGATCGGAATGGAATCCATATACGCCGTGGCAATACCGGTTACAAGATTTGTCGCTCCCGGTCCGCTTGTGGCAAGGCACACGCCTACCTTTCCCGTGGCTCTGGCATATCCGTCAGCTGCGTGGGATGCTCCCTGCTCATGGGAAGTCAGAATGTGGCGTATCTCGTTCCTGTGCTTATACAATTCATCGTAAACGTTAAGAATGGCGCCGCCCGGGTATCCGAATACGGTGTCCACCCCTTGCTCTTTCAGGCACTCTATCACTATTTCTGATCCATTTAACTGCATGCTTCTCGCTCTGCTCCTTCCAATCTCTCTGTACACTGTTTTCTCTTTTGCGTCTTATTTTTCACCGGGCACTTCAAGAATCGCTCCCCGGTTGCCGGAAGTCACCATAGACGCGTATCTCGCAAGGTAGCCCGTCTTCACCTTAGGCTCGCGCGGCTGCCATTTTGCTTTTCTCTGCGCCATCTCTTCATCAGATATATCCAGCTCCAGTTTCAGTTCCGGTATATTGATTTTAATGATATCCCCTTCTTCCACAAGGGCAATCGGGCCGCCTACGGCTGCCTCAGGGGATACATGGCCGATAGAAGCGCCTCTTGACGCGCCGCTGAATCTTCCGTCTGTAATCAGCGCAACGGTCGATCCCAGGCCATATCCGGCGATCGCAGAGGTCGGATTGAGCATTTCTCTCATGCCGGGGCCGCCTTTTGGACCTTCATATCGTATCACAATCACATCTCCGGGATTGATTCTGCCGTTTTTGATCGCCTCTGTCGCCTCCTCATCGCTCTCGAATATACGGGCCGGACCTTCGTGAACAAGCATCTCGTCACAGACAGCGGAGCGCTTTACAACACTTCCGTCCGGGGCAAGATTTCCCTTGAGTACCGCCAATCCGCCTGTCTCGCTGTAAGGATGGTCAATCGGGCGGATGACTTCCGGATTGAGATTCTCACACCCCTCAATATTTTCACCGACTGTCCTGCCTGTAACGGTCATGCAGTCCGTGTGTAAAAGTCCTTTTTTATTCAGTTCATTCATCACGGCATATACGCCGCCCGCCTCATTGAGGTCCTCAATATAAGTATGCCCCGCCGGCGCAAGATGACAGAGATTCGGTGTCTTCTCGCTGATGCTGTTGGCAAAGTCAATCTCAAAGTCCATTCCGATCTCATGGGCGATCGCGGGAAGATGAAGCATACTGTTTGTGGAGCAGCCAAGTGCCATATCTACAGTCAGAGCGTTCAGAACCGCCTTCTCTGTCATAATGTCCCTCGGCCTGATATTCTTCCTAACCAGCTCCATCACCTGCATGCCGGCATGTTTCGCCAGCTGAAGTCTTGCCGAATATACCGCCGGTATCGTACCGTTTCCTTTAAGTCCCATGCCAAGTGCTTCCGTCAGGCAATTCATACTGTTCGCTGTATACATGCCGGAGCAGGATCCGCAGGTAGGACATGCCTTATTTTCAAACTCAGACAGATCCTCGTCCGTAATCTTCCCTGCCGCATGCGCGCCCACGGCCTCAAACATGCTGGAGAGACTTGTTTTCTCCCCTTTTACATGACCTGCCAGCATCGGGCCCCCGCTGACAAAGATCGTCGGGATATTGACGCGGGCTGCCGCCATGAGAAGACCCGGCACGTTTTTATCACAGTTTGGAATCATTACAAGACCGTCAAACTGATGAGCCATTGCCAGCGCCTCTGTAGAATCCGCAATCAGATCTCTTGTCACAAGGGAGTATTTCATTCCGACATGCCCCATTGCAATGCCGTCGCACACGGCAATAGCGGGAACAACGACCGGAGTTCCCCCTGCCATAGCCACTCCCATCTTGACTGCCTCTGTAATTTTATCGAGATTCATATGTCCGGGTACAATCTCATTGTAAGAACTGACTACTCCGATCAGCGGTCTGTCCAGTTCCTCCTGTGTCATCCCCAGCGCGTTAAACAATGAACGATGAGGCGCCTGCTGTACGCCTTTTGTTACTCTGTCACTTCTCATCTGTCAATTCCTCTCTTTCTTATCTGATATATGCACAGATCCGGTCTCCCATCTCTTTTGTACCGATCTGCTTCATTCCTTCTGACATAATATCAATAGTGCGATACCCGTCCCTGAGAACAGAAGATACCGCTTCCTCAATCGCTGCCGCCTCCTGATCCAGATCAAAAGAATACTTCAGCATCATGGAGGCTGACAGAATCGTTGCGATAGGATTCGCAATGCCTTGCCCCGCAATATCCGGCGCGGAACCTCCGCTTGGCTCATAGAGACCGAATTTCGTCTCGTTTAAGCTGGCACTGGCAAGCATTCCGATAGAGCCGGTCACCATACTCGCTTCGTCAGAGAGAATATCGCCGAACATATTCTCTGTCAGGATAACATCGAACTGAGCCGGATCTTTCACCAGCTGCATCGCGCAGTTGTCAACCAGCATATGTTCCAGAGTCACTTCCGGATACCCGGCGGAGACTTCGTCCACTACTTTTCTCCACAGCCTGGAGGAGTCCAGCACATTCGCCTTGTCGACGCTTGTCACTTTTTTTCCGCGCTTCATGGCGATGTCAAAACCACGTTTAGCGATTCTTCTGATTTCGGTCTCACTGTATGTAAGTTCGTCTCTTGCGACGAGAATTCCGTTTTCCTTTTCTGTACTGCGCTTTCCGAAATATAATCCCCCAGTCAGTTCCCGCATAATCATCATGTCAAATCCACGATCCGCAATCTCTTCCCTGAGCGGGCACGCTCCTTTGAGTTCCGGATAGAGAACAGCAGGGCGCAGATTCGCGAACAGATTCAGCCCTTTTCTTAACTGAAGCAGGCCGGCTTCCGGGCGTTTGGACGGTTCCAGTTTATACCAGGGCGATGTCCTGGCGTCTCCGCCGATCGATCCCATGAGCACCGCGTCGCTGCTCTTCGCTTTCTCCAGCGTCTCCTCTGTCAGGGGAACTCCATTTGCGTCAATGGAAGCGCCTCCCATCAAAAGCTGCGTATATGAAAGAGAATGGCCGTACACCAGGGCGATCCTGTCCAGAACTTTCATAGCCTCATCCACGATCTCCGGGCCGATGCCGTCTCCTTTTATCACTCCGATCTTCATCTCCATAACCGCTCATCCTTCCAAATATAAAATATCACTGTTTATCATACCGCATTTCCAAAAGTGTTTCAAGTAGTATGGGCAAAAAATAGAGGGCACTCTGAAATTGTAAATCACCGGAAATACCAGAAGTCACATTCGGGGATTGTAAGCGGTCGCCGGAGGCTGGGCAAGTCCGGACTTTTGTTTGTCGCCGTTACAAAAAACAAAACCGGAGAGAAACTGTTCTCTCGATCCAGCTCCTCTCCGGTCCTGATTTTAATATATTGCACTACTCTGCATTCGGTTTCTCAATCTGAGCAATCGCCGCCTTCTGCATCGGTATGCGGCAGTTTTTATTGTTCCCGAATTCTACGATTACATCCTCGTCTGTAATATCGATAATCACTCCGTAGAACCCGCTTGTCGTCAACGCGGTATCTCCGACTTCCATCGATGCCAGCATTGCCTGCACTCTTTTCTGCTCTTTCTTCTGAGGACGCATAAGCAAAAACCACATCAGTCCGAGCACCACAACCCAGAGAATCAGCATACTACCAAGTTCACCCATAATTGTATTTCCTCCTAACTTTCTATCCGGCAATAAGTTTACTATACACAAAAACAGCTGTTTCTTCAAGTATCTTTTGCAAATTACCGCTGTCCCTGCGCCATTTTTTCCAGTTTGTTCTTCTTGTAAGTCTGGAACTCTCCAGCCTCGATCGCAGCCCTGATCTCCTCCATCATCGTATTATAGAAATAGAGATTGTGGAGTACGCACAGACGCATCCCCAGCATCTCTTTCGCTTTGAGCAGATGGCGGATATACGCGCGGCTGTAGCTTCTGCATGCCGGACATGTACACCCCTCCTCTATGGGACGCTCGTCCAGCTCATACTTCGCGTTGAACAGATTCAGTTTGCCGTAATTCGTATATACATGGCCGTGTCTTCCGTTCCTCGTCGGGTACACGCAGTCAAAGAAATCAACGCCGCGCTCCACACTTTCAAGTATATTCGCCGGGGTTCCGACGCCCATCAGATAAGTCGGTTTATTCTCGGGAAGATGAGGCACCACCGCGTCAAGGATCCGGTACATCTCTTCATGGCTCTCACCTACCGCAAGGCCTCCAACAGCATATCCGTCCAGATCAAGTTCTGTGATCTGCTGTGCATGTTCAATTCTGATGTCCTCATAGATTCCGCCCTGATTGATGCCAAACAGCATCTGATGCGGATTGATCGTGTCCGGAAGAGAGTTGAGTCTCCCCATCTCATCCCTGCACCGCTTTAACCATCTCGTCGTGCGTTCCACAGAATTGCCGATGTATTTCCTGTCAGCCGTACTTGGAGGGCACTCGTCAAAAGCCATAGCAATCGTAGATGCAAGGTTGGACTGGATCTGCATACTCTCCTCCGGTCCCATAAAGATCTTGTGCCCGTCAATATGGGAATGAAAGTGAACGCCTTCTTCCTTTATCTTCCTTAGAGACGCCAGAGAAAATACCTGAAAGCCTCCTGAGTCCGTCAGGATCGGACGATCCCAGTTCATGAAACGGTGCAGACCGCCCAGTTTCTTCACGATTTCATCTCCTGGTCTGACATGCAGGTGGTATGTGTTGGAGAGTTCCACCTGCGTCTTGATCTCCCTCAGATCATCTGTTGAAACCGCTCCTTTTATCGCCGCAGCAGTTCCCACATTCATGAAAACCGGGGTCTCTATGATCCCGTGAACAGTGTGAAAGCGTCCTCGTTTCGCCATTCCGTCTTTCTTGAGCAATTCATACATATTGATTCAACCTTTTTCTTCTGCTATAATCATTCTTTTATAATCATTCTTTCATCTTCCGGATCAGTTGTGTACAATGACAGGAGTTCCCGAGCTCAGCATGCCGAACAGCTGAGACGCCTTGTCATAAGGCATATTCACGCATCCATGCGATCCTCTTGTCTTGTACCGTGAACCGCCAAAAGAAGACTGCCACGTCGCGTCATGGAATCCGTGCCCCTGATTGGTAAACGGCATCCAGAACGCCACAGGAGTCCGATAACTTGGTTCTCCTGTCACCGGATCTTTCTCACCCTGGAGCACCCGGTCTCTCTGAGTATACAGGATAGAATATACTCCTGTCGGCGTATCCCGTTCTCCATTTGGAAGTCCCGTCACCACATCTGATTCCATAGCGACAGAACCGTCCACAATATACCACATATGCTGCGCGGAAATATCCACCTCAACGTATGTACTTCCCCAGTCCTGCGCGGAACGTGATGCCGCTGTCTGCTTATAGGCCGGCTCCCTCGTAACCACTTCGCCGTTTTTGATACTGTTGATCAGATTTGTCGCCTCAGTATCTTCATCAACAATCCATCCGTATGTTCCTCCGGATACTTCTGTCGTCTCCCCATAAGGAGATGTAATAGACCTGGCGGTTCCTTTTGTATCGTACTTGGATCCAAATTCTCTCATCCATGCTCTGACAGCGTCCTCATTAAACGTAACCTGCATGTTTTCATCATAGGACAGCCATGTGGAGATCAGCGCTTTGTCTACCACCACGTTCTCTGTCATCGTATATGTGATACTTGCCGTCAGATATTGATTCATCGTGTCACAGGCCGCCTGTACTTCCGGTGATTCGGATGTGTACTGGGGCATCACATAACATCCCTCTTCGATCAGGTCAAGCCTCGGTTCAAAAGCTGAAATATACTCCTTAATCTTGGACGTAAGAGCATCCATATCCACCGCCGTTCCGAGCGTTTCTGCTGTCACGACAAAAGAATTGCCGTCAAATTCCGGGTGAGCGGAAACAGGCTGTGTCTGCTCTGCTGTCACTGCCTGGATATTCTGTATTTTCTCATCAAGCGCCGCTTCATCATATTCCACATCGACTGTCACGTCTGCCGCTGATTTGGAAAACAGGGAGACGATCCAGAGAAGCTGTCTCTGTTCTTTGAGCGCATTCTCTACAGCGGCGCCTTTTTTATATATCAGTGAGATGTCCGAACCACTGATCGTATCCGTCGTATTATTCTGCTCGATCAGCGTCAGCTGATATCCCTCGACCTGTTCCTCCAGGTACGCTTCCACATCAGCAACCGTCTTTCCTGAAAAGTCCTTGCCGTTGATCGTCGTATTCACCAGGAAATGACTGAGAAAGAAGGCCGCTACGCCCAGATAAATCACAACAAGACCGCCCACTATGCCCCCGGCTATAATAAACGGTTTCTTTCCCAGCTTCTTTTTCTCTTTTTTCCTGCCCTTCCTTCTTCTGCCTCTGCGGCGCCTTCTGAGAGATTTTGGGGACCGCTTTTCATCCTCCGAAACTTCGTCAGTTCCGGCTGCGTCTTCCTCTTCGTCCCGCCGGTCCTCCCCGTCTTCCCCACGAGTCTCTTCCCCGGAGTCGGCGTCAGGTTCGGGCATCTGAGCTGTCAGAGTATCTTCCGCCTCATCATCCGCAGACTCGCTTAGGGTAACCTCCCCTGTTTCTTCTGTCAAGTTCTTATTTTCCCGAGATTCTATATTATCCTGATGTCCAGATCTGCGTCTTCTTTTTCTCCTCATCAGTCAGTCTTCTCTCCTTCATTCACAGTCTCTGAAATATTATAAAGGCACCACTGACACTTGTCAAGAAGGCCTCTCTTCCTATATAATAATCAATATGTGCGGGAGAAATGCAGCATAGCACCAACAATTGCCCGCGCCCGGAAAGGAGAACAACCAGCATGAGCGGTTCAACATTTGGCAGAATATTTCGTATCACCACATGGGGGGAATCCCACGGCCCGGGAATTGGAGTCGTAGTGGATGGCTGCCCCGCCGGCCTCCCCTTAAGTGAGGCATATATACAGGCTTTTCTGGATCGGAGAAAACCCGGACAGAGCAAATATACAACAAAACGAAACGAAGCGGATTCCGTCGAAATCCTCTCAGGAGTATTCGAGGGAAAGACTACAGGTACTCCGATCTCTTTACTCGTACGAAACCAGGACCAGAGGTCCAGAGATTACGGTAATATTGCATCCTTATTCCGCCCGGGGCATGCGGATTATCCGTTTACTGAAAAGTACGGCATCCGGGACTACCGGGGCGGCGGCCGTTCTTCGGGCCGCGAAACCATCGGGCGCGTGGCGGCGGGCGCCATCGCCTCTCTTTTGTTAAAAGAACTGGGAATTACCGTCAGAGCCTACACAAAAGCGATCGGTCCATACTCAATCTCCTCCGAAAATTATAAGTTCTCGGAGATCGAAGAGAACAGTCTCTATATGCCCAGTAACGAAACGGCACAGCGCGCCGGTGAGTACATTTCCCAGTTGATGTCGGAAAAAGATTCCTGCGGAGGTGTTATCGAGTGTGTAGCGGACGGACTTCCGGCAGGATTAGGCGAGCCGGTCTTTGACAAATTAGATGCCCTGCTGGCCCAGGCAGTTATGTCCATAGGCGCTGTAAAGGGCGTGGAGCTTGGAGATGGTTTTGCCGCTTCCGCCTCCACCGGAAGCAGGAACAACGATCCGTTTTTCTCAGAAAATGGCACAATCTCCAAGAAGACCAACCACGCGGGAGGTTCTCTCGGAGGCTTAAGCGACGGATCTGAGCTCATTCTCCGGGCAGCCGTCAAACCCACCTCCTCCATTGCGAGAACTCAGCAGACCGTTAATACTGACGGGGAAAATACAGAGATCACAGTGCTCGGAAGACACGATCCCGTCATCGTTCCGAGAGCAGTAGTCGTCGTAGAATCCATGACAGCAGTCACTCTGGCAGATCTGCTTCTTCAGAATATGACAGCTAATATAGAAAACATCCGAACAGTCTATCGCAGAAAATAATGCAGAATCGCCGGCTGCCTTCTGGCAGCCGGCGTCTTACATCTCTATACACGAAAACATCCTCCTCCGATAAATTCACGCAAAAGAGAATTCGTTGGCACATATTCACTTCCAATTCCCACAAAGTAATCAAAAAATTTCAGAAGACGTTTGGCCTCAAGATATTCCTCTGACTCCTTGCTGACTCCGAACAAAAGCGGTTCCACATACTGTTTGAGCACGGCCAGTTCATAGAGAAGAGAAGAATTAAACATAACATCCGCCTGTTCCTGAAACGGGAAAATGTTCTCCTCTTCCCCCCGTCTGACCGACGGCCACATGGAGATCGTCCTCACGGCGGAGGCCCCTCTTGTCCTGGCATCCCTGACCAGCCTGCGGATCAGCCGTCCGTCCGTCGAGGGGATCCGGTTGTGTTCGTCAATATTGATCTGAGTCAGCGCACTGATGTAAATTCTGAACTTCTGGTCATCTCGCAACGACTCCGTCAGTTTCGGATTCAGGCAATGAATACCCTCGATGACAAGAATATCATCCGCACCCAATCTCTTCGGGCTGTTCTCGTACTTTCTCTTCCCTGTCTGGAAATCAAATACCGGAAGATATACCTCTTTTCCTGATATAAGATCTTTCATGTCTGTATTGAATTTATCAATATCAATGGCTTCAAGACATTCAAAATTATAGTTCCCATCCTTATCTCTGGGAGTATATTCCCTGTCCACAAAGTAATTATCCACTGCTATAGGATGAGGTTTCAGACCATTTGCACGAAGCTGAATAGATAATCTGTGGGAAAATGTTGTCTTACCGGATGAAGATGGTCCGGCCGTCAGCACAAACCTGGCATCTTTTCTCTCGGAGATCTCACGCGCGATCTCTCCGATCTGGCGTTCCTGATGCGCTTCCTGTACCAACACAACTTCTCTCATATCGTTCTTGGTAATCATATCATTGAGGGCTCCAACTGTTTCGATGTCCTGACAGTCCCCCCAGCGTACGGACTCTTTCAGAACATGGAACAGTTTAGGACTCGGATGAAATTCCGGCACTTCCTCAGGGCGTTCTTTTGTCGGCATCTGCAGTACAAAGCCCTCATCATACAGATGAAGGGAGAAATACCGGAGGTAGCCGGCGTCCGGCACCATGTAGCCATAATAATAGTCCTCAAACTCATTGATACTGTAAATATTTACTTTTGAAACCCTTCGGTACTCAAACAGACGCTCTTTGTCATACATCCCGTGTCTGTGAAACAGAGCAACCGCATCCTCCGTATGGATCGACCGTTTCCTGATCGGTGTTTTTCTTTTTGCCAGCTCCCTCATACGGTCCGCAGTCCGGGCAAGAAATGCTTCGTTTAACTCCACTTTTCCCTCAACCGTACAGTAATACCCTTTATCTACAGAGAAATGAACTCTCACTCTGTTGATCTTATCATGCCCGGCCGTGTCATGGACCGCTTTCACCAAAAGGAAGCACATGCTTCTCTTATATGTGCTGTGTCCGATACTGTCAGCAGTTGTCACAAACTTAAGCTCACAGTCTCCCTCGACTGTCTTGCCAAGTTCTCTGAGTCTCCACCTGCCGGCATAAACAAATACGAGCACGATCTGATGCTCATAGCGCGACTGATATTCCCCTGCAATCTCCTGATATGTGGTGCCTGCTCTGTATTCCCTGATCTCACCGTCTGCTTTGACCCGGCATACTCGTTCTGTCAATTTCTTCCCTCCCTGAGAAATCAAATCACCTGAAACGGATGCGCCGTCGGAGCGGCAATCGCCTTCACTCCCGGCATTTTTCTCTCAAAAAACTGTTTCATGTCTTCGATAAAAATATATTCTGTGCCATAGTGTCCCGCATTAATGACTGCCAATCCCTGTTCCACGGCGTCGAGACCGTCATGATGTCCTATATCTCCCGCCACAAGAACATCAGCCCCCTTCGCAATTGCAGGAACAATGGAAGTTTTCCCCGATCCCGGTGAAACTGCCAGACGTGATACGATCTGTTTCATATCTCCGAAGACTTTCAGGCTTCCCAGATTCAGTTTATGCTTTATATAAAGACAGCATTCTTCCAGGGTCATCTCTTTTTCCAGATTACCCACTCTTCCGATGCCTTCTTCTCCGTCTTCCGTCTCCATAGTGACGTCCAGCACTTCCGAATCCTTCAAATCCAGAATCTTTTCAGCCAGATCCGCCATGCCAAGTACATCATAATTTGTATGCATAGCGTAATATGAGAGATCGTTTTGTATCAGTTTTACAACTCTTTTACCGATAAAATCTTTATCTGTCACACTCTTCAGCGGAGAAAATATAAGCGGATGATGGGTGATCAGCATATCGGCGCCGCTTGAAATCGCGTGATCAATCACAACATCCGTCGCGTCAAGCGCCAGATATACTCTGTTTACTTCCTTTCCCGCTCTTCCCGCAAGCAGACCGACATTGTCAAAGTCCAGCGCCGCATCTTTCGGATACGTCGCCTCTATCACCTGTATAATCTCACTGCACAACATAATATTCCAATCCTTTCCTGGCATGTTCCATCTCGTCTCTAAGTTCCCGCATTCGCTGTACCGTCCTACGAGAATTCTCTTTTTCCAGTTCCTTTAGAATTCTCTTCCTGATACGGATCTCACGCTCCAGATATTCCTTTAGCACCGGATTCCTGCCGCACAGCAGAAGCTTTCCGTACCGTTTCTCCGTCTCTGTCCATTCTGATTTCCCTCCCGGGCGGCTTTCCGCGTCTTCTCCGTTTCCGGCAGGAGGCGGAGTTACTTTCATAACCGGATAGTATTTCCCGTCTTCTTCCACCATAGTTTCCTCCGTAAAGCAAAAACCTTCCTCCAAAAGAAAGGTTCTCACTTTTTCTGTCTCCGACTGCGGTTGAAGGACGCACTCCTTCAAAGACCGGACCACTCTGCTTCCATCCTTCAGAATCCGGGTCATGAGGCCGCCGCCCATCCCGGCAATCACCGCCGCGTCGGCTTCTTCCTCTCCAAGCGCCTCAAACCCGTTGGAAATTCTTGTCGCTATTCTGTCCTCATATCCCCACGCCCTGATATTCTCTTTTGCTCTGAGCAAAGGCCCCCGGTTAATATCCATTGCCACTGCTAAAGGCACCCGTCCCTTCCTGACAAGATAAATCGGAATATACGCATGATCCGTTCCAATGTCCGCAAGCCTGTATCCTGTGGTCACCAGACCGGCAACCGCACTTAATCTCTTTGACAGCTCCATAAGATCAGTCCAGATAATCCCGCAGTTTGCGGCTTCTGCTCGGATGTCTCAGCTTTCTCAGTGCCTTTGCCTCTATCTGCCGGATGCGTTCTCTCGTCACATCAAACTCTTTTCCCACTTCCTCCAGAGTACGCGCGCGCCCGTCGTTCATTCCAAACCTCAAGCGGAGCACTTTCTGTTCTCTCTCAGTAAGCGTATCCAGCACTTCATCGAGCTGTTCTTTCAATAAAGTCTGAGCAGCCGCCTCAGCCGGAACCGGCACATTATCATCCTGAATGAAGTCACCCAAATGGCTGTCTTCCTCTTCACCGATCGGAGTTTCAAGAGAAACCGGCTCCTGAGAAATTTTAAGGATCTCCCGCACTCTCTCTACAGGCATGTCCAGTTCTTTGGCGATCTCCTCCGGCAGAGGCTCCCTGCCAAGTTCCTGTAACAGCTGCCGTGATACACGGATCAGCTTGTTGATCGTTTCCACCATATGAACCGGAATACGGATTGTTCTCGCCTGATCCGCAATGGCTCTTGTGATAGCCTGACGAATCCACCATGTGGCATAGGTACTGAACTTATATCCCTTGTGATAGTCGAATTTTTCCACGGCTTTAATCAGCCCCAGGTTCCCCTCCTGGATCAGATCAAGAAACAGCATTCCGCGACCCACATAGCGCTTTGCAATACTCACGACAAGACGAAGATTCGCCTCGGCCAGTTCTTTTTTGGCATCCTCGTCTCCTTCTTCCATCCTCTTCGCCAGCTCGATCTCGCGCTCGGCGCTCAGAAGGGGGACTTTTCCGATTTCTTTAAGATACATGCGGACGGGATCTTCGATACTTACACCTTCCGGAACTGAAAGATCGATATTTTCCATATCGACTTCTTCCTCATCGGCTATAATATCGTCAAGTTCTACATCCGCATCGTCATCCGAATCATCACTGATGCGCAGAACGTCAATATTATTCGCCTCCAGAAAATCAAATACCTTTTCCATCTGTTCAGTGTTCAGTTCCAGGTCTGTAAAGAAATCATTGATCTCCTGAACATCAAGTATGCTTTTTTTCTTTTTCCCAAGCGCTACCAGTTCATTCAGTCTTTCCAGAAACTTCTGTGTGTTCTCTTCCATGTGTCCATCCTTCCTTCGCCTGCGCGCATGGCGCGGGCTATCTTGTTTTATTTTATCCTTAATCAATAGAAATATGCAGTGCCCTCAGGTCTTCCAACTTCCGCTTTTCTTCCATCAACCGCTGAAGTCCCGCCATATCGGCAGGGTCCAAGTTCATCGTACGTTCATCAATGCTGTGACTCTTCACGCGCAGGATCGTATCCTTGAGCGCCTGTTCTTCTTCCTCTTTCGTCTTTAACTGACGGATCTTTGTATTAAACAGAGAAGCTGCTTCCCTGTGTTCTTCTTCCTCAGTAAAATAATTCAGAATCTTTGCCGGGTTCAGCTCTCCGTTTTCATGCTGCTCATAGAGAAGCTTCGCAACCTTTCGGTAAATCTCTCCAGTAAAGTCCTCCGGATGTATGTAACTGCTGATTTTGTCATATAAAGTTCTGTCCTCAATCATCCAGGTCAGAAGCGCTTTCTGAGACGTTAGAATGCCGTCTTCTTTCGTTTTATCTTTAGCATTCCCGTCTGCTCTTTTCGGTCTTGTGACCGGTCTTGCCATACCGGCGCCGACAGCTGTCCTGGCCACCAGCTTTTCCAGACTTTCCCGGCCGATCCGGTACGCATTCGCCACTGCTTCGATATAGTTATTCCTCTCCAGCTCATCTTCAAATGCAAGCAGACGTCCTGCTACTTCTCTGAAAAAGGCTGTCTTTCCTTCCGGAGAGGCCATATCATACTCTTTTTCCAACATCTCAAGGCCAAACATAAACCCGTTGCGGGCATTCTGAATCCGTTTTTCATATTCATCAGCCCCCAGATTTTTAATAAATTCGTCGGGGTCTTTATATGGATCCATACGGACTACCTTAGCTGAAATTCCGGCATCCCTCAGAATCGGCACTGCCCGGAGGGCAGCTCTTGTTCCCGCATCGTCGCTGTCATATGTCAGATAGACTTCCTGTACATATCGCTTGATCAAAGCCGCATGTCCCGGCGTCAGCGCGGTTCCCAGAGAAGCCACGGCATTGGTAAATCCCGCCTGATGAAGAGAGATAACATCCATATATCCCTCGCAGAGAAGGAAATACGGTTTTCTCGATGTTCTTGCCCGGTTCAGTCCGTAAAGGTTCCTGCTCTTATCGAACACTTCAGTCTCAGGAGAATTCAGATATTTTGGTTTTCCGTCTCCCATCACTCTTCCGCCGAAACCAATCACACGACTGTTGACGTCCATAATCGGAAAGATCACCCGGTTCCAGAACTTGTCATAAACTCCCTTCTTTTCATCAGTATTGATCAGTCCCGCCTGCCGGATGAGATCTTCACTGTACCCCTCACGGCGGAGATATTGATACAGATCATCGCTGAATACGTTAGAGTATCCCAGTCCGAAGGCCTTGATCGTATCGTCTGATAACCCTCTGTCTTTCAAATATGTATAGGCTCTTGCTCCACGCTCTGATTTCATCTGTACATAGTAATATTTTGCGGCTTTTTTATTAATCTCCAGTATCATCGACTTACGGGAAGCTTTCTCTTTCGCCTCCCTGGAATATTCCGGTTCCGGAAGCTTGATCCCCGCCCGGTCCGCAAGGAACCTGACTGCTTCCAGAAAAGTGAAATTCTCATATTCCATCAGAAACGTATAGACATTTCCTCCTGTCCCACATCCGAAGCAGTAATACATCTGCTTCTGTCTGCTTACAGAAAAGGAAGGAGATTTCTCATTATGAAAAGGGCAGAGTCCAAAGTAGGAGCTGCCCTTTTTCTGCAGTCTGACGTACCCGGATATTACATCTACTATATCATTTCTCGCCCTTATCTCTTCAATCAGTTCATCTGGATAGTACATGTTCTGCCTCCATAAAGATTACCCTATAATATATATTCGACAAAACTTTATGGTTTCCTTTATTTTTTTAAATTTTCCATGATTCCGGCACAAAATAGTCCTGAAATTTCTTCACAGCGTAAGAGTCCGTCATTCCTGCTATATGGTCGCACACGACCTGCTCTCTGCTGACATCCGTATTTTCCAGAACTTTTTTAAACTGATCCGGCAGCGCATCAGGATGCTTCATATAGTACTCAAACAGCTGTTTGATCATATGTACCGCTTTGTCCTCCTCACCTTTCGCCTTCGGATTTAGGTAGACGTTCTCAAACATAAAAGCTCTAAGATCCGCCATCGCTTTTTCCACTGCCGGAGACATTTTGATTTCCGGCCGATCCATACTGTTTATAATCACATCATGGATCAGTTTGTTCAGTCTCGCCTTACAGGAATTCCCCAATACCTCCCTTATATCCGCGGGGATATCATCTTCCGTCAGAATCCCGCCCCTGATTGCGTCATCCATATCATGATAGATATATGCCAGTTTGTCAGAGATTCTCATAACCTGCCCTTCCAGAGTATGGGGATGCCCTGCTGTCTGGTGGTTCAGAATACCATCCCGCACCTCCCAGGTCAGATTGAGTCCTTTCCCCTCTTTCTCGATGCAGTCTACCACCCGCAGGCTCTGCTTCTGATGAGAAAAATGATAGACCGCGTTGAGCGCTCTCTCCCCCGCATGTCCGAAGGGCGTGTGCCCCAGATCATGTCCCAGAGCAATGGCCTCCACAAGATCTTCATTCAGCCTCAGCGCTTTGGCAATCGTTCTGGCATTCTGAGACACCTCCAGAGTGTGGGTAAGTCTTGTCCTGTAATGATCTCCGCTCGGAAGCAGGAATACCTGCGTCTTCTGCTTTAATCTGCGGAACGCTTTACAGTGCAGAATCCTGTCCCGGTCTCTTTGAAAGACCGGGCGGATGTCGCACTGTGCTTCCTCCTTAAGCCGCCCCTTTGAATTGCGGCTGAGCGTCGCATACTTACTTAAATATTTTACTTCTCGCTCTTCCATCTGTTCCCTGATCGTCATACTGTCATTTCTCCTTCAAGCGTTTTTCAATAGCGTCAACTACTGTCTGAAGCACCTTCACCCGGGCATAATACTTGCTGTTTCCCTCCACAACAACCCAGGGCGCATAGTCTGTCGATGTTCTCATCAGCATCTCGTTTACCGCATTCTCGTACTGATCCCATTTCTCACGGTTTCTCCAGTCCTCATCCGTGATCTTCCACTGCTTCTCCGGGTTCTCCTGGCGTTCTCGAAATCGTCTTTCCTGCTCATCCTTATCAATGTGCATCCAGAACTTAATCACAATCGCTCCTGCGTCATAGAGGTCCTTTTCCATATCATTTATCTCTTTATAAGCCCTCTTCCACTCTTCTGTAGTACAAAAACCTTCGATTCGTTCCACCATCACGCGCCCGTACCATGTGCGGTCAAAAATCGCCACATGTCCGTCTTTTGGCATCGCTCTCCAGAAGCGCCACAGGTAATGATGCGCTTTTTCAATATCATTGGGCGAAGCTGTCGGATTCACCACATAACCCCTGGCATCCATTCTTGCCGTCAGACGTTTGATCGCTCCGCCCTTACCTCCGGCATCCCATCCCTCAAATCCCAGGACAACCGGAATCCTTCTTCGGTACAGCTCTCCATGCAGTTTTTCCAGTTTTGACTGCAGCTTATCAAGCTTCTCCTTATATTCTTCTCGGGTGTAACTCAAAGTCAGATCTGCCTTTGACAGGATCGACACCTGAAGATCCCTCATTTCATTGCCCGCTTCCTCCGCAATCTCCCCGATCTCACTTTTCCGGTTAGCCGTCTCTTCCATCTGACCGGGCGCCTTTTCCTTCGCTTTCACAGCATTATGGCGCCGTACTTTTTCTATCTGATCGGCCATCGCTTTGATCACTGTCGTATAGATCTTAACCGTGGCAAATCTGCGATCCATCGACTCAATGATCGTCCAGGGCGCATAATCTGTATCCGTCTTAAAGAGCATGTCCTCCATCATGGCCGCATACTCATCGTAATGCGCGTTCCGCTCCCTGTCCCCCTGGCTGACACGCCACGCCGTCTCTTTGTTCTTCGCCAGTTTATCAAATCGTTTTTTCTGTTCTTTCCTGTCAATATCAAGAAACAGTTTAATAATCAGACTGCCGTCCTCGGAGAGCTGCTCCTCAAAAGAGTTGATCGAATGAAATGCCAGCGGAAGCTCCTTATTTTTTGTTCGCTTCTCGAACCGGTCAATCAGCACCCGCCTGTACCAGCTTCCGTCAAAAACAGCGATCCTGCCTCTCGACGGAGTTTTCGTCCAGAACCGCCACATAAAGGGGTGCATTCGTTCTTCTTCCGTCTCGTTTTTCACTGTGTGAACCTCAAAACCTCTCGGATCCATACTCTGAATCAGACGGCCTATCTGCAGCCCCTTTCCCGCAGCTCCAAATCCCTCAAATACGATCAGAACAGGGATTCCCAGCGCTTTGCACTCCCTTTGCAGTCTGCCCAGTTTTATTTCAAGCTGCGGCATTTTTTCTTTGTATTCTTCTTTTGAAATTTTTTTGGTCAAATCCACTTTTTCTAACATAGTCCTTCCTCCGCCTTATTTTCTGATATTTTAAACCGTCAAAAATAAATTACTGTAATTATATCATATAATATACAAAAAAAGAAAAAATCCACATAAGATTCTTTCTTTTCTACGTTTTTTATCTATTTTCTTTCTGACATTCTTCCAGGCGAAGCATGATCAAATCGATGAATTCCTGGTTCGTTCGACTCAGACGTTCATATACACGGTAAAAATCTATTCGTTTCTCAAGTCTTTTCTCAGCTTCAATCTGATATTCTCTCGTCATTCTGCTATCTGACAGTTTTAATATGTAATCAGCTGATACATGGAAAAACTTTGACAGAGCAATTAATATATCTGCCGGCAGCGAATTCTCACCATTTTCAATGCGGCTGATCGTCTGTTGGGAAACATTAATGATTCCTGCCAGATCTTCCTGTCTAAGCCCTTTTTCGTTTCGCAGCTCTTTGATCCGGTTATCCAATGTATGTCCTCACACCCTTTTGTATTTTACCCTTATTTTAGCTGATAAAACAGGAAGATATATCCAAATGCAATGTATCGTTGCACTCATATTTAGGATATTCGTCGCCTGAATATACCAAACAATGATAAAATAAGACAAAATACGCGATCATGGCAGGGATAAATATGAAAAGGCGCATCGAAAACATTATCGGGGAAAATATTCGCAATCTGCGAATGCAAAAAGATATGAAGCAGAACGCGCTCGCTGATGAACTGAACATCAGCAGGCAGACTATTTCTGCCTATGAGCGCGGAATCACTCTGCCCGATATATACAGCCTGATACGGATCGCAGACTATTTCAGAATATCACTGGATGAACTGACGGGCAGAGATGAGATCTGAAGAGGCTCCCGCCCGGAGCCTCCTGAAGTTTATTATTCTTTTGTCCATGTATGAATCGTATCTGTGCCGGGACTTACAAGGTCTACACTGTTTCCGTCCTCGCTCAGTTTATATTCAAACTCAAGCGATCCCCCCTCAACCCTGAGCCTGAAGAACAGATTCCCGTTTTCATCTGCCACAGCGTTAAAGGTTCCTTCCGTTTCACTGTCAGAACTCTCAATCGTCACTTTCCCGTCCTCTTCAAAAGTATACTGATTGCCGCTCCCGTCGGACCATGTACCGAGCAGTCCTTGTACCCGCTCATCACTGTTTTCCATAAATTCCAGATTCTCCGGAAGGAGTTTTAAGTTCTCTCCCTCATCCAGAGATGTAAGGTCGATGCCATATCCCGTATCATCGGAGGAGATAGCATAGAGACTTTCCTCTTTTGTATCGTCCATTACGATTTTCAGAGTGATATTTTTTTCATCGTCAAATCCGCATTCAAATGTGAACGAGCCCCCGTCTTTCGCCCCTGTTCCGTCCTCCTCAAACACATAAATCTCATCACTGCCAGAGACAACCCATGTGTCAGAAAGAACTTTTGTCACTGATTCACTTGGCAGGAGGATCCCTTCGCCCCCGGAGTTCTGCACCGAACTCGCGAACTGATCCACCTCATCTGTAGTAGACTCTCCCGCCTTTTTCTCTTCACTGCATCCGGAAACAAAGCATATCGCAGCCACGGCTAACAACATCAGAATTCTCTTTTTCATACTTATCATACCCCAGAATAATTTTATTTATAAAACAGAAAAGCCTTGAATATTCAAGGCCTTTCCTCTCGCGTGCGGAAGATGGGACTTGAACCCACACGATATTGCTATCACAAGATCCTTAGTCTTGCTCGTCTGCCAGTTCCGACACTTCCGCATTCCATATTAGATGTGATCTTTACACCTTCTTGGTGCTGACCACAAGTGATATAATACTATGGCATACAGAAAATGTCAACAGTTTTTTCTACAATTTTGATAATTTCACTATTCCATATTTCCCGGGAATTTCGGTATTCCGTCAAAACCGACCTGCAGATCTTCATCGGTCGGGATATAGTCTGACATCTCGCCATTATTATACTTCTCATATGCAACCATATCGAAATATCCCGTACCCGTAAGTCCGAAAAGAATCGTCTTTTCTTCGCCCGTCTCTTTGCATTTGAGAGCCTCATCAATAGCTGCTCTGATGGCGTGGCTGCTCTCCGGCGCCGGCAGAATACCTTCGACGCGGGCGAACTGCTCCGCCGCCTCAAACACTGCCGTCTGCTCTACCGAGCGCGCTTCCATATACCCGTCATGATAAAGCTGAGACAGCACGGAACTCATACCGTGATACCGGAGTCCTCCCGCATGGTTCGCGGAAGGGATAAAGCCGCTGCCCAGCGTGTACATTTTAGCCAGAGGGCATACCATACCTGTATCACAGAAATCATAAGCGTAAACACCTCTTGTCAGACTCGGGCAGGATGCGGGCTCAACAGCGATAAACTGGTAATCTGCTTCTCCTCTGAGCTTCTCTCCCATAAACGGAGAGATCAGTCCGCCCAGATTCGAGCCGCCGCCGGCACACCCGATGATAATATCCGGTTTAATACCGTATTTATCCATAGCAGCCTTTGCCTCCACACCGATCACAGACTGGTGGAGAAGAACCTGGTTGAGCACACTGCCGAGAACATACCGGTATCCTTCTGTGTGAGTTGCAACCTCAACCGCTTCAGAGATTGCACATCCCAGACTGCCCGTTGTTCCCGGGTGCTCCGCAAGAATCTTTCTTCCGATCTCTGTCGTATCAGAAGGGGATGGCGTCACACTTGCACCGTACGTTCTCATCACTTCGCGGCGAAACGGTTTCTGCTCATAGGAACACTTTACCATAAAAACCTTACAGTCGAGGTCAAGGTAGGCGCACGCCATAGACAGGGCGGTTCCCCACTGCCCCGCGCCGGTCTCGGTCGTCACTCCCTTCAGCCCCTGCTCCTGCGCGTAGTATGCCTGGGCAATCGCTGAGTTCAGCTTATGACTGCCCGATGTATTATTACCCTCAAACTTGTAATAGATCTTAGCCGGCGTCTGAAGCTTTTCCTCAAGACAGTATGCCCTTACAAGCGGCGACGGACGGTACATCTTATAAAAATCACGTATCTTCTTCGGGATTTCGATATAGCGGTTGTCATTGTCCAGTTCCTGCTTTACCAGTTCCTCACAGAATACAGCGCCCAGCTCTTCTTCTGTCATTGGCTTTAATGTACCCGGATTCAGAAGCGGCGCCGGTTTGTTTTTCATATCAGCGCGGACATTGTACCATTCTTTGGGCATCTCACTCTCCTCGAGATAGATCTTGTAAGGAATTTTGTTTTCACTCATCTTTCTTTCTCCTCTCAGCCGCTCACGGCAATGAAAAATCCTCATCCCACGCAACGGAAATATTGCTGGGCAAAACTTTATCACGTTACAACGCGGATGTCAATACCGATTGTGTACCTTTTCCGCAAAGCACATAAAGTCCTTCAGCTCTATGAACCTTCCGTCATCCAGCAGAGCTTTTCCACTCATTTTCCCAAACGCCCGGCGCCGCTCAAATGAGGCGAGAAATGCCGAAAAAACCGAGTTCCGATCGAGCACCGGGTAAAACTCCATCTCAAACCGCCCGTCGCTGGAAGCAAACACCCAGGGCTTTCCATCGTCATGCTCTGGTATATGAAACATCACATCGTCCAGCTTATGCCCTTTTCCATCATAAAACAGAATGTTTTCCGTAGCCGCCGAGGTGTTCCCAAAGCCGTAACCAATATTGAATCCAAAAGGTTTTCCTCCCACCTTGCCGTTTCCGGAACTCCAGTACAATGTATTGTCATAAGGCCAGACTCCGCGGCACCAGTTGAGCGTGCCATAATCTTCTTCCGGGTTAAACCAGTATGTCTTTCCGTCAAAAGACATATAGCCCTCCGCCGGCATGCAGTTTATCTTCTGACTGTATCCAAAAGTCTTCTTTCCCTCACCTGGTATGGCAGAGCATATGGTATCTGTCTCAGGCTGCTCCAGCGTAATCTCACAGTAGAACGGTTTTCCCTCATGGAAATCTTTAAAATCACACGAGATCATACGGCGCTCCACATCAGAACGAAATTCCAGTCTGAGTCTTTTATCCCGATATACCACATCTCCCCCGTTGGAAGTGGACGGCATCTTCAGTTTTCCCATCGGGAACGGAATGAACACGGTCTCCACATATTCCCATCTCTCCCTGAAATGAAAAAGAGAGACAGATCCGGCCCCGACATACCCGTTGTCAGATACTGTAAAAGCCGCGCCGTACTCTTCATTCATCACCAGGTAGTGATCCCTCTCTTTGATCCGAAGCGCAGAAGACTGTATCTTGCTCCTGTCATATTCCCACACCTGGCCTCTCGCCCAGCCGGGTTCTGAGATCTTTCCGTCTCCTCCCAGCAGAGGCTGCATTTTCGTAACTTCATGATTTCTCATAGCTGTATCACTCCCCGTCTGAGGCGGATACAATTCCCGCCACTGTTATTCTCCCCAGCACTTACCTGGATCATCCTGAAAAAGAAAAAACCCGAATCCCAAATGGGACCGGGCTTCTGTCTCTATTTTACTACGCAACTTTCTCTTTTGCAATAGCAGCAAGTGTTGCGAAACCTTCTTTATCATTAACAGCAAGGTCAGCCAGCATCTTTCTGTTCATATCAACATTCGCAAGCTTCAGGCCGTGCATAAACTTGCTGTATGACAGACCGTTCATTCTCGCAGCTGCGTTGATACGGGCGATCCAGAGCTGTCTCATCTGACGTTTGCGCTGCTTTCTGCCGGCGTAAGCAGTTGTAAGCGCTCTCATAACAGACTGTTTTGCAACTCTGTACTGTTTAGAACGTGCTCCTCTGTATCCCTTTGCCAGTTTTAATGTTCTATTATGTTTCTTCTTAGCGTTCATTCCGCCTTTGATTCTTGCCATTTCTTAATCCTCCTATTAATACAAACCACTGTTTTTACCGTCTGGCCGCACTGCTCCCCGGGTCACTGCCCTGAGGTTGCCGCGTCCGAACTGCATTTTACAGATAAGGCAATACCTTTTTCATGTTCTTTACATTCGTTGCATCTGTAATTGTTGACTGTCTGAGATTTCTCTTTCTCTTTGTCGACTTCTTTGTTAAGATATGGCTCTTATAAGCTTTGTTTCTTTTCAGCTTTCCTGTACCTGTTTTTTTGAAGCGCTTTGCCGCCGCTCTATTTGTTTTGATTTTTGGCATGATAATTTCCTCCTTTATTGTGTGCTGCCTTACCGGATATTCATCCCGGACATATCTTTTTAACGTTTTTCAGTTAAAACCATGCTCATAGCTCTTCCTTCCATCTTGGCCGGTTTCTCAACCACCGCAATGTCGGCAAGAGTCTCTGCGAAATCATCAAGAATGTGCCTGCTCTGCTGAACATGCGCCATCTCTCGGCCGCGAAAACGAAGGGTTACCTTGACTTTATTGCCTTTAGAGATAAACTTCTTCGCATTGTTTATCTTTGTATTCAGGTCATTGGTGTCAATGTTGGGAGAAAGACGAACCTCTTTGATTTCTACGGTTTTCTGTTTCTTTCTCGCCTCTTTTTCCTTCCTCGCCTGCTCATACTTATATTTCCCATAGTCAATAATCTTGCAGACCGGCGGTTTTGCCATTGGCGCAATCTTTACCAGGTCAAGCTCTGCTTCCTGTGCGATTTTCATAGCCTCGCGGGCTGACATGATGCCTAACTGTTCCCCATCCTCGCTGACCAGTCTTACCTCTCTGTCTCTGATCTGCTCGTTAATCATTAAATCGCTAATTGTCGTATACCTCCGTCACATGAATTCCTTCAGGTTTCCTATGCGAAAACACAAAAAAACGAGTGAATATCATATCCACCCGACAATCAATAAAACCATTCCGGCATACGCCCCGGAAGTTCCTACCTCAATATCAGACCAATAGTCACCCGATTGTGCTATGGTGAGAGTGGATACTCTACTTTGTTTTTTGCTTAACGCAAGGTTTAATCTATCACATCAATCGGGTATTGTCAACTGTTTTTAAATATTTTTATTATCACATGGCGCAAAACATGATATACTGTTATTGCTGCAAAATAAAAAGGAAAGAGAGTTCAAACAATGTCACCAAAAACTACTGCTAACATTCCTGACAACAAAGACAAATTCAGAAGCAAATAGGGCTTCGTAGTTTCCTGTATCGGAAGCGCCGTCGGCATGGCCAATATATGGATGTTTCCCTATCGGATCGGCGAGTTCGGCGGTTCCGCGTTTCTGATTCCTTACATTATATTTGTCGTGCTGATCGGATTCTCCGGCGTGATCGGAGAAATGGCTTTCGGGCGCGCCATGCATTCCGGTCCTCTCGGAGCATTCAAAAAAGCCTCTGAGATGAAAAACTCCCGTCTGGGCCGCTTTATCGGGCTGATCCCGGTGATTGGCTCCCTTGGTATCGCCATCGGCTACAGTGTTATCATCGGATGGATCTTAAAATATCTCGCAGATTCTGTTACCGGAAACATCGTATCCACCGCAGAACCGGCAGAGGCATTTTCTGCGCTGGCCCGTGATTTCGGAAGTATTCCCTGGCATCTGTCAGGTCTGGTTCTTGTATTGATCTGTATGTCTTTTGGAATCTCCCGGGGAATCGAGAACATCAACAAATTCATGATGCCCGCGTTTTATGTTCTCTTCCTCTTTCTCGCTGTGCGCGTCGCATTCCTTGACGGCGCCTTCGACGGATACGCTTACATGTTCAAACCGGACTGGTCCGCAATGGCCAATCCACAAACCTGGGTATATGCTATGGGACAGGCCTTTTTCTCCCTGTCTGTTGCCGGAAGCGGCACTGTCGTGTACGGCAGCTATCTTAAGTCTGATGTGGACGTTGTCAGCAGCGCCAAATATGTGGCGTTCTTCGACACAATGGCTGCCCTGCTGTCCGGTCTTGTCATCATTCCTGCTGTCTTTGCTTACGGTATGGAGCCGAACTCCGGCCCGGGTCTGCTCTTTATCACAATACCGGCTGTAGTCAGAAGCATACCTTTCGGACAGGTATTTGCTTTCATTTTCTTCCTTGCCGTACTGTTTGCCGGAGCCACCTCTCTTGTCAATCTTCTGGAAAGCCCGGTGGAAGCGCTCCAGTCCAATTTCGGCTGGTCCAGAAGGGCCTCCCTGCTTCTGGTCGGAACAGTAACTGCTGCTGCGGGCCTGTTCGTGGAGGGCGATATTTTAAGTCCCTGGATGGACAGCATATCCATCTATGTCATTCCTCTCGGGGCGCTGCTCGCCGGCATCACTATGTTCTGGGTGTGCGGAGACACTTTCGCGAGAAACGCTGTTCAGCTCGGACGTGTCCGCACCCTCGGACGATGGTTCAAACCCATGACAAAATATATCTTCTGCGGCGTAGCTCTGCTCGTCTATATACTGGGAATCTTCTACGGGGGAATCGGGTGAGATTAAACATATCACACCCGCTTCATACATGTCACTGCCATTGCCCTGGGACCAATGTGGCAGGCTACGCTCAGGGAGAGAGGAGCTTCTATAATGTCATACCCAGGAAAACGTTCCGCAATCTCCCGCTTCCACTCTTTTGCTTCTTCTTTTGAGCAGGTGTATGCCATTCCCAGCATCATCTTATCTTTCTCATCCCGGAAACGCCCGCTTAGATCTTTCTCGACCGCATTTAACATTGTCTTTTTTGCTGCCTTCCAACCGCGCACCTTAGCAAAAGCGTCCAGCTTATCTCCCTGGATCTGAAGAACAGGTTTCAGGTTAAGCACTGTGCCGATGGCAGCTGCGGCCGGGGTTACCCTTCCGCCCTTTTTAAGATATTTCAGCGTATCCACGGTAATGTAGATGCTTGCCATCATCTTTTCCTCTTCCAGAGTTTCCCTGATCTGAGCCGCTGACACCCCCTTACTCCTGAGCGTCATGGCATCATACACTGACTGTTCCTGAGTCACAGAGATTCTCTGGTTATTTACAACCTGGACTCTTCCATTGTACTCCTCAGCTATGGACATCGCTGTGGAACATGTGCTGCTCAGCCCGCTTGACATGGGAATGCACACGATTTCATCATAATCCTTTAACACGTTCTCCCACAGCTCCATCACACTCGCAGGAGAAGGCTGGGAAGTAGAAATGTCGGAATCAGCTCCCAGTTTCCCGTAGAATTCTTCCTGACTTAAAGTAATATCCTCATAGTATAACTCGCCGTCAATAAAGAAGGGCATCGGAAGCACGAAAATCCCAAGTTCTCTGCCCCGTTTCTGTGTAATTCCACTGTTGCTGTCCGTTACGATAGCGACATTACTCATATCTGTTCTCCTTGTTCTAATCGAATCAAAATCCCGGGTTCAAACTCTAGTTTTTAAAACTGTGAATCGGCGCCGGTATCCTTCCCCGCCTGCTGATGAATGCTTCACATCCGAACTCATTGACCGGCATGATCGGCGCATATCCGAGAAGCCCGCCAAACTGAGCGGTATCTCCCACATCTTTTCCAATGACAGGTATGAGACGGACTGCCGTCGTCTTCTGATTGACCATACCGATCGCCATCTCATCCGCAATGATACCGGCAATCGTTGCCGCAGAAGTCTTTCCCGGTACCGCGATCATATCCAGTCCTACAGAACACACGCAGGTCATGGCTTCCAGCTTCTCAAGAGTGAGAGATCCCGCGTGAACCGCATCGATCATCCCCTGATCTTCACTGACCGGAATAAATGCGCCGCTCAATCCCCCCACATAGGAGGACGCCATTACACCGCCTTTTTTCACCTGGTCATTGAGAAGAGCCAGTGCCGCCGTTGTTCCAGGCGCGCCAACACGTTCCAGGCCGATCTCCTCCAGAATCTCAGCCACACTGTCTCCGACAGCCGGAGTCGGGGCAAGAGAAAGATCCACGATTCCAAAAGGAATTCCGAGTCGCTTTGACGCCTCTCCAGCCACAAGCTGGCCTACCCGGGTTACTTTGAAAGCTGTCTTTTTGATCGTCTCACACAGTTCCTCAAAGCCCTTTCCGCGCACTTTCTCCAGCGCTTTTTTCACCACGCCGGGTCCGCTGACTCCCACATTGATCACCGCATCTGCTTCTGTGACGCCGAGGAACGCGCCGGCCATAAACGGGTTGTCATCCGGAGCGTTACAGAAGATCACCAGTTTCGCACAGCCCAGGGAATCTCTCTCTTTTGTAGCCTCGGCCGCGGCCTTTACAACCTCCCCGCTTAAGCGCACTGCGTCCATGTTGATGCCTGTCTTTGTGGATCCCACATTCACAGAACTGCAGATCCGTTCTGTCACGGACAGAGCCTGAGGAATCGAGCGGATCAGATTTTCATCGCTTTTTGTCATTCCTTTCGATACAAGGGCGGAATATCCCCCGATAAAATTGACGCCCACGGTCTGTGCCGCACGATCCAGAGTTCTTGCAATCTCAACAAAATCTTCCGGGGTTTTGCATGCCGCAGCGCCCACAAGAGCAATCGGAGTGACAGAAATCCTCTTATTTACAATTGGTATACCGAACTCCTTCTCAATGTCCTGCCCCGCAGAGACAAGATCTTTCGCGGTTTCTGTTATCTTATCATATATTTTACGGTTTAACTCAGCCAGGTCAGAGTCCACACAGTCCAGAAGGCTGATCCCAAGTGTGATCGTCCTCACATCCAGGTTCTCATGCTCAATCATTTTATTTGTCTCTGACACTTCGTACATGTTGATCATAGTGTTTGTCCTCGCAATCTTCTATCTGGATATTTTTCGGCGCCGTTATAATCTGTGCATTTTCTCAAATATATCTTCTCGCTGGCAGTGAATACTTACGCCGATCTCCTGACCCAGTTTTTCCATCTCATCGCAGAGAACGGTGAAATCTTTCTCCAGGCCATTCACATCGGCGATCACCATCATGTTAAAATATCCCTGGACAATCGTCTGGGAAATGTCAAGAATATTGATTTTATTCTCCGCAAGATAGGTACATACTTTCGCGACAATTCCCACGGTATCTTTTCCCAGTACTGTGACAATGCATTTCTTCATAATTATAGTTCCTCCTCGATCAGACCGTAATAATATCTGAAACAGTATCCCTGTTTGCCACAAACATATCAAGGTCATCCCCCCGGTAATTGTTATCGGCAAGCGTCACTTCCAGTTTCACCGTCTCATATGCAAGCCTGGCATAGTTATTTTCTCTGCTCAGATGCCCGAGCATGATATGTTTCAGATTATCATGTAGTATATCACAAAGCAAACGCCCTGACAATTCATTTGACAGGTGCCCCTTATCGCCGAGAATACGCTGTTTTAAATAGTAGGGATACCCTCCTACTTCCAGCATATGTATGTCGTGATTTGCCTCTAAAAGCACTGCGTCAAGGTTCGTCAGATGTTTCACTGTATAATCGTCATATTTTCCCAGATCAGTAGCCACGGCAACGGCTTTTCCGCCGCACTCCAGCCGGTAGCCCGAGGGCTCGTTCGCATCATGGGATATGGCAAAAGGATTCACCGTTACATCGCCAAGCACAAAAGGAGTGTCAGTACAAATCGGTCTAAGCAGGCCTTCCGGCATACGGCCCAGACCCGAATAACTTAAAATTCCTTCAATCGTGCCGGGGGTAGCATAGATCGGGATCTCATACTTTCTGCTGAATACTCCCAGCCCCTGAATATGGTCTGAATGTTCATGGGTAATCAGGATCCCGTTCAGTTCATCCCCTTTAATTTCCAGTTCTTTCAATCCTTCTTCGATTCGTTTTTTACTGATTCCCGTATCAATGATAAGATGTGTGTCATCACTTCCCACATAGATACAGTTTCCACTGCTGCCGCTCGCTATGCTGCACATTCTCATAATTTTAATCTCTCTCCTATTTGTCTTTTTGTATCTTCAAACGAACCGCTGTTGTCAATCACCGCGCTGCTGACCGCCCGGAAGTCTTCTTCGCCGGGCTGCGACGCGATCATTCTGCTGATCTGTTCATCTGTATATCCCCGGGAAGCTTTCAGACGGCTCCGGCGAATATGCTCTTCCGCATAAATGTACCATAGTTCGTCACACAACTGTTTTCCCACATCCGGAAGCAGCGCCGCCTCCACCACATAGAGGGAAATATTCTCTTTTCTCTTCTGTTCAATCTCAAAGTTTACACAGCGGATCACCTCCGGATGAACAATCCCGTTTAGCACGGCCAGTTTTTCCCTGTCCTGAAATACAATTTCTCCCAGCCTGCGCCGGTCCAGTTCCCCGTCCGCAGCTACGACAGAAGGGCCGAACGCCATGACGATCTTTTTAAAGCAGTCCGTCCCCTTTTTCTGAAGCTCCCTTGCCTTTTCATCCATCTGGCAGATCCGGGCGCCGTACGCACTTTTAAGATATTTCAGGATTTCGCTCTTTCCGGAACCCACGCCCCCTGTAATTCCCAGGACTTTCATATATAATGCCATCCTTTCCGCACTTCGCTATTTCGCCTCATACCATGTCTTTCCCGTATGCATATCCGCGATCAGAGGCACAGAAAGCCCGGCAGCATTCTCCATTTTATCTCTCAGAATGGACTTCACTTCCTCCACTTCTGACTCTTCGGCCTCAATCAGGAGTTCATCGTGCACCTGAAGGATCAGCCTGGACTTCAGGTTTCTCTTCTTCAGTTCTTCCCCTACGCCAATCATCGCAATCTTGATAATATCTGCGGCAGTTCCCTGAATCGGAGCGTTCATGGCCACCCGTTCCCCGAAACTCCTCTGCATAAAATTGCTGGATTTCAGCTCCGGCACCGGGCGCCTGCGGCCGAAAAGCGTTACGGCATATCCTTTCTCTCTGGCATGGGCAACTGAATCATCCAGAAACTTTTTAACTCCCGGATAAGTCTCAAAGTAGTGTTCAATATACTCAGATGCTTCTTTTCTTGTAATGCTCAGATCCTGGCTTAGACCAAAGGAACTGATTCCATACACAATCCCGAAATTTACCGCTTTGGCATTGCGCCGCTGGAGATCCGTCACCTCGTCAAAAGGAGTATGGAACACCTGAGCTGCCGTCATTCTGTGAATATCTTTCGCCTCTCTGTACGCCTGGATCAGCTGCTCGTCACCGGAACAATGCGCCAGTATTCTAAGTTCAATCTGAGAATAGTCAGCATCTACAAAGACATATCCTTCTTTTGGCACAAACACCTTCCGAATCAGCCGACCCAGTTCCATCCGAACCGGAATGTTCTGTAAGTTCGGCTCTGTACTGCTGAGCCTCCCTGTAGCCGTCACGGTCTGGTTGAACTTCCCGTGGATGCGCCCGTCCGCTCCGATAAAAGCGGCCAGACCGTCCGCATAAGTTGATTTCAGTTTCGCAAGCTGGCGGTATTCCAGAATCTTTGCCACAACCGGATATTCCGGCGCCAGTTTATCAAGCACATCAGCCGCCGTGGAATATCCCGTCTTCGTCTTTTTCGCATGAGGCATGCCAAGTTTCTCGAACAGAATCACTCCCAGTTGTTTAGGGGAATTGATATTAAACTCCTCTCCCGCCATTTCATAAATCTCACGTTCCAGCTCTGCAATCCTCTCTCCGAGCTGATCGCCGTAGACTTTCAGTGCTTCTGCCTCTATCCTGACTCCCGCCTGCTCCATATCAAACAGTGTAAACAACAGGGGCATTTCAATCTCATAAAACAGCCTGTCCATTCCTTGCTGCTCCAGTTTTTCACTGAGAAGAGGCGCAGAGGCATAAGCAGTATACGCCTCATAGCAGGCTTTTGCCGCATCATCCTTTTTCTCGTCAATCAGAATCCCCAGCTGTTCCCTCGCCACATCCTCGTAATTATAATCGCTCTTCAGAGGGTTAAGAAGGTACGCTGCCACAATGACGTCAAAACAGTTCTCTGCTTTCGACTCAGGAAGCAATGAGAGATACTCCTTAAGGCCGCACATGGAGAAGCACTTAACTGTACCCGCCAGATGAGACAGACGGTGTGAAAGTTCCTCCAGATTCATCTCCATATCACACGGGATCGACACGATCTTGTCCTTTCCCCACGCAAGCGCGATCCTCCCATATCCGGAAGAATGTGCAAACAGGGGAAGCACATTCCCCTCATCTCTGGAAAACGCCGCTCCCACACAGGAAGATTTTTCTGCTTCAGCGAACACCGCATTAATTTCTTCCGGATCTGTCACTTCCCGGAACGCATCTTCCACAGCATTCACAGAAACATCCACGTCAAATCTGCCGAGCATATTTTTAAACTGAAGGCGCTGGAACATCTCGTGGGCCGCCCTTGTATACGGATTCCCGTATCTGGCTTTATTCAGATCAAAATCAATCTGCGCGTGAGTGTCAATCGTCGCAAGTGTCTTGCTCATCTGAGCCTGCTCCCAGTATTCCTTTAAGTTCTTGCTGGCGCGGGGAGGCTTTAGCTCATCTACATGCTCATACGCGTTCTCGATACATTTATATTCCTGTATAATCTTTGTGGCCGTCTTCTCTCCCACCCCCGGAACTCCTGGTATATTATCCGAGGCATCTCCCATCAGCGCCTTCACGTCAATAAACTCCCGGGGCGTCACTCCATACCTCTCAACAACCTCAGGCGCGTTGTAGTCTTCCACCTCGGTCCTGCCCTGCTTTGTCTTGGGTATGCGAATCTTGACATGTTCTGTTGCAAGCTGCAGCGTATCCCGGTCTCCCGAGATAATCGATACATCCATCCCCTTCTCCTCGCACATTCGGGAAATGGTGCCGAGCAGGTCATCCGCTTCCAGCCCTTCTTTCTCTATGATCTCAATATCCATCGCCTGAAGCACTTCCTTGAGCACCGGCACCTGCTGGCGCAGCTCTTCGGCCATAGGCTTTCTCGTCCCCTTATAATCCGCGTACATCTTATGCCGGAATGTAGGCGCGTGCACATCAAATGTAACCGTGAGATATTCCGGCTGCTCCTCATCCAGAACCTTAAACATAATATTTAAAAATCCATAGATCGCGTTCGTATGCAGCCCCTCTGAATTTGTCAGATCAGGCACGCCGTAAAAAGCTCTGTTCAAAATGCTGTGTCCGTCGATTAATACGATTTTTTCTCTCACCAATCACTGCCTCCGTCCAATAATCATTACTAAAGTATACACTAAAAATTATCTTTTTTAAAGGCTGTTTTTGTGGTATTATAAATGACATATTACACATAAGGAGAATACAAAATGGACAGTATCATTTTTGATGTTGACGGTACAATCTGGGATTCCACCGAATCAGTGGCAAAGTCCTGGAATAAAGCAATCCAGGAAAACACGGACCTTGATCTGATCTTAGATCCTGTATCTTTAAGCAGCCACTTTGGCAAAACAATGACCGAAATCGCCGATGCGATATTCCCCATGCTGCCCGAAGATGACCGTATGAGGCTTCTTGATCTGTGCTTTGAGACAGAGAACGCCTATCTGGAAGATCATCCGGGCGCTCTCTATGAGGGCGTGGCGGATACGATCAAGGAGCTTTCACTCCGCTACCCTCTTTATATTGTGAGCAACTGCCAGTGTGGATATATCGAGATCATGCTGAAGACCACAGGGCTGGCCCCCTATATAAAGGACCATCTCTGCTATGGGGAAACCCGGCTTTGCAAAGGTGATACAATCCGAATGCTTATGGAGAAAAACCGGCTTTCATCCCCCGTATATGTAGGGGACACACAGGGAGACGCCGATTCCTGTAAGAGAGCTGATATTCCTTTCATTTTCGCTGAGTATGGATTTGGCAGCGTTCCTGATGCATCTGTACGCATTCAGAACTTTTCTGAACTTATTAAGATTCTGTAGAAGTAAAATTATCGCCGGAAGGCACATTTCGGAATTGCAAGCGATCTTCAAGGTCTCGGGCAAGCCCGGACTCTGGCTTGTCGCCGTCACAAGAAAAGACCGGCCTGCGGTCTGGATGGTATCCGGGTTTTCCCCAGTACCTGCCAGTCACAGTTCCGGTCTTTTCCTGTTTTTCTAATTATGTATCTGTATCATGTATCTGTTATCTTGTAGCTATCTCAGAGCTCTTCTCTTTAACACTGCCGCCAGTCCGATCGACACCGAAACACCCATCATGGCAATCCAGATGCCAAAGTCAGATGTATCGCCGGTCTGCGGTGCTCTGTTTGCCGTACTGCTGTCTGAGGAAGCTTCATCCAGCGCGATCACATAGGGGGAAAATCCTTTCACGCTGATTGTCACACGCCCGTCCTTTACAGTACCTTTATACGTCTCATAGCTGCCGTCATCCAGATAATGAAGAATAATTACATTCTTGCCGTTGAATTCCGAATTCACCTGGAAGGTCAGCTGTATCTCGCCCTCCGCAGTTCCTGTCAAAGTAATGTCATACACTCCAAGGATCACTTTGCCTTTTACCGGATCCGCCGAGACATATTTCGTATATTCTTCCGTATTTGGCTCAACTGTCTTAACGCTTAACACAGCGTCACCAGACAACTGACCGGAAACCGTGATCCCTCTGTCCGAATCAGTGAGTTCTCTGCTCGATGATTTAACAGGTGTCACTTCTACCGTCGGGTTGTTAAGAGAACCCTGCTCCTGCACGCTCGGCTTAAGTTCAACCGCCGGCTCGCTGCTTCCTGTCGGCTCATTGTCCACGGTCGGTTCGCTGCTTCCTGAAGACTCATTGTCCACAGTCGGTTCGTCGCTTCCCGCAGGCTCATTGTCCACAGTCGGCTCGTCGCTTCCCGCAGGCTCATTGTCCACAGTCGGTTCGTCGCTTCCCGCAGGCTCATTGTCCACAGTCGGCTCGTCGCTTCCCGCAGGCTCATTGTCCACAGTCGGTTCGTCGCTTCCCGCAGGCTCATTGTCCACAGTCGGCTCGTCGCTTCCCGTTGGTTTATCTGCTGTCGGCGGAGTAACACCCTCATCTGTGGAAGGTGTGTCGCCGCTTGCACCGTCATCAGAACCCGTCCCCAGGTAGTCCCGGTTACCTCCGGCTGTATCCAGGCTCCATGCCAACGCGGCAGCTTTCTCTCCCCAGTAAGGATCTGACGCATATTTTACGTTAATGCCACCGTCTTTATTACCCAGATATTCACCATAGTTCTTCCAGTTTCCGTCTTTTAAGTATCCGTTTGCCATCCAGTGTGACATAAACTCACGGATACAGTCGTCCACGCTGGCAAAATAATTCGCGCTCTGTCCAGGAGAACTGTCAACTGCGTTCAACCCGAATATATTATTCTTATTTACACTAATCGAGCTCGTTCCCCATGCGCTCTCATTAATAGCAATGCTCAGAGACAGAAGGGCGTTGACACTGTATGTATTCTGATACTTTACGAAAATCGTGCCCGTCCCCGTCAGTTTGGAAGAAGATGATGATTTCCCGGCATTTTTCATCGCAGTCTGAAGAATATTCTCCAGTTCAGCACCGCTGTAGCCGGTAGAATCATTCATATCAAGGAACTGGAAATAATTATAAAATGCATTTCCCGCGTTTACTGCGGATTTTCCCACAGAGTTATTCTGATAATCGCTGAGCATCTTACTGTAGTCTGTGTAGAAATAATGCCCGTCATAGCTGTAATATTTTCCGCCTTCACTCAGATAGGACGGCGCCGGCCCGTTATTAATTGAAGATGACGGCGCTTTGGTCAGATTCTGAGAGACTTTATGAATCAGTTTTCCACCTGAAACTGTGTAATAGCTGACGTTATTCGCAACGGACGAATAGTTTACAAGCTCAACATCTGTCGCCTTTACCGTTCCGGTCTCACCCGCCAGCATAAAGCGGATATTGCCGCTGGAATCTTTCCCCAGATAAGCTGCGTCAGCGCCATAAGCCCCGTTTGTATAACCTTCCTGTCCGTTATAATAAGTTACAGCGTTCCCCTTCGTATTAAAATTAACCACCTGTAAACTGACAGCACTTGCAGAACGTGCCGAAAAAAGAGCAATTCCGCTGTCTTTTGCCTCTGTCTGTTCTTCTGTTTCCGTATTTTCCGCGTCTGTACTTTCGGCGGTGTCATCGCCTCCGACCGTACCCTCGCCGCCGCTGATCTCATAGATACTGCCGTTCTCATCAATTGCGGTAGTCTCTTCGAGACGCTGGCTGTTTTCATCCTGAAGTTCTGATGCCGCGGCCGATGTCTCCCCCTCTCCTGCCGCGTAACTTTCCATGCCCGGTAAGACCGTCAGGATCATCGACATGCAAAGCATACATATCAGTAATTTGGTTTTCCTTATCAATTGTATACTTCCCTCCTTATCCTTATTAATTATTTATAGATACTGATACAGTTTCAGATTAACATTATATGTCAAATAGTGCAAGTAAAAGTTAAAATATGTTGTATGCTTGTATACAATTTGTCGTTTTCTGCGGATTTTCCCAGCAATCGTCAGAAATGCCAAAAAGAAAAATCCCGAAAGTATCGTGATTTCCGATACTTTCGGGATTTTGTTCAATGCGGATGGTGGGACTTGAACCCACACGTAGTCACCTACGCAAGATTTTGAGTCTTGTGCGTCTGCCATTCCGCCACATCCGCTCAACGTGGCTTCGCTTGAAGCCACGAACAATTATACCATCCGCAGACACTCTGCGCAACTATTATTTTTCAAGCAGTTTCCTGCCAATATCAAAGCAGTCAAATGTCGCGAAATAGTCTGCCGGCGTCTCAGCGCGTCTTATAATCTGAACCGTTCCATCCTCTTTGAGAAGCAACTCTGCTGATTTAAGTTTTCCATTATAGTTATATCCCATAGAAAATCCGTGAGCTCCGGTATCGTGGAGCACGAGATAATCCCCGGTATCAATCTGAGGAAGCATACGGTCTATGGCAAATTTGTCGTTGTTCTCACACAGAGATCCGGTCACATCATATTTGTGATCGCACGGAGCGTCTTCTTTTCCCAGCACCGTAATATGATGGTATGCTCCGTACATTGCGGGGCGCATCAGGTTAACCGCACACGCGTCCACACCGATATACTCCTTATATGTGTGTTTCTCATGGATGGCTTTTGTCACAAGGCAGCCGTACGGAGCCATCATATAACGGCCCAGTTCCGTATAAATCGCCACATCGCCCATTCCTGCCGGGATAAGAACTTCCTCATACACTTTGCGGACGCCCTCTCCTATGGCGTATATATCATTGGGCTCCTGATCCGGTGTGTACGGTATGCCTATTCCGCCTGATAGATTAATGAACTTGATATGAACTCCGGCCTCTTTTGACAGTCTCACCGCCTGTTCAAATAAAATCTTGGCAAGCATCGGGTAATAGTCATTTGTAACTGTATTGCTCGCAAGGAAAGCGTGAATTCCGAATTCTTTCGCTCCCTTTTCCTTTAATGTCTTAAACGCTTCGAGAATCTGATCTGTCGTCATTCCGTATTTGGCATCTCCCGGATTGTCCATAATATCATTACTGATCTTGAACAGTCCGCCTGGATTGTAACGGCAGCTGATCGTCTCCGGTATATGTCCGATCGCTTTTTCAAGGTACTCAATATGAGTAATATCATCCAGGTTGATAATAGCGCCCAGTTTGTCCGCCAGAATGAAGTCTTCCGCCGGCGTGTCATTTGATGAGAACATAATGTCCTCTCCCCTGATGTCAAGCGCGTCTGAAAGAAGGAGTTCCGTATAAGAGGAACAGTCACAGCCGCAGCCGTACTCCTTCAATATATCAATCAAAAAAGGATTTGGAGTAGCCTTTACTGCAAAGTACTCTTTGTACCCCGGATTCCAGGAGAACGCTTCCTTTAAGGCTTTCGCATTCTCTCTGATTCCCTTCTCATCATAAAGGTGAAAAGGCGTCGGATAAGTTTTGACGATCTCTTCAATCTGTTCTTTCGTCACGAATGGTTTCTTTGTCATCTGTTCTGTCTCCTGACTTTTCCGTTTTTGTAATTATTATTCCACTGTGGCAATACGCATCATATTGCTGTTTGCCGTGTGCTCCTGCGTGATATTCCGGGAAGGAATGCCCGCCGTCAGCACGACCACGTCGCCCGGCTCAATATACTCCTTAACCGTCGCCAGCTCAATCGCTCCGTTGCAAATATCATCTGTTGTATTGAACTGAATCGACTTCAGAGGACGAACCCCCCAGTAAATCGACATTCTCCTGAGCGTACGTTCATTAGGAGTGATTCCGAGAATCTCCTGTCTCGGGCGCATTTTGGATACAACTCTTGTCGTGGCCCCCGACACAGAAGGCGTGATAATGCATTTCGCGTTCAGGTTTGCCGCGGCCAGAACGGAAGAATATCCGATGGCGCTGGAAAGCCCGCTCTTTAAATGTTCCCCTGCATTGTTGAGCATCATGTCATAGTTCAGATGCTGCTCTGTATTCTCGATAATATGAACCATCATCTGAAGCGCCTCAAGCGGGTATTTGCCCTGAGCAGTCTCCCCTGAGAGCATCACCGCGTCTGTGCCGTCATATACCGCGTTCGCCACATCCGTCACCTCGGCGCGGGTTGGACGGGGATTACGGATCATGGAATCCAGCATCTGAGTTGCCGTAATAACAGGCTTGAAGTTATCGTTACACTTCTGGATCATGACCTTCTGAAGATACGGAACTTCCTCTGCCGGTATTTCCACGCCCAGATCTCCTCTGGCTACCATGATTCCATCCGCAGCGCGAATGATCTCGTCGATATTGAGGATTCCCTCTGCGTTTTCGATCTTTGCGATAATCGGAATGTACGGAGCTCCCAGTTCTTTCAGGAAAGCTTTGATAGTCAGGACGCATTCCGCGTTTCTTACAAATGAAGCCGCGATAAAGTCAACGCCCTGTTCCACACCGAATCTCAAATCGTCTTTATCTTTCTCGGTAAGCGCCGGCAGACGTACAGCCACATTCGGCACATTGACGCCCTTCTTTTCGCCCAGCTCTCCTCCGTTAACCACTTCACAGATAATATCTGTATCTGTCTTTTTCGTCACTTTCAACCCGATCAGTCCGTCGTCGATCAGGATAGTGCTTCCCTTCTCGACATCATCCGGAAGCCCCTCATATGTGATAGACACTCTTGACTGGTCACCCTCAACCTCTTTTGTAGTCAGGGTAAATACCGCTCCGTTTTCCAGAGTGACTTTTTTGCCGTCTTTGAGCTGTCCGGTACGGATCTCCGGTCCCTTCGTATCGAGGAGGATCGCCGTATTCGTATGAAGTTCTTCACGAAGCTCTTTGAGCATATCCATTCTGCCTTTCTGCTCTTCGTGATCCCCATGCGAGAAATTAAAACGGGCCACATCCATTCCATTCAGAATCAGATTCTTCATCAGCTCTCTGTTATTTGTATTCGGCCCCATTGTGCATACTACTTTTGTCTTTTTCATAAATACTCTCCTTATTCTGTAATACTTTGCTGCCTTTTGATAGTTATCTGCTATTTTACATGTTCGTGTGTAAACAAGTGATCCTGGCAGTATTCATAATTGCCGTTACACTTCGAGCAGAACCGGAACTCCAGACACGGATCATCCAGCTCTGTCCTGCCGCAGACCGCGCATCGGTGTTTCGCGCCGTTCGCGTATTTCATATGAGGCGCTGCCTGCCGCTTAAAACGCGCTTTTCTCACCTGCTCTCTCGGTCCGAACCTGCGCAGATTGCGGCTTGACACAAAGAAGATTATAAAGTTCAGAAGGGACGCCCCGATCGCCACCCGTTCTCCGAGACTGCCGTCAATAAAATAAAATGCCGCAAGCACCACATAGACAAGCGCCATCCATTTCATCTTGATCGGAAGGATAAAGTAAAGCATCACTTCCATATCCGGATAGATCGCCGCGAATGCCAGAAAGATCGACATCGTAATGTAATTCGTCCCGATCATTCCAACCATAGACAGCGGCACCTCGACTCCATACCTGAAGAAATAGAAGGCATACAGAAGAAACACCGCAATTACGGTAAACAGAAGCCCCGAAAAAATATACACATTATACCGGAAGCTTCCCCATGTTCTCTCCAGTGCAGTTCCCAGTGAATAATACAGCAACACAAGGAATACAAGCGAGATCACATTTGTCGTGGGAGGAATCAGTATCCATGATATGAGTCTCCATACCTGCCCCCGCAGAATCAGCGACGGCTCCAGGGTGAGATACACGATCATTTCCGGCATCAGACGCACGATTCCGAATCCGATCACATACGCGACCAGAAGATAGACTGTCAGATTCGGAATTGCAAAACGCCCTAATTTTCTTTCCAGTTTGTCAAGCCAGTTCAAATATACCTACTCCTTATAATTTGATAATTTTGTTCTTAATCCTATACAATTGTAACTTCCGGCCCTGGGTTTGTCAAACAGTAGTTATCCCTTTTCTTGACTTTAACGTGATCTTTATATAATTTACCCATAAGCCAAGGAATTATTTTGTAATACCGCATAATAATAACAATTGTCTTTTTTATTTTTATGGCGTATAATGTATATTGCTGTAAAATGCATAATCTCATTTAATAGGAAACAACTCATATAAATTATACAGAAGAAATGGAGAATTACTAAAATGAATCCGAAAGAATTACATACGCTGGGAATCGATATAGGTTCCACAACCGTTAAAATTGCGGTTCTGGATGAAGAAAACGAAGTTCTCTTCTCCGACTACGAAAGACATTTTGCAAATATTCAGGAAACTCTTTCAGACCTGCTTGGACGCGCCCTCTACAAACTCGGGCCGATTCAGGTCTCTCCGGTCATCACCGGAAGCGGCGGACTGACTCTTGCCACAAATCTTGGAGTGCCTTTTGTCCAGGAAGTTATCGCTGTATCCACAGCACTTCAGGACTATGCGCCCCAGACTGACGTAGCCATTGAGCTTGGCGGTGAAGACGCTAAGATCATCTATTTTGAAGGCGGCAATGTAGAACAGCGAATGAACGGCGTCTGTGCCGGCGGTACCGGTTCCTTTATAGACCAGATGGCATCTCTTCTTCAGACAGATGCTTCCGGTCTGAATGATTATGCAAAAAATTACAAAGCTCTCTACTCTATCGCCGCGCGCTGTGGTGTTTTCGCCAAATCTGATATACAACCGCTGATTAATGACGGAGCGTCAAAAGAAGACCTTGCCGCTTCCATTTTTCAGGCAGTCGTCAACCAGACGATCAGCGGACTTGCATGCGGAAAGCCTATCCGCGGCCATGTGGCATTTCTGGGAGGACCTCTTCACTTCCTCTCTGAACTACGCGCCGCATTCATCCGTACACTGAAACTGGACGACGAACACATTATTGCTCCGAACCATTCCCATCTTTTTGCGGCAATCGGTTCAGCCCTTAACTCAAAGAAAGATACGCCGGTCGCTCTGAGAGAAATTCAGAACCGTCTGGAAAAAAAGATCAAAATGGAGATCGAAGTTGAACGTCTGGAGCCTCTGTTCTCCACGAATGCCGAGTATGAGGAGTTCAGCGCGCGCCACGCCAGACATCAGGTACCGGTCAAGGATCTGGCAACATACCAAGGCAAGGCGTTTCTCGGAATTGACGCCGGATCTACTACAACAAAAGCCGCTCTGGTAGGAGAAGACGGCACACTGCTCTACTCTTTCTATCACAATAACGACGGAGATCCTCTTGGTACAACAATTTCCGCCATCAAAGATATATACAGCCAGCTCCCTGAGGGGGTTGAAATCGTCCACTCCTGTTCTACAGGTTACGGGGAGGCTTTGATTAAGGCTGCCCTGATGCTGGATGAAGGGGAAGTGGAAACAGTTGCCCACTATTATGCCGCTGCTTTCTTTGAGCCTGATGTAGACTGTATCCTCGATATCGGAGGCCAGGATATGAAGTGCATCAAGATCAAGAATCAGACTGTGGACAGCGTACAGCTCAATGAGGCATGTTCTTCTGGCTGCGGCTCTTTTATCGAGACCTTTGCGAAATCGCTCAACTATACAGTAGAAGACTTCGCCCATGAGGCGCTTTACGCGCAGAACCCCATTGATCTGGGGACGCGCTGTACTGTATTTATGAACTCCAAGGTAAAGCAGGCCCAGAAAGAGGGTGCCGCCGTTGCGGATATATCTGCCGGACTGGCCTACTCTGTTATTAAGAATGCACTTTTTAAGGTAATCAAAGTATCCAGCGCGTCGGAACTTGGAAACCATATCGTAGTTCAGGGCGGTACATTCTATAACAATGCCGTCCTCAGAAGTTTTGAGAAAATTGCCGACTGCGAAGCAATCCGGCCGGATATTGCCGGTATTATGGGTGCCTTCGGAGCCGCGCTGATCGCCCGGGAGAGATATACAGAATGCGAAGGTACTACAATGCTCTCCATCGACGAGATTACTTCTATGGAGTACTCTACAACTATGGCGAAATGCCGCAAATGTACCAACACCTGCCGCCTGACAGTCAACCATTTCAGCGGGGGCCGCAAGTTCATCACCGGCAATCGGTGTGAAAGAGGTCTTGGCAAAGAAAAGTCAAAGAATACAGTGCCGAATCTGTTTGACTACAAGCTGCACCGGTATTTCGACTACACGCCGTTGGAGGAATCCGAGGCAAAGCGGGGTGTCATCGGTATTCCACGCGTACTGAACATATACGAGAACTATCCATTCTGGTTTACATTTTTTACAAAAGTCGGCTTCCGGGTTGTACTCTCCCCGTCCTCGACGAGAAATATCTACGAACTGGGGATCGAGTCCATCCCAAGCGAGTCCGAATGTTATCCGGCAAAGCTGGCTCACGGGCATGTGCAGTGGCTGATCAACAACGGAATCAAACATATCTTCTATCCGTCCGTTCCCTATGAGCGGAATGAGTTTGAAGATGCCAACAACCACTATAACTGCCCGATCGTAACATCCTATCCGGAGAACATCAAAAACAATATGGATCCTATCGTGAACGGAGAGATAGACTTTATCCATCCTTTCCTCTCTCTCCAGAGCGAGGAGACGATCTCATATCGTCTTGTCGAGGAACTGGGCGAGAAATTTTCACTTAGTGAAAGCGAGATCCGAAATGCTGTACACGAGGCCTGGAACGAACTGGCGTCCTGCCGTGAAGATATACGAAGAAAGGGCGAAGAGACGATCAGATTCCTCAACGAGACAGGCGGACGGGGCATCGTCCTTGCCGGACGCCCCTACCACGTCGATCCTGAGGTCAACCACGGACTTCCGGAAATGATCACATCCTACAATATCGCCGTACTGACAGAGGATTCCGTATCTCACTTACACCAGGTGGAGCGGCCCTTGAACGTCATGGACCAGTGGATGTACCACTCCAGACTCTACGCTGCCGCAAACTATGTGAAAACAACAGATAATCTGGATCTGATTCAGCTTAACTCCTTCGGGTGCGGGCTGGACGCGGTCACAACCGACCAGGTCGCCGACATTCTGACTGATTCAGACAAAATCTATACGACATTGAAGATCGATGAAGTCAACAACCTGGGAGCAGCCCGTATCCGCGTGCGCTCTCTCCTGGCCGCTATCCGCGTACGCGAGCAGAAGAAATCAGAGCGTACCGTACGTCCCGCTTCCATCGAAAAAGTGCCTTTCACAAAGGAAATGCGCAAGACTCACACTATCCTCTGTCCGCAGATGTCGCCTATCCACTTTGAGCTTCTTGAGCCGGCTTTTAAAGCGGCGGGCTACAAGATCGAAGTTCTTCCCAACGACAACAGACAGGCAGTGGACATGGGGTTGAAATACGTCAACAACGACGCATGTTATCCGTCGCTGATCGTAGTCGGACAGATCATGGACGCTATTCTCTCCGGTGATTACGACACAGACCATCTGGCAGTCATCATCAGCCAGACCGGAGGAGGATGCCGGGCGTCCAACTACATCGGCTTCATACGCCGTGCTCTGAAGAAAGCCGGATTCGGACATATTCCGGTTATCTCCATCAACTTAAGTGGTCTGGAGGCAAACCCGGGATTCAAGATCACCCTTCCGCTGGCCGTGCGTCTGGCATATGCTGCTGTATTTGGAGATATATTCATGAAATGCGTCTACCGGATGCGTCCTTATGAGGCTGTTCCGGGCACCACAAACGCCCTTCACCGCAAATGGGTGGAAATTGTTCAGAAGTTTGTATCCGAAGGATACCCCTCCAGAAGGAAGTTCAAGAAGCTGTGCCGTGATATTATCAATGACTTCGACAATATTGAGACGCTGAATATCAAAAAACCGAGAGTCGGAGTCGTCGGCGAGATCCTTGTCAAGTTCCTCCCGGCCGCGAATAATCACCTGGTAGATCTGCTGGAGGCCGAAGGCGCCGAAGCGGTAGTCCCGGATCTGATCGACTTTATGCAGTACTGCTTCTACAATCAGAACTTCAAAGTATCCCACCTCGGATTCAAGAAGTCGAAAGCCTTTATCGGCAATCTTGGCATCCGGGCTGTCGAGTGGCTCCGCTCACCGGCCTCAAAAGCTTTTGCCAGAAGCAAGCATTTCGATCCGCCGGCTAAGATTCAGGATCTTGCAAAGATGGCGTCTGAGATCGTATCTATTGGAAATCAGACCGGAGAGGGCTGGTTCCTCACAGGAGAAATGCTGGAGCTGATTCACAGCGGCGCAGGAAATATCGTCTGCACGCAGCCATTCGCCTGCCTGCCAAACCATGTAGTAGGTAAGGGTGTCATCAAAGAGTTAAGAAGAAAACACCCGGAATCCAACGTCGTGGCCATCGATTTCGACCCGGGCGCAAGCGAAGTCAACCAGCTCAACAGAATTAAACTGATGCTCTCGACAGCGTTTAAAAATCTTGAAAAACAGTCCTCAATGTAACGGATACATAAAAATTCCCCGCCGGCTCAAACCCGGCAGGGAATTTTCTTTTAACCTCTTTTATTGTACAAAGTATTCACAAATTTCTTTCGGCGTTGCGGCAATGACATTCGCGCCTGCGCTTTCCAGTTCTTCCCGGCTTCCGTATCCATAAAGAACTCCTATACTGCGGATACCGGCCTTTTTTGCCCCCAGAATATCATGCTTTCGGTCTCCGATCATAATTGCTCTTTTCCGTCCGGATTCCGAGATATTACAGGACTCCATCACATACTCGATCACCTCATACTTGTCTGTCCGGCTTCCGTCCATACATGCGCCGCCGATAAAGTCAAAATATTTGCCGAAGTCGAAATGTTCAGCAATTCTCTTGGCGAATTCCTCCGGTTTTGACGTCGCCATCAAAATCTTTATACCGGTCCGTTTCAGCTGTTTCAGTGTTTCAGGTATGCCCTTATATACACTGTTTTCAAAGATACCTTTCTCACTGTAGTACTCCCGGTACATCGATACCATCATATCGCCCTCTTCTTCCGATAAGTGAAATACATCCTGGAACTGCCGGTGAAGCGGCGGTCCGATAAATGTGCGGAGCACTTCCTCCGTCGGCTCGGCAATTCCGCTTTTTTTAAGAGCATACCGGATGGAGTTCATGATTCCCGGACCGGAATCAGTGATCGTTCCGTCCAGATCAAAAATGGCAGTCTCGTATTTATTTGACATCTTTTCCGCCCTCCTTCCATAGGGAGTCAGAAGCTCCTGATCTGATCTCCTTCTTCACTCTCTGTCTTAATCACTTTGCGAATCACCACATAATACCCGTATTCATCGTTTACTTTCACATAGACGCGGTCTCCTTCTCTGTGTCCGAGAAGCGCTTTCCCGATCGGAGATTCGATACTCACAAGCCCGTTCAGAGAGCTGCCGCGCACAGAAGTCACGATCCGGTATGTCTCTACCTCATCATCATCCTCACAGTAAATCTCCACCGTATTGTTCAGACCGACTTCATCTGCCTTGGAATGGTCTTCCACAATAACCGCCGTCTTTAACATCCGCTCAAGGTAGCGGATCCGGCTCTCATTGCGGTTTTTCTCTTTCTTGGCCGCATGATACTCAAAGTTCTCGCTCAGATCGCCGTGGGAGCGCGCTTCCTTCACGGCCTCGATCAGTTCTTTGCGCTCCACCAGTTTCCGGTGCTCGATCTCTGAGCGGATCTTCTCCACATCGCTCTTTGTCAGTTTTTCCCTCATCTTTCCATCCTTCTTTTCAACATACAGACAGAGGCCCGGCTGGTTTTGCCGTGCCTCTGTATCATTCTAATTCAGTCTATTTGATCAGCAGTGACTTTCCGGTCATCTCCCTGGGCTGTTCCATGCCCATCATCTCGATCAGAGTCGGAGCAATATCCGCCAGGCATCCTCCCTCTCTGAGTTTATATGCCGGATCGGCATTTACGAGAATGAACGGAACCTGATTTGTCGTGTGGGCCGTAAACGGCTCGCCTGTCTCTTCATCGATCAGCTGCTCGGCATTTCCATGATCCGCGCAGATGAACATCTGCCCGTTCACCTCTCTGATCGCGTCAACCGCTTTTCCAACACACTGATCCACCGCCTCGATTGCTTTGACTGCCGCAGGTTCCACGCCGGTATGGCCGACCATATCCGGATTGGCAAAATTTATAATAATCACATCGTACTTTTCTGATTTAATAGCCTCGACCAGCTTGTCGCACACTTCATACGCGCTCATCTCCGGCTTTAAGTCATATGTCGCTACTTTCGGAGATTTTACAAGAATGCGGTCCTCTCCCGGATTCGGCTCTTCCACTCCCCCGTTAAAGAAGAATGTAACATGGGCATATTTTTCTGTCTCAGCGATACGCGCCTGTTTCATATTGTGTGCCGCCAGGAATTCCCCGAACGTATTCGTAATCTCCTCTTTGACAAACGCCACCGTCTTATTCGGGATCGTGACATCGTACTCTGTGAAGCACACATAGGCAGTCTTCACTCTGACTCCCCTGTCAAAGCCTGTAAAGTCGTCGTCACAGAATGTCCTTGTGATCTCTCTGGCACGATCCGGACGGAAGTTAAAGAAGACGACCGAATCCCCGTCTTTTACTGTTGCCGTCGGAGCTCCGTCTTTCATAATTACCATCGGCACAACAAACTCATCTGTCTTATCTTCATCGTAGGAAGCCTGAATTCCCTCCATTGCCGAAGAAGCCTCAATGCCTTCTCCCTTTACGAGTGCTCTGTACGCTTTCTCCACACGGTCCCAGCGGTTGTCGCGATCCATCGCGTAGTACCGTCCTGACACGGTTGCAACTTCGCCGACGCCAATCTCCTTCATCTTTGCTTCCAGCTCTTCTACATACTCTTTTCCGGAAGCCGGAGGAGTGTCTCGCCCGTCCAGGAAGCAGTGTACATAGACGTTCTCAATGCCCTGTCTCTTTGCCAGTTCAAGAAGTCCGTAGATATGTGTATTGTGGCTGTGTACGCCGCCGTCAGATACGAGTCCCATCAGATGAAGGGCGGAATCGTTTTTCTTCACATTTTCACACGCTGCCACAAGAGCTTTATTCTCAAAGAAATCTCCATCCTGAATGGATTTTGTGATCTTTGTGAGATCCTGATATACAATGCGGCCGGCTCCCATATTCAGATGTCCGACCTCAGAGTTTCCCATCTGTCCCTCCGGAAGTCCTACTGACATGCCGCTTGCGTTTCCCTTTACAAACGGGCACTCTGCCATCAGCTTATCCATAACCGGTGTTGCTGCTTCTGCAACTGCGTTGCCATGATCATCATCTCTTAAGCCATATCCATCTAATATCATCAATACGGTTGGTTTCTTGCTCATTTCCATATCTCCTTTATTGTACATTTGGGGATTTTCGCCCGCTATTTATTGTACCCGCTTTTTACAGATTTTGCAAGATACTGAACGGCAATCCTGTTCTCCTGTTTTACGTCCGTCATATAGATTACCGCAAGAGAAAACCACTCCAGCGGATTCATGAGAATATGTATCAAATCCGCTATTCGTGTTAATCTTTTGAACCAATAAACTGAAAATTATCTTTCTCTTTCTGTTTTTGCAATTTGATGAATAATCTCAAAAAACCCTTCTGACTAATAATAGTGTGGGGTGGCAGCACTCCTTGCCGTCGCACCTTGATTGCCTATCAGCAAAGGCGGGAGGGGCTGTCAACGGCGGCGCGTATGCGCCGTTCAAAATGATATATCAAGAAAATACAGTTACAAAGGAGAGTAGAATTAGGAATGAGAAAAACAAAGAAATTTGAAGTCAAAAATCTCAGAAGTACAGGCAAATACAATATATCTGTAGAACGGGACGGACGCTGGAAAAAGGAATATGAAAACGCACTATTAATGATAGTTCCGCCGCTTACAACGAGTTCGTCTCAGACGCAGTCGACGACGAATAACCGCCTGCCTTCGACGGACAAAACAAAAGGGTAGAGATTTTGTTCTCTACCCTAAAATTTTATGCTCCCTTGTTATATTTCACCAAGTCAGAACATTTTATTTGTAGCAGACTATTTTACCGAAGTCAGCCTTAAGGGAAGCGCCTCCTACAAGTCCTCCGTCGATGTCAGCCTGCGCGAACAGCTCCGCCGCATTTCCTGCATTTACAGATCCGCCATACTGGATGCGAATTTCCTCTGCTGTAGCCTCATCATACACCTCGGCAACGCACTCGCGGATACCTTTGCAAACTTCCTCAGCCTGTTCTGTAGTAGCAGTCTTTCCTGTTCCGATCGCCCAGATCGGCTCGTAAGCGATAACCATTGTTTTCGCCTGGTCAGCCGTTACATTCTGAAGGCCGACTTTCACCTGCTGACGAATGAAATCCATTGTCACGCCCTGCTCTCTCTGCTCAAGAGTCTCGCCGCAGCACATAATCGGAGTGATACCGTGCTCAAGAGCTTTGAGAACTTTCTTGTTTACATCCTCGTTTGTCTCGCCGAAGTAATCTCTTCTCTCGGAGTGACCGAGAACCACATATTTCACACCCGCGTCTACGAGCATGGCCGGAGAGATCTCTCCTGTGTAAGCTCCGCTCTCCTCAAAGTACATATTCTCAGCGCCAACCTGGATGTTTGTTCCCTTTACCGCCTCAACAACCGGCACAATGTCAATAGCCGGCACGCAGAATACTACGTCAACTTCTTCGTTTGCCACTAACGGTTTCAGTTCTTCTACAAGGGCAACTGCCTCGCTCGGAGTTTTGTTCATTTTCCAGTTGCCTGCAATGATTTTCTTTCTTGCCATTTTTCTTATCTCCTATTCATTAAACTTTCAGCGGGGTATATTCGCTTTAGCAAACTCAAAAATACCTCGCCAAGTGCGCCGAACCAGGCTTTTTACTTATCGTTTGCTGCTGCTACACCCGGCAGTTCCTTTCCTTCCAGGAACTCAAGGGAAGCACCGCCGCCTGTTGAGATGTGAGTCATCTTATCTCCGTAACCAAGCTGGTTTACTGCCGCTGCGGAGTCACCGCCTCCGATGATTGTCACTGCGTCTGTATTTGCCAGAGCCTCTGCAACCGCCTTGGTTCCTCCTGCGAACTTGGACATCTCAAAGCATCCCATCGGTCCGTTCCATACGACTGTCTTAGCAGATTTTACAGCGTCGGCAAACATCTCTGCGCTCTTCGGTCCGATATCCAGTCCCATCCAGCCTTCCGGAATCTCTCCCTGAGCCACTACTTTTGTATTCGCATCGTTAGAAAAAGCGTCCGCCGCAACCGCGTCTACAGGAAGAAGAAGTTTTACGCCTTTCTCTTCCGCTTTCTTGATCATATCAAGAGCATACTGGAGGTAATCTTCCTCGAGAAGAGATGTTCCTACGTTTCCTCCCTGAGCTTTTGTGAATGTATAGCACATTCCGCCGCCGATGATCAGAGTATCCACTTTCTCAAGGAGATTGTTAATAACAGAAATCTTACTGGAAACTTTAGAACCGCCGAGAATAGCCACGAACGGTCTCTCCGGGTTCTCCACAGCGTTGCCAAGGAAATCGATCTCTTTCTGCATCAGATATCCGACTGCCGCTGTATCCACATACTGAGTAACGCCTACGTTTGAGCAGTGAGCTCTGTGAGCCGTACCGAACGCGTCGTTTACAAATATATCGCACAGAGAAGCCAGTTCTTTGGAGAACGCCTCTCCGTTCTTTGTCTCCTCGGCTCTGTAACGTGTATTTTCAAGAAGCACAACGTCTCCGTCCTTCATAGCTTCCACAGCTGCCTTGGCGTTCGGACCTACTACTTCCGGATCCGCCGCGAATTTAACCTCCTGTCCGAGCAGCTCGGAAAGCCTTACAGCAACCGGTGCAAGAGACAGCTCCGGCTTCGGCTCTCCCTTTGGTTTTCCAAGATGTGAGCAGAGGATGACTTTTCCTCCGTCAGCGATCAGTTTCTTGATCGTCGGCAGAGCTGCCACGATACGGTTCTCATCAGTGATCTTTCCGTCCTGAAGCGGTACGTTAAAGTCACATCTTACAAGAACTCTTTTACCTTTTACGTTGATGTCGTCAACTGATTTTTTGTTAAGTGCTGCCATTTTAATAGCCTCCTACATAATTAGTGTGCGCCAAGATCTCGGGCAAGTCCGGACTTGGCTCATCGCCTTCACAAAAAACAGGATCCGGTCCTACAATAAGACCGGACCCCATTGTGAGTCAATGATTCAGAATAATCTTCTGAGAGCTTGTCCTCATTAATTGGAATGAATTAAGCCTCAAGCAGTTTTCCGAAATATTTGATTGTTCTTACCATCTGGCTTGTGTAAGAGTTCTCGTTGTCATACCATGAAACAACCTGAACCTCTGTATTTCCATCGCCTGTCGGCAGAGCCATTGTCTGTGTAGCGTCGAACAGAGAACCGTATGTCATGCCAACGATGTCGCTGGATACGATCTCATCCTCGTTGTAGCCGTAAGACTCGTTAGCAGCTGCTTTCATAGCCGCATTGATCTGATCAACTGTAACTTCACCCTCAACAACTGCTGTCAGGATTGTTGTTGATCCGGTCGGAGTCGGAACACGCTGAGCAGAACCGATCAGTTTGCCGTTCAGTTCCGGAATAACAAGGCCGATTGCCTTAGCTGCTCCTGTGCTGTTCGGCACAATGTTTACTGCTGCCGCACGGGATCTTCTCAGATCGCCTTTTCTCTGCGGTCCGTCAAGTGTCATCTGATCGCCTGTGTAAGCGTGGATTGTACACATGATACCGGATTTGATCGGTACGAGGTCGTTCAGAGCCTTAGCCATCGGAGCGAGGCAGTTTGTTGTACAGGATGCTGCAGAAATGATGTCGTCATCCTTTGTCAGTGTCTCGTGGTTTACATTGTAAACGATTGTCGGAAGGTCATTTCCAGCCGGAGCGGAGATGATAACTTTCTTAGCGCCTGCATTGATGTGTGCCTGAGCTTTCTCTTTCTTTGTGTAGAATCCTGTACACTCAAGAACTACGTCAACACCGATCTCTCCCCACGGAAGTTTGTTAGCATCAGCCTCAGCATAGATTTTGATCTCTTTTCCGTCAACAGTGATGGAATCCTCTCCTGCCTCAACTTTGTCAGCCAGTGCATATCTGCCCTGTGTTGAGTCATATTTCAGTAAGTGAGCCAGCATTTTCGGGGATGTAAGGTCGTTGATTGCCACGATCTCAAATCCTTCTGCTCCAAACATCTGTCTGAAAGCGAGACGTCCGATACGTCCAAATCCATTAATCGCTACTTTTACTGCCATGATTAATTCCTCCTAAAAGTTTAAAAAATATTTGACTGTGTACCAGTCATGGCAATGAATCCTTAAAACACGGCAGTTGTTAAGGACTCATCAACTAGAAATATTGTACTAAAACGAAAACAAAAATTCAAGACCTAAATATTAATTTATGGTTATATTTAACATGCGCGTTTCTGCCGGGGAGCGGGAAAACTTCAGGGAATCGGTCTGAAATCAGGCTTTCTCTGTGAGAACTCCGCGTAATAGCGAAATCCGCACATTTTCAGAATATCTCCCGCCTGCTCAAAATCATAGGCAATATGTTCCGGTCTGTGTGCGTCCGATCCAATGGTTACGATCTCTCCGCCAAGCTCCCGGTATCTTTTGAGCACATCGGGATGAGGATTAGCGAATCCCAGACCATATTTGAGCCCTCCCATATTCATCTCCAGCCCTCTGCCCTGCCGGATCAGAGGCCTGAGTATCTCGTCGATCTCGTCAGCAAATTTGCGGTATGAGTACTCCAGGGCCTGATGTCTCCCGTAACGCACCACATAGTCAAGATGCCCCAGGACATCGAAAGAATGTATTCGATCCAGGCAGTCAAGCGTCTCCCGGAATGCTTCCCGGTACACCTCCTGATCAGAGCGCCCCTCAAAGATTCTGCCGTAATACGGATCCATCCCGTGAATGAGATGGAGGGATCCAATGACAAAGTCAAACGGATAATTTGCTACAAGCTCCTCATATACCGCTCCCAGATGAGGCTGCATCCCGAGCTCCACGCCGATTCTTATATCCAGCTCTCCTCTGTATTCTTCGCGAAGGCCGGTCAGCATATCAAAATACCGATCAAGTTCCAGCTGAAAAGGATCTGGACCCAGTTCCTCATCCGGCGGATAATCTTTATCCAAATGATCTGTGACGCAGACTGTGAGAAGCCCTCTTTCAACGGCCGAATCCAGCATTGAGCGGACAGAAGCCTCACTGTCCGTTGAAAACTCCGTATGCATATGAAAATCTCCGCGTATCATCCCGCCATCCGGTTTCATCGTATCGTTCCTCCACCCAGTACATAATCTCCGTCATAGAGTACAAGTGCCTGCCCCGGTGTCACCGCCCGCTGAGGCTCTTCAAAACAACAGACAATGCTGTCTTTTCCGTCTTTCTCTACCGTACACCAGGCGCCTTTATGATTATAACGAATCTTCGCAAAAACTCTCTTTGGTTCCGTGAGCGTCTCAACCGACATGAAATTCACATGCTCCGCGCGCACAACATTCGTCAGAGACTCCTCGTAAGTACCGACAACAATCTCATTGGATTCCGGTCGAATCTCAAGCACGAACGCCGGATACCCCAGAGCCAGGCCGAGACCTTTTCTCTGTCCTACGGTATAATGTATGATTCCCTTATGCTGTCCCAGCACCTTTCCCTCAGGCGAGACGAAATTTCCCGGCCGGATCTGCTGATCCGTATTTTCCTTTATAAAGGAGGCATAGTCGCCGTCGGGAACAAAACAGATGTCCTGGCTGTCCGGCTTGTCCGCCACGAGAAGACCGATCTCTGCCGCAATAGAGCGAATCTCATCTTTCGAGTAGGCTCCCACCGGCATCAGAGTACGTTTGAGCTGCTCCTGAGTCAGATTATAAAGCGCATAAGTCTGATCTTTTGCCAGCGTGGAAGAGCGCCGCAGAGCGTAACGGCCGTTTTCAAGCTGTTCTACCCGCGCGTAATGTCCGGTGGCAATATAATCGGCTCCAATCGCCATACTCCGATTGAGAAGGGCTTCCCACTTCACATACCGGTTACAGGCAATACATGGATTCGGCGTCCTGCCGGAGAGGTATTCTTCCGTGAAATAGTCGATCACATTTTCCCTGAACTCTTTTTTGAAGTTCATGACATAGTATGGAATTTCCAGAGATGACGCCACTCTCCTGGCGTCATTTACAGCGCTCTGACCACAGCAGCCGCCGTTTTCCTCCAGAGAACATATGTCCTCATCCTGCCAGATCTGCATTGTCACTCCGATTACTTCATGCCCCTGCTGCTTCAGAAGATGCGCTGCCACAGAAGAGTCTACGCCCCCTGACATTCCCACGACAACTTTGCTCATCAATACTCCTCTTCTTCCTCATCCTCATGAATATCATTCTTCGGTTTTTCAAGACCCTCGATCTGAATCCCGTTCTTTTCTGCATAATCCCACAGAGCGGCGTGAATCGCCTCTTCCGCGAGCAGGGAACAATGCACCTTCACCGGCGGAAGTCCGTCGAGAGCCTCCATAACCGCTTTGTTTGTCACCTTCATTGCCTCCTGAATGTTCTTTCCTTTCACCAGCTCTGTCGCCATGCTGCTCGTAGCTACTGCCGCTCCGCAGCCAAATGTCTTAAACTTCACGTCGCGGATGATCTGATTCTCGTCAATATCAAGATAAATTCTCATGATATCTCCGCACTTTGCATTACCTACTGTTCCCACGCCGCTTGCGTCTTCTATCTCCCCTACATTTCTCGGATGCTGAAAATGATCCATTACTTTCTCAGTGTACATATTAGTTTCCTCCTTTTTTCTTTTCCGGTTATTATCTATGCTTCTTTTGGTGTTTTTTTCTGTTTATTTACAAAATCTTCATACAGCGGCGACATGCTCCGAAGCTGCGCCACGATGTCTTTTAAGTTATCTACGACATAGTCCAGATCCTCTTTCGTCGTCTCCTCTCCCAGTGTGATGCGAAGCGATCCGTGGGCAATCTCATGAGGAAGCCCGATAGCCAATAGTACATGGGAGGGATCAAGAGAACCGGAAGTACAGGCCGAGCCGCTCGAGGCGCAGATTCCTTTCATGTCCAGCATAATAAGCAGTGACTCTCCCTCAATAAACTGGAAACTGAAGTTCACATTGTTCGGAAGCCGTTTCTGTCTGTCGCCGTTGAGCCGGCAGTATGGAATCTCTTTTTCAATGCGGCTGATGAGGTAATCTCTTAACTCACATTCTCTCCTGGCCCGTTCCTCCATCGAGCCTGCCGAGAGTTCCACCGCTTTCCCAAGACCGATGATCCCCGGAACATTCTCTGTACCGGCACGGCGTCTCCGCTCCTGGGCGCCACCGTGAATAAGGGAACGGATCTTCACGCCTTTTCTGATGTACAGGAAACCGATCCCTTTAGGGCCGTTTAACTTGTGACCGCTGGCGCTGAGCATATCAATGCTGCACTCATCCACATTGATCGGCACATGGGTAAATGCCTGCACTGCGTCTGTGTGGAACAGAACCCCGTGCTCATGCGCGATCTTTCCGATCTCAGCGACGGGCTCGATCGTTCCGATCTCATTGTTGGCTGCCATAACCGACACCAGAATCGTATCCGGGCGGATTGCTTTCTCCACTGACGCCGGATCGACAAGCCCGTTCTCATCCACATCCAGATATGTCACTTCGTAGCCCCGTTTTTCCAGATACTGGCATGTATGAAGGATCGCATGGTGTTCGATCCTGCTTGTTATAATATGCTTTCCTTTTGATGCATAGGCCTCAGCCGTGGCTATAAGCGCCCAGTTGTCCGCCTCCGTTCCACCTGCGGTAAAATAGATTTCGTCAGCCTTTGCTCCCAGAACGCCGGCGATGATATCTCTCTGTTTCATGATCTCTTCTTTATTCGCCGCGGCAAATCCGTAAACGCTGGACGGATTACCATAATGCTCCGTAAAATAAGGCAGCATCGCCTCCACAACCTCCGGGGCAGTCTTTGTTGTAGCCGCATTATCCAGATAAATCACCTTTTCCATATTATACCTCCATGTACTCTCTGTCTCTTATCTTATATTCTGATTCAAACCGTCAGTTTTTACACAATCTTCGCTCCATTCCCGCGCATCCTTTTTTCCTGCTCTCGGCCACCAGCTGATCGAGCCGGATCTCATCCACCGTCTGATTGATGCTGTCGTTAATCCGCTTCCAGACGTATTTTGTGACGCAGCTGTCCGAGACACTGCACCCCTCGTCCGATTCCAGTCCGGGGCATTCCACAGGCTCCAGACTGCCTTCCAGCGCCCTTAAAATATCACCTACGGAAATGTCCGTCATATCCTTTGCAAGCACATAACCTCCTCCGGCTCCTCTGATACTTCTGACCAGCCCCGCCTTTTTCAGCATGGACATAAGCTGTTCCAGGTAGCGCTCTGATATGTCCTGACGGGCAGAAATACTCGTAATCGATACCGGGCTTTCCTCATCACTGTACTGCGCAAGGTCAATCAAAGCACGAAGTCCGTATCTTCCTTTTGTAGACAGTTTCACGCTCTCACCTTCCCTGTATTTATTTCCTGTGTTTCATTTCCTAGTATTTTATTCCCTATCTTTTTACTAGGAATTACTTTTGTAGAATATCACCATTTACCGGTTCTGTCAAGATACGAACTGACATATGTTGTAAAAAGTCTGTCATATCCAAATACTCAGACACTTCAAACAGAGGTGGCCTCTATGGTTACAGAACGAAAACTCTTTCAGGGCGCTGTCATCCTGACGGCCGCGGGATTCATAAGCCGTATACTCGGCTTCTTTTTCCGCATTTTTCTCAGTCATTCCTTCGGGGAGGAGAGCGTAGGTCTCTATCAGCTCATCTTCCCCCTGTACACGCTCTGTCTCTCTATAAGCACCGCAGGGCTCCAGACAGCCGTATCGAGCCTCACCGCGAGAAAGGTTTCTCTTGGAAAAGCAGACGAAGCCAGGAATATTCTGGCGATCGCCCTCTGCCTCACAATGGTGATTTCTTTTCTTGAAATTATTGTCATACAGAACAATGCTCCGCTGATCGCCTCCTCCTTTTTAGGAGACATCCGCTGTGCAAAGCTGATCCTGATTATATCCTACGCCCTTCCCTGTGCTGCCATCCACAGCTGTATCTGCGGCTACAGCTTCGGACTGCAGAACGCGAAACTGCCCGCCATCAGTCAGTTAATCGAGCAGACTGTGCGGGTTCTCACAGTTATCCTGATTTTTCTCGCGATGCAGAACGGCGGATGGAAGCCCTCTATCAGCCTTGCCGCCGCAGGTATTGTAGCCGGGGAGTTCGCTGCCGCTCTTTTTTCCGCCCGCAGTCTGTCACGCAGCAGGAACCGGTTCCGTCCGGTTCTTTCCAGGAGAACAGCCGCGGATCTGCGGGATCTGGTCACGCTCTCCCTCCCGCTGACAGCAAACAGAACAGCGCTGACCCTACTGCAGAGCATAGAAGCCGCTTCTATCCCTGTCTGCCTGAAACTGTACGGCCTGAGCACAGCTGACTCACTTAGCTTATACGGAGTGCTGACCGGCATGGCGCTTCCCTGCATTCTCTTTCCCTCAGCCATCACAAACTCCGTGGGAACAGTGCTTCTTCCCGCTGTCAGCGCCACCAATGCGTCAGGCAACCGCGCATCCGTGCTGAAGCTGCTGAAAAAGGCAGTAGGAAGCTGTCTTATGCTTGGTCTTGCCTGCTGTCTCTTTTTTCTCATCTTCGGCCGGCAGATCGGAGAACTGCTCTTTCACAGCGCCACAGCCGGCAGATTCATTCTCACCCTGGCATGGATCTGTCCGTTCCTATATACAAACACGGCTCTGATCAGCGCCATCAACGGATACGGGAAAACCGGCCACAGCTTTCTGATCAATATGAGCGGACTCCTCATTCGGATTGCGGGGGTATTCCTGGCAATCCCCAGATTTGGAATGCTTGGCTATCTCTGGGGGCTTCTCGTCAGCCAGCTGGCTGTGTCCGTCCTTGCCGTGGCCGCGATCCTTTTTCACGCTCCTAAAGCACAGAGAGAAACGCTTTAACCAGTACGGGATTGACATAGAGTTCCAATATAATTCCCACTGACATGGCGAGAATCACAAAGATCGTTTTCTGTCTGTTCCACTGAACCCCGGGGGCACTGTAACAGTACCAGAGAAGGATCAGATATGCCGGTATGTAAAGTAAAAACTGTGGGAGCAGGGCGGTGACGCACAAAAGGCTCCCTTTGATACCAAGCCCCGCGGCAGCGCAGGAAATCAGAACGCCTCCCGAAAAGCCCGTCCAAACCAGAAACAGAACTGCAGCAGCCCTCCTCGCCTTTGTAAAAGACAAAGCCGCAAGGACAGATAAAGGCAGAAGCCTCAGACGGAGAAGATACAGAAGATATTCCCGGACGTCAATCTGCACCGATGTAAACTGGGTCAGAAAGTAGTCACTGAATATCCCCGGCTCCGCCATATATTTTTTTGCAATAAAATTAACATAAATGATCCCCAGAAAAAAACCCGGCATGAAAAAAGCCAGAAACTGCTTCTTCCGTGTATGAAATACCTTCATGATGTCTCCCTCTTCCCTGGAGGATCCGATAACTCAGACTCCTCCATTCTGTCAGATATTTCATTATATGCCGGGGTTCTTTGATTATTCTATCTGCCGTATCTGACCGCATAGGCCATCAGGGAAGCCACAGTCTTCGCATCCTCGATCTCACCTGAGAAGATCTTGTCTTTTAATTCATCAAGAGAGTATGCTTTCAGGTCAATAAACTCATCCTCGTCAAGATGCTGCCTCGACGGAATCAGGTTCCTCGCCACATATACCTCAATCCTCTCATTACAGAAGGCCACAGTAGTGCGAAGCGTAATCAGCCATTCAAGATCATCACTTCTGTATCCTGTCTCCTCCTCTAACTCACGGGCGGCACAGTTCAGCCCCGGCTCGTCTTCCGTATCCAGAGCTCCTGCCGGAATCTCCAGCGTGTAGCGGTCTAACGCGTTCCTGTACTGGCGTACCATCAGGATCTTTCCCTCATCTGTCACAGGAACGACCGCCGCCGCGCCTTTATGTTTAATAAAATCCCAGACAACGGTTCGGTCTCCGTCAATCTCCATCGTATCCTGATAAAAATCAATAATCTTTCCTTTAAACTTTAATTCTCTGTCAATTCTTTTAATATGCCCGCTCATATATTTTCCTTTACCTCCTCGCAAACATTTCCAGACGGGATCTTTCCGGGATAAAAGAAAGCCCTCGTCTTTCGACAAGGGCCGGTCTTTCATCTGCTGTTATGATTCAAGTTATTTCGCATAATCTGTCGCCCGTGACTCACGGATGACATTTACTTTGATCTGTCCGGGATATTCCAATTCAAACTCAATCTGTTTTGCAATATCTCTGGCCAGAAGCACCATATCATCATCAGACACTTGCTCTGGAACTACCATAACACGAATCTCTCTACCTGCCTGAATGGCAAAAGATTTTTCCACACCTTTAAACTGGTTGGTAATATCTTCTAACTGTTTCAATCTGTTTGTATATGTTTCGATCGTCTCCCGTCTGGCGCCGGGTCTGGCCGCTGAAATCGTATCCGCGGCCTGCACTACGCAGGCTACCAGCGTCTGCGGCTCCACATCGCCGTGATGCGCTTCCACCGCATTAATGACAGTTGCAGATTCCTTATACTTTCTGCAGAGATCTACACCTATCTGGATATGTGATCCTTCCACGTCGTGGTCAATCGACTTTCCTATATCATGAAGAAGTCCGGCACGTTTTGCCACTCTTACGTCAATTCCGATTTCACCCGCAAGCAGTCCGGCAAGCTGGGCAACCTCAATGGAATGTTTCAGCGCGTTCTGTCCGTAACTTGTTCTGAACTTCATGCGTCCCAAAAGCCGGATCAGTTCCGGGTGAATGCCCGTCACTCCAACGTCAAGGGCAGCGGCCTCTCCCTCTTCCCTGATCATTGTGTCAACCTCTTTTTGGGCCTTCTCCACCATCTCTTCGATTCTAGCCGGGTGAATACGCCCGTCTACAATCAGTTTTTCAAGGGCAATGCGAGCAACTTCACGACGGATCGGGTCAAACCCTGAGAGTACAACCGCTTCCGGCGTATCGTCAATGATCAGTTCCACGCCGGTGAGCGTCTCAAGGGTACGGATATTTCTTCCCTCCCGCCCGATGATGCGTCCTTTCATCTCATCGCTGGGAAGCTGTACGACAGAAATCGTCGTCTCAGCAACATGGTCAGCCGCACATCTCTGGATCGCGTTGACAACGTACTCTTTTGCTTTCTTGTCCGCGTCCTCCTTCGCCTGTGCCTCCAGCTCTCTGACCATCTTCGCAGTATCATGCTTTACATCTTCTTCAACAGTTTTCAACAGATATTCTTTTGCCTGTTCGGAGGTAAGTCCTGAGATTCGTTCCAGTTCCTGCACACGTTTCTGACTTAGTTCCTCTACCTTGGCTTCGCGCTGGCGGAGTTGTTCTTCCTTTGACGACAGCTTGGATTCTCTGTGTTCCAGAGCATCCGAACGCTTTTCCACTGCCTCCTCTTTTGCAAGCACTCTTTTCTCATAGCGCTGCAGTTCAGCTCTTCTTTCCTTCGTCTCTTTCTCAAGATCATTCTTTGTCTTGATCGACTCCTCTTTCACTTCCAAAAGAGCTTCTTTCTTCGTTGTCTCGGCAGTCTTTACGGCGTCGTCGATAATCTCCCTTGCTCTTGTCTCAGCATTTCCGATCTTGCTCTGGGCATTTTTCTTCAAGTTAGAGACCGTTGCAAAATGGGAAATAATCCCAACTATCAACGCGAGGGCCACGGCAATGACAATACATAAGCCTAAGTCCATTGCACAGGAGCACCTCCTTATTTAGTTTTCATTGTACATATTGATCTAAATACAACAGTTAAATTTTATACTGTTTTCACAACAATGTCAAGCATCGACCTCATAATTTTGTATCACTTGACGGACGTCATCATAACGGAACCCTTTTCTCGCCATATAAGCGTAGATTCGGCGGGTCTCATTCTCATCCGCATCACCCGGATCAAACCTCTTTTTCTTTAAAATCTTCCGGATCGCATCCTCTTCTCCCCGCTCTTTATAACATGCTTCAATGGCACAGTCAATCAGTTCCCGGGGAACTCCTTTCTTTAAAAGAGCCGCCAATATCTCTTTTCTGCTCTTTGTTCCCTGTCGGCTTCGTACAAAATTCTCCGCATATCTCTCATCATTCAGATATCCGAAGGATCTCACATACTCGACAGCTCTATCCACAATATCCGGCGGATACATTCCCTGGCGGAGTTTCTCCCTGAGGGCTTCCTCCGTGCGGTCCATATCTTCCAGCAGGTGCATCGCTCGCAGCTTTGCCCTCTTTAGCAGCACCTCATCGTGAATTTGCCGGACAAGACTCTCCGACAAATCTTCACCTTCCCGGATATGAAAACGGGAAAGTTCGCCTTTGTACAGCACAAAGGCGAATTCTCCCTCTAAAAATACTTTATATTTTGTTTTCGCACAGGGCTCGATCTTTGTAACGATCATGCTTTCTGTCCACCTTTGAGGGTCAGATCGCTGCCGCTGCCTGCACTTTTATCATCTGCTTTGGATGCACCGCCGGCTTCCTGTGAATCTCCTGTTGACTCAAAACCCGGAAGATGATAGTGCGCCCGCACTTTCTGATCCAGTTCTTCCATTACTTCCGGATGGGTCTCAAGATAACTCTTGGCATTCTCCCTTCCCTGACCAATCTTCTCGCCTTCATATGCGTACCATGCGCCGCTCTTCTTGACGAGATCGATACCCGCCGCAAGATCAAGTATATCTCCCGCTCTCGATATACCTTTTCCAAACATAATGTCAAACTCCGCTTCTTTAAAAGGCGGCGCGATCTTATTTTTCACAATCTTGACACGGGTTCTGTTTCCGACCATCTCGCCGCTCTGTTTGAGCGTTTCGATTCTTCTGACATCCATGCGGACGGACGCGTAAAATTTCAGCGCGCGGCCACCTGTCGTCGTCTCCGGGTTTCCGAACATAACGCCCACTTTCTCACGGAGCTGATTGATAAATATGACAACGCAGTTCGACTTGCTGATCACGGGAGTCAGTTTTCGGAGAGCCTGCGACATCAGCCTCGCCTGAAGCCCTACATGGCTGTCCCCCATATCTCCCTCGATCTCCTGCTTTGGAACGAGAGCGGCTACTGAATCGATTACGATAATGTCAATGGCTCCTGAGCGCACCATTGTCTCGGCGATCTCAAGAGCCTGATCCCCGCTGTCAGGCTGAGATATGTAGAGCTCGTCAATATCTACGCCGATATTCCTTGCGTACACAGGATCAAGAGCGTGTTCCGCATCGATAAACCCCGCAATGCCTCCCTGTTTCTGCACTTCTGAAATCATATGAAGGGCAACTGTAGTCTTACCGCTGGACTCCGGTCCATAGATCTCAATCACGCGTCCTTTCGGCACGCCCCCCAATCCCAGTGCCAGATCCAGACTCAGACATCCGGTAGGCACCGTCTCAACAGAGACATGGGCGCTGGAATCGCCCAGCTTCATCACAGTTCCTTTTCCAAAATCTTTCTCCAGCTTCGCAATAGCCGCATCCAAAGCTTTCTTCTTTTCGTCATTTCCTGCCATAATTAAACTCTCCTTCTCTCGGAATCGAACAATTGTTCGCATTCGTTATTATAGTATTATACTTATTGCAAAATGTCAACTAAAACTTTTACCGCATTCTTTACCAAAGGGTATACGCTCCGACACGGAACTTCCGGAAATGAGACGCCTGACCGCTCCGGGCATGATGCCAGATCCGTCACAGATAATCAGTACATACAGAATACCACAGATTACAGGCGAACGCAATAAATAAGACAGTGCAAAAAGCATTTCTGCCTTTTACACTGTCCGTTTACCTTTGCTATCGCTCATAAAATTGTATTTCGTTGATTTTTTCAAACCACTGACTTATATGGCGTTAGCATTCGATACCCACTACCTTGTAATCCTGGTCTTCAACGGCCTTTTTGAGCACATCGTCACTGACGGAAGCGCTCAGCGTAACCGACGCGCTGCCCGTCTCATGGCTCACCTCAGCCGATTGCACCTGCTCAAGTGCCTCAAGAGCCTTCTTCACTCTTGCCTCGCAGTGTCCACACATCATCCCCTCAATTTTTAAAGTCTTTGTCATCGTTATTTCCTCCTCTTTCTTTTTCCTGTTTGTTTTTATTTTTCTGTCTTTTCGCGCATCATACATATTGAACCAGTTAAGCCTCAGAGCGTTGCCTACCACACAGACACTTGAGAGACTCATGGCCGCTGCCCCGAACATCGGGCTTAACTGCCACCCGAAGATCGGAATCCATACGCCCGCCGCCAGCGGAATGCCAATCACGTTATAGAAAAACGCCCAGAACAGATTCTCATGGATATTCCGGAGAGCTGCCCGGCTTAGCCGGATTGCCGCCGGAACATCGGTCAGCCTGCTCTTCATAAGAACAACATCCGCCGCGTCGATGGCAATATCGGTTCCGGCTCCAATAGCGATTCCCATATCAGCTCTTGTAAGAGCAGGCGCGTCGTTGATGCCGTCTCCCACCATCGCTACTTTCCCTTTCTTCTTCAGGGTGCGGATTACACTCTCTTTCCCATCGGGAAGTACGCCCGCGATCACTTCGTCCACGCCGGCCTGTCTTCCGATTGCCCGCGCGGTGCGCTCATTATCTCCTGTGAGCATCACAACGTGGATACCCATGTTCTGAAGTTCTTTTACCGCCCGGGGACTGTCTTCCTTGATCACATCCGCCACCGCGATGATGCCGAGCATCCTGCCTTCCCTGCTGAAGAAAAGAGGAGTTTTCCCTTCTTCTGAGAGCGCTTCCGCTTTCTGACTGTATTCAGCGGAGATTTCTGCGCCGGCGCTGATAAATTTCAGGTTGCCTCCAAGCACTGTCTCTCCACCTATCCTGCCGGAGAGTCCGTTGCCCGGTACCGCCTTAAACTCTTCTGCTTCCAGATACCCTGCCTGCCTGTCTTCCTCTGCCTTTACGATAATGGCCCGGGCAAGGGGATGTTCACTTTTCTTTTCCAGAGCATATGCATAAGAGAGAAGTTCCTCCTCCGTGACACCGCCCGCCGGTATCATGTCGGTCACTCTCGGTTCTCCGCTTGTGATCGTTCCGGTCTTATCAAGCGCAACGATCTGTGTCTTTCCAGTTTCTTCCAGAGACACCGCCGTCTTAAACATGATCCCATGCCTGGCCCCCATGCCGTTTCCTACCATAATCGCAACCGGAGTGGCCAGACCCAAAGCGCATGGACAGCTGATTACAAGCACAGAGATTCCTCTTGCCAGGGCAAACCCGATCGACTCTCCCGCGATCAGCCATACCAGAATCGTCACTGCCGCAATTGCGATCACTGCCGGCACAAAGACGCCGGATACTCTGTCCGCCACTTTTGCGATCGGCGCTTTTGTAGCCGCCGCATCGCTTACCATCTGAATGATCTGGGAGAGCGTCGTATCTTCACCCACCCGGGAGGCCTCGCACTTAAGATACCCGGACTGATTCAGAGTCGCCGCTGAAACGGCGTCTCCTGCATTCTTATCCACCGGAATACTCTCCCCGGTCAGAGCTGATTCGTTCACCGCGCTGCTTCCCTCCAGGACGATTCCATCAACCGGAATATTCTCTCCCGGACGAACGACAAATATATCTCCTTTTCTCACCTGATCAACCGACACGGTTTCTTCAGCGCCTTCCCGGAGCACAACAGCCGTTCTTGGCGCCAGCTTCATCAGGCTCTTCAGGGCGTCTGTAGTACGCCCTTTTGATCGAGCTTCCAGCATCTTTCCTACAGTAATCAGAGTAAGAATCATAGCCGCCGACTCAAAATAGAACTCGTGCATATAGGACATTACCCCCGCCATGTCTCCCTGCAACTGAGCATTGGTCATGGCAAAAAGCGCGTAGACACTGTACCCGTATGAAGCGCCCGCTCCCAGGGCAACCAGAGTATCCATATTGGGCGCCCGGTGGATCAGACCCCGGAACCCACTGACAAAGAATTTCTGATTGATCACCATAACGGCAGTTGTCAGAAGGAGCTGGATCAGTCCCATTGCCACATGATTTCCTTCTAATACGGATGGCGCCGGCCAGTTCCACATCATATGCCCCATTGAGAAATACATCAGTGGAATAAGAAAACACAGAGAAGCGATCAGACGCCTCTTCATCCTGGGCGTCTCTTTATCTCTCAGAGAGTCCTCCGCCTCTGAAAGGGATCCTCCCTTTCTTTCCGCCTGTTCTGACGCGTGACGCGTTCCTCTCTCCGTGGCCCCGTATCCCGCCTCCTCAACGGCAGCGATCACATCAGCGGCAGACGCCGAGCCTTCCACTCCCATCGAGTTCGTCAGAAGATTCACGGAGCAGGAAGTGACGCCCGGAACTTTGGAAACCGCTTTCTCCACCCGGGCGCTGCATGCCGCGCAGCTCATGCCGGTCACATTGTATTGTTCCATATTATAACCTCCCAAAACTTATTTCATTAATTTCTGGAGGACAAGGACGAGTTCATCGATCGTCTCTTCCTTTCCCTCCCTGATGTCCTCCGCAACGCAGCTGCGGATATGCTCTGCGAGAAGTACTTTGTTAAAACTGTTGAGCGCCGCGTTGACTGCGGACACCTGTATGAGAATGTCCGGACAGTACACGTCGCTTTCGACCATTTTCTTAATCCCTCTCACCTGGCCTTCAATCCGGCTTAACCGGTTGAGCATATCCCGGCGTTCCTTCTCGGTACGCTCTTTCGTCTTATGTTTACACGAAGGACAGACTTTATTCTCTTTCATAATTATTTATGCTCCTTTCAAAACCCCCACGGGGTATTCCCCTCTTTCAAGAGAGATTATATACCCTTCGGGGGTATTATGCAAGCATAAATATTAAAAATTTCAAAAGTTTGGGAGACGGCAGAAAACTGCCTGCTAATTCATTAAGCTTTCATGGAGGCATTCCAGTATCGCTCTGAGATTCCCGACTTCGATCTGTCCCGGCGCGGACGCTCTTCCAGCCGTACCGAAAGTCAGCGCGGAACCGAAGATTTCCCCGCTGATTCGACTGACCGCACCCAGACCTCCCATCGCCATCGTGATAACCGGACGTCTGGCATATTTTTCGCGCATCGTTTCAGTGGCGTCCAGAAGAGTAAGTACATCCCTGGCATTCTCCGGCATTACCGCGATCTTCAGAATGTCGGCCCCTGATTCCTGCATTTTGCGCAGGCGCCGGATAATTTCATCCCCGGCCGGAGTTCCGCAGAAATCATGATTGGAAGCCACCACCCTTACCCCGGAACTTCTGGCCGACGAGATCACTTCCCGGACAGATGCGTCTCCGGAAGAAATCTCCACATCAACCAGATCGATATTCCCTGTCTGTATGGCTTTCTGATTCAGCTCTGTGTAAGGATCGGCCGAAAGGTTCCTCTCTCCCCCCTCTTTTCCTGTGCGGAAAGTAAATAAAAGAGGCAGGTCACAAAGAGCGTTTCTCAGACTTTTCAGTACCTTTTCCATGCAGCCCGTCTCCAGGATGTCTTCATACCAGTCGGCACGCCATTCCACAAGGTCCGCGCCGGAATCTTTTGCCCTGGCCGCCCCTTCCAGTATTTCATCCTCTGTAATACCCGTCACAGGTATACAGATCTTGGGAATTCCCGCTCCGATCTCCACGCCTCTTACATTCACTGTATTTATTTCAGACATTTGCACTCCCCTCCTTTAAAGCTTTTCCTCCCATTCCTTTTCACGGAAACCCACAAAGACCTGATCCCCAGTCACTAGAATCGGGCGTTTTACCAGCATGCCGTCTGATGAAAGAAGATCAAACTGTTCTTCCTCGCTCATCTCAGGCAGCTTGTCCTTTAGCTTCATTTCCTTGTAGAGATTTCCACTCGTGTTAAAAAATTTTTTCAGAGGCAGTCCGCTCTCCTTATGCCATGCCTTAAGTTCATCTGCCGAGGGATTCTCTTCCTTTATATCTCTGAGCTCATACTGCATTCCTTTTGAATCCAGCCATTTCTGCGCCTTTTTACATGTACTGCATTTCGGATAACATATAAATAACATTCATTTTCCACCTTTCTGTTTGTCATATAAATAGAATATACGAAATAATAATATCAGTTCTTTGTACGAAAATAAATACGGATATTGCGAATTTTCGCTTTTATGATAGAATAGAATCGTTGACATTTGTCTATTCATTCACAATCTTAACGATACGAATTTGAAGGAGGATTTATTTCATGCACTGCTTTAGAAAGGTTACGGACGATTTATACTGGGTGGGCGGCAATGACCGGCGCATCGAGCTGTTCGAGAATATTTTCCCGCTTTCCGACGGAGTCTCGTACAACTCTTATCTTCTCCTGGACGATAAGACGGTTCTTTTTGACACTGCCGATTACGCCATCGGACGGCAGTTCCTTGAAAATGTCCAGGCCGCGCTGGACGGACGGAATTTAGATTACCTGATTGTGAATCACATGGAGCCGGATCACTGCGCCATGATCGATGAACTTGTGCTGCGCTATCCTGATATGCAAATCATCGGAAACGCGAAGACATTTCCCATGATCGAACAGTTCTTTGATCTGGATCTGGAGGACAGAAAGGTCATTGTAAAAGAGGGGGATACATTCTGCACCGGAAGTCACACCCTGCATTTTGTAATGGCGCCGATGGTGCACTGGCCGGAAGTTATGATGACTTATGACGAAACAGATAAGGCACTTTTCTGCGCCGACGCTTTCGGCACATTTAATTCATTAAACGGAAATATTTTCAACGATGAAGTTGACTTTGACAGAGACTGGCTGGATGAAGCCCGCCGCTATTATACAAACATCGTGGGAAAATACGGAATGCAGGTGCAAAGTGTGCTCAAGAAAGCCTCAGACCTTGACATCCGGCTGCTCTGCCCGCTTCACGGCCCGATCTGGCGGACAGACCTTGATTATATTTTAGAAAAATATGACAGGTGGAGCAGATATGAGCCTGAGGAGAAAGGCGTAATGATCGCATACGCTTCGATGTACGGAAACACTGAAAATATGGTGGAAATCCTCGCTGCGATGCTGGCTGAGAAAGGGGTAAAGGATATCCGTGTTCATAACATTTCAAAGACCCATGTGTCAGAGTTGATCGCGGATAGTTTTAAGTACAGCCATATCGTACTTGCGGCTCCTACATATAACAACGGGATCTACCCGCCGATGGATAATTTCCTCGAGGATATGAAGGCGCTCGCTCTGAAAAACCGCACGATCGCCGTTCTCGGAAACGGAAGCTGGGCGCCCCAGAGCACAAAGCTTATCAGCACAAAGATCAGCGGAATGAAAGATATGTCTCTGATGGTGTCCACTATTACGATCAAATCTTCTGTAAAAAATGCCCAGATGGAAGAATTAGAATCTCTTAGCAGACAAATCGCAGAAGAAGTGTTATAATAGGAATCAACACATTTTTATGTTACAAAGGAGGAGTTCTTATGAAATTAGTAATCACAATGAGCCGCCGTTTCGGAACCGGTGCAAGTGTCATCGCAAAAGAACTATCCGAACAGCTTGATATTCCAGTATACGACAAGGCATACATTGAACAGAAGCTCCACGATCACATGTATAAGAGTGAAGCCGAAGCGATCCGCAAGCTGGCTGAGAAGCCCTGTATCATTCTTGGACGCTGCGCTTCAGATATTCTCAAAGACAGGATGAATGTCCTCAACATTTTCGTATGCGCCGACAAAGAAGACCGCATCCGCAGAATCATGAAAAAAGAAAATCTGACATATGATCAGGCCAGGGAAAAAGTGGAGACGACAGATGAAGAGCGAGCCTCCTATTACTACGAACATACCGGGAAAACATGGGGGGACGTCAACGACTACCACATGATCCTTGACACCTCTGAACTCGGAGTGGAGAACTGCGCGGATATTCTAATGCATTATTTTGAGAAATGTGAATACATCTGAACATAAAGAAGCTGCCCCGTAGTTACCGGGCAGCTTCTTTTTTTTACTTTATTCATCTTTCTATTGGGCTGCCGTATCTGACGCTTCTCCGTCTGAAGCGCCCGTATCAGTGGACGTACCGTCCGCCGCGCCTTCCCCGGCTGTGCCTCCCTCTGTTTGGCTGTCATCAGCTGCTGCGTCGTCTGTGGACTCCTCAGTCTCAGAAGTGATAATGGTCACTCCCACGTCCTCAAAATCAACCTTTTTCCACACTTTTTCATTTACCGTGATCTCTGTGGCGTCTCTCCACTCTTCCAGAAGAGAGTCATACTGCTCCTGTCTGCGCTCATCCACAATATTCGTCTTCTCCTGGTCTGTGGCTTCACGATCCAGCAGGCTTGTAAGCTGTCCCACATAGATACCGCCGTCAGTCTCGATCGGATCGGTGACTTCTCCCTCTGTTTCAAATGCGTCTACAGCCGCGATCAGTTCCTCGCTCGGGCTTGTACTCTCAGAATCAAATGTAAGGTCATAGGCTGTCTGCCCCAGTTCCTCCGCTACAGTTGAGATGTCCTCCCCGGCAGCTACACGATCGGCAAGACTCTGGGCGTTCGTTCTTAAGCTCTCCTGCTCCTCCTCTGTCAGTTCAGTAGAGTTTCCTGACTCATCCGTAGAAGTAAAGGAGAAATACACATACATCATAGCCTTCTGTGCCGCTTCCTCATCAGAGACTTCCTCGTCAACACCCTCCTGCATCTTAGGCTGCATCTTGGACTGAATCGTGACAAGCTCCAGATACTTCTCTATGTCTTTCCTATAGCCGGATACTGCTTCTTTCGCCTCATCACTGTTTGCCTCGTCAAACTGCTTTGCCGCTTCCGCAATCGCGTCCTTTTCTTCCTCAGTCAGGGTCACTTCATACTCTTCCGCATGCTGCGCCATGAGATACATATTCTGGAGCCCTTCCATCGTACTGTCTTTCACAGACTGCTCATAAGTAGTATCCTCTTCGACCTCCTGTGTCCACATATCCTCTCCGGTCATCCCCATCATTCCGGCATAGTAGGTTTCATACTGGCCCTGGGTCATCCTTGCGTAGAAGTTGGCAACGCCAAGAGTGATCTCCTCATCTCCCACAGTCGCCACTACCGCATCTGTATCAATCGATCCGCTGCAGCCTGTCACTGCCATAGCAGAGAGTATCCCTGCCGCTGTCAGAACTACAGCCTTTCTTCTAAATCGTAACATAACAGCCTCCTCTTTTTAACGCTATACTGATACATTATACCGTGTTTTTACGGAAGTAACAAGTATCATTCACAAATAAATCATGAAACTGACAGTCCTTTGATGTCCTCCAGAACGTGTTTTACCGTCTCCAGAAGACGCTCTCCTGTCTCCCGTCCCTTTTTCCCCCGCTTCTGATACAGAAAATAGGGCGGCTCTTCTGTCCTGAACACAAGCTCTTTTCTGTAGGACTCAAGAAGTGCCGGAATTTTCGACGGATCGATCTTCGCCCGCTCGTACATCGTAAACTGAAGCGCCTCTCCTTTCTGTTCCACGGCAGTCACATAGGCCGAGTGAGCAAGGCTTTTTAACGCCGCTATGTTAAGAAGCTGCTGTACTTTTCCGGGGATGTCTCCGAAACGGTCAATCAGTTCCTCCGTCATATCGTCCAGATCCTCTTCGCTTTCAATCGCTGCGATTCGCTTATAAATATCCAGTTTCTGATATTCGTTCCGAATGTATGACTCCGGAATATAAGCATCTGTATTCAGATCGATCACCGTCTGGAATATTTCCTCTTGTCCCCCGCCTTTGAGCTGGCGGACTGCCTCATTTAGCATCTTGCAGTAGAGATCATAGCCGACGGATTCCATATGCCCGCTCTGAGCTTCTCCCAGAAGATTGCCCGCTCCACGGATCTCAAGATCCCGCATGGCGATCTTAATACCGGAGCCCAGGTCTGTAAACTCTCTTATCGCGGACAGTCTCTTTTCCGCCACTTCCTTGAGAAGTTTGTCGCGCCGATATAAAAGGAATGCGTAGGCCATACGGCTGGAGCGTCCGACTCTTCCTCTGAGCTGGTACAGCTGCGACAGCCCGAAACGGTCGGCGTCCTGTATAATCATAGTGTTTGCGTTCGGGATGTCCAGCCCCGTCTCTATGATTGTCGTTGATACGAGCACATCGATATCTCCATTGATAAAGTCATACATAATGTCTTCCAGTTCCCGCTCCCTCATCTGCCCGTGGGCAAAAGAGATGTTCGCATCCGGAAGGAGTCTCTGAAGTTTCCCTGCTACGTCCGCAATGTCATTGACACGGTTGTACACATAGTACACCTGTCCTCCGCGGGAAAGTTCTCTCTCAATGGCCTCCCGCACTACCTCGTCGCCATACTCCATAACATACGTCTGAATCGGCATTCGATCCTGAGGGGCCTCCTCCAGCACACTCATATCCCGGATTCCGATAAGGCTCATATGAAGTGTACGCGGAATAGGAGTTGCCGTCAGCGTAAGGACATCCACGTTTTCTCTCAGCTTCTTTATCTTTTCTTTGTGGGCAACTCCGAACCGCTGCTCTTCGTCTATGATCAAAAGCCCCAGATCTTTAAAACTTACATCTTTGGACAGTACCCTGTGGGTGCCTATCACAATATCAACCAGACCTTTTTTCAGGTCTTCCGCCGTTTTTTTCTGCTGGCCGGAAGACCGGAAACGACACAGAAGGTCAATACGCACCGGAAAATCTTTCAAGCGCTGTACGAACGTATTATAGTGCTGCTGGGCCAGAATTGTAGTCGGGACAAGATAAACTACCTGCTTTCCCTCCTGAACCGCCTTAAACGCGGCGCGAATAGCAATCTCGGTTTTGCCGTACCCCACATCCCCGCAGATGAGGCGATCCATGATCTTTGTGCTCTCCATATCGTGTTTCGTATCTTCAATCGCCTGAATCTGGTCCTCCGTCTCCTCAAAGGGAAACATCTCCTCAAATTCTTTCTGCCAGACAGTATCGGGACCATATACGAAGCCTTCCGACTGCTGCCTTGCGGCGTAGAGTTCCACCAGGTCTTCCGCCACGGCGCGGACTGCCTTTTTAACCTGAGACTTCGTTTTTCCCCATTGGAGAGTTCCAAGCTTGTTCAGTTTCGGCTTTTTCGCGTCAGCTCCGGCGTATTTCTGAATCAGATCCATCTGCGCCACAGGAATATAAAGCGCACCGCTGTCCGCATAGGAGATCTTCATATAGTCTTTGACGACCTTTTCTATCTCGATCTTTTCAATCCCTTCATATATGCCGATACCGTGATTCTCATGGACAACATAGTCTCCCGGCTTGAGCTCCGCAAAATCCTGAATCTTCTGTCCCTCATATCTTCTGCGGCGTTTCTTCTTTTTTCTTCTTCCAAATATATCGGCCTCCGAGATCACCATGAATTTCAGCATCGGGTACTCATAACCTTCTGATGCGTAACCGCAGCATACCATGATCTCTCCCGGTTTCACTTCACGTTCTGCGTCGTCACTGTAGAAACTGCTCAGATCATAGTCCCGCAGATCCTCTGCCAGGCGTTTCGCTCTGGTTCGGGAACCGGACAGCAATACGACACGATACCCGTTTCTTTTTAACCGCTTCAGATCGCGGGTAAGCAATTCAAAACTGTTGTTGTACGGGTTTACGCCCTTTGTCTGGATACTGTATACTTTTCTTGCATGAAACAGGCCGCATTTTGACTCTAAAGTTGTAGTACCGATCCCGCAATACCGGTTCATCTCTCCAATAATCTCCTGCGTCTGATACACGGTCAGACACTCCCTCTCCTCTGTCCTGCCTGTCTCTTCTCTGTTCTCCCTGCTGTGAAAATATTCCTGTTCTGTCTCTTCCGACATCTCCTGCAGACGTTTCGGCTCATCGAGAAACAGTATACTTTTCTCGATTGGAAAATACGACAGAAAAGAAACAATCTCCATGTTTTTCCGCCAGTTTTCCGACGCCGGATATATTGCCACTGTACTTCGGTTTTCCACAGATCTCTGGCTTTCCACATCAAAGCTTCGGATCGAGTCGATCTCATCTCCCCACAGTTCGATACGCACCGGAAGTTCCTCGGTCAGCGGAAAAATATCAATAATGCCGCCCCGGACGGCAAACTGGCCCGGACCCTCGATCTGACTCTCCCGCTCATATCCCATTTCAGACAGTCTTGATTCCAGTTCTGTCAGATCGAGCACGTCTCCGACTGACAGAAGAATTCTCTCATCTCTGATCTCCTGCGGGGAAGCCAGGCCGTCAAGAAAAGCGTCCATTGTTGTGATCACCGTGACCGGATCTGCTCCATCCTTTTCGATCAGAGCCCGAAGTACTTCCATCCGCCTGTTCGTGAGCAGGTTTCCCTTAATATCCGCATAGTAAAACAGCAGATCCCTGGCGGGATAAAGATATACATTCTCTGTGAAGATCCGGTACTCTTCATAAGCCTTTTTCGCTTTTTCCTCACTGGAAAAAACGATGACTCTGTACTCATAGCCATCGCCAAGCGCATACATCAGATGTGTTTTCTGGGAATTCACACAGCCGGCTATCTGAATGATCCCCCTGTCCTTTTGCCTGTCTCTAAATATTTCCTGATAATCCGCCAATTCCGCAAGCGGAGCCAGTAAAGCTTTCATAAAAATGTCCTTTCTTTAATCGTCCGGCAGATTATGATTCTTCCCGCTTCTTCCGGTTATACTCGCTCATGGCATCCCCAATCCGTCCGGATACGATCAGACCTGCGGCATCCACCGCATAGCCGTACCCTTCTTCCATTCTTTCTTTTTCCGCTTTGGAAAAATGCCCGAGCACATAGTCCGCCAGATCATATCCCGGCGGTTTTTCTCCCACTCCTACCCGTATTCTGGGAAATACCTGCGTCCCCAGATGGGCGATGATATTTTTGATCCCGTTGTGTCCGCCGGCGCTGCCCTTTTCTCTGATGCGCAGCTGCCCCGGAGCCAGGTTAATATCGTCATAGATCACCAGCAGTTCGTGTTCCTCATCGATTTTATAGTAATCGATCAGACTGCGGATGCTCTCGCCGCTTAAATTCATATATGTCTGAGGTTTTGCCAGGATCACCTTTTCGCCTCCGATGATTCCACTGCCAGTCAAAGCTCTGTGCTTTTTTGTGTTCACTGCTATATTGTATTTCCCGGCAATTCTGTCTATCACCTCAAATCCGGCATTATGACGGGTTCCTTCATACTGTCGGTCCGGATTTCCCAGTCCTGCTATTATAAACATTTTATTTCATCCTCCTGACTGCTGTCATAACCGCAAAGCTATTTTACAGTATCAATACCGTTTTGTCACGCCTAAAGCCATGAATATTTTCCCTTTTTCAGTCATACACTTATAAAAAAGCGGACCGCCGTGAATACCGGCAGCCAAATCAATTGGGAGGTAACTCTATGGGTTCCAGAACGAAAATCATAGTCCTGCATATGAAGGAGATCATATATACCGCCATCTTTGCCGCACTGGGAATCATTCTGATCCTTCTCCTGTTTATTATGTTCCGTCCGGAAGCAGACAGTTCCGGGGCAGATGCTTCCAGACAGTACACTCCGGGGATCTACACTTCCTCTCTCACACTGAACAACACAAACCTGGAAGTGGAAGTGGCAGTGGATGAAACACATATCACTTCGATACGCTTTTCCAATCTGGATGAGACAGTGACAGCCATGTATCCGCTTATCCAGCCCGCCATCGAGGACATTGCCGAACAGATCTATGACTCTCAGACCCTCGATGATATTGCTCTGCCGGAAGATACGCCTTACACATCACAGATCATATTGGACGCCATCAGAGATGCCGTCGAAAAAGCCGCAGTCGAATAATCTGCGGCTTCTGGCATTCTATTTGTCTGTATACGTCGGCGCTATCCTTCTACAATGAGATACTTTCCGTCGGGAAGAGCAAATACTTCCGACGCCTCCTCCAGTTCATCCGGCTCAAGGCCGTCCACATCCACGCCTTCCTCTTCAAAATACTCTCTTACTTCATCCAGAGAATCGACGACCACCGCCATACAGTCCTCCAGAAAAGCCTCCGCCTCCTCAAGGTTCTGAGCAACGGGCTCGTCAAACAGCTTCTTCTGATCTCTTAAAAATATTTTCAGACATTCTTCACTGTATTCACTCATGTTCATTCCTCCTGTTTCTGATGATCTCCAGGATCTCTTCTGTCGTATCTGCCAGTTTCTCCGCGCCTGCTGCCTTAAGTTCCCGGCGCGTGCGGAATCCCCAGGACACAAGGATCGTATCGATGTGTGCCGCCTTCCCCGTCTCCGCGTCCACCTCGGAATCTCCCACATAGAGTATCTCTGAGGGAAGGACGCCAAAATGCTCTCCAATGGACAGAAGTGCCGCCGGATCCGGTTTTCGGGGAATCCCTTCTTTCTGTCCCTGCACATAATCAAAGACATGCTCGCCAAATACATCCTCCACTACATGTACCGCCTGGCGATCCGGTTTGTTGGAGAGAACTCCCAGCTTCATCCCCTGCTTTTTCAGCTCTGAGAGCATCTCTGTAATTCCCGGATATGGCCTGACATGGTACATACAATTTTCGTCAAAAATCTGCTGATATGCCCGGAATGCCCGGTCAAAATGAGACAGCTGATCGTCTCCGGAAGCCCGAAGCGCCTTCTCAATCAGCACCTTAGCCCCATTTCCGACAAATTCCCGGCACTGCTCCCTTGTAATCGGAGAAAGCCCTGCCTCTTTCATCGTCTCATTTACTGAATAACTCAGAGAATCCAATGTGTCTGTTAATGTTCCGTCCAGATCAAATACACACGCCTTATACATGACTTCCTTCATCCTCTCCTGCATGATCTTTTTATATGATAGTATGAAGTCACAGAAATTTCAATTCTTTTTCTCTCTATTCTCCCAGAAGATACTTTCGCATCGTCTTAAGCGCATTTTTCTCCAGCCGGCTGACCTGTGCCTGGGAAATATTGATCTGATCCGCCACTTCCATCTGTGTCTTTCCCTCGAAAAATCGCAGAGTAATGATATAGCGCTCCCTCTCGTTAAGACGCTCCATCGCCGCCTCTAAAGACAGCTCCTCGACCCAGTTTTCTTCTTTGTTCTTCTTGTCGCTTACCTGATCCATCACATACAGCGTATCTCCTCCGTCACTATATACCGGCTCCTGTAAGCTCATGGGGCTTTGTATGGCGTCCAGAGCAAAGACTACATCCTCCTTGGCAATTCCGATCTCATCTGCAATCTCCTGTACGGTAGGTTCTTTCATATGCTGCCGGATATATCCTTCTCTTGCGTAGATCGCCTTATATGCTGTATCGCGCAGAGATCTGCTGACCCTGATCGGGCTGTTATCTCTTAAGTATCTGCGGATTTCTCCTATGATCATCGGCACCGCGTAAGTAGAAAATTTGACCATCCTGGACGGGTCAAAATGATCCACCGCTTTCATCAGTCCCACGCAGCCGATCTGAAAAAGATCATCCGCATTCTCGTTGCTCCCCTCGAATCGCTTGATCACACTGAGCACCAGTCTTAAATTCCCCTTGATATATGTTTCCCGTGCCTTTTCATCCCCCGCTTTAATACGCTCGAACAGTTCCGCTTTTTCCTCCTCTTTCAGGAGTGGAAGTTTCGACGTATTGACTCCGCACAGTTCAACCTTGTTCACCATCATTGCAAGAATCCTCCTAAGCATTTTCTACTTAGAATGATTCTCACCTGACATCAAAGATATTCTGTAAGTCCGAAAATTTTATAAACTTTTAGGCCTTGACAAAACAAATCAGAGCGGAACTCTTCCGCCCTGATTTTGCACTTATTCTTCCCATTTATCAGCCAGGTTGTTAATCTGACTCTCAAATTTCGCTTTGTCCTTGTTCGAGAGCCCTTCGTTCTGATAAATCACATCGAGCAGACGTTTGCCGGCCGCCACGAGCCGCGCGAAAGCGGAGTCTGCCCTGCGCTGAGCCGCTTTTTTCGCCTTTACAGGTATCTTAACGCCCTCGCTTATCACTTCATTGGTCAGAAGATCCACTTCACAGCATGGATACGGCGCTATCGCACTGTGGCCGAAGTTATCGTGAACCGTACCGGCAAACCGGTCCGTCACACTGTCTTCTCCGTGAACGACAAACACTCTCTTAAGCGGGGTTCTGAATGCCCCGATCCACTTAAGCAGCCCGTTCATGTCCGCATGTCCGCTGACTCCGTGCAGACTCTCGATCCTCGCGTGTACTTCGATAGGTTCTCCAAAAAGCCTGATATTCTTCTCTCCCTCCAGAAGTCTGCGCCCCAGGGTGCCCTGTGCCTGATATCCCACGAAAAGTATCGTACACTCAGGCCTCCACAGGTTGTGCTTGAGATGGTGGCGGATCCGCCCGGCGTCGCACATTCCCGAGGCGGATATGATGACTTTCGGCTTCTCGATAAAGTTAATCATCCTGGAATCGTCGCTCGTAGTGGAAGTGTGAAGCCCCGGAAATACAAGCGGATTAATTCCGGCATCCACCAGCTTTAACGCATCCTCATCAAAGCAGTCTCTCATGTTCATCGTGAATACTTTCGTGGCTTCTATCGCAAGAGGACTGTCTAAATACACATCAAAGTCCGCATACTCTGGCAGAAGATTCCGCTCCTTGATCTCCCGGATAAAATAGAGCATTTCCTGGGTTCTCCCCACAGCAAAAGATGGAATTACCACATTTCCTTTGCGGTCGAAAGTCTCCTTTAAAATCCGTGTAAATTCACCGATGTAGTCCGGCCTCTCGGCACTGTGGATGCGATCTCCGTAAGTGGATTCCACGACGACATAGTCCGCTGACAAAGTGTACGCCGGATCTTTGATAATAGGCTGATCCACATTCCCCACATCGCCCGAGAACACGATCTTTCTTGTCTTTGCCTCCTCTGTCGCCCACACTTCGATGCTGGCTGAGCCAAGCAGATGCCCCACATCGGTAAACCGGATCTGGATTCCATCGCAGATTGTGATCCGCTCTCCGTACTGGCAAGGCACGAGCAGGCTGATCGCATCCAGCGCGTCCTGCATTACATAGACAGGCTCATATTCCGGCTTCCCCGCTCTCTTGCCTTTACGGTTGCGCCACTCTGCCTCAAACTCCTGAATGTGGGCGCTGTCTCGAAGCATGATATTACACAGATCCGCTGTGGCAAAGGTCGCGAAGATCTGCCCTTTAAATCCGTCTTTCGTAAGTTTCGGAAGCATGCCGGAATGATCGATATGAGCGTGCGTCAAAAACACATAATCCACCTGGGACGCCGCAACAGGGAGCCCCGGATTCTCGTACAGGTCAGGGCCCTGTTCCATCCCGCAGTCAATCAGGATATTCTTGCCGGCCGCCTGAAGAAAATGGCAGCTTCCGGTCACCTCATGAGCCGCTCCAACAAATGTCAGTTTCATAGATTTCACCAGCCTTCTTTTCCCTTTTCTTCTATTGTATCATACCGTCTTCCACTTTTTTACCTTTTCTTTATAGAATATCATGCCCTCTTTTATAATTTCTGCCTTTCCATTCCAAATCCGGACTTCTGTCACTGAACAGTTCGGCGGAACCTCATCCTTCCAGAAATGCTCCACCGATACATTTCCTTTGATACGGTTTAGCAGAGCCGTCATCGCCGCTCCGTGCGTGGAAATAAGAATCCGCTTGTCCTTCAGTTCCTCCCCGGATATAATCTCTGAGAGGAAATTTCCGGTTCTCTCATAGAGCTGCCGGATCGTCTCCCCATCCCCGGGCGGCACATAGTGCTTTGTATCGGTAAAGAACAGGTTGAACGCCCTGCTTTTTTCATCCTCTCCACTGCTAAAGAGTCCCTCATAGCTTCCAAAGCTGATCTCCTGAATCCTCGGCTCGTCAAAGAGGGGCGTTTTTCGTTTCCCCAGAATGATCCGGGCAGTCTCCCTCGCTCTTTTAAGCGGACTTGTATATCCGATATCAATTGGAATATCTTCCATTCCCCGGGCAGTCTCCTCAGCGAGATGCCTGCCATAGTCATTGAGTTCAATATCGGTCCTGCCCTGTATTCTGTGAGCCAGATTCCAGTCTGTCTCTCCGTGGCGGACGATATACAATATCATAATATGCCCCCTTATCTTCTGCGGCTGAGCACCTTTTCCCTTATGTAGCGGTAGGTCTTCTCCTCTCCCTGAGAGGCGAGCATGCGCAGAAGCTTTTCCAGAAGTTTCCTCGTCTCAGGATGCATCATGTCTCCGGCCTTTCCGCTTAAGTAATACTCCAGAGGATCGCTGTCCTTATAAGATTCGCCTTTATATACTTTACTGGCCGCTATGCGGTCCAGGAACATCTCCACCACATAGCGGACCGGCATTTTCATGCCGGTGAGCATCTGTTTTCCGTCCAGACTGTAATCAATCCAGTACTCGTAATGATGCTTATTTCGCCCTTTGTGGTGAAGCCATGCGGATGAATATCCACGGTCTTCTCTCTCCGCGTTATTCGGGCTTCTCGTACCCTGATAGTACTTGCATCCGATACGGAACTCGGAAGGGCTGTATTTGGACATGTCGTGGAGGAGTCCCTGCCGGTACAGCCCGACACGGAAACATTCTTTCATTACAAGGATCTTATGTTTTGTGATAGTAATAAAATGCTGCAGCGCTTTCATGATTTCTCCTGTCCGCCATCTTTCTTTTCCGGCCTGCGCCGGGCACGGCCTTTTTTCTTCTCTCCGGCCTGCGCGCTCACTAAGATGCTGATGCTTCTTGGCATCACATCCGTTCTTTTCTGATCTTCAAGAAATACCGGCGGGTCTGAAATGCCTTTTTCCGTATCTGCCGACCGGCACCATACCTTGTTCTTCCCCGGAGACGGGAGCGCATATTCATGAGGCAGCCAGTGCATATTGTAGGCGATGAAACAGTCGCTTCCGCCCACACCGGCTCCAGAATAGAGCACTCCTAACTGCCTGCTGGAGACTTCCGCCTTAACCTGCCATGCGTTCTCGCCGTGATAGGACACATCGGGCATCCCGCACCCGGTTCGGTCAAGTCCCTGAAGTTCGTCTTCCCTGTGAAGGCACGGATGATCTTTTCTGAAGGCAATCAGTTCTTTTACAAAACGAAAAAGTGAATCGTCTGTCTTTAGCTTACTCCAGTCTACCCAGCCGGTCTCATTATCCTGACAGTATACATTATTATTGCCCTTCTGGCTGTTATAGAACTCATCGCCCGCTAAAAGACAAGGAGTTCCCTGGGCCAGAAGAAGCAGCATCATAGCATTTCTCACCTGATTTTTGCGAAGCGTGACGACAGCCTTCTTGCGGCTTGGCCCCTCTGCGCCGCAGTTCCAGCTGTAGTTGTAGTCCGGCCCGTCTGTATTATGCTCCCCGTTCGCCTCATTGTGCTTACCGTCATAGGAGACGAGATCCCACAGAGTAAAACCTGTGTGGGTTGTCATATAGTTGCACTTCCCGTCCTGGGAAGAGTTATGTTTTAAAGCCTGAATCACGTCATTTACCATGTTTTCATCGCCTTTCAGAAAACGGCGCATCACATTTTGAAACCCGTCGTCTCTGCACATCAGCTTGATGTCTTTTAGAAAAGGATCGTTTTTGAGCATATCCCACGGCACGACATAAGGATTAACCACAAAGCCGTCTATGTGATACTCCAGCATATAGAATCTGAGACACTCCAGCGCCGTCTGCGCCGCAACCCCTTCTGTAAAGGGCATTTCCAGGACGACTTCTACCCCTTCCCGGTGGCACGCCATGACCATCTCTTTAAGTTCACAAACCGCGGAATCCCCCGACGCGTACGATTCCTTCGGCGCAAAATAATACGCCGGACCGTACCCCCAGTAATTAATCTTCGACCTGGCGCATTCATCGAATTCATACACGGGCATACACTGGATCTGGTTGATTCCCAGCTCTTTCAGATAAGGGAGTTTCTCTATTACGCCCCGAAACGTTCCTTTATGAGGCACTCTGGATGAACTGTGTTTTGTAAATCCCCTGATATGAAGACTGTACGCCACAACGTCCTTCCACGCAAGATGGAGCCTTTTGTCATCTCCCCAGTCATAATCTGCCGATACCAGCCTGCCCCGTATCTGGTGCTCTTTTTCATCATATCTTTTTCCGAAAACTTTTTTCCCGGCGATCTCCCTTACATACGGATCCACATACACTTTGCCGTCGATTCTGTAATTGTATTCGTACTTCCCTGCTTCAATGCCATCGATTCCAAGAAAGCGCACCTCGCCGATCCCTTCCTCCTCAGGCATCTCAAAACTGTGCTCAGGACGCGCCTTCCCCACTCTATAGAGGAGAACTTCACACGTTTTCCCCGACGGTACCTGCACTGCGAAGTTCGCTTTTGAACCTTCAACAACCGCGCCAAAAGGCTGTGGTTTCCCTGTTATTCTTTTCATTATCCGTTCCTTTCCTACTGCCAGCCGTCTGTTCCATACATGTCTACGTTTTCCCTGTTGATAAAAAACGTCTCAACATATGTCTCGGGCTCATATACGCCGCTCTCCAGAATCGCGGACGCTGATTTCACCGCGGTCTTCCCCATATTGATCGGAGAGAGGGCTCCCGCTCCTGTCATCGGAGAGTCGACAGCTGAAAGCGCGCTTTTTACCGCTGGAGAACCTCCCACACTGTACACAAGAATATCACTTCTCCCTGCATCGTTCATGGCCGACAGAACTTCTGACGCCATCCTGTCATCTCCGCACATAATCGCGTCCACAGAGCTCTCTCCGGCAAGCAGACCGGATATTTCTCCCTGTATCACGCTGTCATCTCTTCTCGTATTGATTCTCTTTACAACTTCAAATCCGGAGTCTCTGATCGTTTCCTCAAAACCATTGATCCGTTCGCTGACAGAACTCACATCCGGGCATTCCACAATTACCAGGCGGCCTCCGTCCGGCAGGCGGCTGATAAGGTCATCCCCGCAGACCTTTCCCGCGTTATAATTGTCGGCACCGATAAAAGACTCGGTCAGATCCGTACGCGCCACTCTGACATCGAGATTGACCACAGGAATTCCCGCCTCATTGAGTGCTTCCAGCGCCGGAGTAATCTCCTCCGGATCAGCCGGGCACAAAAACACTGCCGATACCCCGGCGTCTATCATCTCATGTATCTGGGTAATCTGCACGGCGGGATCTGACTGGGCATCCCTTACGAGTATACGGTCTCCCTGCTCCTGAAGCGCCGTAGAGACAGACTCTTTAAGCACTTCGTTAAAGGGATTGGTCAGATCCGAACAGCTGAATCCAAACAGACGGTTCTGTTCCGGTATGTCTTCTTGCTCAGGTTCCTCAACGACGGCATTATCCTCGGGTGTTCCCACATTCTGCTTACACCCTGATATAAACAGAGTAAATACCGCAATCATCAGGACAAAAAAATATTTTCGTCTTATCATTTTATCCGCTTCTCCCTGTCAAATTCTCAGATAAATTTCCACCCTTTCATTCTACCCTGTTTCGAGGGAATGTCAATAGATTGCGGGGCAACTTGCTTTTTCTCCCTCTTCTGTGTTACCCTCTCTATAGAGCGGGTATCGCTATGGTATAAGAATCATGAATAAAGAGGAGAAAATAATATGAATGAACATGAATCTCTGACTGTAACACTGACACTGGACAATGACGAAAAGCTGGAATGTGATGTCCTTACAATATTCGAGACGGACTCTCAGCGCTATATCGCGCTTCTCCCGCTCAATGACAGCGGGGAGAACGACGACGGACAGATCTATCTCTACCGTCTGATTGACAACGGAGAAGATGAAGAGCCCGGACTTGAAAACATCCTGGATGATGACGAATTCGAGCGGGTATCGGAAGTCTTCAATGACTGGATCGAGGAGCAGGAATTCGGCGACATCGATCTGGATGACATGGAATAATCGTCTACTGATCTAATAATTCATCGACAAAACGGGAAGGACTTGTCTCTTTCCCGTTTTTTGTTTTCACATAAGTGATTTTCAGCGCTTCTTTCGCTCTCGTCATCCCCACATAGAACAGTCTTCGCTCCTCTTCGATCTGGGCGTCCGTCTTTGCTTTCTGGTAAGGAAGCCTGCCCTCATTGGCTCCAATGAGAAACACAGTATGGAACTCCAGTCCCTTCGCGGCATGAAGCGTCATCAGACTGACGCCCTCCCGGCTTTTGTTCTGTTCTGATTGTTTTCTCTGAAGCGCTTCGGTGTATTCCTGAATATGGCTGAACCATTCCTCCACTGTAGCGTACGGCCTGGACGCCTCTTCAAGTTCCAGCATCACCTCGTTCAGATCTGACCTGTCGATCTTATTCGTATAGGCATAGTCCTTCAGAAAATCATCATATCCGATCCGCTTCCTGATATACTGGATCGCCGCGTACGGAGCCATACGGGTAAGCATTTTCACATCCCACTCAAACTGGTCGATCCGATCCAGCATCCAGTCCTTATCACAGTAAAATTTGCGGATTTCCTCAAAAGACGCCGTCGCGCCCGCCAGACTGTCTCTTCCGATATACCGTTTGGGACGGTTCATAATCTGAAGAAAATCCTTTCTGTCGCGCTGTCCCAGGGCAAGACGGAAATAAGCCTGTATATCTTTTGCGATGAAATGATGATACAGGTTCGGGATCTGCTCCCGCATCCAGAAAGGAATCTGCCGCTCAACCAGTTCTTCTGAAAGAGGCCTTACATCTGTATGGAGCCGGAAGAGAACCGCGATCTCCTCCGGCCTGATCCCGGCCGCAAGACACTTTTCGATCTCTTCTGCGATATACCCGGCCTCCTCATTCGGATCTCTGACTTCCTGAATGTGGAGACACTCTCCTCTGTCTTTTACTGCCTCAAGTTTTTTATTAAACCGCTGTTCATTATGGCTGATTACCTTCAGCGAGTTTTTCACAATGTTGCCGCAGGATCGGTAGTTTTTCCCAAGTATGATCCGGGCTGCATCAGGGTAGTCTTTTTCAAATCTGAACATAAGTCCCGGATCTGCGCCGCGAAACCCGTAAATCGCCTGATCGTCATCCCCCACGACAAAGAGGTTGTTCCCTGGCCGGGCGAGCATACGGATCACATCATACTGAACCCGGTTGATGTCCTGAAACTCATCAATCAGAATATACTGAAACTTTTTCTGCCACAGAGCGAGCACATCTGGTCTGGACACAAACAGATCATGACATGCGACAAGCATATCGTCAAAATCTATTTTTCTCAGAGCTTTTCTCTTCTCCTCGTATTCCCGGTATATCTCCCGGAAACTTTCCTCACTGCATTTTGCCGAGACAAACTCGCCGGGATCCTGCCGGTTATTTTTGATCCTTCCGATCTCCTCTGCAATATCTCTTAAGAAATCATCCTCATCAAACACCTCAATCTCCAGAGATCTCACCACAGCTCCCAGAATCTGATATTTCTCTTCTTCGGACAGGATGTTCTCCGGACCGATGCGGTAAGCCCACTTCAGTATCCCGTAGTAGATCCCGTGGAAAGTTCCCGATGTAACCGGCACATTTTTTCGGTTCATCAGCGCGCACAGCCGCTCCTTCATCTCAGCCGCCGCATAGCGGGTGAATGTGACAAGCAGTATTTCCTCCGGCTTCACTCCACATTCTTCGATGAGATACCTGATCCGGCTGACGATCGTCAGGGTCTTGCCGGAACCGGGCCCTGCCAATACCTGACAGGGCCCGGATTCGTGAATAATCGCTGTTTTCTGTTCCTGATTAAATGTCATGTAACTTCTCGATTCCCGTGCGGATTCTGCGAAGCGACTCCTCTTTGCCCAGAACCTCCATCAGCTCGGTTGCACCTCCGGGAGTGCTCTGTCGTCCCGACACGGCGGTTCTAATCGGCCACATCACATATCCGATCTTATATCCTTTCTCCCCCGCATAACCTTTTAACAGTTCAAACAGGGCGTCATTGCTGTAATCCTCCTGCTCTTCCAGAAGCGGAAGCACCTCCTCCAGAAGAGAGAGACCTTTTTCAGGGTCCGTCTTCATCTTCTTATGTCTGTAGAGTTCACAGTCATATTCCGGAAGCTCCTCAATAAAATCAATCTGATCATTGATGTCAGGGAAGACCTCGATCCTTGTCTTAATAAGCGACGCGATCTTTTTCAGATCATAATCTTTTGTGACTGTCTTTCGTATATAGGGCTCCGCCATCTCATAAAAGCGGTCAAAATCCATCGCTTTTAGATATTCTCCGTTCATCCACTTTAACTTCACCGTATCAAAAACTGCCGGAGACTTACTCATATGACGATAGTCGAACTCTTTCACCAGTTCTTCCAGGGAGAAAATCTCCCGGTTATCCTGAGGGCACCAACCTAAAAGAGCCACATAATTGACAACCGCCTCGGACACAAAGCCCTGATCGATCAGATCTTCATACGAAGAGTGCCCGCTCCTTTTGCTCAGTTTCTTATGGTTCTCATCCGTAATCAGCGGACAGTGTACATACACGGGAACCTCCCAGCCAAACGCCTCGTAGAGACGGTTGTATTTCGGAGCGGAAGCAAGATATTCATTCCCCCTTACCACATGGGTAATCTTCATCAGATGGTCATCCACTACATTCGCAAAATTGTAAGTAGGATATCCGTCTGACTTGATCAGGATCATATCATCCAGCTCGCTGTTCGGCACCGTTATATCGCCATAGATCTCATCGTGAAAGGTCGTCTCCCCCTCATTAGGCACATTCAGGCGGATCACCCAGGGCCTGCCTGAGGCGAGATTTGTCTCCACCTCTTCCGGGCTCAGTCCCAGACAGTGTTTGTCATATACTACAATATCTGTTCCTTCCTCCGAGACAGAGGTGCGGAGCGTATCCAGACGTTCCCTGTCGCAGAAACAGTAATAGGCGTCGCCTTGCTCAACGAGCTGTCTGGCATACTCCAGATAGAGTCCCAACGCCTGACGCTCACTCTGGATATAAGGCCCGTATCCGCCGTCTCTGTCCGGTCCCTCGTCATGGATCAGACCTGTCTTTTTCAGGGTCCGGTATATGATATCCGTAGCGCCCTCCACATAACGCTCCTGATCAGTGTCCTCAATGCGAAGAACAAAATCTCCTCCATCATGTTTCGCGATCAGATACGCATAGAGCGCGGTTCTTAAATTTCCCACATGCATCCGCCCGGTAGGGCTTGGTGCGAATCTGGTTCTTACTGTATTACTCATCTTCTCTCTCTTAAAGCTCCTTCCTTTTCGCTGCTGAATCCAAAAGTATTATAGCCTATGTGAAAGGATTCTTCAACAGACAGTTAAATCCCGGATACCTCAGATCCGTTTCTCTGAAGAAGCCTGATATTATCCGGAACATTGCCTGTATCAGACATCGTACAGGAAGTCATGTCAATCGTAGTAAGGCTGGAATCTTCAAAGGCATCCTTCGCAAACTTTGTAATCTGCGATGGCACTTTATAGCTTCCGATCCTTCCGGCAGGAAACGCGAGAATGCAGGTTCCCTCCTCTGAAAGAAGAACTCCCATATTCGCCGAAAAGATGCCTTCAGATTTCACACCGAACCACTCCACATTCTCAAGTCCTGTAAATGCGCCGCTTTCAATATATGTAATATTCGGCGGAATATAGACTTCTCTTACTGAGGGAAAGCCGGCTGAAAACGCTCCCGACGCAATTCCTGTGCATCCTTCTTCCGGCAGATTCATAATGCCTGCCGAAATCGCGGCCGCAGGATCAGCTATTCCATAGATAATCCCTGACTCATTGACAAGGAAACCTCCAATCACCTCATCGGCAGTATCCGGCTGGGGCTCCTGCGGAACAGCCGGGGAAACCGTATCTTTTGCCGGCTCGTCCGTCGTATCATCCGTAATCAAAGGCAATGCATCTGCCGCAGAGTCCGAAACCTCCGGCTCTGGTAATGAAGGCGCATCCGGAACCGGAAGAACCGGCTCCTCCCTTTCGGGAAGCACGGATATTTCCGGAGCCGAAAGGACAGACGGCTCCTCTGCAAAGGCAACAGAGAAAAGTGTCTTTTCCGGAACAAAGCCGACTGCCCCGGCAGTATCAGAAACAATCCCAACCGCGCTGTCTTTAAGCGGATCAAGGATGCCTTCAGCGACAGACTCCCAACCGGCAGCCGCATCGGCAAAGAACACACCGTCACCGGCGGCATGCTTTTCCCGTTCCGCTGCTTCTGATGTTATTACCCACACAACAGCAGTAGTAAGAAGAATAAACACAAACACCGTTCTTACGAATCTGTGTACATACTTCGCTCCATGCCACTCTTCGCCAAAAGTCACACACCACTCCATCAAACCTCATTCCTTTCTTCACCCCAAATAATGGAAATATTTTCCATGCTCTGACAGAACTACGGTATCACAGAAAAAGGAATGCCGCAATCCCGCGCAACATCCCTTTGCATTCTGCTATGGTGTCAACATACTATAACCGTTATACATGAATTTCCGAAGTCATGCCCAGTACGTCCTTATTCTCCTCAAGCAGCGGGTCAATCACCTGCCTGAGATAAGACTCTACCTGTTCTTTTGCCCGTCCTGTATACTTTAATGGATCCATCGTCTTCTTCAGATCGTCCAGGCTTAAGTTAAATGCCGGATCAGCGGCAATCAGTTCGAGAAGGTTGTTCTCAAGCCCTCTCTCCTTTACGTTTCTTCCGGCTTCCATTGACAGCTCCCTGATTCTCTCATGAAGTTCCTGGCGGTCTCCTCCCGCCTTCACCGCATCCATCATAATGTTCTCTGTAGCCATAAACGGAAGTTCAGACATCAGTCGCTTTTCGATTACTTTCGGATATACGACCAGCCCGTCCACTACATTGAGGCAGAGATCGAGGATACCGTCAACAGCCAGGAATCCTTCCGGCACACTGAGCCTTTTGTTTGCCGAATCATCCAGTGTTCTCTCAAACCACTGGGTAGAGGAGGTAACCGCAGGGTTGAGAGCGTCGATCATCACATATCTTGACAGAGACGCGATCCTCTCGCTTCTCATCGGATTTCTCTTATATGCCATTGCCGAAGATCCGATCTGCGTCTTCTCAAAAGGCTCTTCGATTTCTTTTAAGTGCTGGAGCAGACGTATGTCATTTGAGAACTTATGAGCGCTCGCCGCAATTCCCGCAAGGACATTGATTACTCTTGTATCCACTTTTCTGGAATAAGTCTGTCCGGACACAGGATAACAAGCTGAGAATCCCATCTTTTCCGCGATCATCGGGTCGATTCTGTCAATCTTCTCCTGGTCGCCGTCAAACAGCTCCAGGAAGCTGGCCTGCGTTCCGGTCGTTCCCTTTGATCCGAGAAGTTTTAAGCTTCCAAGCACATAGTCGAGATCCTCCAGATCCATCGTAAACTCATGTATCCAGAGGGTGGCTCTCTTTCCGACTGTAGTCGGCTGAGCCGGCTGGAAATGAGTAAAAGCGAGTGTTGGCTGGGCTTTCTGCGCGTCCGCGAACCTGGAGAGCTCGGCAATCACGTTGACCAGCTTCCGGCGAACCAGTTTCAGCGCCTCGGACATGATAATAATATCCGTATTGTCCCCCACATAACATGATGTCGCCCCGAGATGAATGATTCCCTTCGCCTTCGGGCACTGCACGCCGTACGCATATACATGAGACATTACATCGTGGCGCACTACTTTTTCTCTCTCCTTCGCGACATCATAGTTTATGTCGTCCGCATGGCTTTTCAGTTCCTCAATCTGCTCGTCCGTAATCGGAAGACCCAGCTCTTTCTCGGTTTCAGCAAGGGCGATCCAGAGTCTTCTCCATGTGCGGAACTTCTTGTCCGGGGAGAAGATATACTGCATCTCCTTACTTGCATAGCGCTCAGAAAGCGGGCTTACATAACGGTCATTTGACATTGTTTTGATCTCCTTTTCTTAAAAAATTGTATCCGATAACAGGTTCCGTGTCACTCAAATGCCTGGCTGATATCTTTTCCCGGCACTTCCATAGGATAATTGCCTGTAAAACATGCATCGCAGTATTTTAAGCTGCCTACCATGTCTTTGAGTCTTTCGATCTCCATGTAACCAAGAGAATCCGCCCCGATCATCTCCCTGATCTGCTCCGGCGTGTGCGAATGAGCGATCAGCTGGTCGTCCGACGGAACATCCGTGCCGAAATAACATGGATATAAAAACGGGGGAGAACTGATTCTCACATGTACTTCTGTGGCACCTGCGTTCTTTAACATCCTGATGATGTTGGCGCATGTCGTTCCCCGCACGATCGAATCGTCTACCATAACGATTCTCTTTCCTCTTACCACTTCCTGTATCACATTCAGTTTAATTTTTACGCTTGATTCCCGGTCGCTCTGTTTCGGCTTGATAAACGTCCGGCCCACATAACTGTTTTTGTGAAACGCCATACCGTTGGGAATACCCGACTCCTCCGAATATCCTCTTGCCGCCACAAGACCAGAATCCGGAACTCCAACTACGAGATCCGCCTCCACAGGATAGGATCGGGCCAGCGCCTTTCCGGCCAGTATACGGGCACGGTAGACGTCTACTCCGTCAATGGTACTGTCAGTGCGCGCAAAATAGATATATTCAAAAATACATCTCGCCTGTTTGTCTTCATCCATCGCCATGCTCATATCTGACGCAATCCCGTTCCTTGTGATCGTGACAATCTCGCCCGGCTTTACATCCCGCACAAACTCTGCGTCCACGGCTGTGATCGCGCAACTCTCCGATGCAAGAAAATACGTCTGATCTCTCTTGCCGATACAGAGCGGCTTAAGGCCAAATGGGTCTCTTGCTCCGATCATCTTGCGCGGGCTGTTGACGACAAGAGCGTATGCTCCTCTGATCTTTTTCATCGCATTTTTTACCGCTTCCTCCGCAGTCTTTACATTCAGACGCTCTCTGGCGACATGATAGGCGATCACTTCAGAATCGATCGTAGTCTGAAAGATCGCTCCGGTGTATTCCAATTCCTTTCTCAGCTCCACGGCATTGACAAGATTCCCGTTATGCGCTATGGCAAGCGTTCCTTTTACATAGTTAATCACAAGGGGCTGGGCATTTTCTACTCTTGTGCCTCCGGCAGTGGAATAGCGGACATGGCCCACTCCCAGATTTCCCTTTAGTTCCGCGAGCGCCTCCTCGTCGAATACATCGTTTACATGACCAAGCCCTTTCTTCGAGAGCACCTTCCTTTTTCCGTAAGTATCCGTCACCGCGATCCCGCAGCTCTCCTGCCCTCTGTGCTGAAGCGCGAACAGTCCGTAATAAATCGACGGCGCCACATCGCCCCCATCCATATCATAAGCTCCAAAGACTCCGCACTCCTCACCGAGCCCTGAAACAGTTTTTTCAAATTCTGTCATTTCATCCTGCTCCTTACTGATCCATTCTGGCAATACACTTCATGCCGGCCGACACAGAACAATGTCTGTTTAGTGCAGACATGATTATAATATAAGAAAGGGGGAAAATCAATATTCCCCCTACCCGTTTGTGTAACGTGATAAAAATTGTCTCGTGCGCTCTTCCTTCGGATTTCCGAACACCTCCGCCGGAGTTCCCTGCTCCAGTATGCGCCCGTCATCCATAAAAATCACCTGACTCGACACATCTCTTGCAAAAGCCATCTCATGGGTGACAATAATCATCGTTGTCTCCTGGTCGGCAAGCCCTTTGATTACTTTTAATACTTCTCCGGTCAGCTCCGGATCAAGAGCTGAAGTCGGCTCGTCAAAGCAGAGAATGTCCGGACTTAGCGCCAGCGCCCGGGCAATCGCAACCCTCTGGCACTGTCCTCCCGAGAGCTGATGGGGATAATTGTTCATACGGTCTGAGAGTCCCATCTGCGTCAGGAGCTTTCTCGCTTCCTCTTCAATCTCCGAGTGAATTTCTTTTTTACTTGATTTATATCCCGGCTGTTCCTTTGCAAGCAGCTCTTTTGCAAGCATTACGTTGCCCAGCGCAGTATACTGGGGGAACAGGTTAAAAGACTGGAACACCAGTCCGAAATGAAGCCGTTTCCTTCTGATCTTATCCTCCTGCGCCGTCACCGGGTTGGCGCTGTCAAAAAGTGTCTCACCGTTCACCCGGATCACGCCGCCGTCCGGACGTTCCAGAAAATTCAGGCAGCGCAAAAGCGTCGTCTTGCCGCTCCCCGATGAGCCGATGATAGAGAGTACTTTCCCCTTTTCCAGGGAAAAGCTGATGTCCCCAAGCACCTCCGTGCGGTCAAAACGCTTGTTCAAATGTTCTACTTCAAGAATCGCCATAATCGAAACCTCCTACCTGAAATAATCCAGTTTCTTCTCAAGACGCCCGAGAAGCACCGTAAGAATTCCGCTGAAGATCAGATAGTAGACAGCGGTAAAAAACAGCGGCCAAATCGCGCCGGCAATTCCCTGGGAGCCTTTCAGGAATGCCTGTCCGGCCCAGATAATCTCCTGCAGGGCGATAATACGCGCAAGGGACGTATCCTTTACGAGCGTAATAATCTCATTGGACATGGGCGGTACAATGCGCTTGATCATCTGAAGGAGCGTGATCTTAAAAAAGATCTGGCTTCTCGTCATGCCGAGCACAAGTCCGGCCTCTTCCTGCCCTTTTGGCACACCCTGGATCCCTCCTCTGTAGATCTCAGAGAAATAGCAGGCATAATTGAAGATAAATGCGACGGAAGCGGCCAGAAACCGTCCATTCTCACTTCCGCCCCAGATATTGTTGCCAAGGACAATGCCCGGAAAATAAAAAATAATCAGCAATTGGATCATCAGGGGCGTACCTCTGATGATCCATACGATGATCTTTGTAAAATAGCTGAGCGGTTTAAACCGCGACATTGAGCCAAACGATATGATCAGCCCAAGCGGCACTGCCCCGAGCAGCGTTACGAAAAACAGTTTTAGTGTCTGAAGAAATCCTACATTCAGAGATCTGAATACAATAGGAAACTGTTCCATTATCAAATCCATGCTGTAACCTCTGCCTTATTTTTCTACTGTTCGAGCAGAGCGGCCTGTACCCCATAGGTCTCCGCGCACTGCTGCATCGTGCCATCCTCATAGCACTGTGCAAAAAACTCATTTAATTCCCCGGCAAGATCAGAACCCTTACGGAATCCCACTCCGTACTCCTCACTGTTGAGGCTCACGGTATAAGTAAGATCCGCATAGCCTGTTCCCTCACCGATCATAGCCGCAGCCATGAGAAGATCGATTACTGCCGCGTCAGATGTACCGGCATTTACCTCCATCAGCGCATCAGCCTGCGCCGTTACCGAAGTATAGTCAAGCTCGAGCGCGCTGACTTCCTTTTCCCCTGCGCTTCCGGCCTCAACCGCAAAACTCAGATCCGATAAGCTGTCTGTATCCTGATACTGATCTGCCACATCTGACGGTACTACAACAACCTGCGCGTTCTGAAGGTAAGCATCTGTACACTCCATTGAGCTTGTCACTTCCTCTGTCAGCGTCATGCCGTTCCATACGCAGTCGATCGTTCTGCTGTCAAGCTCAAGGATCTTATTATCCCAGTCAATCTCAACGAACTCAACGTCCACGCCAAGACTCTCGCCAAATGCTCTGGCCATATCAGCGTCAAAACCGATCCAGTCGCCGTTCTCATCCTGGTAGTCCATCGGCTCAAAATTTGTAATTCCCACGACCAGGGTTCCCTTATCCCGTACATAGGCCATATCGCTCTCATCACCTGCTGCGCTTCCGTTTTCTGCCGTATCAGAAGATGCGCCCGAGCTGCCCGAACCACATCCCGCGAGCATAGCGACAGCCATTCCCGCGCAGAGCAGTATACTTAATACTCTTCTTTTCATAATAACCTCCATCACCGGATACCCGGTTGTGCTTTTTTTCTCTACCAATGAGTCACTGTACTATGGTAAAGTTACCGTTGTATTCTATCACACACACATCCCTCTGTCAAACATTTATGAATGGCTTCTCCTGTGCTGTCTCTTCCACTTCTCCAGATATTCCGGATTCGTCTCATTAGGAAGCGCGGCTTTGATCTCGTCGATCTCCCGTCTCATCTGCGCGTTTACTTCCATATACTCATCCTGTTTAGTAATGAGGATATGATATTCCTCCAGGGACATATACTTGTATGAGGCATACAGATAAGGTTTGATAAGCGCTTTGTCCTGACAGATCTGATATGCCCTGTCATACATGCGCGCGGACTCCTGATAGAGAAAGAGACGGCCGTATGCTGCTCCGAGCCCGGCATAGATTCTTCCATAGAATTTATCATCTACCGTCTCATCCTTTTCTTCGTTCAGGATCGCCTGATAGACAAGAATAGCCTCCTCCACCTCACCGCTTTCCAGAAGATTGTCTCCTTTATACTTCTGCCGTTCAATATCTTTCTGGTTTTTCAGATGTTCCAGCACATTCTGAATCCGGATCATCTCCGGCTCACGATAGATCTTTGACGACTTCAGGATCGTAAGCACGAACTTCTCCACTGATCCCCGGAGACGCAGTACGTCTCTGAGTTCCGCCGCAAGCTGATTCATTCCGAGTTCCTCATCCAGCCACTGGCAGAGCTGCTCGTTCATAATTGTATAGTCAATCAGATAGAGGTTATTGCAGAGGTAATAGCACAACTCTTCAATTGTAAAGATACGGCTGTGAATCCTTGTAATCTCATAAGGATGCGCCGCATGCCTGTCATGACAAAGAATTAAATTTCCCATCATTTCCTCCTAAGTGTATCGTCTTCTCCGCATGGGAATCGGTCGCCGGAAAGAAATCGCCAAAGCCTGCATCCCGCACAGTGATCTTACATGTCTTCTCATCGAGAAACAGCGTCTCGATCTGAAGCCGCATGGAATACTCGGACCGTTTCGGGAACTCGGCAAGCGAAATCTTTTCCGTTTTCACATTCCCCTGAATCAGAGACTCGATGTGGAACTCTATGTCTTCCACGCCCTCACAGAGCACTTCCCACTGATTGTTTGACTCATACCAGTGAGCGCCCCACGATACTATGGGATACCACATTTCCTGCCCTTCCACACGCATATTGACCGTAATCTGATCAGTCAGCTTATCCTCGGACAGATACACCGGATTTTCGATGTGCATGAAAAGCTTCCGGTATGCGGTATAGCATGCGCCTTTGCTGTACAAATTGTTTCCGATAAAGGCGCGGCGGCCATTGCACAGCACACGGAGAGATTTCGGATACCAGTTATTTTCAAACCCCTCTCCTGTCAGAAAGACCGAAGAGACAATTCTCTTATCGAATACGCTCTCAATAAACTTACAGAACATGGCGTCCGCCTCTTTTGCCTTGTCCTCATTGAGAACCGGATACACCATCGCAAGCTCCTTCATATGAGCGCTTGCCACCTCATCCACCGTAACAAAAGTCGTCTTTCCTCCCCCAAGTCCCGGGCGAAGCCGACGGAGCATATAGGCCTTGATCTCATTGCGGTCGCAGCAGAATAAAGCCGCGTCATACTGCCACAGTTCTTTTGGCTGATAGAAAAGGTAATTACAGAAACTCTCTTTATAATCCTGGATAAAAATATGCCTTTTATCAATATTCATCCGCACTGCGATTCCTCTGAGCATCTGCGCCAGTTCCTCCGTAAGCGCCGGAACTGTAAAGACGATACCGTCGATCTCGGGAAAAGACTGGAGCGACATCTGAATAAACTGGGAGAGCAGCCATACCGCGTCGTAAGTCTCCTCACCAAACTCGATCCTGTCGCCCGCAAGGCTCTTGCTTAAAAGTCTGGTTACCGTGAATCCTTCCTTGATCGTGACAAGGCGTTTCGCCTCTTTTCCGTATGCCCATGTGTCACGCAGTTTTCCGATAATCAGGGGAATCTGATAATTGTCTGAATCCACCTCCATAGTATCCGGCTCAAGTTCCTGGTCATTGTAAAAACTGATCTGACAGGTCTTTTCATTTATTTCATAACCGATGATACTGCCTTGTCCCATGAAAAGACAACCTCCTTACTCTTGTATGAACATATGAGCGGCAACCGCGTCCTCCAGTGCGTACGCCTGCATTTTCTCTCTGCGGCTTTTTGTATCGCTCTCAGTCAGAATATCGTTCAGACGGCCATATCTTCCCTGTTCTCCGGAACTGCTCTCACGCACACAAGTCTCTTTCTCACTGCGGTATGAGTTGCCGTCTATTGTTTCTTTAAAATAATATTTCAGTTTCTCATTGGCAAAAAGGACGAATTTTTTCACATACAGGTTCTCATACATCGGAGTCAGCACTTCCGTGGAATAATCCGCCTGCTCATGTTCGCCTTTCTGAAGCTGATAGTACAGAATGACTTTGCTTCCCTTCTGCCCTTTATACTCGATCAGAGTTTTATCCCACAGCTGCAGCTCAATCAGCCAGTCTTTTTCATACGAAAGGAAAAACGGGAAATAAAGCTGCTTGCCGCACAGTTCCTGTAAGAACTTCTTAAGTGTCCTGCGGTTCTGGGAGTTATATTCCCGGCAGGAATAATACTTTAACACCGCGATCTTGCAGATGTCGCTTGTGTCTTCTCCCTTCTCGTATTCCCTGCATATGATGTCGATCACGCTGCGTCCGATCTTTCTCTCTTCTACCACATACTCCCGGGCGACATAAGTAAGGTACGCCTGCTGCAGACGGAAATATGCCCCTTCCGCATAGTACTGTTCAAAAATCTGTGCCTCCTGGAACAGTTCCTCGGAAAACAGCATCTGCGTCAGAATACGCTCGGCAAGCTTGTGAGTATGTACTTCATAATCCCTAGCCTCTCTCCACAGAAGTTTCATATCCGAGGTGGCTCCGCAGTAATAGTTTGCCAGATAAGTCAGAATCACTTTGTCATACTGCTGTTTTTTGAAAAGTTCAAAGCAGACATAAGTAAGGAAATCATCGTTTTCATAATTATTTTCCCGGATCGTCCTGCTGCACAGACCGAACATTTCTTCTTCTGTATAATTTTCAAGTCCGTTCTCCCGCACAACTTCCAGAGTGAGCTCCTGCTTCTGCTCTTCCTCCCGGTTTCTTCTCAGTCCGTTAATATATTTCCGGCACATATCCATATACCGGAGTTCATAGAACAGCCGCTTGCTCTCATAGGGGATCGAGTCCGTGTAATGCCTGCCGTCCTTTGACTCCCACACCAGGCGGTCCGTCTTTGCATACAGGAACACTCTTGCTCCGTTTTCTCCATAAGCCGCTTTCTGAGTGATCGTTCCATCTTCCGCAATCACATGGATGTATTTCATATTCGGCACACGCGTTGTGATCCAGTACGCATGGCAGACATCGTAGAGCGCCTTGACGCGTTCCGGATTCATCGCAGACTCCACCACAAATCTCTTGTATATGACCCGAAGCTGCTCGTCCACATTGCGCCGGTCAAGCTGGTTCCACGCAAACGCTTCCATTTCGTCTCTGTAGTGGGCATAGATCTCGCTGGATTCATCCTCATATGTAATCAGGTTCGAGTACAGAAACGCGCATTTGTGATATTCCAGATTGTTCCCATGCATAAAATACAGGTACACTGATCTTGGGAGCGCCTTGTGAAACCGGGACGGTATCACTGATGCCATATAGTATTCATAGAGCTGCGCGATTTTAAGCTCCTCTTCCACCGCTTTTTCAAACCACTGGAAGTAACAGCTCTCGATACAGTTCCCTTTAATAAGAAGAGTGCAGATCGCTGTAAGGATCATGGACTCATGATACATTCCATAGGCCATGACCAGCACATCATAGAGGTGCCTGTCGAAAACTTTCATCTGGCTGGCCAGGTTGGCCGTGTACAATGCCAGTTCCCTGGTCATGAGTTTGTATTTTACTGCAAAGAGCAATACACGAATCTCAAAAGTGCCGAGCTTCTTTAAGGAAGAACTTTTCTCCCGATAGCAGTAAAAGGCCTGGAAATAGAACCAGATACTGTGGGATTTATCTTCATAGAACTGCTTCTCCAGCGCTCTTAGCCGCTCGCTGTATATCTTATATTCGGAATCCACTTCCACGAGCATACACAGAATCTTCCAGCTGTCAGGATGCTTGATAAAAGAGCGGGACAATTCTTCCGCCACTTTTCTCTGTCCGATACTGTCATTGGAGAGGAGTGTGGTCAGATAGAGATAGTAGGAACTAAGTTCCACATCCTTCCCGATTGCAAACCGGTTGTAATTATAGGATTCAAGCAGCCATTTCGCCTCATCCATTCGTTTTCCGAGCAGGCAGATGTGGGCGTGAGCGAGAAGGTAGAATTCGTTTCTGTCATCCATCTCCCTTAAATGGCTGATCCTGCGGACAGCCTCGTCCACCCAGTCTTCCAGGCTCATTTTTCCGCTCTCGTATTTCAGATAGTTTTTGACAATCCCCGCGAATTCCCGGTCGTTCGCCCTGCGGTCCTCATCCCGGTTCACATCCTTTTCTACAACAATCTCATAGGTGAGTGTCTCGTAAGGAGATTCCAGAATCACCCGTCCGAAATTACTTCCTCTGTGAAGCTTCTCCGTATCAAGGAAGTACTCCAGCCGGTAGGAGTTTCCGATAAACTCCTCCGTTGTGATTCTTGTATGTTCCACGGTGAGGAAATCCCCCTCTGTTCTCACATCAATCTCGAGATACCCCCATGTGTTCTTTCTGATGGCAAAAGTCTCCTTGCGGGGCTCTGTAAGAGACATAAACGCCCTGCTCTCCTCCTCCAGGGTCAGAAAGATTTTCTCCTTCTGTTTGCATCCCACAAGGAACTCTTCCAGCGCCTGCTGATCCAGCTCCCAGCGGCGCATATTATCATAGAGAGCCTGTATCCTTTTGTCCTCATACTTCAGAATCTCATAGAAATCCCGGGAGCGAAACAGTTTGACCGACTCGGCGGCGTCCCGGAACGTAAGCTTCTTAAAGTCATCCAGGCTCTGCACTTTACCATAGCGCGTCATGACAAACGGCTTCTCGATAATGGCTGTAAAGGCGATGTCGAACTCTCCGCCGTTACACACGATAGTAAACTTACCGTGCTCTACATGCCCCGGCACAAGCCCGCTTCCATCATAGGTATAATAGATATTAACCGGGTTACTGTCGAATCCCTGCTCGTCACAGCGCACACGATAAGAAGAGGGATAGACCAGTCCGCGGATCGTACCTTCCCCCTGATTTTTAAGTGAAAAACTTCCTCTATATTTTTCCCCCTCACCTACGCGCATAATAATGCGGGTCTCCGGAAATATGATCTCCGGCTGGGGGATATGAAAATCTCCTTTGGCAAAACGTTTGATCTTATTCTTCAAATCAGTCACCTACTCCAAATTCTTCTTCTGCCGTCAGGGCAGAACACACTACTGTAAATTATACATTGTTGCACAATAACATGCAATGGCGGATTCAAAGAATTTATCGCAAATTGTATACATGTATTCATTCTCTTTCATGTGCTTTTACGCCTGGTCTTTTACCATCTGTACATATTCAAGCACCTCATACCCCAGTCTTTCATACAGGGATATTGCTCTTGTATTGTCTCTCTCCACTTCAAGTCTGATCCGGGATACGCCGCTTTTCCTCTGCTCTTCGACATACGCAAAAAATTCGCGCCCCAGTCCTTTTGAGCGGAACGCTTCTCTTATATATACTTCTTCGATCCAAAGAACATATCCCCCGATCTCCTGGGAAAAAGTTTTTGCCGTCATGGCATACCCTGCGTCCTCCCCGTCTGACTCAAAAATATATAGCTGAACATAGGCATCCGAGCGAAGGGCCTCCTCCATTGTCCGCTCAAGATACGAATCCGGAACAGGATGGAGCACCGCGTCCGAGTGATAGAACTCTTTTGCCATCTCCAGGTAAATCGCTTTATCATTTTCCGTAAATTTCCGAATCATTTTTCTTCTCCTTCCTCAATAAGATTGTCCTGACGGCGAGACTGTACTTTTCAGGTGCAAAAGCGATGTCCGCCGCACACTGTCACTCTCTATTCTACTATATTATCCCGTTTTCACAATACTTGTTTCCAAAGATTTTCTAAAGATTTCTACATATGTGTTGACAATATATATTATATAAAATATAATATATGTAAATAAAATATATATTTATTTCAATCATATTAAGGAAAGGACTGAGTATATGATCTTTACCCCAAACGCTCCTGTGATGGATTTTCTTGTTCTGTCCGTCATCGCAGAGGGCGATGCCTACGGATACCAGATCAGCCAGATCATCAAACGGGTAGTCAATTCAAAAGATTCCACTCTCTATCCGATACTGAAGCGGCTTCAGGAAAGCGGATATGTGGACACTTATGACGAACAGTATCAGGGGCGCAACAGAAAGTACTACCGTATCACGGACAAAGGAAGGGAAGCGCACGCTGAAATGTTAAGGGAATGGGAACAATACAAATTCATTATTGATGACATTGTAAAAGGAGGGAACTGTAATGACGAAAAATGAATATATGAAAGTACTGTCTCACAAGCTCCGCCGTCTTCCCAAAGACGACTACTATAAAGCGATTGAATATTTTGAGGAATACTTCGCCGAAGCCGGGCCGGAACACGAAGAGGAAGCCATTGAGGATCTGGGATCTCCTCAGGATGCCGCAAAGGCTCTCATTGTAGATCTTGCCGCCCAGAATGCCAAAGAACCGCCAAAGACATTTAAAAAAGGAATTTCTGCAGTATGGATTGCCATCTTGGCTGTATTTGCAGCTCCCATCGCTATCCCCCTTGCCATATCGATTGTCATTGTGATCGGTGCTCTTGTGATCAGTCTGGGCATAGTGATCCTCAGCCTTATCTTCTCGGCAGTCGGAATAGCGGCAGCGGGAGTTTTCAGCATAATCGGGGGAATCATACTGATGTTTCAGTCCTTTGCGGACGGCCTTTGCTGCCTGGGACTGGGATTATTCTCCACCGGTATCGGAATCCTGTTTGTATACGGTTCCATACTTTTTTTCAAATGGGTTATCAGAAAAATATCTGTCTCTTTAAGCAGGCTCACAAAAGGAGGGCACAAAAATGAAACCACTCACTAAAAAAATATTAATTACATCAGGGTGCCTGACAGGCGCCGGAATCATTCTTGCAGTGGCCGGATTTTTCTCCGGAGGCTGGCCCGGATTCCAGATCACAAAGGAAGGACTTCGCTCCGCATCTCTCCAGAAAGATCCCTATGTCCTGGAGAAAACAGAGATAGATTCTTTCTCCGGCATTGATCTTGACCTCTACTCGGAAGCTGACATTGAGCTGCTTCCCTCCGATGGCGGACGCTTCTATCTGGAGTACACACTGGGCGGCAACTACGCCGAACCTGTCTGCGACGTGTCGAACGGCAGGCTCACCCTCACCCAGAAAAACGATGTGATAAACGGTGTATACTTCTTCGGTCCGATGCCATTTACCAGCGCTGGCAGCCCGGTAATCCGCGTCTATATCCCGGCAGAGACAGTTCTCTCTGAGATCAATATTTACAGCGATTACGGAGATCTCATCGTTGACCGGGTTTCATCAGAACACGCCTCCATCTGTCTGGACTACGGGGATCTCCAGATGGATGATACCCGCTTCGCTGATGCCGGAATCGAGCTTTCCGGCGGAGATCTGAACTCCTCCGCCTTCTCCGCCGACTCCCTGACACTGACATGCGGGTATGGAGACGTCTCTTTCGATCAGATGAGCGTAATTAACGCGGACATCACAATGGAGGACGGGGATCTCGCACTGGATGCTTACGGCCTGGAAACTCTGACCGGTATCAGCGAATACGGCGATACCGATTTGACCCTGCACGATCCTTACAACAGCTACTCCTTTAATCTTGTCACCGAATATGGCGACATCAAACTTCCCGAGAGCGCCGGAGGAGCGGTCTCCTCCGATGAAGACTCCTGGGAGATGAGCTACCGCTCCAAAGCGAATGGAGTGAAAAAAATTGAGTTCACTTCTGAAGATGGGAATATCAATATAAATTCTGGTTTATAAAAAATGAGTCTGCGCGGAATGCTATTTCCACGCAGACTCTCTTCACATCTACAGATAAATCTATTTTTCAAGCAGCAGGTCTATCATTTTCCACCCCTGCTCCAGACATATGTCCGTCTCTTTTCCGGTTCTTTCACTGTAACTGTCTTTTCCCTGTACCTTTTTTGTGCTGTCATAGAGCATATACGGCACAGGCTCAGCTGTATGAGTGCGAACTCTCACCGGGGTCGGATGGTCTGGCATGACAAGCATGCGGTAGTCCACGCCGGCTTTTTTCAGCGCTTCTGCCACAGGGCCGATCACCTGGTCGTCAATGTATTCGATCGCCCGGATTTTATCTTCCGCGCTTCCCTGGTGTCCCATCTCGTCAGGCGCCTCGATATGTACATACACGAAGTCATACCCGTCCTCGGTCAGGGCTTTTACAGCTGCACGTCCCTTCCCCGAATAATTTGTGTGGAGCCCTCCGTTTGCACCTTCTACCGTAATATTGTGCATCTGCGCTCCTACCGCGATTCCCTTGAGAAGGTCTACCGCCGAGATCATCGCTCCTCTCACACCGTTTTTCTCCGCAAAGGAGGTCAGCACAGGACGTGTTCCCGCTCCCCAGAACCACGCAGAGTTGGCGGGGTTTTTTCCTTCCGCCCGGCGCTTTACATTGATTGGATGATCCTTAAGAATATCATAACTTCTGACCATCATTTCCCTGAGAACCGGATCACCTGGCAGATAATCCCCTATCCTCTTCGTGAGAATATCATGAGGTGCGGTCAGTTCTGAGCACTCTCCATTGTGCCAAATCAGAAGATGCCGATAGCTCGTTCCCACATAGAAAGTATATCCTTCCCTCTCCAGTTCTTCTTTCAGCACATTGATAAGAACTGCTGCGTCCTCTGTGCTGATCTCACCGGAACTGTGATCCAAAATCGTACGGTCTTCATAGCGTTCTTCCCCCTCCGAAAGGGTAACTAGGTTGCAGCGGAAGGAGACGTCCGTATTTTCCATCTCCGCACCGATACTCAGAGCCTCCAGAGGAGAACGCCCGGAATAAAACTTCTGCGGGTCATACCCAAGTACAGAGAGATTGGCTGTGTCACTCCCGGGAGCCATGCCCCGGGGCACCGTGCGCGCCATACCGATCGAGGAAGACTTCGCCAGAAGATCCATATTCGGAGTGCGAGCTGCCTCCAGAGGAGTTTTTCCTCCCAGCACATCAAGCGGCTCATCCGCCATCCCATCGCACAAGATAACGATATATTTCATGGTTTCCTCCCATCTTCCCTACTCTTTTGTCTGCGGATCCTCAATGCGGATCATATGGAGGACGCCCTCTACATCCGAGGATTTCCTGATGTAATCTCCCTCTGACATCACTCCGGTCACAATTCCGAATTCGCCGGAGAGCTCATCGACTTTGACAAGCTGTACTGTTCCGAACGCCTTTTTAATCTCTTCCATACGCGCATCGGCATCTCCCTCAATACGCACAAAAAATCTTTTGCATGTATCTTCGATCGGCTGAAGCGTAAGTTTTTCATTCTTCCACATCGTCATTATATTTCTGTGGAGATGCTTCGCCTCATCCACTACATCCGCCACAACCGCGCTGGCTGTAGGCAGCTTGCCGGCTCCGCTTCCATAGAACATCGCGTCGCCCAACATATTTCCATGCACAAACACAGCGTTAAATACATCGTCAATACTGTACAGCGGATGCTCTTTCGCCAAAAGCACAGGCGATACAATAGCGTGGAGATGATCTCCGTGGCGCTTGCTTGATGCGAGCAGCTTGATTGTCATATTCAGCTTCTTCGCGTACAGCATATCCTTTTTCGTTATTTTTGTGATTCCTTCTGTGTAAATATCCTCAAAGTCCACCTGCTGCCCCGAGATAAGAGATGAGAGAATCGCGATCTTGCGGCAGGCGTCATATCCTTCTACATCCGCCTCAGGATTGCGCTCTGCGTATCCATTGTCCTGGGCCTCTTTGAGCACTTCGTCATAGTCGGCGCCTTCATAGAACATCTTGCTGAGCATGTAGTTTGTCGTTCCGTTCAGAATACCGGTGATCTCCTCGATCTTATCTGCCGTCAGACAGGAATTCAGCGCGCGTATGATCGGTATGCCGCCTCCTACGCTGGCCTCAAAAAGAAAATTCAGTTCCCTGTCTCGGGCGATTGAGAGAAGCTCCGCCCCGTGCTTTGCCACCAGAGCCTTATTGGAAGTAACAACGCTTTTTCCCGCTTCCAGACATCTCTTCACAAACGTATAAGCCGGCTCAATGCCTCCCATTACCTCCACAACAATGCGGACCTCAGGGTCATTGATAATCACATCCACATCGTGAACGATCTTTTCCTGAATCGGATCGCCCGGGAAGTCTCTGAGATCCAGCACATATTTGATATTGATCTCATCGCCGGCGCGCTGATTGATGATGTCGCCGTTTGTGCTGATCACTTCCACAACTCCCGAACCTACGGTACCGTAACCCATTACTGCTATATTTACCATTGTTTTCTCCTTCTCTGTATTATATTTCTATCTTAATGCACGGTGTCTTTCACAAGGACGGCGTTAAGCCTGCTCCACATCCGTCCCTGAGGCGTCCGCGCTCAGATACGCATTAATAAACGGATCGATATTGCCGTCCATTACGCCGTTTACATTGCTGACCTCCGCATTGGTTCGGTGATCTTTAACAAGGGTATACGGCTGCATTACATAGGAGCGAATCTGGTTTCCGAAATTAATATCTCTTACCTCGCCCCTGATATCCGACATTTTCTCAGCCTGTTCCTGCTGTTTCATCAGATACAGTTTTGATCTGAGCATCTGCATCGCCTTATCCTTGTTCATATGCTGGGAGCGCTCATTCTGGCACTGTACTACAATTCCTGTGGGCAGATGTGTGATCCGCACCGCAGAGGACGTCTTATTGATGTGCTGTCCTCCGGCTCCGCTGGACCGGTATGTGTCGATCTTTAACTCATCCTCATTAATCTCGATGTCGATGTCCTCTTCGATGTCGGGAATCACATCGCAGGATGCGAAAGAAGTCTGTCTCTTGCCCGCCGCATTAAAGGGTGATATACGCACCAGCCGGTGCACCCCTTTTTCTGATCTGAGATAACCGTAGGCATTTTCCCCTTTTACCTCGAAGGTAACGCCCTTTATACCGGCGACCTCTCCTTCCAGATAATCCAGTTCCTCCACTTCATACCCTCTCTTTTCAGCCCAGCGGGTATACATGCGGTACAGCATCCCCGCCCAGTCGCAGGATTCTGTGCCGCCTGCTCCGGCGTGCAGCGTCACGATAGCATTATCCCTGTCATAGGGCCCTGTAAGAAGTGTGCTGATTCTGAGCGTCTCAAACGTCTCCTCAAACGCCCTTAACTCTTCCTCAATCTCCTGAACCGTTTCTTCATCCGTCTCCTCTTCGCTCATCTCGATCAACAGCTTCATATCTTCATAATCCGAGTAGAGCTGCTCGATTTCCTTCACCGAGTCCTGAAGGTTTTTCAATTCTTTCATCACCTTCTGAGACTCCTCGGGAACATCCCAGAATCCCGGCTCCTCCAGGCGTTTCTCTAATTCTTCTACACGAAGCTTCTTTGACGCCAGGTCAAAGTGAATCCCTCAAATCTTTCAGCGGTTCTTCGTATGCTGTCAGTCTTGATTTCAGCTCGTCTAATAAAACCACTTTAATCACCTCTTTCTTATTCTCAATTATTTCAGTTCATAAATATCTGTTTCCTATATGTTCTTGCGCCCGCAGCACTGCTTATACTTCTTACCGCTGCCGCAGGGACACGGGTCATTCGGATAGACCTTCTTATCCGCGCGTTTCTTCGGGGCACGGGCGGCTGTATCATCCTTGTTCGTGCCTGTCACTTTTGCAACCTCTTCCCGCTCCACTTTCTGTTCAACACGAATATTAAAGAGCATACGCAGCGTTGTCTCCGCGATCATATTCGTCATCTCGCCGAACATGTTATACCCCGTCATCTTGTACTCAACGAGCGGATCTCTCTGACCGTATGCCTGCAGGCCGATTCCCTGGCGAAGCTGGTCCATGTCGTCAATATGGTCCATCCATCTCGCGTCGATCACCTTAAGAAGTACCACCCGCTCGATCTCACGGAGCTGCTCCGCCTCCGGGAACTCCGCCTCTTTGGCCTCATACGCCTTTACCGCGCGCTCTTTCAGAAGATGCTTCAGCTCTTTTTGTCGCATGTTGCGGCACTCTTCCTGAGAGGGGAGTTCCATCTGCGGTATCACATTGTGAAGATTCACGTCCAGGCCTTTAATATCCCAGTCTTCCGAGTCTGCTTCAGACGACGCGAAACGATCCGCTATATTTTCCACATACTCGGTAATCATATTGTAGATCGTATCTCTCATGCTTTCGCCGTCCAGCACTCTGCGCCTCTCGCCGTAGATGATCTCCCTCTGCTCGTTCATAACCTGGTCATACTCCAGCAAGTTCTTACGGATTCCGAAGTTGTTGATCTCAAGCTTCTTCTGGGCGGACTCAATCGCATTGGAAAGCATTTTGTGCTCAATCTGTTCTCCCTCCTGAACGCCAAGGGCGTTGAATACTCCCATCAGCCTTTCAGAACCGAACAGGCGCAGAAGATCATCTTCAAGAGAAATATAGAAGCGGGATTCTCCGGGATCGCCCTGACGTCCGCTTCGTCCGCGAAGCTGGTTGTCGATACGTCTCGACTCATGACGTTCTGTACCGATGACTTTAAGGCCGCCCGCTGCTCTGGCGTCGTCGTCGAGTTTAATATCCGTACCACGTCCTGCCATATTGGTGGCAATGGTAACCGCCCCGTGTACGCCCGCGTCCGCAACGATCTCCGCCTCCTGCTCGTGGTATTTCGCGTTCAGCACGTTGTGCCGGATCCCTTCCTTTTTCAGCATGCCGCTTAAGAGCTCGGACACTTCAATGGTAATCGTTCCGACCAGCACCGGCTGCCCGTTCTCGTGAGCCGCCTTTACTTCCTCGACAACAGCCTTGTACTTTTCTTTCTTCGTCTTATATACCGCGTCTTCCAGGTCCACTCTCTGTACGGGAACATTGGTTGGAATCTCGATAACATCCATGCCGTAAATGTCGCGGAACTCCTTTTCCTCCGTAAGAGCCGTACCTGTCATACCGCTTTTCTTCTCGAATTTGTTAAACAGGTTCTGGAAAGTGATCGTAGCCAGTGTCTTACTCTCCCGGCGCACTTTCACATGTTCCTTCGCCTCGATCGCCTGATGAAGTCCGTCTGAGTAGCGGCGTCCCGGCATAATACGTCCGGTGAACTCGTCCACGATCATAACCTCGCCATCCGCTGTCACCACATAATCCTGATCTTTGAACATCAGGTTGTGAGCGCGCAGCGCAAGGATGATATTGTGCTGGATCTCCAGGTTCTCGGGATCCGCAAGATTATCAATATGGAAGAAGTTCTCCACTTTCTTGACGCCTTCTTCCGTCAAATTGACCGTCTTCTCTTTTTCATTTACAATGAAGTCTCCGGTCTCCTCAATCTCCTCACCCATAATGGCGTTGATCTTGGAAAATTCTCCGCTGGCCTCGCCCCTCTCGAGCTGACGCGCCAGTATATCGCATGCCTCATAGAGTTTTGTAGACTTTCCGCTCTGGCCTGAAATGATAAGCGGGGTCCGAGCCTCGTCGATCAGCACAGAGTCCACCTCGTCGATAATGGCGAAGTGAAGCCCTCTCTGAACGAGCTGCTCTTTGTAGATCACCATGTTGTCACGAAGGTAATCAAAGCCAAGCTCGTTATTAGTCACATAAGTAATATCGCAGTTGTAAGCTTCCCGCCGTTCTTTGTTGTCCATGCTGTTTAAGACGACTCCGACAGTCAGCCCCAGAAATTCATGTACTTTTCCCATCCACTCGGCGTCACGCTTTGCCAGATAGTCATTTACCGTAACGATATTAACTCCTTTGCCTTCCAGCGCGTTCAGATATGCAGGCAGGGTGGACACAAGCGTCTTTCCCTCTCCGGTCTTCATCTCAGCGATACGGCCCTGGTGAAGAATAATTCCGCCGATCAGCTGTACCCTGTAATGGCGCATTCCAAGCGCTCTGTATGCCCCTTCACGCACGACGGCATATGCCTCCGGGAGAATATCATCCAGAGTCTCTCCCTCGCCCAGACGCTTTTTAAACTCTCTCGTCTTACCTCTGAGTTCGTCGTCCGAAAGAGATTTCATCTCGGACTCCATTGATTCGATCCTGTCAACGATCGGATAGATCCGTTTCAGTTCGTTCTCACTGTGGGTTCCGAAAATCTTTTCTATAATACCCATATTACAAACTAACTCCTTATATAAATTTGGCATCGGCACATAGCTCCGATGCCACTTACGTTTTCCATTTTAACACTAACTTTATGCGAATTCAACAAGTTCATAAGTTGTTTACATTTGACAGCCGCAGCCAGGGACCGGATAAACGAGCTGCCGCTCACCGGTAATGCCGGATCACTTCATAAGGAATGCTGCCGCCGAACAGGTCAAGAGCGCTTCCGATCGTAAAATCAACGTTTCCTCCGCTGAGACTCTCAAAACCTCTCAGATCATCCAGAGAGCCAAGACCCCCTGCATATGTAACAGGCCTCTTTGTAAACTTCCCGAGCATCCGCACGAGTTCTTCCTCCATTCCCGAACGTTTTCCTTCCACATCAACGCCGTGGATCAGAAATTCATCACAATACCCCGACAGTTCTTCCAGAATTTCCGGGGTAAGCTTAAGATCTGTGAACTTCTGCCACCGATCTGTCACCACATAATATTCTCCGTCTTTTTTCCGGCAGCTCAGATCAAGGACAAGATGTTCTTTCCCAGACTCAGCCATGATTTTTTCGAGATTCCCCTGATAAAATCTTCCGTCTTTAAATACATAAGAAGTAACGATCACATGACTTGCTCCCGCCCGGAGCAGACTCTGCGCGTTCTCGGGCGTGATGCCGCCCCCGATCTGCATACCGCCCGGATAGGCTTTCAGCGCGTTTACCGCCTGCTGCCTTGTCTCCTCATAATACTTTGAACCCTTCGGGTTCAGCAGGATGATATGTCCGCCTTTCACCCCGTCTCGGCAGTACATCCGGGCATAGTAATCTGCTCCGAATTCTGAGGCAAAGTTAGTCAGAGCGCGGTTCCCCTCATCTTTCAGGCTCCCTCCTACGATCTGCTTTACTTTTCCGTTGTGAATATCGATGCACGGTCTAAATCTCATCTCTATGTACTCCTGTCTTTTCCGCGCCGCCAAACTGCCGCAGAGACGGTTTCACATCCGCACTGCGGCAGCCTGCTGCTACGCTGTATGCATTTGAATCATCTAGTTGTTCCGGGTATCGTTCTGGGCGCCGTTGTCTTCTGTCATTTCGTCCGTCGCTTTATCCACTCCGTCCGTCACATCGTCTGTCACCCGGTCTACCCCATCCGTCACATCGTCCACGGCGTCGTCTAAAATACCGTCTCCCTCTGTGGCGTCGTTCATTGTTCTGTCATTTGTATCAGTCGTACTGTCATTACTGGTGTCATTATTGGTGTCATTGCCGGTATTTCTGTCAGTCTCTGTTTGATCCGCCCCATTGTCGGCGTTGTCCCGGCTGCCGCAGGCAGTAGTTCCCGCAAGTACAAAAGCGCATGTCAGAATCAGAGTAAGTTTTTTTATTCTTCTCATAAAATGATCTCCCTTTCCATAAAAATTGTTGTACTTTTACTATCTGCACATTTTTAAAATTTATGCATCAGGGTATCATTTTTTTAATCATTCTGCACTTTTACGCAGCTTTTCCATTGCCCGCGCCTCGATCTGGCGGACACGCTCCCGCGTCACGCCGAGCATCTCTCCGATCTCCTCCAGAGTATGCGTCTTTCCATTCTCCAGTCCGTATCTGAGCCGGATGACATTTTGCTCCCTTTCATTCAGTGTTCCGAGAAGTTCCTGTACTTCCTCCTTCTGAGCGATCAGGTTCATCGCTTCCTCGGGCGTCGGCTCGGATCTGTCTTCCACCAGATCTCCCAGACTGCTTTCACCGTCGTCACCCACCGGTGTCTCAAGAGAAACAGGGCTTTGAAGATAGTTGATAATCTCTCTTACCTCTTCTTCCGTTTTGTCCCCCATCTTCCCTGCGATCTCTTCTGGCGTGGCGTCACGTCCCAGAGTCTGCTGAAGTTCTTTTGCCACCCGCTGGATACGCTTCATATTTTCAGCTACATGCACCGGCACCCGGATCTCCCGTGACTGCTGATCAATCGCTCTTTGCATCGCCTCTTTAATCCACCATGCCGCATAAGTGGAAAACCGGTTTTCCTTTGTGTAATCGTATTTTTCCACCGCTCTCATCAGCCCCATATTTCCCTCCTGGATCAGGTCCATAAGGGGAACGCCTCTTCCGGTGTAATGTTTTGCCAGAGATACTACCAGTCTTAAATTCCCTTCCGAGAGACGGCGGCGCGCCGCCGCGTCTCCTTTGGCGCTCTTCTTACCCAGCTCTTTTTCTTCTTCCTCGCTAAGCAGAGGGATCTGTCCTATCTCATTCAGATAGAGTTGAAGAGGCCCCGATAGTTCTTCTCTCACCTGCTGTCCTTTTTCCATATTGAATATCCTTTTCTAAAGTTTTTCAATGATCCCGCCGTTTCTGTATGCTTCCAGCAGCCGCTCGAGATCGTGTATCTGCCCCCTGAGCTCTCTTCCAATGTCCGTATCTCCCACAGCCAGACGGTTCTTCATACGTTTGACCACCATAATCTCAGAATGTATGTCATTCTCTTTTACAATAGCGGCTTCTGTGGATTCAAACGGTTCGTGAGCCACCAGGAGCAGTCCGTATGAGTTATAGATCAGCGTATATCCCGCTATTCCGGTCTGCTTCTGGTACGCCCGGGAGAATCCGCCATCGATCACCATAACTTTACCGCCGCATTTGACCGGGCTTTCGCCGTCCTTTCTCTTCACCGGCACATGTCCGTTTACGATATGGCCCTCCGCCGGATCAAGACCGAACTCCCTCATAATACTGTCAATCACCCGTTCATCTTCAATACAGGAATAGTAGGGATTCTTATTCTCCGCATGGGTTTCTTTCTCCGCGATGAAATAGCGCTCGAACGTAGCCATCTTGTTCTTCCCAAACAGCGGGGAATCAGGATGGAGCCAGATATACCACATAATATCCTTGCCGTCTTCCCTGTCTTTTTCATTCAGAGCAAAAAAACCTTTTCTGACATAGGCGTCCAGCGTATCGTACAGCTCTCTCCCCCGGTATTTTTTTCCATAGACTTCCACCTCTTTTAAGTTTCCTTCTTCGTCAAGAGGCACACATCCATGATATAGAAGGTTGTCATTGTATACTTTATAGAGGCTACCCTTTGCCAGAAGAAAGCGCATGTGCTGCTGAAGTTTCTCACAGTTCACAAAAGCCTTTTCAAGGCGTTCCATGATCTCTTCTTCCTCCCCAGACAGCGCATAGGGATCTTTCGGGTCTATTGTGGGGAAATTCGTATCCAGCAGCGCGTACTCCCTCCCGTATAACCGGATCGTTCCCCTCTCATAGTTAATCCTGTGAAGCAGCGCCCGCTCCTCCAGATGGAAGGACTTCTGTCTGGCGATAATCTGTCCCTCTACTTTGAACTGTATTATAGAGATGGCCTTGTGAATCCTGAGATTCATCTGCATCTCATCAGTATCCGCCCGGTCCGGCACTTTCAGTCTGAAACAGGTACACGGGTCATCCTGGTAAGTCCTCAGGGCAAATGTTGCCAGAGGGAGAAGATTAATGCCGTATCCCTCTTCCAGTATATCCAGGTTTCCGTAGCGGGCGCAGATGCGGATCGCATTGGCAATGCATCCTCTCTGCCCCGCCGCCGCTCCCATCCACAGGATGTCGTGATTTCCCCACTGTATGTCCAGGGAATGGTACGTCATCAGCTTGTCCATAATGATATGCGGGCCAGGACCTCTGTCATAAATATCCCCTACAATATGAAGATGGTCTACTACCAGACGCTGAATCAGTTCAGAGATCGCCTCGATAAACTGCTCCGCCCTGCCGATCCGGATAATAGTAGAAATAATTTCACTGTAGTAGGATTCCTTGTCATTTACCTCCGCTTTTTCCGTAATCAGCTCCTCGATCACATAGGCAAAATCTTTTGGCAGCGCCTTTCTCACCTTAGAGCGGGTGTACTTGCTGGCAGCCCGCTTGCTGACCTCAATCAGGAGATAGAGATGTACCCTGTACCAGTCCTCCATGTTTGTCTCTGTCTTCCTGACCATATCCATCTTCTGCTTCGGATAATAGATCAGAGTGGCCAGCGAGCGCTTGTCCCGCATGCTCATCGTGTTTCCGAACACATCCTCGATCTTGCGCCGCACTGATCCGGACCCGTTTTTGAGCACATGGGAGAACGCCTCGTATTCCCCGTGCACATCAGTCAGAAAATGCTCTGTTCCTTTCGGAAGGTTCAAAATCGCCTGGAGATTGATAATCTCCGTGGACGCCGCGGCTATTGTCGGATACAGATCAGACAGACGCTCCAGATACCTGGTTTCAAGATTCTTCATTTTTCCACTTCCTTTTTAAAGGCCGACCACATCTCCCATATCATACATTCCGGCGGCTTTTCCGGCAAGGAATTTTCCCGCCTCCACTGCACCCTTGGCAAACACGCTTCTGGAATATGCCGTGTGCGTAAACTCGATCACTTCGTCTGTACCTGCGAAGATCACGTCATGATTGCCCACGATCGTGCCTCCGCGGACTGCGGAAATTCCGATCTCCTTTCTGTCTCTCTTCTGACGCACCTGGCTTCTGTCATATACATAGTGGAACTCTCCGTTCAGTTCGTCATTGATCGAATCCGCGAGGGCCAGCGCCGTACCGCTCGGAGCGTCCAGTTTCTGGTTGTGATGACGCTCCACCACTTCGATGTCATAACCCGCCGGGGAAAGCACCCTGGCCGCATCTTTAAGAAGCTTTAACAGCAGATTGATTCCAAGAGACATATTGGCTGATTTGAGCACCGGAATCGTGCGGGAAGCCTCCTCCACTTTTTTAAGCTGTTCATCGGACAGTCCTGTCGTACACAGTACAACCGCAAGCTTTTTCTCCACGCAGTAGTCCAGAAGACCGTCGATAGCTTTCGCAGTTGAGAAATCAATAACCACATCAACATCCGCATTACACTTTTCTATTGAATCAAATACCGGATAATCATTGGGTACTTCCGTGTAAGCATCCACTCCGGCGGCGATTACAGCTCCATCATCCGCCTTTGTAATCTCGGTAATCATTCTTCCCATTTTTCCGTTGCATCCATGCATCAAAAACCTAACCATAATCTCTCCTCCTAATCTGTTCTCACATATAAAAAGGATACCATATCTGAGAGCGAATCTCAACACATGATATCCTTTTAACAATCACTCTTCAAGGCATTCCAGTTTGCTTACAGAGACTTCATATGCGGTTCTTGTCTCGGTCTGAGTCTCCGAGAGTTTCTTCACATACTCCCGGCTCTGGATTCTCCCGAGGATCCGCACATGTTCCCCTACATCAAATCCAGATGCGTACCGGGCATTTCTCCCCCAGCAGATACACGGAATATAGTCTGACTTCCCGTAGGGCCTGTTCACCGCCAAAAGAAGATCCGCAATCTCGCGCCCCAGCGGAGTCTTGCGGTATACCGGCCTTTTACACATATACCCCTCCAACAGTATATGGTTCGTGCGCGCTCCGTCCGGCTCCTCATCCACAAACTCGATCTCCCTGGCAAATACCGAGAGCACCAGCCGGTTGCGCTGTTCTTCGTGACGGTTGTACGAACGGAACTGTCCGGTTACTTTGATACACTTTTTCATATAGCTCTGTGATACGTCGAGCAGGCGCTCCGACACCATCACCGGGATTCTGTCATTTGAACTGCTCAGCCTTCTTACCAGGAGGTCCACCATATAGAACCCCTCACCAAACACTTCGTGGCTGTATGTAAACTCCGACACCACGGTTCCTATGACTGTTACCTGATTGTTCTCAATGATCTTATCTGACATAATCTGTAGTTCTCCCTTCCTCTTTCTGGTATTTTGAGTCACTACTAAGTGTATGTGCAGGATGCCTTCTTTAGAACTTCAGATCTTAAGAATCGTTCGACACCATTTTTCTACTTTTTACACCCCTCCCATATGTTTTGTTATTCACGCTGTTGTAAATTAGTAATTTTGTGATAAAATAAAAAAGTTGCAGTAAGAAAAAGAATTGTATTATATAAGGAAAGAGTGCGAAATATTTATGAAGACAAAACGTGAAGATGTAAGAAATATTGCTATTATCGCTCATGTCGACCACGGAAAAACCACACTGGTTGATGAGCTTTTAAAACAGAGCGGCGTATTCCGCGAAAACCAGGAGGTGGCGGAACGCGTCATGGACTCCAATGACATAGAGCGGGAACGCGGCATCACCATCCTCTCCAAAAATACCGCCGTACATTACAATGGGGTCAAAATCAACATTATCGACACTCCGGGACATGCCGATTTTGGCGGAGAAGTGGAGCGTGTGCTGAAGATGGTCAACGGTGTTGTCCTTGTAGTAGACGCCTTCGAGGGAGCCATGCCCCAGACCAAGTTCGTTCTTCGTAAAGCTCTGGATCTGGATCTGCCTGTCATCGTGTGTCTCAACAAGATCGACCGCCCCGAGGCCCGGCCGGAAGCTGTAATCGACGAAGTGCTGGAGCTCTTTATCGATCTGGGCGCCTCAGATGAGCAACTGGAATGCCCCTTTGTCTATGCGTCCGCCAAGACTGGCGTTGCCTCCCTTGACCCCGAGGAAGAGGGAACAGATATGAAGCCGCTCTTCGAGACAATTCTCGACTATATCCCGGCACCGGAGGGGGATCCTGAGGCCCCCACTCAGGTGCTGATCAGCACCATCGACTACAATGAGTATGTGGGCCGAATCGGCATCGGAAAAGTTGACAACGGAAGTATTGCTGTGAATCGGGAGATGGTTCTCGTAAATCATCACGATCCGGATAAACAGAAAAAAGTAAAAATCAGCAGACTGTATGAATTTGACGGCCTGGAAAAAGTCGAGGTAAAGGAGGCTTCCATCGGCTCCATCGTTGCGATCTCAGGTATCTCGGATATTTCCATCGGCGATACGCTCTGCTCTTCTGAGGATCCACAGCCCATCCCGTTTCAGAAAATCTCAGAGCCTACTATCGCCATGCAGTTTATTGTAAATGACAGCCCCTTTGCCGGGCAGGAAGGCAAGTACATTACTTCCCGCCACCTGCGAGACCGTCTGTTCCGTGAGCTGAACACTGACGTCAGCCTGAGAGTGGAGGAAACAGACAACACAGACAGCTTTAAAGTATCCGGACGCGGAGAGCTCCACCTCTCCGTCCTGATCGAGAATATGCGAAGAGAAGGATATGAATTTGCCGTCAGCAAGGCGGAAGTACTCTACAGAACCGATGAGAACGGCAAAAAAACAGAACCGATGGAAACCGCTTATATTGATGTTCCCGACGAGTTCACCGGTGTTGTTATCGAAAAACTCGGCCAGAGAAAAGGCGAACTGCGCAACATGGCTCCTACCGGCGGCGGATACACACGGTTGGAGTTCTCCATCCCATCCAGAGGACTGATCGGATACCGGGGAGAGTTTCTGACAGATACAAAAGGAAACGGCATCCTCAATACAAGCTTTGACGGGTACGCTCCATATAAGGGCGACATCCAGTACCGCAAACAGGGATCGCTCATTGCCTTTGAGACAGGAGAGTCTGTGACTTACGGACTGTACAGCGCTCAGGATCGGGGTACCCTCTTTATCGGACCCGGCGAAAAGGTATACGCAGGTATGGTCATAGGACAGAACGGAAAAGCAGAAGATATTGAACTGAATGTCTGCAAGACAAAGCATCTGACCAATACACGCTCCTCCAGCGCTGACGAAGCGTTGAGACTGACGCCTCCGCGCGTCTTAAGCCTGGAGCAGGCACTGGATTTCATCGATACGGATGAACTTCTTGAGGTAACCCCCAAGACTCTGCGCATCCGCAAAAAGATACTTGACTCGAGAATGCGTAAACGAAGCAACATGAAATAATCTTCTCTTCCGAGTGATTGGTTCTATACATGAGCATTGTTTCATGTTATAATATTTATATAATATAAACACATATTTAACATGTGTTTATGTCTAATATGAACAAAAAGGAGTTGAACAGTATGAATTATATCATCAGCGGAAAAAACATTGAAGTAACTGCAGGACTCAAAGAGGCCGTCGAACAGAAACTCGGGAAACTTGAAAGGTACTTCACTCCTGAAACAGAGATCACCGTCACCTTAAGCGTGGAAAAGGACCGCCAGAAAATCGAGGTAACGATCCCGGTCAAAGGCACGATCATCCGCTCCGAGCAGACAAGCAATGACATGTACGTATCCATTGATCTTGTGGAAGAGATCATTGAACGTCAGCTCCGCAAATACAAAAACAAGCTGGTCGCAAAAAACCAGGGGCATCCCACTTCAGCAGCACCTACAGGCAGCATCCGGAAAGAGTTCATAGAGTCAGAGAGCAGCACTCCGGAAGACGATGAAATCCGCATCGTTCGCACAAAGAAATTCGGTGTAAAGCCGATGTACCCGGAAGACGCCTGCCTTCAGATGGAGCTTTTGGGACACAGCTTCTTCGTCTTCTCCAATGCGGAGACTGAAGAGGTCAACGTAGTTTACAAGAGAAAAGACGGTTCCTTCGGACTGATTGAACCGGAATTCTCATAATGTCTTTTCCTCATAAACAGATAATATAAAACCGCCGGCAGTCCGGAATCTGTCAGACATTTACAGAGTTCCGTTTTGCCGGCGGTTTACTTATGTCTCCGAATGATAAATCTCAGTTCTCGAATCGCCAGCCGAAAACCAGCACTCTTCTCCCTCTTCCATCAGAGCCTGCCCGTTCGTACTTTCAAGAATTGCTTTGCAAAGCTCATCCGTCTCATCTTTTGGAACAAGGACCTGAAGTTCTACCTTGTCTGTATATACGGTATCCAGTATGTTGATCCCCCTGGCCAAAAGGAGATGCTGAATCTTTCCCAGCCCAGTGTAATCCGTGCCGATTTGAAGGCGTATCCCGTGAATTTTTGTGATAATCCCGGTGCGGGAAATCCCCTCCGCCGCCGCGGCCGTGTAGGCTCTTACCAGCCCTCCTGTTCCCAGAAGGGTTCCTCCGAAATACCTGGTGACCACAGCCAGAACATCCGTAAGTCCCCTGCCTTTTAGCACCTCCAGAATCGGTTTACCCGCCGTCCCGGAAGGTTCCCCATCGTCGCTGATCCGCTCATACCCCGGATTCCTTCCAAGCACGAAAGCGAAGCAGTGATGCCTGGCGCTCCAGTGTTTCTTCCGGATCCTCTCTATATGCTCAAACGCCTCTTCTTCTGAGGAAACCGGAAATATATCCGCGATAAATCTGGATTTTTTCTCCGTAATCTCTCCTGTACCGTGTCCGCAGACCGTGCGGTAACTCTCCATAATATGCTCCTCCTGATATGCCCGGGCCGTCTGCTCCGGGAAAATACACTTATTTTACTATATCAGACAGAGCTGTAAACTACAAGAAAAAGGCAGCGCTGAAACATTTTCTTAAATTTATGTAGAAAATATGAAGATTTTATTTTTTCCTTTATTAAAAAGAATATATTTGATATAATCATAAGAGTTGAAAAGGAGGATGTTATTCGTGAATTATGGAAAAAACAATCTTTCCAGAAGAAAGCGGAGTATTTCTTCTAAAAAGAGAATGAAAAAGAAACGTGTAGGCGTACGGTTCTTTAAAGCTCTGGTCATCTGCATACTCCTGCTCGGAGTGATATGCGTAATCGGAGGCGGAATCTTTGCAAAGAAGATCATCGACAACACTCCTGCCGTATCCGCAGATGATATTCTTCCAAAAGGATATACGACGAATATCACGGACCAGAACGGAACGGTACTTGAAACTTTAAAAGATTCTGATTCCAACCGTGTGTATAAAACATATGATGAAATCACTGCAAACTCAGAATATCTTCCCCATGCGTTTATTGCGATTGAGGACGAGCGTTTCTATGAGCACAACGGCATTGACCTTCAGGGAATCGTAAGAGCCGCCTTTGTCGGTATTTCCAACGGCTTTAATTTCTCAGAGGGAGCCAGTACTCTGACACAGCAGCTCATCAAGAACAATGTATTTCCCGACTTTGTCAACGAGGAAACATTTTTTGACAAAGTAGAGCGTAAACTCCAGGAACAGTATCTGGCGCTTCAGATTGAAAAGGAAATGAGCAAGGAACAGATTATCGAGGCCTATATGAACACAATCAACTTAGGCCAGGGATGTCTGGGCGTGCAGACCGCTTCCACCCGTTATTTTAACAAGGATGTGGCTGATCTCACACTCTCGGAATCCGCGGTAATCGCCGCCATCACACAGAACCCGACCAGGTATGATCCGGTGAAAAACCCGGACAATAACGCCGGCAGACGGAAAACTGTACTGAACAACATGTTAGAACAGGGATATATCAATCAGGCGGAGTACGACGAAGCGCTTGCAGACGCGGTCTATGATCGGATTCTTCAGACAGCGGCCGTCACAGAGGACAATTCTCCTTATTCCTACTTTACCGACGCCATCATCGAGGAGCTCATCCAGGATCTCATCGATGAGAAAGGGTATACGGAGACACAGGCATATAATCTGCTCTACAGCGGAGGCCTTACGATTACTTCTACTCAGGACACCGCGATCCAGCAGATTGCGGACGAGGAAACCGCGAATGCGGATTATTACCCCGCCACAGAATACGGACTGGAATATGCCCTTACAATTCACCGGGCTGACGGCTCTGTGGAGAACTACAGCAAAGAGAACTTAAAACAGTATATTATCAATAATATAGACAGCAGAAATCCTCTTGTCTTCTCTTCGGAAGAAGAGGCGCTTCAGGCAATCGAATCCTATAAGAGCACACTTGGCATCAACACGGATGCCGGAGACATTGTGGATGAGAAGTACGACATTACCTTACAGCCTCAGGTATCTTTCGTTATAATGGATCAGACTACAGGATATGTTAAGGCTATCGTGGGCGGCCGGGGGCAGAAAACCGGAAACCGTACTCTCAACCGCGCCACATCTTCCACTCAGCAGCCGGGCTCCTGTTTCAAAATCCTGTCCACTTACGCGCCGGGACTCAACGAGGGTGAGATCACACTCGCTTCTACTGTTGTCGACGAACCGTATCGGTATGAAAGCGGTCAGGAAGTGCATAATGCTAATGGACGGTATATCGGAACGACCACGATCCGCAATGCCATCAAGCAGTCCATTAACACCTGCGCTGTCCGTACTCTTACAGAGGTGGTCGGGCCGGCTACGGGATATGAATATCTGGAGCAGTTTGGTATCTCAACCCTTACCGATGAAGATATGAACCAGGCAATGGCTCTCGGCGGAATTACAAATGGTGTTTACAACATTGACATCACTGCCGCGTTTGCTTCTATCGCCAACGGCGGTGTATATACGGAACCCGTTCTGTACACTCAGGTTCTTGATCATGACGGCAATGTCCTGATTGACAACACCGCCCCCGCCACTCACGAAGTGCTCAAAGAGTCCACCTCCTATCTTCTCACAAGCGCGATGGAGGACGTTGTAAACGGCGGTACCGGAAGTTCAGCCAAGCTTGACAATATGGCGACTGCCGGAAAGACAGGTTCCACAAACGACTATGCGGACCGCTGGTTCTGCGGTTACACACCGTATTATACCGCAAGTATCTGGGGCGGATATGATGAAAACAAGCCCATGTCCGGTATGGGATCATGGCATTTGAGAATCTGGAACGCGATTATGGAACGAATCCATGACGGACTGGAATACAAAGACTTTGAAGTTCCATCATCTGTTGTACGGAAGACAATCTGTACGCGAACCGGTCTTCTGGCAACCAGCGGATGCCCGTCCATTACAGAATACTTTGACGCGGAAAATGTGGCAACTGAAAGCTGCTCGGGACACGGAAGCTCCCGGCCGCAGTCATCGGATGATACATCGGATGACACATCTTCGGATACAACTACAACAGATCCCGGTACAGGAGACAACACAACTACGACTCCCGGCACGGGAGACAGCGGCAACACCGGCGGTAGTGATACCGGAGGCGGCAGCACCGGTGGCAGCGGAGGCACCGGTACTGGCGGCAGTGGAGGCACCGGCACCGGCGGCGGTGATACCGGAAACGGTGGCAATACTGGCGGCGGTACCGAAGGCGGCGGTACTACCGGAGGTGATAGCGGAGGCGGCGGTGCCGGAGGCACTCCTTCCCCCTAGCCTCGCAGGAACATGGCTTTTCAAACATAGAGAGAGCAGCGGCAAAGCCGCTGCTCTCTTCTTTCATTCTTATATCTCTTAGTCCATCTTGTTATAAATGTCTTTGTTGAGAACGCCTTCCTTAAAATTCACAATCACATTTGTCGCAGCGTCCCCGATCACGTTCAGGGTAATTACCGCCATACCCGGCAGATAATTCATAGCCAGCACAAGTGAATATCCGATCATGCAGAGCTCCGAATTCATTCCCAGACCTGTCATAACTACATATACCATTGTTGTTCCCGCCACAGGAATGGCCGGGCAGCCCATCGCCGTGCAGATTGAGAGGAACGCCGCCATAACCAGAGTGGAAGGCGTAATGTCGATTCCAGCTGCTGCCGCGATGAAGGTAACGGCAATCATATGCATCGCGGTCGTACCGTTCATATTAATTGTCATACCTGTCGGAAGAACAAAACTGCTGATTTCCTCCGTACACCCAAGCTCGTTGATGCATGTCTTTGTGTTAAGCGGAAGTGTCGCCGCGGAAGAGTTCGTCGCCGCCGCAAACAGTCCGATCTTAAATGATTTTTTAAGAAACGGGAAGGGATTCATTCTTGTAGCCAGAAAGATACCGATCGGATAAATCGTATTGACGAGCACAAGACCTACAACAATCGTCGTAACCATCCATACAAGAGTCGGCCTTATATACTCTACTCCGTATACCGCAAGAGTCCTCGTAATCATACAGAAGATCGCTACCGGACCGATTTTGTCAATCAGGAAATTCAGAAACATCTGTATAATGTCGTTCAGGTTTTCCAGTACTTTTTTAAGAGGCTCGGTCTTATCCCCCAGGTACGTCATGCACAGCCCCATAATAATCGCTACTACACATACCGCAAGGATCTCATTGTTGGAGGAAAACGATGTGAAAATATTGGACGGAACCGCGGTTATAATCGCAGTCAGCGGATTATATCCTTCCATTGTCACCGCTTCTGTCGCCATCTCGCTTGGCAGGTTTACATCAAACCATCCCATCGATTTTACAAAATAAGCGGCTGCTCCGGCGAGCGCGGCTGCCACAACATAAAAACAGATATAAGTAAGGAATGTCTTTCCGGCTATTTTCCCAAGCCGCTCCGGATTGGCAAGGCTGCACATCGCAAGACTTAACGAGGTCAATACCAGAGGCACAATCGCCATCTGAAGCCCACGCATAAACAGCTGGCCTATAATGTAGAAAAGCCCCAGTCCTTCCAGGCCGGTTGTCGTCGTAATATCCTGGAAAAATATCGCATCGACCACGTTCCATACTTTTTCATTTCCATTTCCATTCAGAAATTCCCTGATCAGCAGACAGAGCGCCCCGACTACAAACCCGGATGCCACAGCGATAATCATTCGTTTTACAATCGAACTCTTCTTTTTCTCTTTCTTCTTTTCTTCCATAATTCTACCATCCTCATTTCCATACTTTTTCAGTGCTTTCCGATTCTCCCAATTGTGAATTCTGCACGATTTGTTCAATACACATTTTACGGTTCGCACCTGTTTGTGTCAATACGAATTCTTTATTACAAAGATTTTTCTATGTTTTAACCAAATTTTTCAAATATTTTTTGTTATATATTTTTTTGTTTTGTGCCGTATATATTTGTTTCGGAATTATTTTTGCAAAAATATAAAAACAGCAGAAATACCTTTTCAGACTTCTGTCCGATCCCGATATTCCTGCTGTTTATCTTTGGAATTTGAACAAAATTATTTAATATATAAGCTGAATAGATTTTTCCCGGCAGTATTCAACCCACTCATCATCCGGCTTTCTGTCCGTAATCAGATAATTGACCTTTTCAAGCTCAATAAGCTGTACAAACGCTGACTGATTGAATTTTGAATAGTCTGCCAGAAGAGCCACCTCCTGTGCCTGCAAAAGCATGGCTTTCTTTATCTCCGCCTCACTCTCGTTAGAGTCGAGTACGCCCTTTTCAATACTGAGTCCTTTACAGCTGATCAGCGCAAGATCCACATTGTATTTCCCGATGTTGGTCTTGGCCAGCTGCCCCTGGAGAGACAGCGCTTTCTTATTGAACTCACCGCCCGTAGATATAATATTGAACGATGATTGTTGAAGTTCACGGAACACTTCGGTGGAGTTTGTCACAATCGTTATCTCCTGCGTATCAGGAATGATCTTCAGCGCCTCAGCAACCGTAGTACTGGAATCCGCGATAACTGTGCTTTTCCCTTCCAGAAGCTCGGCTGTCTTTCTTGCGATCTCCTGTTTTTCCCGAAGATGCCTGTTCAGCCTCCGGTAAAAATGGATTCCTTCTTTCTGAGCACCCTCATTCCAGATGGCGCCGCCATGCACTCTGGTCACGGTTCCTTCCGCCTCCAGTTTATCCAGGTCTCTGCGTATCGTTTCTTCCGTAACCCGGCACATCCTGCTCAATTCGCCTACAGACATTTTCTTTGCCGTCTGGACAGTCTGCCGGATCAGCATCAGTCTTTCTTTGCCAGCCATGCTTTCTTCCCTTTCTCTGCTCACGGTATTGGTAATATCTTCCTTTAATAATAACTCTTCCGTGTCGATTTTTGCAAGACTTTTGTCCTGTGAAAGCATGTCAACCTCCTTTAAAACATAAACATCAGCGCTAAAGTTCAACGAAACAATCTTCAAAAAGCAGATCAGTCGGTTATCGCACTCTGTTATACCATCTTATTTGTCAAGCGCTTCGGCAAGTTCACGCATGTAAGCCACATCATCCGCTTCCAGACCAAGTTCTGCGGATTTTACATTTTCCTCGATCTGATCCGCAGTTGTGGAACCGCTCAGCAGGTTCAGGAAATCACCCTGGGCAAGAATCCAGCCAAGCGCCAGGTTGGCGATTGTGCAGTTGTATTTCTCACACAGCGGTTTCCACTGATCCATCATATCCATCGCTTTCTGCATGTTTTCAGGCTGGAACCATTTCTTCGGAATCTGAGCTCCCACCGGCTTGTAGTCTCTTGGCATCGTACCTGATAAGAGGCCCATTTCAAGCGGTGAATATGCCTGAATCGTCACGCCGTTCTCGCGGCAGCACGGGATAATCTCATCTTCGATTCCCCTGTCGAGGATGGAATATTTGGCCTGGACAATATCCAGATCGCCCCACTTCAGATACTCTTCGATATGATTAATATCAACATTCGCCGCTCCGATAGCTCTGATCTTGCCCTGAGCTTTCAGATCATTGAGTACGTCCATCGTCTTTTCGATCGGCACATAGTACGGTGATCCTTCAATCGACTGCCAGTGTGTCATATAGACATCCACATAGTCTGTTCCCATACGTTCAAGTGACGCCTTGATCTCCTTTTTCACAGACTCACTGTTCAAGTTCTTGTAGAGCTGGATTCCGTTTACGACATTGAACATATCACCTTTCATTTCCTGATCCCATGTCACACCACATTTTGTGATAATCACGAGGTCTTCACGGTTCATGCCCTCCAGCGCTTTTCCGAGAATCTTCTCACTGTTTCCAAAGTTATATCCCGGCGCAGTATCGATAAGGTTCACACCTGCTTTCGGCGCCTCTCTGATCGTATCGATTACCACTTGAAGGTCATGGTCGCCGCCCCACGCAGAACCGCCACCGATGGACCAGGTTCCAAGACCGATCCTTGAAATATCAATCCCTGTTTTTCCTAATTTCATTGTTTTCATGATCTGTTTTCCTTTCCCTGTTTCACTCTTATGCTGCACAATATTTCTCTAGTTGTTCTGCTGAGCGTAATACTCTTTGAGCCGCTCTTCCACCTGTTCTCTGTTCTGCACACCGGTTGTCGCTCCGATACTCTGAACGCTGATGGAAGCCGTAACATTGGCAAACTCCGCGCATTCTTTCAGTGACTTGCCTTCCAAAATAGCTGTGATGAAACCGGAAGCGAAATTGTCTCCCGCTCCAATCGTATCAATCGCGGTAATCCCTTTCATGGCGGGTACTTCCAGCACACTGCCGTCCTTGCTCTTGATATAGCATCCTCTTTTTCCGGTTTTTATGACTACATGACGGATACCGCACGAGATGAATACATCCGCCACATCCTCCAGCTCCTTCTTCCCTGTCATCATACACGCTTCGTCATAATTCGGGAAAAAATAATCCACATAAGAAAGAGCTTCCTTTATGTCGTCCAGCGTCTCACCGAGTCTGGCTTTGATCATATCCGCGCAGATAATCATACCGTTATCTTTTGCTTTCTTAAATATTTTCACAAGAGCGTCATTATCCAGAAGCGGATTGTTGAAGATACTTGCCAGAGAGAGAATTTTCGCCTCGCCGATCTTTTCAATGTCCACGTCGTCAATGGTCATCTTCCAGAGGCTTCCGTTTCGGTTAGTGACAAAGGTCCTCTCACCGTCATGTGTGACAAGTCCCACATTAATGGAGGTATCCACTCCTTCTTTCATCTTTACTCCGGAATAGTCGATCCCGTTCTTCTCACAGTGCTCAACGATAAAATTTCCCACCGCGTCTTTTCCCACCATGCTCATCAGGCCGATTCTGTGGCCGAGCCTTGACATAATGGTAGCCTCATTGATGGCGTCTCCGCCGATCGTCATTGAGATCTGCTGCAACGGGCACGACTCAATATCAAATATATCTCTGCTGACGGGCTGCAGTGGAATATCCACTATCGCAGCGCCGACACAGATTACATCTAATTTCTTTTCCAAAATTTTACTCCGCCTTTCCGTCGTCTCCGAACAGATAGATTTTCTCAAGCGCGCGCTGTTTTACAGCAGCTCTTACTGTTCTTTCCAGCTCAAGGAACGGTTTGTCAACATTAGCCGCCACAGCTGTCATTGCCGCCTGGCACAGCTCTGTGTGGATGTTGATCTTGGAGATTCCAAGAGAGATCGCTGTTCTGATGTCATCATCGCTGATTCCTGATGCTCCGTGAAGTACAAGGGGTACAGAAACCGCGTCTCTTACTTTCTCAACTACTTCAAAATTCAGCTTCGGCTCTGAAGTGTATACTCCGTGCTGGTTTCCGATCGCAACCGCGAGAGAATCACATCCTGTTCTCTCAACGAACTCCGCTGCCTGGCTCGGATCTGTATATTTGTAGCTTGCAAGCGCTTCCTCATATACTGTCTCATTTCCCACATGTCCAAGCTCAGCCTCTACAGGAATTCCCAGCGGATGGAAGTAATCAACAACCTCTTTTGTCAGACGGATGTTCTCCTCAAAATCATATGCGGAAGCATCTCTCATGACAGAGTTCATGCCGTGTTTGTAAGCATTCTGAACGATCTCCATGCTGCGTCCGTGATCCCAGTGCGTAATTACCGGAACACTCGCTTTCTTTGCCATAGACACCATCATCCAGCAGAAGTCCTCAAAAGAAGTGTTTCCCACGAAACCTGTACCAAATGAGATAATAATCGGCGCTTTTGCCTCTTCCGCAGCGTCCATAACACCCATGAGCATCTCCGCATTCCATACGTTAAAATGTGGAATTGCGTATTTCCCTTCTTTTGCTTTGTTCTCCCAATATCTAATATCTGCTAACATATTTTTTCACCTTTCCTTTTTTATTTTTCTGCTGAAATCAGTCGCTTACTTTAACGACACCTTTGACCATTTCTGTCTTCTTGACAGGATCGATCGCGTCCTCAAACGCCTTCTGGACATCTTTATAGTCATAAATGTTTGTCACCATATCTTTTACATTGAACTTGCCGGAGGCAATGGCCTCAATCGTCTCCGGGAAGTCGTTGCAATAGCGGAATGAAGTCTGGATCGTCACCTCCCGGTTGATTTTCAGGAAATCAATGGGCACCGGTTTGGACTGTGTTCCAACCATCATGATCTTGCCGCCGCGGGCAACGATCTGCACTGCCTGCTGCGCTGTAAACACAGAGCCGGCAGCCTCAAAGACAAGTTCAACTCCGTGATCCCCATAGAGATCATCTGAACGGAGCACAGCGACAGTATCCTGCTCTTTTCCGTTGATCACTCTCTTTGCTCCAAGCTTCTTTGCCAGTTCCAGACGTTTCTCAATCACATCGACAACTGTGATGTCGGTAGCTCCCAGGCTCAGGCACGCCTGGAGAACCATAAGCCCGATCGTTCCGCCTCCCAGGATTACAATGCTCTTTCCAAGCCTTGCTCCTCCCAGGATCGCAGCATGCATCCCCACTGCTGCCGGTTCTACAAGGGCTCCTTCCATCGTAGTCATTCCTTCCGGAATACGATACGTCCAGTCTTCCGGATGTGTCATGTACTGTGTAAGGGCTCCTCTGTAGTTCGGCTGTGTTGCCATGAAATCGACTCCCGGGCAGATATTGTAGTGTCCGGTACGGCAGTAGCCGCATGTGTCGTCCGGTACTCCCGGCTCGATAAGCACTTTGTCCCCCACTTTAAACCGGGTTACTTTTGAGCCGACCTTTGCCACTTCACCGGCAACCTCATGTCCGAGTCCGATCTTCTGATTCGGGTCTTTCGGAGGTATGAAAGGTCCGAACTCGAAACCGTGGATATCCGATCCGCACATGCCCACATACTCGACTTTGAGGAGGATCTCATTGTCTTTCGGCTCCGGAACCGGGCATTCCTGAATCTCAAAATGTTTGGGTGTCACCAAAATTGCTTCTGAGTTTTTCATTTTCTATTTTCCTTTCTCTTAATTCTGATCAGATGATCAGTCTACATTTCCGATATTTTCCACAGACTCTCCCCTTGTCTCAACACCGAATACAGCCACGCACACCGCGATTACAGCCGCCACAATAGAGATCAGTACGAATACGCCCGTGCTTCCCATTGAACTTGCCGCAACATAAGTTACAAGGAACGGGAAGAAGATATTGCTGACACGTCCGACAGCGTTGCAGAACCCGGATCCTGAGAGTTTCGCCGATGTGGGCCACATCTCCGGCACATATACGGCTGAAGCATAGCACACATACATGTAGATCGCCGTATTCAGGAAGAAAGTAGATACGATCAGCGCCGTCATTGTCGTCTGCTGGCTTGTAATGATTCCAAGTACAGCCATAAGTACAAGAAGGACAACGCCTGTGACTCTTCTCGGAATTTTATCCATATAGAGCGATGCGATAAAGATTCCAAAAGGTGCTCCAAACAGACCGAACATTGTCATGAACTGTGACTGTGACGTATCATATCCGAGTGATACGAGCAGGGAAGGCATCCATGTCATCAATGTATACTGGATTGTATTCATACCGATGAGTACAAGAGAGCCTACAATTGTTCTCTTTAAAAGCTTTCCTTTAAACAGAGCTGAATAGGGAAGCTGTTTTACCGGCTTTGGCTCCTCGGTTACAGGAGGAAGCGGTTTTCCTGTTGACGCTTCGATCTCTTTTTCGATCTTTGTCAGAATTCTGTCCGCCTCATCTACTCTTCCCTGAGACTCCAGCCATCTCGGTGACTCCGGGAATTTCTTGGCAATGAGAAGCGCGGCAATAATAGATAAGATCGACGGAATCATGTACTGAATTCTCCAGTTGGCATTCAGACTCACGCCTGTCAGACCGATGAGAAACGCGATTCCGTTGCTGACCGGGTGAGACCAGTTTCCGATAAAGGAGTTACGGCTGGACCATGTTCCCCTGTTTCTTCCCGGCACATACTCTGTAAAGCCCGCGAACAGAACTACCAGAAGAGCTCCAAGGCCAAAGCCCTGAATCAGTCTGAACACATACAGCACATATACATTAGGAGCGATCGCTCCACCGATCATCGCAATAATATGTATCACTTCATAGAGAAGAATACTTTTCTTACGGCCGATCTTATCGCCGATCGGTCCTCCGACAAGCGCTCCGAAAAGCTGCCCTGCCGTATACGTTGTTCCCCACATCGCCAGAAGCGTCGAGCCTTCTTCCAACCAGTGAAGTTCATTCAAAAGTACATTCTGTACAGAACCTCCGATAGCATTTGACCAGCATACAAGAAGGGCAAACGCTGTTATCAGCCACATTTTAATATGCCATCCCGAATTCGGAAGACGGTCAAGTCTTGCTCCGATGTTGGCATTTTTTGCATTAGATGCCATAATTCTCTACCTCTCTTTCCTTTCTCCTGTCAGAAATCTTTTAACTCTTCGTCCACTTCACTCTGCATGATTTCCCATGCTTTCTTAATATCCGGATCTTTATTCCACAGAGCCGGAGGACCTAATACCACCATATCAGCTCCGGCTTCATACAGAGGCGCATACACGCCCGCATTCATGGATCCGTCGGCCTCGATCAGGAAATCAAGGCCCATCTCCTCTCTCCACTTTACCAGTGTGCGTATCTTATCGTACATCTGAGGAATAACTTTCTGCCCCGCATAGCCTGCGTCCACAATCATAATCGTAACTTTGGAAAGCAGGGGCAGATAATAGCGAATCGCCTCCAGCGGCGCGGCGGGATTCAGCGCGATTCCCGCCTTGCAGCCAAGAGAGATGATTTTATTGAGTGTCACGAAAGCGTCGCTCTCAATGCAGTCTGTGTGCGGAGTAATATAAGCGGCTCCCGCCTGCGCGCACGCTTCGATATAATACTGCGGATGTTTCACCATCAGGTGGGCATCCATCGGCTTTTTTACTACTCTTTTCAGTACCGACATGAAGTCGGGACCTACGCCGAATGTCTTCACATAATTTCCGTCCTTAATATCAATATGGAGAAAATCCGCATGTTCATCGATATATCTGATCTGATTTTCAAAATCATACAGATCGCAGCACCCCATTGACGGGGCGAGCAGCAGTTTCTTTTTCATCCGGCTTACTCCTCATCATCAAAGTCATAGTGGAAGATTACCTTCACCGCCTCTTTGCTTGCCATTGCGTCAAATCCTTCTTCATACTGAGACAGACCGAGTCTGTGTGTGATCATCGGCTGTACCTTGATCTGGCCGGATGCAAGCAGACGGAGCGCGTTTCTCCATGATGTGGAGTCATACGCCATATGACCGATAATGCTCTTGTTCCAGGAAGTAATATCGTTGATTGAGAACTCAAGAGGCTTGAATCCCATGCCTACACGCACAACCTCTCCGTTGGGACGGAGCATCTCGATTGCCTGCTTCAGCGCAATGTTTGCACCCGAGCACTCAACAACCAGGCCAAGATTATCTCTTCCGCAGATCTCTGTACATCTCTTGACAACGTCTTCTTTTGATCCGTTTACTACATGGGTAGCACCTACTTCAAGGGCAATCGGGAAACGTGTCTCCACATCTTCATCAAGGCCGACCATAACAATGTTTACAGCTCCCATGATTCTGGCAACCTGTACTGCAAACAGTCCCAGCGGGCCGGTACCGAACACAACTACATCCTGTCCCGGAAGCAGATGGCTCTGCTGGGCAATCGCTTTGTAAGAATTACAGATCGGATCAAGAACAGCAGCCTCTTCGTATTTAACATTATCCGGTATCTCCCAGATCGCATGTTTATGGATCGCGAGAATCTCTCCGGGCACTTTGCAGTATTTTGAAAATCCGCCGCCCCATGTGTTGTTGTCGAGTCCGAGGTTAACCTTTTCCTCACAGCAGAGGAAATCACCCTGCTCACAAGCCGGGCATACGCCGCATACATGAGCGCTGTTATCGGAGACAACTCTCTGTCCTACTTTCCAGTCTTTCACATTTTCGCCTACTTCCACAATATCGCCGGCGAACTCATGGCCGCGGATAGAGTTGAATTCATCGGATCCGTTATCCACTCTCCAGTGTTTCATATCAGCTCCGCAGATAGCGGCCGCTTTGATCTCAATAATAATGTCGTCAGGTCCGCATGTAGGCTTCGGAACGTCGATCATTCTATATCCTCCGAATTCTTTCCCAAATCTTGCTATTGCTTTCATTTTTCAATCTCCTCTTCTAACATTTGATATTGGGGTATCCCCGTTTGCAAGTAACTCGTCTCCGGCCGGAAACTTGTTTCTTTATCTGTCTGTATTTTATTCCTTTTCTTTGTTTCAGTCAATCTAAATCTTTGAATTGAAGATTTTTTGTCATTTTCTCTAAATATACTTTTTTCAAATCCACTTTTTACACTTCTTGCTCTGAATTTTTTTGTTAAATTTGCATATTATTCTTTGTTTCAAAGAATTCAAACATTTTATCTGGAACAGAACAAATCCCCGAAAGCGCCAAAAAGCGCATTTTGGGATTGTAAGCGGCCGCCAAGCTCTCGGCAAATCCGGACTTTGGCCCGTGGCCGTCACAAAAAAATACCGGAGTTTTCACTCCGGTACATAACACGCACACCTGTTTATTTTTCCGCGTCCAGGATCAGTCTTGCCGCCCCGCATATTCCCGCGTCGTTGCCAAGTTCCGCAAGCACAAACTTCACATCCCGGTTGGCAAAAAAGGCTCGCTCCATATATGGTTCTCTTATGTAGGAGATAAGCACTTCTCCCGCCTTTGAGACGCCGCCCCCGATCACGAATACAGCCGGATCTGCCATTGCTGCCAGGTTAGCCAGGCAGTATCCCAAATATCTTCCGAATACTGCGGCAATTTCTTTTGCCACCTCATCTCCTGCTTTTACCGCGTCAAACACATCTTTTGCGGTGACATCCTCTTTATTGAGTATCGTCGGACGCATTTCATGTCCGAGCTGCTGTTTAGCCAGACGCACAATTCCGGTTGCGGACGCATACTGTTCCAGACAGCCGCGATTGCCGCAGCCGCAGCGGTCCGTTTCCTCGTAGTTCACACAGAGATGACCGATCTCTCCTCCGGCTCCGTTCTCCCCTGTCAGAATCTTTCCGTCAATGATCACGCCTCCGCCGACACCGGTTCCCAGAGTAACCATAATCAGATTTTTCTCTCCGGCTCCGCCGCCTTTCCACATTTCTCCTAGAGCGGCCACATTGGCGTCATTGGCAATAGAGCAGTTCAATCCTGTCAGCTCTTCAAACTCTCTTTTTACCTCTTTATGAGTCCATCCGAGATTCGCGCTTCCGTACACAACACCATCGGATGTTACAGGCGCCGGCACACCGACTCCGATCCCGACAACGTCATCTTTTGCGAGCTTGTGCTCCGTCATCTTGCTCTCGATAGAGGCGGCAATATTCGGAAGAATTGCCCTGCCCTCCTCCGATGTATCTGTTGTAATTTCCCACTTGTCCAGTATATTTCCCGCTTCCTCAAACAGGCCCATCTTCACAGTTGTTCCGCCTATATCCACGCCAAAACAATACTTCATATCCGCAATCTCCTTTATTCCTTTATGTTTTTACTTTTTCTTCTTTGCGATATTCTCCTGCACCCTCTTATAAAGTTCCTGGGCAGCGTTATATCCCATCTGTTTCTGTCTGTGGTTGACAGCAGCCGATTCTGTGATGATCGCGAGATTTCTTCCCGGGCGGATCGGGATTCTGTGGCACACGACCTTATTCCCTAAAAACTCCGTGTACTCCTCTTCCAGCCCAAGACGGTCATACTCTTTATCACGGCTCCACTCTTCCAACGTGATCACAAGATCGATGTTCTGTGTCTCACGGACACTTTGTACACCGAACATGGATTTAACATCCACAATGCCGATGCCTCTCAGCTCAATAAAATGCTTTGTAATATCCGGAGCCGATCCGACCAGAGTCTCGTCGCTCACCTTGCGGATCTCCACCACATCGTCCGTGACAAGGCGGTGACCTCTCTTGATCAGTTCAAGCGCAGCTTCGCTCTTTCCTATTCCGCTCTCTCCCATGATCAGAACTCCCACGCCGTACACATCCACGAGCACTCCGTGAATCGAAATACAGGGCGCCAGACGGACATTCATCCAGCGGATGATCTCTGCCGTAAAGTCAGACGTCTGTTTTGTCGTCTGAAAGACAGGAACGCCATATTTCACGGCTTTCTCCAGAAACATCTGCTGCGGCTCCAGGCCTCTGCAGAACACGATGCACGGGATCGGGTGCTGAAGAAGCTTATCGTATGTTTCCTCTCTCTGTTCCTCGCTGAGAGTCTGCACATACCTGTATTCTACATTCCCCAGGATCTGTACCCGGTTTGAGTCAAAACGGTCATAAAATCCCGTAAGCTGCAGCGCCGGACGGTTGACCTCCGGAACATTTACTTCCTTTTCTACCATATCGACTTCAGGGGTCAGATTTTTCAGATCCATTTTTTCTACGATTTCTGTCAGCTTAATTCCATCTGCCATTGAATCTCTCCTCGCTTTCTCATTCTCTCTTAATCATACCATCAGTGGAAGAACTTGTACACTGATTCCGCAGCTTTTTCATTCATGGACGGTATTCGGGCCAGTTCTTCCACGCTGGCCTCCCTGATCGCGTCCAGACTCAGATAGTTGCGCATCAGCGCTTTTCTTCGGGCGGGACCGATCCCTTCAATATCATCCAGTATGGAGTGTACCTGTCCCTTGCCCCGGAGCTGTCTGTGATATTCAATCGCAAACCGGTGCGCTTCATCCTGAATTCTTGTGATCAGACGGAATGCTTCGGATGACTTATCAATCGGTATCTCTTCATTCTGATAGTACAGTCCTCTGGTCCTGTGGCAGTCATCCTTGACCATACCGCATACCGGAATAGAAAGGTTCAGTTTCTCCAGCACCTGAAGCGCCACGTTGACCTGTCCTTTTCCTCCGTCCATAAGGATCAGATCCGGAAATACAGTGAACTTTCCAAGTCCCGCGTTCTCCTCGCGCTCTTTCAGGCCGTGGGTAAATCTCCGGGTGAGCACTTCTCTCATGCTCCCGTAGTCGTCCGCTCCCTTGATTCCCTTAATCTTAAACTTGCGGTAATCATTGCGCTTTGGCTTTCCCCGCTCATAGACGACCATCGAGCCGACCGACTCAAATCCGTTCGTGTTGGAAATATCGTACGCCTCCATCCGGGTGATCTCCTCCACGCCAAGCAGTGCGGCGATCTCCTTTACCGCCCCGATGGTGCGGCCCTCTTCCCGTTTCAGACGCTCCTTGTCTTTGCTCAGAACGAGGCCGGCATTCTCTCTGGCCAGTTCGACCAGCTTCTCTTTTGTTCCTTTTTTCGGAACTTTCAGCACTACTTTCTGCCCCCGTTTGGACGAAAGCCACGCCTCAAGCACTTCCACGTCCTCCACTTCCTCCTGAAGCATGAGTTCACCGGGAATATAAGGCGTTCCGGCATAATACTGAGGAATAAAACTGTTCAGAATCTCCGAAGCACTCTCTCCTTTCGAGATCCGAAGATAAAAATGATCTCTTCCAATCAGTCTCCCTCCGCGGATAAAAAACACCTGGACAACCGCGTCCTCCTCTTCCGATGCCACCGCAAGAACATCTCTGTCCTCCCCGCTGGAATCTGTGATCTTCTGTTTCTGAGCCACTTTCTTTACGCTGGATATAAGTTCCCGGTACTCGATCGCCTTCTCAAACTCAAGGGCCTCAGAGGCCGCATTCATTTTCTCCTCCAGATCGGAAAGTATGATGTCATAATTCCCGTTTAAAAAGCGGATCACTTCATCCACAGACTCTCTGTATTTCTCTCTGGATATATAGCCCTGACATGGAGCGTCACACTGTTTGATATGATAGTTCAGACAGGGGCGCTCTTTCCCGATGTCTCTGGGCAGATTTCTGTTGCAGTTTCGCAGATGATACAGTTTGTGTATCAGGTCGATCGTGTCACGCACAGCCTGGGAACTTGTATAAGGCCCGAAATACCGGGCCTTATCTTTGAGCATCTTCCGGGTCATAATCACCCGGGGAAACTCTTCTCCGGTAGTGACTTTGATAAAAGGATACGTCTTGTCATCCATGAGCATCGTATTGTATTTGGGATGATGTTCCTTGATCAGATTGCACTCCAGGACAAGAGCTTCCAGTTCCGAGTCCGTTACAATATACTCAAAGCGGCGGATATGCGTTACCATCTGTTCGATTTTGATACCTTTGTTCCTGCTGCTCTGGAAATACTGTCTCACACGGTTCTTCAGACTGACCGCTTTCCCGACATAGATGATCCTGTCTTTCTCATCGTGCATAATGTAGACGCCCGGGCGCCCGGGAAGCTTTTTCAGTTCTTCCTGAATATCAAAATTATTATTTTCCATCATGTAACAATCTATTCGCTGACCGGCTTCATGGCAATCCTGCCTTCTCTTTCCTCCGGCTTTCCTTCCTCTGATTCTTCCGGCTCAGCAATTCCCTTCACCTCGCGGAATATCTTCATAAACTCTTTGCCCGTAATCGTCTCTTTCTCGATCAGAAACGCCGAGATCTTATCAAGGGCCTCACGGTTTTCGGCGAGCAGACGTTTTGCCTCGGCATAGGCGCCTTTTAACATCTTCATGACTTCCTCATCGATCTCGCCCGCCGTAGCGTCGCCGCAGTTTAATACCGCTCTGCCGTCCAGATATCGGTTCTGAATGGACTCTAGCCCCATCAGACCGAAGCGATCCGACATGCCGTACTGAGTGATCATTGCCCGGGCGATCTTTGTCGCCTGCTCAATATCGTTTGCAGCGCCGGTAGTCACTGTCTCAAAGACAAGCTCCTCGGCCGCCCGGCCTCCCAGCGCGACAACGATCATTGCCTCCAGTTCCTTCTTTGTGTTCAGGAATTTCTCTTCCTCCGGCGTCTGCATCACATAGCCGAGAGCTCCCATCGTTCTCGGCACAATAGTGATCTTCTGAACCGGTTCCGTATTCTTCTGAAGGGCGGTGACAAGCGCATGTCCCACTTCATGATAGGAGACAATTCTTCTCTCCTCCTTGCTCATGATCCGGTCCTTTTTCTCTTTTCCGACAAGCACAACTTCCACTGCCTCAAAAAGATCTTTCTGGCTCACCACATTTCTTCCGTGTTTGACCGCATTGATAGCCGCTTCGTTAATCATATTGGCCAGATCCGAGCCTACGGCGCCCGACGTCGCCAGCGCGATGGCTTCCAGATCCACGCTCTCGTCCATACGCACGTCTTTTGCATGAACTTTGAGAATCTCAACACGTCCTTTGAGATCCGGTTTGTCCACGATAATCCGGCGGTCAAACCTTCCCGGACGCAGAAGCGCGGGATCCAGAATCTCCGGACGGTTGGTAGCCGCCAGGATCAGCAGTCCCTTATTTGTGTCAAACCCGTCCATCTCCGCCAAAAGCTGATTCAGCGTCTGTTCCCGCTCATCATTGCCTCCAAGAGCTGTGTCGCGGGTCTTTCCGATGGCATCGATCTCATCGATAAACACAATACACGGCGCCATCTGCTGCGCCTGCTTAAACAGGTCACGCACACGGGACGCGCCCACACCCACATACATTTCCACAAACGCTGAACCCGACAGCGAGAAAAACGGCACCTTTGCCTCCCCGGCCACCGCTTTCGCCAGCAGTGTTTTTCCAGTTCCCGGAGGTCCGACCAGAAGCGCGCCTTTTGGAAGCTTCGCTCCAATTCCGCTGTATTTGCCCGGATTGTGGAGAAAATCCACCACTTCCTGAAGGGATTCCTTGGCTTCATCTTCCCCGGCCACATCCTGGAATGTAACTCCCGTCTCCTTTTCCATGTACATCTTGGCATTGCTCTTGCCAATGCCCATCATACCGCCGCCCTTAGACATTCTGCGCATCAGATAAATGAGCATGGCCGCCATCAGACCGATAGGAAGAATCAGCGTGAGAAACAGCTCCAGAAGCATCTGCCCCAGGGTGTCGGCAGGCTGACTGGCAAACTCGACTCCCGCTTTTTCCAGTGTCTGAACGAGCGTGTAGTCGTTTACATATCCGGTATAATAATCCGGCTCCCGCTCCTGTTCCCGGGCATTCTCCGCACTACCCGAAGTTCCTGTCTGTATCTGCTCCTGGAGTCTCTGCATCATACTGCCGACACTGCCTGACTGAGCATTTTCTTCCAGTTCCTCCTGACGCCCTTCGTCTGTCAGAGTAATATAGATCCGGTCGCTGCTCAAACTTACTCTCTCGACCTTATCTTCATCAACAAGCGTCAGAAATCTATCATAACTGATCTCCTCCGGCCCGGATCCCCGCATCAGAGAATACAATCCCATCACCATAAAAGTGACCAGCAGGGTTGTAACGAGGATAATTCCCCAGCCCTGCCGGTTGTGATTCGGATCATTCTTTTTATTCTTATTGTCCATTCTATTCCTCCTAAAATCAGTTATTTTCATTATAAGGACAGCTTTTGCATAAATCAATAAAAAGATTATGAAAATATTGTAAAACGATAACTTTTTATAGTATACTGAGTACGAAATATGTCCTTTCAGGCGGATTATGTGTATCGCATAATCTCAGGGGATCTGACAGAAAAAATATACAAGCGGGGAAAGAGTAATGAAAATCGGTTTTGACAATGAAAAGTATTTAAAGATGCAGTCCGAACACATTCGGAACCGGATCGGCAAATTCGACAACAAATTATATCTGGAATTCGGAGGAAAACTCTTCGATGACTACCATGCTTCCCGGGTACTTCCTGGGTTCGCGCCGGACAGTAAACTAAGGCTGCTCAAAGAACTCAGCGACCAGGCGGAGATCGTCATCGTCATCAGCGCCAAAGATATCGAGAAAAACAAAATACGCGGAGATCTGGGTATTACCTATGACTCGGATGTACTCCGTCTGATTCAGACTTACAAAGACCAGGGACTGTATGTGGGAAGCGTAACAATTACGCAGTTCTCCGGCCAGGAGAGCGCGCTTTTCTTTAAAAACCGGCTGGAAAGTATGAACATCCCGGTATACATTCACTATGTCATACCCGGCTATCCTTCCAATATCCCTCTGATTATCAGCGAGGACGGCTACGGCAAAAACGATTATATACAGACGACGCGCCCCCTCGTTATCGTGACGGCTCCGGGCCCTGGAAGCGGCAAAATGGCGACCTGCCTCTCTCAGCTCTATCACGAGCATCAGCGGGGCATCCACGCCGGCTATGCCAAGTTTGAGACATTCCCCATCTGGAATCTTCCTCTGAAGCATCCGGTCAATCTTGCGTACGAGGCCGCGACGGCTGATCTCAACGACGTAAACATGATCGATCCTTTCCATCTGGAGGCCTACGGGGAGACAACCGTCAACTACAACCGTGATGTGGAGATTTTCCCCGTCCTCAATACAATCTTCGAGAAAATCTACGGGGAAAGCCCTTACAAGTCTCCCACTGATATGGGAGTCAATATGGCCGGAAACTGTATCTGCGACGACGAAGCATGCAAAGAAGCGTCCAGACAGGAAATCATCCGGAGATATTACAGCGCCCGGTGCGCCCTGGCAAAAGGCGAATCCTCAGATAAAGAGGCGCAGAAGATCGAACTTCTGATGAATATGGCGGGCATCACCGTCTCTGACCGCAAAGTAGCCGTGGCCGCATCCGACAGAGCAAAAGAGACCGGAGGCCCGGCAGCGGCTATGGAACTTGAAGACGGAAGGATCATTACCGGCAAGACGACAAACCTGCTGGGAGCCTCCGCAGCCCTTCTTTTAAACGTGCTTAAGGAACTGGCAGGCATCGACCACGAGCAGCACATTATTTCGCCGGAATCCATCGAGCCCATACAGAAACTGAAAGTGGAATACCTGAAAAGCAGAAATCCAAGACTTCACACGGATGAAGTACTGATCGCCCTGTCGGCCAGCGCCGCGGGAAACGTTGAGGCCGGCCTGGCCCTTTCCCAGCTTCCGAAACTCTCAGGATGTCAGGCCCATACCTCAGTTATGCTCTCTGATGTGGACATCAAAATCTTCAAAAAACTGGGGGTTCAGCTTACCTGTGAAGCCGTGTACGAACACATGATTCTTTCCTAGAGAAAAACTTGAAAAAAGTATTGTATTTTCCCACTTTCCGGGTGTATACTATATAAGTATTTTTTACAGTCTGACCATATGATTCAGAGACAGGCCGCAAGGACGCGGCCCTGCGCCTGTGGTCAGACTGTACTCTTTTTCAGAAACCATCATCCAACACTTTACGCAGGAGGACAGCTATTATGGCAGTAAAATATGTATTTGTTACAGGCGGGGTTGTATCCGGGCTTGGGAAGGGCATCACCGCCGCATCCCTCGGCCGGCTTTTAAAGGCCCGCGGATATACTGTGACCATGCAGAAATTTGATCCCTATATCAACATCGATCCCGGCACTATGAATCCGGTTCAGCACGGTGAAGTATTTGTCACCGACGACGGCGCTGAGACAGATCTTGATCTTGGACATTACGAGAGATTCATTGACGAGAGCCTGACCAAAAACTCCAATGTTACCACCGGAAAGATATACTGGTCTGTTCTCCAGAAGGAACGCCGCGGAGATTTCGGAGGAGGAACCGTACAGGTCATCCCCCACATTACAAACGAAATAAAAAGCAGGTTCTACCGCAATCCTGCCGCAGCTGATACCGAAATCGCCATCATTGAGGTGGGGGGAACCGTCGGAGATATTGAAAGCCAGCCTTTTCTGGAGTCGATCCGTCAGTTCCAGCACGAAAAAGGATCTGAGAACGTAATTCTCATCCATGTCACACTGATCCCCTATTTGAGGGCATCACAGGAAATGAAGACAAAGCCGACCCAGGCCAGTGTAAAAGAACTGCAGGGAATGGGCATCCAGCCGGATATTATCGTATGCCGATCCGAGTACCCTCTGGACGCCGGCATGAAGGACAAGATCTCTCTGTTCTGTAATCTTCCGGCCGGCCATGTACTCCAGAATCTGGATGTAGAATATCTCTATGAGGCCCCTCTTGCTATGGAAAAAGAGCGGCTGGCGCAGGTTGTCTGCGAGTGTCTGCATCTGGACTGCCCGGAGCCGGATCTCAAAGACTGGACGGACATGGTCGAAAATCTCCGTAATCCGACTCAGGAGGTCACGGTGGCACTGGTCGGAAAATATATTCAACTTCACGACGCGTACATCAGCGTTGTCGAAGCTCTGAAACACGGCGGAATCTATTCTCACACTACTGTGAACATCAAATGGGTGGATTCCGAGACTGTAACTGAAGAAAACGCTGATGAGATTTTCTCCGATGTAAGCGGCATTCTCGTGCCTGGCGGATTCGGCCACAGGGGAGTCGAAGGAAAGATCGCTGCCATCCGGTATGCGCGCACCCACGGCATCCCCTTCCTCGGATTGTGTCTCGGCATGCAGCTTGCGATCGTTGAGTTCGCGCGCAGTGTCATCGGCTTCAACGATGCGCACAGCATGGAGTTAAAGCCTGATACGACTCATCCGGTCATCCACATCATGGAAGACCAGATCGGCGTCGAGGACATCGGAGGTACGCTCCGCCTGGGCTCATATCCCTGTGTGCTCAAGGAAGGTTCGCTGGCGGAAAAACTCTACGGCTCAAAAGAGATCAGCGAGCGTCACCGTCACCGCTATGAAGTAAACAACGACTACCGGGAAGACCTGGAGAGCCACGGCATGTCGCTTTGCGGCCTGTCTCCGGACAGCCGCATTGTTGAGATGATCGAAATCCCCTCGCACCCGTGGTTTATCGCCACCCAGGCTCATCCTGAACTGAAGTCCCGCCCTAACCGCCCGCATCCTTTATTCAAAGGATTCGTGGAGGCGGCGCTGCATAAGCAGAACCAGAACAGATAAATGGACTTTAGTCCGTCGCCGTCACAAGCAAAGAGATCAGCAGTTTCCTGTTTATCAGGTTATGCTGATCTCTTCGTTTTCAAACAATTCTTTTACAATATCTTCGTAAACCGCGCACCGCTCGGATTTTCTAATCTTCTTCGCGTATTTTTTGTAATCTGTAAAGACCGGGGCAAGGTAGGCCCACAGTTCCTTCATTTTGTACAGAATCGTCCGATCCCCGGACATCTCCCGGCAGTAACTCTGATACAAAAGCTCATGAAACCGCTTAAGTTCTTCTTTCCTGATCCCGCTTCCGCCCCGGATCTGCCTTGCCAGAGCCGGATTCGTCAGGACACCTCTGCCAAGCATGACGCACTCTACATCGGGATATAATCCGGCAAACGCCTCGTACGCTTCCGGTGTAAAGATATCCCCGTTGTAGCACACCGGACTCCTGCTCCTGTGGTATACGTCAGCAAACAACTCCATGTTCGGCGTATTTTTGTAGAAGTCTTTCTGAAGGCGCGGATGGATAATCAGCTCCGCAACAGGGTATTTATTATAGATGTCGAGAATCCGCCCGAACTCTTCCGGATCTTCTATTCCAATTCTTGTCTTCAGCGAAATCCGTATGTCGCATTTTGAGAAAATTTCATCAAGAAAGGCGTCCAGCCGCTCCGGATATGCCAGAAATCCTGAGCCTCTTCCTTTTGTCACCACGGTTTTCGACGGACATCCCAGGTTCAGATTGATCTCATTATATCCGAACTCCTTCAGCTTCTCCGTCGTCCTGATAAAGTCCTCCGGGCGATTCGTCAGAATCTGCGGGACTGTATACATCCCTTCATTATTCTGAGGCAGTATATCCTTTTTCTCCCTGGCACTTAAATGCCCCATCTGATTGGGCCGTATAAACGGCACAAAGTATTTGTCAAATCCCCCGAAACACTGATGGAGGGCGTTTCGGAATATCCATCCCGTAATCCCCTCCAGGGGCGCAAAATATAGTTTCATCCGGCTTCTCTCCTGTATAATATCTCCTACATTATTACAGAAGAGAACTTCTTGTCAAGCGGAAAATGATATGCTAAGATTGTCAGGGTAAAGATTGAAATGAGGTGATCCTATGCACACTATCAGAAAATTTATAGATTATTACGCGCCGTACAGAGCAGTCTTTTTTATTGACCTGATCTGCGCGGCTGTTATCAGCATCGTGGATCTTGCTTATCCGCAGATCCTTCGGACAATGACCAATACACTGTTCACAAGGGACAGCAGCACAATCCTCGGTGCGCTCCCCTGGGTCGCGGCCGGGCTGCTTGTCATGTACATCATCCAGAGCCTGTGCAAGTACTATGTCAGCTACCAGGGACATATGATGGGCGCGAACATGGAGCGTGACATGCGCCAACAGCTTTTTGACCACTATGAGAAACTGTCTTTTTCCTATTACAGCAGAAACAATTCAGGGCAGATGATGAGCAAGCTCGTTTCTGACCTGTTCGACATTGCCGAGTTCGCCCACCACGGGCCGGAGAACTTGTTTATCTCTGTAGTCAAGATCATCGGATCCTTTGTCTTTTTGTTCCTGATCAATTGGAGACTGGCTCTTCCCCTCGTGGCGCTTGTGCTCTGTATGTTCCTCTTCTCCTTCCGCCAGAACCGGCGGATGCAGGAAACTTTCATGGAGAACCGCAGAAAGATCGGAGATGTGAATTCCAGTCTTCAGGACACTTTGGCCGGCATCCGGGTCGTACAGTCCTTTGCCAATGAGGATATTGAGCGCGAAAAGTTCAAAAAGAGCAACCACGCGTTCCTTCTCTCCAAACGGGACAATTATAACTGCATGGGGAATTTCATGGGATGGAATCTCTTCTTCCAGGGAATGATGTATCTTGTAACGCTCGTATTCGGAGGCTATCTCATCGCAGAGGGACTGATGAATGTCACAGACCTCGCCATGTACGCACTGTATATCGGCATCTTTATAAGTCCTATCCAGATCCTTGTGGAGCTGATCGAGATGATGCAGAAAGGGCTGGCGGGATTCCGCCGCTTTCTGGACGTAATGGAGACGGAGCCCGAGATCAAAGATGCGCCTGACGCCAGACCTCTGGAGAATGTGGAAGGGCATGTCCGCTATGACGACGTCTCTTTCCATTACAGCGACGATGACGCCCCCGTGCTCTCCCATGTATCATTTGAGATACCGTCCGGAAAATCCATTGCTCTTGTGGGGCCTTCCGGCAGCGGAAAGACAACGATCTGTTCTCTTCTGCCCCGCTTCTACGATGTGACCGGCGGAAAGATCACCATTGACGGGCAGGATGTACGCACCCTGTCTCTTAAAAGTCTGAGGAGCCAGATCGGTATGGTTCAGCAGGATGTCTATCTCTTCTCCGGCACTATCCGGGAGAATATCGCATACGGAAAGCCCGGCGCGTCTATGGACGAGATTATTGAGGCGGCAAAGCGCGCCAACATCCACGACTTTATCGAAGAGCTTCCGGACGGTTATGAGACTTTTGTCGGAGAGCGGGGAGCACGCCTCTCCGGAGGGCAGAAGCAGAGGATTTCCATTGCCCGTGTCTTTTTAAAGAATCCTCCGATTCTCATTTTAGATGAGGCTACCAGCGCCCTGGACAATGAGAGCGAACGCTGGATACAGCAGAGTCTGGAAGAGCTGTCAAAAGACCGCACTACTATCACCATCGCCCACCGTCTCTCTACAATACGGGGCGCCGATGAAATCATCGTGATCACCGAGGATGGTATCGCAGAGAGGGGCACGCACGAATCCCTTCTTGCGCGGAACGGCATCTACGCCCGCTATTACAATATGTAGAGTCAGGGAATACCGATGAAAAAGACTGCAGAGCGTATATTTTACTCTGCAGTCTTTTTTTAATTATCCCTTTATGTTTACTCATATCTCACCATCTCACGCTTCAGCCGCTGCATGATCTTTTTCTCCAGGCGGGAGATGTATGACTGGGAGATCCCCAGAATATCAGCCACTTCCTTCTGCGTCTTTTCATTGCCTTCCGGGTTATCCAGACCGAATCTCATTTTTACAATGAGTTTTTCCCTGCTGTTCAGTTTATTCAGCGCCTTGACAAGCAGCTTCCTCTCTACTTCGTTTTCCAGATCTCTGTATATCGTGTCTTCGTCCGTACCGAGAATATCCGAGAGAAGAAGTTCATTTCCATCCCAGTCCACATTGAGCGGTTCGTCGATGGAGACTTCCAGTTTGGTCTTACTGTTGCGGCGCAGATACATGAGAATCTCATTTTCAATACACCGCGACGCATAGGTGGCCAGTTTGATCTTCTTCGTCGGATTAAAAGTATTGATCGCCTTGATCAGTCCGATCGTTCCAATGGAGATCAGATCCTCCACCCCTACCCCGGTATTGTCAAATTTTTTGGCGATATATACGACTAACCTGAGATTATGTTCAATCAGAACCTTCTTCGCCTCTGCGTCGCGTTCTGTGCCAAGACTCTGTATCATCTTCTTTTCTTCCGTATCCTCAAGCGGCGGCGGAAGCACTTCCGCTCCCCCTATGTAATGTATTTCTTTTCCCGTGCCGAATATCAGACCTCTAATATCCGGCAGAAACTGCATCTTGATCGGATGCGGCACTGCTGCTTTCACTGACATCTGCTCTCCTCCTATTTATGTTTTACGTCTGCTATTCAGACAAAATCGCCGGATTCAGGATCATCTCATATTCCTCATCACAGGAACCCCATTCTTCCCCAATTCCAAGCAATGGATTCTCTATCCATCTCTCCTCTTTCATATGAATACACATCTTCCTGATACGAAACACTTTCATCACAGACTCTCCACTGACACACTGATATGGGATCATACGAAATCCGTTTTCTCTCTCCGGCAGCTCTGAAACCTCCAGAGCCGCCTTCTGCGAGAGAACGCTTACCGGCTCTCCCGTCAGGAAATCCCGCAGACGGTTCCCGGTATCAACAAGCGCTTTTACTTCTATTCGTCCTTTTCCGGTATATATTGTCACCCGCACAATATGATCCTCGCAGTCGCGAAGACGCGAAACGGCTCTCCACAGTTTCATGAACAGCAGACAGCTGAGTGCCGCAGCGGCATAAAAGAGACTTGCATACCGCATATACGGCCGGAATAACTGCATAATGCCGCCAAAGAATACCGCGCAGACATACAGAAGCACAAACGCTTTCGCAAACTGCGGCAGACTCTTTATCCCAAGTCCCGCGATTATCATCGCGCTGTTAACTACCGTGTGATAGAGAATGAGTTCTATGATACCGGGCATCGGAAGCATCACAATGACGCAGGTCATTGCACTTCCGAGCGCGCCTCCAAGAATAATCCGCCCATAGGAACAACCACATTTCAAAATGCGGCCTGTCAGGAGCAGCAGAAGACTGTCCAGCATGAAATTTTCCAGGAAAAACACATCTATGTATAACTCATAGTACATGTCTCACCTTCTTTCCTCCGGTTGCGATCCGAAGATTATTATATCTCTGTGCACAATGAAATTTTGTCAGATAATGACAGATAAGAAGAAATATGTTTCGACATAAAAAACTCTGTGTGAATTATCACACAGAGTTCTGTTATCTCAGATTCAAGTCCGTATATCCTATTTCTTAAAGAAATCCGGAATCTTAATCGACTGCTCTTTCACATTGCTGGACGGTGTCCTTGGCTGAAGTGTCGGCATTGTTCCGCCCTGGGGTCTCGATGCGTTCTTTTCCCCTTCAAGCCGGCTTCTCACCGGCGAATCTCCATTTGGAAGAATGGATCCGACTTTCTGCTGACCTTCCAGTCTCGCCTTTAATTTGGAAGCGCTTCCGCCTACGTTATGTAAGCCTGTGGCGATGACTGTAATCGTACACTCATCGGATTTCGTGTCATCATACATAGCACCGAAGATAATGCTTGCGCTCTCTCCTGCAAGTTCCTGAACATAGTCAGCGGCATCGGACGCATCCATAAGTGTAATGTCACCGGATACATTGACGATAACATTGGAAGCACCCTGAATCGTTGTCTCAAGCAGCGGACTTGCAACCGCCTCTTTGACAGCTTCCAGAGCCTTGTCGTCTCCGCGTCCGGAACCGATACCGATGTGGGCGATACCCTTGTCCTTCATAACTGTCTGAATATCTGCAAAATCCAGATTGATCAGAGACGGTACATTGATCAGGTCTGTGATTCCCTGGATACCCTGCTGAAGTACCTCATCCGCCTTTTTAAGAGCTTCCGGCATCGTAGTGCGTCTGTCTACGACTTCAAGCAGTTTGTCGTTGGGGATCACGATGATCGTATCAACATTCTCTTTTAATTTATCAATACCTGTCAGGGCATTCTGCATTCTTGTTTTAGACTCAAAGCGAAACGGTTTCGTAACGACACCTACCGTAAGGGCTCCCTGCTCTTTTGCGATCCGCGCGATCACAGGAGCAGCACCCGTACCGGTACCGCCGCCCATACCACAGGTGACAAATACCATATCCGCACCCTTGAGAGCCGCTGAAATCTCCTCTGAACTCTCTTCCGCAGCTTTCTCACCAACTTCAGGCTGCGCGCCTGCGCCAAGACCTTTTGTAAGCTTTTCACCGATCTGCATCAGCGTCGGTGCCTTGCAAAGCTGCAGTGCCTGTTTATCTGTATTCACTGCGATAAATTCCACGCCCGCGATCTGCTCATCGATCATACGGTTCACGGCATTGTTACCGCCTCCGCCGACTCCGACAACAATTATTCTTGCGGCCGCTTCCGATTCGTTGGTTTTAATTTCTAACAAGAGTATTTCCTCCTTTGTCGTCTTATTAATTGCTTATACATCCCTTTATTGAACACTATAATCCAATAAGTATATAATATAGTCTTTTTCCTAAATAATCAATAGATTTTTTCCTATTTTTCTGTTTTTTTATACATTTTATCCGGTTATCCAGCCGGCACAAAGCGGATCGACTCAGAATCAGAAGTATAGTTTTCCAGATGGAGCGTTCCCGCCGTATCCGGATACAGTTCCGAGAGCTTTGCCAGTATCGGCTCCACCTGCTGCAGCTTTTCCTCATAGCCGCCGTCGCCGAGCATCACTTCAACCGATCCGAAATAGATTCTTATCTCACTCTCCGCACATGACAGACGATCCGGAGTAAGGCTGTGTTTCTTCAGCCCCCTGGATACATCAACAATATTCTCAAAGATACTCTCATCCTCCACCGGGAGCGTCTTTCCTATCGCCACCTTTGCGGTGTCAAATGCCAGCCCTTCGATACAGGGCACTCCCTCGATCACTTTTTTTGATCGGAGGATCGCAGTTCCCTCCCCGTCAAAGTAAAGATAGGCATCGTCAAAACTTACATATCCAGCCATTTCTTTTTCTTCCACCTGCACACGCAGAGTCCACGGACTTTTCAGCGATACGCTCAGACGTTCCACTCCGGCGGGCAGTTCCGGATCAGACAGATGATACTTCGCCAGTAAATAAAGAGTGTTTACGGACAGATCATCTTTCTCAATCCATGTGGTAATGGTATTATCACTGTAATAGGTATTCCCTTCCACCTCTATCGCCTTTGTGCGAAACAGAAATACTGCAATCAGCGCTGCAGCGGCCAGTACTCCAAAAACGGACAAAACGACAGGCCAGATCTTTCTCTTTTTGTTCTTTTTCGTCTTCATCAAAACTCCTCCTCTGTCATTCTACCAGACTTGACACATTTAATACAAGCCCTATTTCCAGCAGAAGAAACACTACGGAAGTGCCTCCGTAACTGATAAACGGAAGTGTAATTCCTGTATTCGGGATCGAATTAGTTACAACAGCGATGTTCAGAATCACCTGTATCATCATGTGGGCCATAGCTCCCGCCGCGATCAGCGCCCCGAGAAGATCCGGAGCCCTCACGGCAGTCACAAAAAAACGCCAGATCAGCAGCAGAAACAGACATATGATAATTCCTGCTCCCACAAGCCCCAGTTCCTCACAGATGATCGAAAAGATCATATCATTCTGCGCTTCCGGAAGAAATCCCAGCTTCTGCACACTGTTTCCAAGCCCCCGTCCAAAAAGACCTCCGCTTCCGATCGCATAGAGGCCCTGAAGTGTCTGATACCCTTTCTCGTAGTTCTCAGGATTCCGCCAGATCGCCAGACGCTCCAGACGATAACTCTCCATCGCAAGAAACACTGCCATAAAAGCGACTCCTGCGCTTCCCATCCAGATAAAGGGGGAATATTTCGGACTCGCCGCAAATATCAGAACTACAGCAATGCCCAGAATAATAATGGCAGTGCTCAGATTGCTGGCTCCCACAAGCCCGGCTATGGGCAGTACCGGAAGCAGCATCAGCAAAAGCGTGCGAAACCGATCCATCTTCCGGGCGAACCTGCTGATAAGGCAGGCGAGAAACAAAATGACCGCCACTTTTGCAAATTCAGATGGCTGAAAAGAAACAGGGCCCAAAGACAGCCATCTTTTGGACCCATTGTATTCATCCCCGAACAGCATAACCGCTACAGACAGAGCAATCGCAGCCAGGTATCCCGGTATGGCAAGGACCGCCCACCTGTGATAGTCGATCCTTGATACGATCACCATCCCCAGAAGCCCGATCCCAGTGGCAAACCCCTGTTTCTTTAAATAGTAAAAGGCATCGTGGAATTTCACCCGGCCGTTATACGCGCTCGTACTGTACAGCACCACAAGGCCGATCAGCACCAGGATCAGAACGACCGCCACCAGCGTTTCGTCATACCGTCTCTTTTTTTTGGAACGCTCCAATAAATTCCCACTCCTTACAGTTGTTCTACAAGCTCTTTGAATTTATCTCCGCGTTCTTCATAATTTTTAAACATTCCCCAGCTCGCACATGCCGGTGACAGGAGCACCGCATCGCCGGGAACAGCGTATTCCACACATTTTTCAAAGGCCTCCTCAAACGTATCGGCCATTACGATATCTGTAAATCCCAGCTTTCCGGCAGTCTCGGCGATCTTCTGCCTTGTGGCTCCGAGAAGGACCAGTTTCTTAACCTTTCCGTCAAAAGCCCGAATCCACTCGTCATAAGAGGAATCCTTGTCATACCCGCCTCCGATCAGAATGGTGGGGCGGTTCATAGCCTGTATCCCCCGGATTGCCGCATCCGGATTCGTTCCTTTGGAATCATTATAATACGCCACTCCGTTTTTCTCCGCAACATACTCAATCCTGTGCTCCACGCCCCGGAACGCTCTGAGCGCCTCACGGATCGTATCTATCGGTACGCCGTACGCGTACGCCATTGCCACTGCCGCCATTACATTTTCATAATTATGGGTGCCGAGTATCTGGAGTTCCTTCGTCTTACATACAACAACCGGTTCATCGATACAGCAGATAATCGAATCTCCATCCAGATAAACGCCTCTGTTAAGTTTACGCCGGCTGCTGAAATATAGAACCTGAGCCGCGGTACTTTCTCCAAATCCGCGCAGCACTTCATCTTCATAATTCAGTACACAATAGTCGCCTGAGGTCTGGTTTTCGGCAATGCGCTCTTTAGCGGCAATATACGCTTCCATCGTATGATGGCGGTTCAGATGATCCGGCGTGATATTCAGGATCGCGCTCACCCTTGGCCGGAAAGCGTGTATTGTCTCTAACTGAAAACTGCTCACCTCAGCTACGATCACAGAGTTCTCATCTGTATGAGAGGCGATTCCCGTATAAGGTGTTCCGATATTTCCTACCACAAACACACTATCCGCGGCCCGATTCATAATCTCGCCCAGAAGGGTGGTTGTCGTCGTCTTGCCGTTTGTTCCTGTGATGGCAAGGACATCTCCTTTCGCATATGTATACGCCAGTTCGATCTCTCCCCAGACCGGTATGGAAAGGTTTTTCATCTTTTCCACGACCGGAAGGTCTGTGGGAACGCCGGGGCTCATAACAACCAGTGAAATCTCATCTAATATTTCTTCCGGAAAAGCGCCGAGCACGATCTCTGCTCCTGCGGGAATCTTTTTGCGGATCTTTTCCACATCCAGTTTTTCATTCCCGTCATAGAGAAGCACATCCGCTCCCTGGTCATAGAGAAGGGCGGCCGCTGCTTCCCCGCTGATCCCCGATCCGAATACAAGTACCTTTTTCCCTTTCACATTCATTGTATTATACCCCCATTAACGCGATCAGACAAAGGAGCGCCGTGATCACGGAGAATACCGCCACCACTCTTGTCTCCGACCACCCGCAGAGTTCAAAATGATGATGGATCGGAGCCATCTTAAAGATGCGCTTTCCGCCCGTCTTCTTAAAATAAGTAACCTGAATGATCACTGATGCCACTTCCACCAGATAGATAAAACCTACAATGATAATAAAAAGCGGCATCTGAAGCATATATGCCGTTCCTGCCACAAATCCGCCCAGAGCGAGCGAACCTGTGTCTCCCATAAACACGCTGGCAGGATACACGTTGAAAAGAAGAAATCCGAGCAGAGCCCCCACAACCGCACAGGTAACCGGCTCAATACCGCTTCTTGTACCGATGGCAACTACGGTGAAAAAGGTAGCTACCAGAACAGTCACGCTGGAAGCCAGACCGTCGAGTCCGTCTGTAAAATTAGTTCCGTTGACTGTGCCGATCACCGCAAAAAAAAGCACGGGAACTGCCAGCCAGCCTATGTCCCAGTAATATCCTCCCGAGAACGGCACAAGCATAGTAAGCGGTATATTCGCCACACGCACAAGATAGAACGCAAATACAGCCGTTACCACAATCTGTAACGCCATTTTCTGCATCGGCATCAGACCGTCGGAACGTTTCAGCACTACTTTCAAATAGTCGTCCAGAAAACCGATCAGACCGAATGCCACTGTCAGAAAGAGTACCGGAATGATCTTCGGATAGTCCCTCACATAGATCAGAGACGTAACCACTACCGCGATCAGTATGATAATGCCGCCCATCGTGGGAGTCCCCGCCTTTTTCAAATGGGACTGCACCCCGTCCGTACGCTCTGTCTGTTTCATTTTCAGTTTTCTCAAAAAGGGAATGACAACCGGCCCCAATACAAGGCTGATGGCAAATGATATTAGTACCGGAATCACTACATGACTGCTCATAAACACACCTCTTCATCTCTTTTGTTTCGCACGGGAGATCCCCTCTCCCCGTCAGAACATCTCATTTAGTATAAACCATCGCTTACTTTTTTTCAATCCCGAGATAGGGCAGCACATTGTCATAAATATCCCTAAGCACGGGCGCCGCGATCGTTCCTCCATAGTAGACGCCCTGTGGGTCATGGATGATAACAATCCCCAGAATCTGCGGATCGTCCGCCGGCGCGAACCCGATAAAGGAAGAGATATATTTATTGGCGCTTCGCGGGAGAGTCTGGGATGTGGCGGTCTTTCCTCCGATCGAATATCCTTCAATATACGCATTCTTTCCCGATCCCTGGGAGACCACACTCTCCAACAGCGCCTGCATTGTTTCGGAAGTCTCCTCAGATACGATTCCATTTTCCGTCTCATATTCAAACTCTTCCACCATATTTCCCTCGTCATCCACAATTCCCACTGCCAGATGAGGCGTTACACGAATCCCGCCGTTTACAATCGAACTTACCGTAACCGCCATCTGAATGGGTGTCACCTGGAAAGACTGACCAAACGTCATCGTGGCCAGTTCCACAAGTCCGATATCCTCACGCTTGTGCATAATCGTTCCCGCCTCTCCCGGAAGATCGATGCCGGTCAGCTGCATCAGTCCAAATTCCTCAAAATAGTCGCAGAAACGGTCCGCCCCCAGTCTGAGCCCGATATCCATAAAGACAGGATTACAGGAATTTTGTATTCCCTCCACAAATGTTTCCTGACCGTGTCCCCCTGTTTTATGACAGCGGATTCTGCGATCCTCCACAATCCGGTATCCGGGGCAGACAAAAGTGTCGTCCAGAGACACCACGCCCTCTTCCAGACACGCGGAGGCTGTAATAATCTTGAATGTCGATCCCGGTTCATAAGTATCGTTGATGCATCGGTTTCTCCACATCTGGTTTAACTGTTCCTGGAGTTCCTCGTCAGACAGGGCGTTCTCATCCACTCCGGTGTTCAGTTCATACGGCTCGTTCAGATTAAACTCCGGAGCATTTACCATCGCGTATATCTCGCCGTTCTGCGGATTCATCAGAAGGATTGACACCCCTTCCGCCTGCTTTTCCTCCAGTACATTCATAGCTGCCTGCTGACAGTAAGACTGGATATTGTAGTCAAGACTGACTTTCAGCGTCTCTCCTGCCACCGGTTCGATCCTGTCTTCCGCCACGCCTTCCAGCTCAATGCCTCTGGCGTCTGTCACTGTCAGTATCGTGCCGTTTGTTCCTTTCAGATACTCTTCATATTTTACTTCCAGCCCAATGATCCCCTGATTGTCTCCTCCCGTGAAGCCAAGTACTCTTGAGGCAAGCTCATCGTAGGGATAATACCGCTTGTAATCCTCGTCCACTTTCACTCCGGCCAGATCATATTCTCGAATCCGGTCTCCTGTCTCTTTATCTACATTCGTGCGGATCTTCTCCATAGAAGATACTTTTTCCACCCTTTCCCTCACTTCGTCCGCATCCATACCAAGCTCGGAACTGAGCACTTCCACCACCCGGTCGGCGTCCTCCACCTGGTTGTGTATCACGGATATAGTACACACAGTCCGGTTGGTAGCCAGCACTACTCCATTGCAGTCTACAATCTCTCCTCTTGCCGCTTTAATCTCCCTCTCCCTCTCGTGGAGGTCCTGAGCCAGTTCCTGGTAATACTCAGCATCAAATACCATCAGATAGACCAGTCTGCCGAGCAGCACAAACAGAATCAGCGCCGCAGCCAGAAAGACGATCATGATCTTTTTTCTGTTATATGTTTTGTTTTTCATATAAAAACCCCTGCAAAAGATGTTTTTACAGCTTATTACATCTTCTGCAGGGTTATTCCTGTTTACTCTGTCGTATTGCCTGAGGCCCAGTCGTCCAGATCCGGATCGTAGTTTTCATCTATATAAGATCCGTCCGGGTTGCTGTAGTCGTCCTCATAGTTTTCATCGTAGTCTGTATATTCTGTCTCCGGGATACTCTCGCCCTCTGTCGTCGTATTCTCTCCGCTCTCGGCGATCGTTGTGATTCCCAGATACGGGAACGCCTCCTCCATGATCGCCTTGCTCAGACCCTGTACAAGAGCTCCGTTTGCCTGGTAATCCGTGTTCGGCTCATCGATCACCACATAGATCGCAATCTCCGGATGATCCAGAGGGGCAAAGCCAATGTAAGAGAGAAGGTAATTGCCGTTGCCGCGGGGAAGCTTCTCAGCTGTTCCCGTCTTGGCTCCGATCTCATACCCTTCCACCTGAGCTCCTTTTCCGGTACCGTAGTCCATCACCGCTTTCATGTACTGTCTGACTGTCTCGGAAGTCTCCGCAGACACTGTCTTTCTCAGAAGTACAGGATCTTTCGTCTCAATGACGTTTCCTTCCTCATCCTGAATCTGCTTCACAATATGCGGCTCATAATAATATCCCCCGTTGATCACAGAACAGAACGCGGACATCAGCTGTGTCATCGTCACATTAAAATTCTGTCCGAACGAGTTCGTTGCAAGGTCAATGTCCGTCATATTCTCCGAGGTATAGAGAAGGCTTGAAGTCGACGCCTCTCCCGGGAGATCGATTCCCGTATACTCTCCAAAACCGAAGATATGCTGATACCGGGTAAAGTCATCAGAACCTATGGCAAGCCCCATATCCATCAAGGCCACATTACAGGAATAAGCAAGTGCATCCTGCATTGTCTCAGTTCCGTGACCGTCTCTGTTCGCGCAGCTGATCGATGTGCCAAGCACTTCTTTTGAACCGCCGCAGTAGTATGTCTCATTGCCGGTAAGCGCTCCTGTCTCCAGTCCCGCGGCAATGGTAAAAGGCTTCATCGTTGAACCAGGTTCGTAAGCGTCACTGACGCAGAAATTTCTCCAGAGATTATTCATTGCGTCAAGCTGCTCTTCCTCCGTCATCGCCGCCCATGACTCCTCCGGGTAAAGACCTGAGAGATCTCTTGGATTATTAAGGTCAAAGTTCGGGTAAGAAGCTTCCGCCAGTATTTCCCCTGTATTGGGATTCATGATCATAACCGCGGTGTTCTTACTTCCCGGATTCCCGTCTGACGCGTGTTCCTGATTGAACTCAAGAATGCATCGCTCCACAATATTCTGAAGCGTCACATCAATTGTTGATACAACGGTATTCCCGTTCTTCGCAGGTTTGACTGTGCGCTCCACCGATGATTCTGTGTCAAAATATCCGTACTCCCGGCCATTTGTGCCGTTTAAAATCTCATTATAGGCGCTCTCTATTCCGATGGCTCCCTGATTGCCGTCGTAGATAAATCCGATCACATCACTGGCCATCGTTCCATAGGGATAGGTTCTCGTATAATCATCCTCAAGCCATACCCCGCGGACGTTAGGGTAATTCTCGTTGTCTTCATCGATTTCCCTGAATTTCTGCGCTGTCTCATAATCGATTCCCTTTGCCAGAATCTCATATTGGCTGTCCGGACTTTCTTCGATCAGATTGTCAACTACGCTTTCCTCTATCCCGAAGCATTCATTGAGCACCGCCTTTGTGGGCTCAATGTAGTTCTCCCTGTCCGTCATCACCGAGACATCCAGAATTACATTGTAAACACGCTCGCTGGTCGCCATTTTTGTTCCGTTTCTATCGACAATATCCCCTCTTTTATAGGCGATAACACGGCTGTCATAGTTCTGCTGGTCCAGAACGACTCTTGTATAACTGCTCCCCCTCGTCACATTAATATAAGTAATTCTTCCTATAAGAACAGCAAAAGCCAGTATCACTGCCATAAATAGCATTACCAGCTTTCGTTGCATTCTCACAGGAAATCTTTTTGTCAGGAACTCAAAACGGTTCCTCTTTCTATTTCTTCTAACGGCCATATTTCCTTATCCTTATCTTGATACATCACTTGATTTGGCAAGTACCCCGTTTTCAGGAATATCACTGTACTGCTTTACATAATCTGTGGCAGGTCTGTCGTACTCTACTACCGTTCCCTGTGAAGCATATACCATTCCCATCTCATTCATAGCGCGTTCTTTCACTGTCTCTATATTGACAGAATCAGCTGCCGCATTGTATCTTGTGTCATTTGCCTCTGTCAGGTCCGCAAGTTCCTCCTGCATTGCCGTAACGTTCTCCGAATGGCTGATTACACTGGACTGCAGATTCAGATACAACACACAGACAAATACCGCGCACAGCGTCGCCACCGCAAGAAACACAGCATATGCCGGGCTGATGCTCATCGCCCGGTTCCGGTTCCTTGCCACCTGCCTGCTTGTCCTCTTCGGCTGGGCCGATGGAGTCTGCTTTGGTGTCCGCAAAGGAGCAGGCTGAGTCTGGCGGACTGTATTTCCATACACATAAAACTCCCTCTGATCATTTCCCCTGTAATCAGATCTTCTGTTGTATGTGCTATATGCTGCTGCCATTTCAAACTGCCCCTTTCTGCGTTTTCGTTCCTCCGGGATCTCCCCTTCCCTTCAGGAACATATATGTTCACTACTCCCTGTTACTTAGATCCGCTCAAATATACGAAGCTTTGCGCTCTTCGAACGGCTGTTGACTTTCATCTCTTCCTCAGTGGGAAGGATTGGTTTCCTTGTGACTACTTTCCCTTTCGGCTGCTTCCCGCAGACACATACCGGAAAGTAGCTTGGACAGGTACACGGATTTTCATTCTTGCGGAATGCACTCTTTACGATCCTGTCCTCCAGTGAATGAAATGTGATAATACAGATCCTCCCCTGAGGATTCAGCATGTCGATCATCTCGTCCAGCGAATTTTTGAGTACATCCAGTTCGTGGTTGAGCTCAATCCGTATCGCCTGAAACGTCCGTTTTGACGGATGTCCGGAAGTCTTCTGAAACTTCATCGGAATCGCATGCCGCACAATTTCATTCAACTGTTCTGTCGTCTCAATGGGGCTTCTCTCGCGCTCCGTCACAATATGTTTCGCAATGTTTTTCGCAAAACGATCTTCCCCATAGTCACGGATCACGCGGTATAATTCCGCCTCACTGTAGTCATTGACAATATCGCGGGCCGTCATCTTCTGGCGCTGGTCCATTCTCATATCAAGCGGTGCATCCACCCGGTAAGAGAACCCCCGCTCGGCGGTATCCAGCTGATAGGAGGATACCCCAAGATCCAGAACAATTCCATCCACTCTATCAATGCCTTCTTTTTGGAGCGCCGGCTTCATATCACGATAATTGCTCCGTATAATCGTGACCTTCTCCCCGAAGCCTTCCAGACGTCTGCCAGCTGCTCTAATAGCATCGGCATCCTGGTCTATTCCTATAAATCTCCCCTTACCGCTCAACCGACTGCACACTTCATAAGCATGTCCGCCGCCCCCCAGCGTCGCGTCCACATAAGTGCCGTCCGGTCTGACGTTAAGCCCGTCCACAGTTTCTTTAAGAAGGACGGATACATGTTTGAATGCCATAACTTCCTCCCTGTCAGATCCTGATACCAATGGACTCCATGCGCTCTGCAATTGCGTCCAGGTCTTCTTCGCTCACCTGGCTGCGCTCTTCCCAGAGTGTCTTGTCCCAGATCTCAACCCGGTCCTGAACTCCCACAAGGACTACGTCTTTCTCAAGATGCGCCGCTTTCCTGAGCGAAGGCGGGACAAGAACTCTCCCCTGCTTGTCAAAACTGCCCTCTGAGGCACTTCCGAAAAAGTAACGTTTAAAAATTCTGGCATCTTTGTTCATACGTGGTAAGGTCTCAAGTTCGGCGACGAATTTGTTCCATTCTTCCTGAGAGTAAACAAAGAGGCATCCTTCCAGCCCGTTACAGATAACGAAGCTGTCACCAAGATCATCCCGAAGTTTTGCCGGGATGATGAGTCTTCCCTTTTCATCAATGCTATGGTTAAACTCTCCTAATAACATTCGGAATCCTTTCTCTTGACGTGAGCCTCCACATTGCTCCCCACTTTATTCCACTAGCCACCACTCTTTACCACTTGACACCATTCTAAACCACCAATCCCCCTTTTTCAACCCCTTTTTTTGATTTTTTTGTGTCTCCTGCAAATCAAAAAAGCCCTGAAAACAGCGTGTTTCAGGGTAAAAAAGAACATGTAGTGGGGAGAACACCTCTCCTCACTACATGTTGTGTTCACTTAGATATTTCTGCTTATTTCAAAATTTTAATATTTACCACTTATTTCCACTGCTCCGGCAGGATATTACTCCGCCGCCTGTTCAGCAGTCAGGTTATCAAGATAATCCATAACCGAGTCATAGTTCACCTCTGCCACCACCCGGTCCTTTCCCGATTCATACATATCATACGCCGAGTAGCCGAGCCACGCAACAAGGGCCAAAGCAACAAGACCAAGGACACTTTTTCTGACAACCCCCATTATTCTCTGCCTGCGCATGATTTTCTTTCTGTTTGCTTTCTCCTGTTTATATTTGTCTACTTTTTCCTGGCTCATGGTCCAATACTCCTTTCAACCCGATATGGACAGTTTATCACAATCCGGATCAGAGCACAACAATAATTCCTCCGTCATTGGCGTACATTGTGCTGATGCCGGCAGTATCAACAATAAAGCTTCCTTTCACCTTCAGTCTGTCAAGGAGCATCCGCTCCACTTCTCTTGCGCGTTCCGGACAGTTGCAGTGAGCAATCCCCAGTACTTTGTTCACTGTATCGCGGCTATCACGGCTTATCTGCTCTACCATCTTTACGAGCGCCTTCTTCATCCCACGGGCCTGGCCTAACTGACAGATCGTTCCTTCCGGAGTGGATCCCATGACCGGCTTAATATTTAACGCACTGGCAACAAAGGATTTAATCCCGGTAAGACGCCCATTTTTTCTGAGAGTGTCAAGATTTTCCAGGACAAAATATGTGTGCTGTCCCTCAATGTAGCGCTCGGTGAGTTCAACCGTCTGATCAAAATCCAACCCACTCTCCTCACACTCCTGTATCTTCATGGCAATAAGCGTCTCTCCTACCGACGCTGACCGGGAATTAAATACATAAATCTGCTTTTCCTCTTTCCCATGCTCCTCAAAGAAAAGCTTTCTTCCCAGCTGGGCGCTGTTATACGAACCGCTCAGCTCAGAAGACAGGGTAACAATATATACACGTTTCTCACTTCCTTCATATAAACTGAGATATTCCTCAGGAGAAGGACAGGATGACTTCGGACATTCCGGGCTGGCTGCCACTCGACGGAGGAATTCCTTCTGGTCAAACGACGCGTCATCCACAATAATGTCCCCGTCTACCTGCATACTCAGCGAAGCGCTTTTATAAACTCCGGCTGTTTTCATTTTGTGAGTCAATTCACCACAACTGTCTACAATTATTTTATATTCCACGCTATTTCCTCCCAAACCGCAGAGTATATTTTAGATTTCTATTACACATAGTTTTTAATACTATATTAAAATATACCATATATTACTACGGAAAAAAAGAGGTTTTCGTGAATTTTTAGTCTCCTTCCAGCTTAATCCGCCTGGATATTCCAAGAGCAATGCCCATCTCAGCCATCAGGAAGAGAATCGCGGTGCCCCCGTAGCTGATAAAGGGCAATGTGATCCCGGTAGTCGGAAGCAATCCGGTCACAACGGCAATATTCAGGGTCACCTGAAGGGCAATGTGGGCAAATATGCCTGTGGCAATCAGGGAACCGTACAGATCCGGCGCGTTTCTTGCTATGAACATCAGTCTGTACAGAAGAAGCCCGAAAAGAACCAGGATAATCAGCGCGCCAAACACTCCCAGCTCCTCGCAAATCACGACCAGGATCATATCATTTTGCGCCTCCGGGATCACTCCCATCTTCTGAGTACTGTTTCCCAGACCTTTTCCAAAGAAGCCTCCGCTGCCGATGGCATACAGTCCCTGCATAACCTGATAGCTTCCCGAATCCGCCGTAGCTTCGGGATTCAGCCAGGAAATAATTCTCTGGAGCCTGAAGTTGTCACTGTTTGCCACTGTGACAGAAAGAATTGCAATCCCCACTGCCGCCACCACAATTCCGACAATAAGCAAAATCACAAACGGCTTTAACTTCGGGTGGATCACAAAGATCAGAAGACATGTGATCGCCATTACAATAATTGCGGTACTTAAGTTATCCGTCAGAAAGAGTACTCCTCCCGACGCAATAGCGCCAAAGACAAATACACGGATCATTCCTTCCATAGTATAAGCCTTGCGTCCCAATCGGCAAAGCTCATATGAAATAAATAAAATCACCGCGATCTTCGTAATCTCCGCTGGCTGCAGAGTCATATTTCCAGGCAGGCTGATCCACCGCCTCGCACCGTTAAGCGTGATGCCGAGAGGAGTCCGTACAAGAGCCATCATAATCATGGCAAGCGCATAGATTTCAACCGCAAAAGCTCCGTACAGATGATAGTCAATTCTGGATACAAAGAGCATAATGATAACTCCTCCGAATCCAATCAGAGCCTGTCTGGAAAAGTAGTACAGATCATTGCCAAAATCGACTTCCGCCTCATAAGCGCTGGTACTGTAGAGCATAACAAGGCCAAAGCACATGAGAAATATAATAACAAACAGGAGATCATAGTCAAAATAGTGTTCTCCGGCGCTGTCTTTGACAGAGAAAAGACTTCCGAGCCCTGCGCGTCTCTTCTTCGCCGTACGGGAGGTTTTCTTTTCTTTCTTTGGATAAGGCGTACTCACAACCTGTCTCCGCTCGTCAATACTTCTGCGGTATCCTGTATATCCGGCGCGCAGGCCACTCGTACGCATAGGCCGGGTGTCAGAAAGAGATCTGCGGCTGCCGCTCTCTTCCAACCGGCGCATTGGCTGCGTATCCCCGATATTGCTTTCCTTTTTGCCCGTATTTTTCTTCCTTTGATCCAGCCGCTTTACTGGCTTTACAATCCTGCTTTTCATCTTACCGCCGCTTTCTCACACATAATGATATTGGGGGCAAAAGTATTTTTGCCCCCAACGTAAGTAAATCCTTTTCTTCAGATCCATCGGGGTGACAGGATTCGAACCTGCGACCTCACGGCCCCCAGCCGTGCGCTCTAACCAAACTGAGCCACACCCCGCCGACTTAATCATTATATATAATTTGCTTCTAAATGTAAAGAAATTTTTCAGGAACATATGATTTTCAAAAACATACTATAAAACAAAGTCATTTTTGATTTATGAAAGGAGAAGCCGCAATATGGCTAATTATCAAAATAATATGCGTTACATGCGCCGTCCTATGCCCAACTCCGGACAGCAGTCCTCATCCCAAACCGAGTGTGACCAGTGCCGGAGAATGGACGGGTGCCCTGACACACATGATCACTTTCCGGATGACATGCCCGTTGCTATGGCATATGTGCCCTGGCAGCATTGGAAAGATCTCTATGAACCGCGCAGGGCATTCGAGAGCGGAACGATATTTATGGAACTCGACAAACCATTTCTTGGGAAAGGGGGCGGCCGCAGATGAACAACCAGGCAAATAGCAGACAGATGAACAATCGAATGAATCGGAGTCAGCTTATGAACCATATCAATCAGGTTAGCTTTGCCGTTGATGAAGTAAAGCTTTATCTCGACACGCATCCGTGCGATACAGAGGCTCTGGAATATTTCCGTCAAATGAGTCATCAGCGCAATCACGCCCTGAAAGAATACGCGGCAGCTTACGGCCCTCTGACTGTGGACACTGCCGACGATTCCTGCGCCGAGCGCTGGAACTGGGTTAATGAGCCGTGGCCGTGGCAGGAAGGGGGATGCTGATTTATGTGGAATTATGAAAAAAGACTTCAATACCCTGTAAAAATCACACAGACAAATCCTAAGATCGCTCAAGTCATCATCAGTCAGTTCGGAGGACCCGATGGAGAACTTGCCGCGTCCATGCGATATTTGTCTCAGAGATATACAATGCCATATAAGGAAGTGACGGGAATACTTACGGATATTGGTACAGAGGAACTGGCTCACATGGAAATGATCTGCGCTATCGTCTATCAGCTGACAAAAAATCTGACGCCTGAAGAAATCGAGCGTTCCGGATTCGCCCCTTACTATGTGGATCATACGCTGGCTCTCTGGCCTCAGGCTGCCAGCGGCATGCCCTGGACGGCAACGGTCTTCCAGTCCAAAGGAGATCCCATCACGGATCTGCATGAAAATCTGGCTGCGGAGCAGAAAGCCCGCACCACTTACGACAACATTCTCCGTCTTGTCAAAGACCCTGAAATCTGCGATCCCATACGTTTCTTAAGGCAGCGCGAGATCGTACATTACCAGAGATTCGGCGAAAGTCTCCGCATCGTTCAGGATAAACTGGACAGCAGGAACTTCTACGCTTTTAACCCGGAATTTGATAAATAGTTACGAATCAGGCAAACACAAAAGTACCTGACATTTCCAGGAAATGTCAGGTACTTCTCAATGAAATCCACGGGAAAGGCCTATCAGCTCAGAGTTACTTCAACCGTTTCTTCCTCATATTCACCGTTTGTCTGCGGAATCTGGATCGTCAGCGTCACGGTCTCGCCTTTCGCATAGTACTCAAGCTGTGCCTGCAGCGCGTCCATGCTGTCCACTGTGCTTCCGTTAATGCCGGTAATAATGCATCCCTTTGTCATGCCCGCCTTGTCTGCTCCACCGCCGGAAGCAATCTCCGTCACATAGACTCCTGAGGGCATATCAATCTGCTGGGAGAACGCATCCGATACACTGATACCAGTAATTCCAATCAGTCCGCGATTGTCTTCTGGAACTTTTGTCTTCGTCTCCTGATTCATCAGACTCTGAATCAGATCTGACACATCGCTGATAGGGATAGCATAACCGATTCCTTCCACGCTGTCACCGATTAATTTCGCCGAATTGATTCCTATCACCTCGCCGTTGACATTTACAAGCGCCCCTCCGCTGTTGCCTTCATTGATCGCCGCGTCCGTCTGTATAAGATTCACACCACTCTCCTGCTTCTCACCTGTCTGGCTGTTTGTGGCAGTTACCGATCGGTCAAGCGCGCTGATCACACCCGTTGTCACAGACTGTCCATATCCGAGAGCATTTCCGATGGCGATGGCCGGCTCTCCCACTTTCAGATTCGTGGAGTCTCCCAGCGTCGCGGCAGAAATAGTCTCTTTCGTCTCTGCCGGAATATCGTCTAATGAAACCGCAATAACGGCTACATCATAGCTTGCGTCTGTTCCTTTAATATTAGCCTCAACATTGGAACTGTCATTAAAAGTAACCGTAAGGGTGTCACTGCCCTGCACTACATGGTTATTCGTCACAATCAGCAATTCCGACTCATTTTCTCCGATAATAATACCCGTACCGGCCCCTGAGCTCTGCTGCTGGTATGTGCCGCCAAAAAAGTTCTGAACCTCTTCCACCGACATACTTGTAATTGATACGATGGAAGGCATCACCTCATCCACCACGTCAGATACATCAGACGTAACGACACTTGATGATCTGGACAGCGATGTTCCTGTGCTGACATTTCCGGAGGAAACGGCAGATGAATCTGACGTCCCTCTGTTCAGACCGAGCAGCCTGCTCCCGATCATATTGGAAGTGAGAAACGTTGCGCTGGAGACTACGCCAAATAAAATGGCAAGTCCCGCCGCTGTCACCACTTTCGGCACTCCCCTGCGGGGTTTCTTCTTTTTCTCCGGCGCCTTGTGATCCTGTTCGGAGCCTGGAGCCGTGTACTGATTTGAGTAATGATAATTACTGCTGTCCGAGTTATAGTAACTGTATTGATTATCCATATTATCTACCTGCCTTCTGCACATTCGCGCTTTTTCTCTTATATGGCTCTATCTTATCCTGTCATTGTGATAAATCTGTGTTCAATCAATTAACAAATATTGAAAAGGGAGACGACTGCAACCAGACAGCGCCTATAACGCATTCTGAAACAGTCCGTCTCCCCTTTTCTGATTAAATATCTATGAAGTTGATGTCATAATCATCATCAGAACTCTTTTTCTGCTTCGTCCCCTTTTTGTTCACCTGGATTGTCTTGTCGTTGTCTTCATAGTCGTCATCGTACTCATCGTCGTACTCGTCATCATATTCATCGTCATACTCGTCATCATCATATTCATCGTCATATTCGTCATCATATTCATCATCGTACTCATCATCTTCGCCATCGTCTTCGATAGCAGATCTTCCGGATGACTTTTGAGCGGATTCACTGTCATCGTCGTCTTCCTCATCTTCATAAGGAATGTCATACTCATCATACAAATCATCCAGCTCCTGATTGCGGTGCACCAGCTTGACCGCAAATATGATCATCAATATGAGGATAACTAGCACAATAATCACCAATATGATAAAGAAAAGCATGAGGTGGCTATTAACGAAATCACCGAACGCCCCCGGTATCGGCAGTCCGGCTGATGCCTCTCCTGCCGCGTCAGATCCGATAAAATACTGATATGTGCCGTCATCCGTATCGTACTGATAGAGGTGGCTCTCCCCTGTCCGTGTGTTCAGAGCATAGAGCACATAATACCGCGGAGTTTCCGGATTAGACCATGCGGTGTACTGCTGATCCTGAACCGTAAGGTCTACCTGCTGATAAGTGTCAGGAAGATTCACGGCGTCCGTCTGATCAAGAGGCACAATACTTGTTGTATCGGAGATAAACAGCTGGATATACGGAGCAAATGTAGCGTCCTCATCATTAAACAGGAAGAAGCTGCCCGCGCCCGAATTATCGACCAGATATCCCAGAGTTACACCTGCCTCGTTGGAAACAAATTTTCTGTCTTCTCCGTTAAAGGTCAACGTTGTCTCAGAAAATCCGTCCGGAATATCCGCGCCCGTAAACGCCTCTGAGAAATTATAATCCGTTCCGTTCACAGTCACAACGATATCTGTAGTAGCTCCTGCCGTCTCGGCAGTTTCCGTTTCAATCACAGTCGTACCGTCGTCCGCTGCGGAAATCGTAACCGTAGATGATCCCTGACGGAGTTCCAGCGCCTCCCCGTCTGCCATAGTAGCGGATGTGCTGCTGACACTGATCGCGGCCTCGCCTTCTTTGAGCGCACGGAATGTCATTGTCGCACGCATCTCAGCACCGTCTCCCGTGCCCGAATATGTCAGCGTTCCCGAACCGTCAGCAGTAAATCCATCGCCACTGACAAACTCCAACGCAGTCGGGTCATAACTCATGTCGACCTGGACGTCTCCCACGGTCTGCCCACTATTGCTTCGCACCACCAGATCAACATCTACATTGTCCCCAACTTTTGCGCTGGGGTCGCTGTACATCAGCACACCTTCCGCAGCAAAAGCCACTGTTCCCGCCAGGGGAACCATCAGGCATACGGCAAGAATCAATCCGGCTAATTTTTTAAATACTTTCATATGATTACCTCTTTTGCAATGTGATACTTTCAACAACAGACTTCACCGCTGTCATTTGTACGTTTACTATCATACACGCTTTATGTCAAAAAGTCCAGAATATTGTCGGGGAAATTCCGGGAAATCTGAGGAGATGGAAACGGCAGGCCCGAAGGCCTGCCGCCGGATAATAAAACTGTCATTATTTATGCTTCATTATTCAGCAGGAACAGAGCTTCCGGTTCCCTCACCGGAGCCAGTACCTCCGGAGCCCTCGGAGCCCTCTCCCGTTTCGCCGCTTCCGCCACTTCCTCCGCTTCCGCCGTTTCCTCCACTTTCACCGGAACCGGATCCTCCGCTGCTTCCGCTTTCCGAGCCGCCGCCAGTACCTGCTCCTTCACCTGCACTTGCGCCGGAGTTTCCTCCTTCACTGCCGGAACCAGAGTTTCCGCCGCTGCTTCCGCTGTTGCTTCCGTTTGATGAACTGCTTCCCGTGCTGGAAGCGCCTCCATACTCTCTGTTGCCATTCCCGGTCGCATTACCATTGCTGTATGAATTTCCAGTATGCGAATCTCCATCATCCTCATCTTCTTCCCCTGATGAAGAAGACGTTCCTGCCGAATTTACAGTGTTGGTAATCTTACTACTTATAGTCTGCACTGTAGAAGATGGCGTGTATCCTGTTGTTCCAAATAGAAACTCATGAAGCTCTGTTACGTTTGAGACAAGATTCTCAGGAATAACAATACTTCCAAGACCGGATACTGTATCTGTAGACTTATCAATAGGGAATCCTATATTCTCACCAAGCGTATAGCCGCTATAGGCAGATGCGTACATTAGCAGTTCCTGTAAGGTAAAGCTTGTCGAAACCTGAGGAAAGACTGCGTCTATGATCTCATTGATTGTTCCCAAATCGGCAGTCAACGCTTTTTCAAACATTTTCTCAATCACCAGTCTCTGACGTTCTGTACGGGTAAAGTCGCCTCCAGCTGTAGAACGGATACGGGCAAAAGTCGTTGCCTGAACTCCATCCATAAGATAATGACCTCCACCTTGTATGAAGTGAGCCTCTTTCCCGGCAGAGTTTGCTGTTTCCTGGAGGAACTGGTTCAGATACTTTGCCTCTTCGTCCGTGATATCGAGTTCCACACCGCCCAGCAAATCAATCGCATCTGCTATTGCGCCAAAATCAACGGTGACATAGTCCTCAATATCGAGATCAAGATTCATATTCAGCATGTTGATTGCCATGACCGGCCCGCCATAACTATAGGCGGCATTGCATTTTTGGTATGTTCCTTCAGAAAGATTAAGCAGAGTATCTCGATACACTGAAACCAGTTTTATCTCTTTTGTCTCATTGTTCAGGCTGGCAATAATAATGCAATCTGTGCGGGTTCCTTTGCCCAGGTCTCCATATCTTGAATCAACGCCGAATAACGCCACATTAGTATATCCATCTCCCAGATCCACTTCTCGATTCTTCTTTACTTCCTGATTAATAATTAAGTCTTCTGCCCGGATCTCCTGAGAATCCACTTTGCTCCATTTTGCATACACATAGGCCACTGCCGACAAAATCACGCATATGATTACTGCCACAGTACATAAAAGAATCCTCTGCCACATTTTCAATCTGGTAAACCAGTTTCCTTTTTTTCTCCGTGTACGCCTGTATCTAGTTCTTCTTGTGTTCTTTGACATAATAATCCCCTATATTGCATTTTTTATTAATATACAACATTCTTTTTTTCTCTTCAACAGTTCACGTCAAATTAATTTTTCTCTATTTTTGGGCTTTTTACCAAACACTGTATTAAAAACAGGAATATACTTTATCAAAATAATAGCAAGGATACTCCAGCAGATTTTTAAAGCGACTATGAGTAATGTTGATAAAAAGTAACTAAACCGATCGCTTATCAGATACCAGGGAAAAGTGTTCAGTTCGATCAGATGAAAACATAGCACAATCAGAGAATCCTTTCCATAATTTGCAAGCGCTAAGGCAAATACAGATTTTTGGGCAGCCAGCAGTCTCCCAAACTTAATGAGCACCAGTGTGGCGCTTACCGCTCCTAACACATCAAAAACACCATTCCCATAATGGTTTCCAACCATGTATAAATGACCGCCATAAATAATGGAATTTCCCCATAAGATTGCTGCTGCCAGAAGTATCCAGATATTATTAAGAGCTGTTTCGAGTAAATTCTTCTGTCTGGCTATATATCCGATTTCTATAAATAAAATTGCCGTCAGTCCTGCCTGGAAACTTGTGGGAAGCCAGATGAGCCCTGTTGTCACATAACCTAATATCGCCAGAAGCACTCCCCATAAATATGTTCCTTTCACTTTCAACAGCAGATTAAAAATAACATCTGCCCAAAACATAGCCAGCAAAAACCAGATCGCCCCTATTATATGAATATCCCATTTCAGAAAATGTGTATATGTTCCACTTCCGTATAATGCAGCTGCGCCCCACATTTTTATCGAAGAAATAATGGTCGCAGCATCGGCGCCTTTTAAAATGTTCCAGAACACTGACGAAACAATGACAAGTAAGCTAGTACACAAATAAGGCAAAATAAGCGTTCTAAACTTCTGACAGATAGATTGCCCGATACTTTTTTCTTTGAAGAAGTACCCATTTATAAGAAAAAACAGGGGCATATGAAAACTGAAAATAAAATCAGTTGCTTTTTCCGGCAGCGACATGTGACCTAAAATGACCGCCACCATTCCTATACCTTTTACAATATCAATTGAAATGTCTCTTTTATTAACTGATGTCTCACTCATGAATGCACCTTTTATCTGAAAGTAATTGTTCTAGTCCATCTTACAACAGGATAAACTATAGCAAGCCTTCTAATTGACACAGCGCCGCCGCAATCACCTTATCCATATCATAGTACTTATAGTCTCCAAGCCGTCCGCCGAAGATCACGTTCTTCTCTTTTGCGGCAAGCTCCCTGTATTTTTCAAACAATACGCCGTTTTTCTCATCATTGACCGGATAATACGGCTCCATTCCCACCGTCCACTCGGAGGAATATTCCTTTGATATTACGGTTTTCTCCTGATGGCCGAACTCAAAATGTTTATGCTCGATAATACGGGTATAAGGCACTTCCCTCTCCGTGTAGTTGACGACCGCATTCCCCTGATAGTTCTCGCAGTCCAGAACTTCCGTCTCAAAACGCACGGAACGGTATTCCAGCGCCCCCAGCTCATAGCCGAAATACTCGTCGATCTGACCGGTAAATATGACCGTCTCTGCTATATCCGGATTCTCTTTCCTGAACTCAAAGAAATCCACTCCGGTTCTCACCTCTGCTTTTGAGAGCATTTTTTCCACGATCGGCGTATACCCGCCTTCCGGGATCCCCTGATACCGATCGTTAAAGTAATTGTTATCGTAGATAAAACGGCAGGGAAGTCTCCTGATTATAAAAGCCGGGAGTTCCGTGCAGCTTCTGCCCCACTGTTTCTCCGTGTAGCCCTTTACGAGTTTCTCATAAATGTCTTTTCCTACCAGAAAGAGGGCCTGCTCTTCCAGGTTCTTCGGCTCTGTGATCCCGGTCTCTTTTCTCTGTCTTTCGATGATCTCTTTCGCCTCCTGCGGCGTCCTGATCCCCCACATTTTACTGAAAGTGTTCATGTTAAACGGAAGATTATAAAGCTCGTCTTTGTAGACAGCCACCGGGGAGTTAATATAATTGTTGAACTCCGCGAACTGATTCACATAATCCCAGATCTTCTTATCTGATGTATGGAAGATATGCGCCCCGTACTTATGCACATGAATTCCCTCCACATCCTCACAGTAAATGTTTCCCGCGATATGATCGCGGCGGTCGATCACGAGGCATTTCTTTCCCCGCTCTCCGAGTTCATACGCCATCACCGCTCCATACAGGCCTGCTCCCACGATCAGATAATCATATTGTTTCATATCTTCTTCTCCTTCCCTACTATAGTCTGTTCAGTTTTATTACAAGCATCACTGATTTTCCCATTCTGACAATTTAATCACCCGGTCAGTTGAATCAATCCCCAGCGTATTTTGTACATAATTATATTCTTCCTCAGTTCCGTCCAAAATAATAATATATTCATAATAGTCTCGAATTTCTTCCAGATCCGGCAACTGCTCATCTGTAAAGACCTCTACCTGGCTTGATTCCAGATAATAGCGGTAAAAGTAGTATGAATATCCATAGTCGTCATCATTTCTCAGAACTAAATAGGAAGATCGAACAGGAACCTCATAGTCCTCAATCACTTTTTCATACCGATAGCGCTCTGTCTCTTCCCAGTCAATTCGGAGTAAATAGTTCAGATCCGGAGTAAGAGAAGCATATTCTACCAATGCTGTAACGCTATACCAGGCAAGTGACAACTGCATTTTCGAAAAGGTTACTGACATAACCTGCGGCAACATGATTATAACTAAAAATCCGAGTATAGTCATATGGTATCTGTCATACGATGCCATATTCATTGCCTCATTTGTCGGCATGGAGAACAGATACATCCCGAGCAGAGAAAACTGGTAGACAATATATATCATTATACAAAAAACACTGTTTTTTATCACAAAAGATCTGTATTTCTTTTTAGTCTTGATGCAAAACAACAGCAAACATATTATTCCCACGGCAAAATAAAAGAACTCATTGCGTAATGTAAAAACTGATTTGAGATAACGATCAGTAATCTGGAGTATGTCATCCTTTGTTTTTTCAGTAAATGTGCTGCCCAGATTCGCCAGAGACATGGAATGCTTTGTTGTCATACCGCTTTCAAATACAAGAGATACATGCTGCTTCCATAATAATATTGTCACCAGCGTAACAGCTGAAAGAATCACCGCCTGCTTCAAGTTCCTCTTGCCACATACCAGAAGGAAATATACAATTATACCGGCAGCAAAGAAAATGCCGCTGTTTTTTATGCTGACCAAAAAGATCAGAACCGGAATCAGCGCCGGATATAAATCATGCACTCTTTTTTGGTAATATATGCAGAAAAGCACTCCCGCTGATCCTGTACATAACAACAGTGTATCTACGCAAATATCCACGAGCCTTATATTACAGCATAAAATAAAAATAATGGTAATAATCGGCAAAACAATATTCCGTGCTTTCTTACAAAAAGCGAACAGAGGCACTAACATTCCAACTGTCGCTATTCCCTGCGCGTACATCATCATCCATTCTGAATGAATACCACTTACTTTACAAATATAATAAATGAACGCCGCGCTTCCTGGCGGATAAGACTGAAATGTAATAAGCTGATCCTGAAAATTGGGGAAACGGTTATTCTCCAGAATTTCCCGCGCTACAACAGCCCAATGGCTGAAATTATCATATCTTGTGAACTTTGTGCCATACAGAAGTGCAAACAGGGCAACCAAAGAGAAAATAAAAAATATAATTCCCCATGATAATAAATCAACCGGCATCTGCCCTTTTCTAAGTGACCGTATTGTAAACACAAGACCTGCGACAGCTATGAATAAACTGGTAATCTCCAGAATATTCAGCAATCCTGCGGCAAACATCAGGCTCCCTGTTCCTGAAATAAACAGCATAACCGAGAACTCTGCTTTTATCTTTTTCTCTGTGAGAAAGACAATCCAGCCATAGCTGGAAATAATCAGTATTAGAAAACGTATCGTTTTAAGTATCAGCATTTCCATCGCCTCCATTCACAAAAATAAAGACTCTCTGGATGTGATAGCTCACAAAGAAAAGTATCGTGTCGACAATAATCTTCTCGACCAGCTTACTTATCCCCCACAATCTGTTTACTTGTATGACCAGAAATGCCGACAAAAACATTTGTATAATACAAAGCAGGTAATATTTTATGAACTGCTTTGTAAGTTTACCTCTGTTTTGAAATACAACTTTTCTGTTAACCGCAAAGTTAAAAGCCGAAGAAATCACTCGTGCCGCAACAGTTGCTGTCAAAAGTCTTCTGTCTACCGCTAAATGTACAAATAGTGCCAATAGTACTTGAAAAGAAACTAAATCAATAATACTTGAAGCAAAAGAAGAGAAAATGTATTTGACAAAATTAGAGAAAAGCACTTTATAAACTTTCCATGAATCTTTCAACGGATGAAAATGTGTTTCCTGGTTATCATTAATATAAACTGTCTCTATTTCAATCTCCTCTATTGGGTAATGTTCTTTCACAGCATATATCAGCATATTTATTTCATACTCAAAACGCTCTCCAGCCAGATTTATGAAGTTGGCAGTCAGAATGTCCTTTTTAAACCCGCGAAGTCCTGTCTGGGTATCACGCAAATACCTGCCGTTTAAAGCGCCGAACAAAATACTGGTGCACTTATTCCCAAACTTACTTTTAAACGGAACAAAATCATAGTCAAATGATCGAACTCCGAGAAAAATGGATGCCTCTGTCATATTATCAAGCGCATCGGATATATTGATAACATCTCGCACCTTGTGCTGGCCATCTGAATCCACTGTAATGATTCCGTCCATATCTCTGTTGTTTCTGACAAAATAGCTGAATCCTGTTTTTAAGGCTCTGCCCTTACCATAGTTCTCTTCATGCTGTAAGAGAACAACTGTTTGCCCCCCCCCTGAATTTTTCGCTTCTATTCTTTGAAAAAATTCTTTATACTTTGTATCACTTCCATCATCTACAAGGATAATATATTGAAAATTTTCTTTTATCAGTTCTTGTATATAACTCTCAAGAGACTCCGGCGGATTCAGTGCCGGTATCAGAATGGCGTTTTTTCTAGCAGGTTCCTTCACCCTCATATTCACTCCTTCGGTTCAAAAAATCTGAAATTTCCGATCCCCTTTTTCTATAAACTTTTAACGACTTTTAAAATATGTGCTATTCCTCTCTCTACAGTAAATTTCCCCTGCCAACCCAACATCTCCAGTTTCCCGCTGTCCAAAACCTGTCTGCTGATCGTCGTTCTTTCTGAAAGCGCCTCGTCATCCGGGATTTCAAAAACAACTTTACGGCCTGTCTGCTCCGCAACGATACCGGCAAACTGAGCAATACTCACCTGCGCTTCTGAATAAGCTATATTATATGCTTCGCCGCTTGCACCGTTAGTTAGAACTGTCAAAATCCCTGCGGTACAATCAGTAATATAGCAGTAAGAGCGCATCTGATCTCCAGCACTTTTTAAAACAATGTCTTTTCCGTTACATGCGTTATCAATGAACTGCACATTTGCCCGGTTGTCATTTGAGGTTGTATTCGGGCCATATGTATGACATGGCCGCGCTATAACCACATCCACGCCATATTGTTTCAGATAAGAGCAACATAAAGTTTCGGCTGCTCTTTTGCTGGAAGGATAACATGACCTGGCCTGAAGAATGTTAAGATAACCGCAATATTCTTCAGAATACGCCTCGGTTTGTCCGTCATACTGGCCGTATACCTCACCGGTTGAAACAAAAAGCATTCTCTTTGTGCTATTTTTTCGGGCGTACTCCAATAATTGATAAGTGCCCAGAAGGTTGCTCATCATTGTTCCTACAGGATCTTCTCTAAAAGCCTTCGGATATGCATTGCTCGCCGCATGGATTATATAATCTGCTTTGCACTGAAATGTCAGAGGAGTCTGAAGATCCTGCTCAATATATACAAGTTTATTCGTTTGAATCCCTTCAAATCTTTTGCTCAGCCTTTGGCGGCTTCTTCCCAGAGCATATACTTGTATATCCGCATTATACAGAGTATTGGCGGTCATCAGGACATCTACGATATAAGAGCCAATCAGACCCGATGCCCCGGTGATTAAAAACGAACTTCCTCTCAAATCACATATTTTCAGACGGGCTGCTGTATCTTGCAGATCTTTCATGTACGTTACACTACTATAAAAATTCATTATTTAATCACTCCATTAATTTTTTAACCAGTCAGCCCTGTCCGCTAACAGTAGCGCTTTGAAAATGTCAATATCATCAACTGTTGTTAATTTGATATTCTTTTCTGATCCCATAGAGAAATATACTTGCTCGCCCATTTCTATCTTCAAAGTGCATGAAGCAACAGAGTTTGTAATGCCTTTTTGCAGTGCATTTCGATGTAACTGACATATTTCTCCTAAATGGAAGCCCTGCGGAGTCTGGGTTCTTTTCAGATTATCTCTGGGATAACTGCCGGTAGAGATAATTCCATCTTCAGTCTGCAGCATTGCTTCCGCACATGGGATTGTCGCTATTGCACATCCGTATTGCCGTGTTTTTACAATACAGTCGGAAATAATATCCGCTGATACCATAGGGCGGATAGAATCGTGAATCAGCACTACATCATCCTCTTCAAAATGTTTCTCCAGTTCAAACAATCCGTTTCTTATGGAACTCTGCCCGTTTTCCCCGCCCGAAACAACATATTCTAATTTTTTAATATTGAACTGCTTCGCGTAGGCCCACAGCACTTGTTCCCATCCTGAAATGCAAACAACCGCGATAGAATCAATATCAGCATGCTTCTGAAACGCCTCCATAGTATAAACAATAACCGGTCTCTCATTTACAGTTAAAAATTGTTTGGGTATGTCCTGATGCATCCTTGCTCCTGATCCGCCGGCTATAATTAAAGCAATGTTTTTCATAATCATTTCCTTTCCAAAAGAGTTCTCTTATCTGTTTTCCATTTCAGTCCTGAAGATAATCATTCGCTATTTCCTCTACAATCCTGTGAGAAGTGTTTTCCAAATCTCCAAATAATGTCTCAATAAGGCGCTGCCTTTTTTCCTTTAGTCTGTCTTCTCCATTTTGCAGTTCGCATAATACCATTTCTATTTCATTCCATGAACCGCACTGATATGTTGCATCAACAACTTCACTGTATAGGGAATTCAGCTTAATATCAGTGCCACAAAAGATAACCGGTTTCCCCGTCACGAAAAACTCCAGCAGCATAGAAGAAATATCGGTTATCAGAACATCCGCTCCCCAAAACGTATCGATATACTCTTTTCTGTCATCAAGAGCCATGTTAGACGTTCTTTCCAGCTTCTGCTTGAATGCCTCGACTTCTTTCTCTGTCATCAGTCCTTCTCTTATATAGTTTGCAAAAGCAAGCGGATGAGGCCGCAGTACAATGAAAAAATCATCGTTTTTCAATGCAAACCGGCAGATTTCCTCATTATACTGAAAGAAATGACTCCCTCCTAATTTATCATCAGTTGTCCATCTCGGAGTCCACAGAATCTTCAGCTTGTTAGACGAATCTCCCCACTCCTGCCATACTCTATTTCCAGCTTCCGACGAGGAACATCTGAGTATATTTTCCAGTATTGGGATCCCTAAGTATCTGAATTTTCTCAGTTTCAGTTTTGATGTCAGGAAAAACTTTTTCTTTAATCGATTTTCCATATCTCTGCTGCTCACAAAGTTGATATATATATTACGCGCAAACCCTCTTTCATACTCCCGTATCATTTCCCCTTCAAGGGTGGCAAAAATCGCATACGGTACATAACATGTTTTGGCATATTCTATTACATGGTCACTTCTGTACTCCTTCGGCAAATACGCCTCATAAGGTCTCTGATAGAAAACGTAATCGGGATTTAGATTTTTTAAATCCACCAAACCTTCATTAGTGTCAGCGCGCACAATTTCAGATAAATTCTCGCTTACAGCAAAATCATAAGCCTCGTTTCTGCCTGTTTCACAGCACTGCTTCTGAATATCAAATTTGGGAATAGCCAGCACTACTGTATGAATTCTTTCATCCCGCTTCATTTCATAATAAATAGATTTTTGTTTTCCCCAGACTTCTGGCATCTGAAGCAAAAATACAACTTGTATTTTTCTATTCGTATGACTTTTTCTTTTTTTCAGTCTGTTCAATCTGCTAAAAGTAGTAATATCCGCTTTTGTAACTCTTTGTTTTATCATATAGACAATTCTCTTCTTAAAGCTGTTCAGAGGGATTGAATCATCCATATATATGTTATTCATCTTATTCTTTAATCCATTTAACATCACACGAACTCCTCTTATGTTGAACGTATTTCTCTTACCTTCTCAAGTATATATTTTCGCTTTAAGAATAAGAGCAACAGAATTATTACAACAATAACATAACGGATAATCATAAAATTATATAATGTCATTAATACGAACATTACTCCCAAAAATACCGCGCTTATGACACTCAAAATCCTAAAGTCATAGATCTGCCACTGATTCTCTCCAAAATGCTCGCGGCACACCTTTTTCATACACAAATAATTGCTGATACAAAAAATAATATATGAAACCAAAGTTGTATATCCTGCCGCCATGTATCCAAACAATTGTATGAAAATATAGTTTAACACAATGTTAATAATCGCGCTTAAAATAGAACCTTTTACCAATAATGTGTTCTTGCCAAAATAAAACTCTATATTGATGGATAATTGTGACAGAAACAAAAAGAAAAGGCTGGCGACAATCGGCGGTACAACCCAAATGGCTTCATAATACTCCGGCGCAGCAATAAATCTCATGATCTCCGGAGTTATCAGTATCAGGACAAGCAGCATAACCGCAACCAATGCGGTTATACCATTTGTAATATTCTTAATTTCTTTTTGCTTCCCATCTCTGATTTTTTTATAGGTCCAGGGTACAAAAGAATTATTAATTGAATTTATGACAAAATTCAATACAAGTCCCAGAGAATAGGCAACGCCATATATCGCCGCCTTATCACGACCGTCCAGTGCGTCAATCATCAGGCGATCCGATTGATTAAATACCATCTGAGATAAATAATACGGAATTAACGGAACATTGAACTTTAATCCATAGATCCAATACTCTTTTACATATAACTTTTTCCCCTTACTCCAATTATAAATATAGAGGATCAAACCAACGGCAATGTTGACCAGGGCACACCCGACAATTCTGGCGATGCCTCTGTCATCAGCCAGCAAAACACATGCTATTCCGATAACAGGACTGAGAGCGGCAATAAAAATTGTCAATGCCACAAGCCCCTTATACTTTATGTCAAATCGTTGTTTTCCCGACCAAAATCCAAGTGCCGGTGACGTAAACATCTCGGCAAACATGCAGAGCATCAGTATCAGTGGAAGATCAAACAGAGAATTCCACTGTTTGTATCCAAGAAGATAGATGGCCAGAAAACCTGCTGTAAGGACTGTGCTCAGCCCCTGCATCGAGGAAATGAAACGGTCTCTATCTTTCTCAAACTTTATCATTGCGGGATTAAACGCCCCGTATTGTATATTCAGAGTCGTGAAGATAATGATCAGGCTCATCCAGGACTGGTATACAGTTGTCATTCCGTATTCTTCTGTAGTTAATAATCTGGTGAAGACCGGAATTGTGAAAAACGATATTCCTTTCTGTACAACATTGCATATAACAAACCACAAGGAGGCCTTTGCCTCTTTAGACAAATTTGTATATAGTCCTAAAACGCGCTTCATTGATCGCTCCATTCTGCAAATCCCGTTTCTTCCCACGGCATTCCTCTTCTGAAATGCTCTGGCCACGGATAAGCTTTTTCTCCTGTAACATGGTTTCTGATCTGTGATGCCATTTTCATTTTTTTTGCCGGAATGCCCGCGTAGACCCAGCCGGTTTCAGTATCTCCTCCCAGAACAGCTCCGGCAGCCACTAATACCTCACTTCGTATATGACTTCCGGGGAGAATAGTTGTATTGGCTCCGACTGTACTGAAGCTTTCTACAACTGAGCCTTTGATTTCATTTGAAGGCGGAGTAAAATCGTTGGTAAATAAAACACGGGGACAGATCCACACATAATCACATATCTTATTATCAGCGCTTATAAACACATCACTGTGAATGTTTACATAGTTTCCTATCTCTACACCATCCTGTATATCGCAGTTCGTTCCTACTCTGGTAAAACTTCCTATTCTGGTGTTTTCACGTATCGTCACGCGATGACCGGTCTGAAAGTTCTCTCCTATACTGGTACCGGCATAAATAATCGTTTTGCTTCTGATCAGTGAGTCAGATCCAATCACCAATTCCGGCTGAATATAAGACGCTCTGTCTTTGTAATATCCTGCCAGATGTTCCCCCAGAATACAGTCGGCTCCGATAAATGTGTTACTTCCTATTCTTACATTATCATATATTACAACTCCGCTCTCTATATATACGTTGTCACCCAGAACAACGCTGTCGCTGATGCGGCAGCCGTCTTCAATTACAACATTTTTACCCTTTTTCATAATATACCTCTTATCATTTCCAATGATTTAAACAGGCAATAATGTGTTCTGTATCCTGATCACTCAGTCCGTAAAACATCGGCAGACTCACTTCCTGTTCAGATATTGCTTCAGCAATGGGAAAATCGCCTTTGCCGTATCCCATATCCTCATACGCCTTTTGCATATGAATTGCTATTGGGTAATGTACACGAGCTTCGATCCCATTCTCCTTGAGATGTTCGATTAATTCTTCCTGTCTGTCTGTGCGGATTGCGAAAATATGCCACACCGGCAGATTATACGGGGCAATTTCCGGTAAAACTATGTTCGGATTAGTGATTCCATGAAGATACTTCTCGGCAATTTCCCTTCTTCTCTCATTCCATTTATCCAGACAAGCCAGCTTTACTGACAGAAACGCGGCCTGAAGCTCATCCAACCTGGAATTAGTGCCCTTGTAGACATGATTGTACTTCCCTGTAGAACCATAATTTCCTATTGCTCTGAGTTTTTCCGCCAATTCTCCGTCGTTCGTAGTGATTGCCCCGGAATCTCCCAATGCTCCAAGGTTTTTCCCCGGATAAAAACTGAAACCCGCGGCATCTCCCAGGTTCCCCGCTTTTACGCCCTTATATTCCGCACCGTGAGCCTGCGCGGCATCTTCAATCACTTTCAGGTTATACCTGGCCGCAATCTCATTAATTGCATCCATATCACAAGTTTGCCCATATAAGTGAACTGCTATTATAGCCTTTGTATTCTTTGTTATTTTTCTCTCAATCAGTGCGGGGTCTATTGTATAAGTTTTAATATCCGGCTCTACCAACACTGGAACCGCTCCCACATACGTCACGGCCAGCACTGTCGCTATAAATGTATTTGAAGGCACGATAACCTCGTCCCCCGCGCCAATATCAAAAGCCTGCAGAATCATCCTGAGCGCGTCAAGTCCATTTCCGACTCCTACGCAATACTTGGCTCCACAATATTCCGCAAATTCTTTTGTAAAACTTTCTTCTTGTTTTCCCTGAATAAACCAGTTTTCTTCATAAACCTTCCGGAAAGTTTCTTCCATCTTGTCCTTCAGTTCCTGATGCATGATACGAAAATCATTAAATGGGATCATATTATTCCCCTCCTTTAAAATAACCCTCTGCCTGCCTGCAATATGCCGGATAATCCCGGATATAATCTGCTTCATCATAATGTTTAGATGCCAGAACAAGTAACACAGCGTCCTGAGAAAAATCATACATTTCGCGCCAGACCATCGGGCCAATATAAAGTCCTTTGTTTAGTCTGTCCAGTACGATATGCTCTTCCTCAAATGGTGTGCTGATCTTGACAGTAACGCTTCCATGCAGACATATTAATACCTGCTCCAGATCGTTATGGGAGTGGAACCCTCTCACCTGTCCTTCCGGCACATCCGCAATATAATATATCCTGTTTATTGCAAAAGGAATATCGCTTTCTGCTTCAATAGGCACTAAATGTCCCATATATCCGTCACGGCTTTCTGTATTTTTAATGTCTTTAAATTCTATCAGTCTTGTATTAGAAACCATCACTTTCTCCTCAATGTCTCCCACATGCCCTTGATGCGTTTAAACTGCCAGAACACAAATTGGTCAAAATACTTTAAGGCAATCAACAGCTTCATTCCGCTATTTTTGCAGCGCTTCCTTTTATAATTATAGAAAAACAGTCTTTTATTTCGTCCCCGGCACATATCAATATTGGGCAATAAAATATACTCTTGAATCTTTTCCAGATCAGAAACTATTGTTGGATTCACCCCTCCGGTAGATACTCCGTCAAATAAATAATTGACCGCAAAAATGTCCAAAAATGAAATCTTCACATTATTCTGTACCAATTTAAACATAAAAGGATAGTCTTCAATCAGCCGCATTCTTTCATCGTAATTTCCGTACTTATCATATATTTCCGCCCGATAAAAGGTTGCAGGAGCGCAAAAACAGTTCTCATTGAACATTTTATACTGCAGCTTCCTGCGATCGCTATCTTTTAATAATCTGCGTATATTTTTTTTCGGCAATACTGATGTTCTTTCGGGGTTGGAAACAGAAATACCTTTCATCTTACATGTAACCACATCTGCTCCAGTATTTTCAAATTGTTCCTTGACTTTTTGAATGACGTTCACAGAAGCATAATAATCCCCGCACCCGAGAAATCCTATTATATTTCCGTGAGCCAGTTCCAACGCGCTGTTAATATTTTTTACTGTTCCCAGGTTTTTCAGATTATGTCTAAGTATAATCTTCTTCCCCGCACTGCGGGCTTTCTCCTGAAAAGGAAGAAAAATATCCTCCGAGTAGTTTTCTGATCCGTCATCACTTATAATAATTTCTATATTGGGATAGCTCTGCTCTAATATAGCATCCATCGTTTTTTGCAGTCCGCTGAAATTCTTATAAGTCAGTACAATAATGGTTACAAGAAATTCCTGGCCCATACGCTCACTCCTCTGTCTTATCTTCAGCCATACGGACTATGTCCATCAGATATTCGCCATAAGGTGTGTTGGGGAGTTCCAATGCAAGCTTTTCCAGCTGGGTGCTATCGATAAATCCACGTTTAAATGCGATCTCTTCAATACAGGACACATAAAGTCCCTGACGCTTCTGAAATGTCGAGACGAAATTCGCCGCTTCCAATAAGCCATCAGGAGTTCCGGTATCCAGCCATGCGAACCCTCTTCCCAAAAGCTCTACCTTCAGTTTCCCTCGTTTGAGGTATTCGTTATTCACGCTCGTAATCTCTTTTTCTCCCCGCACGGACGGCTCAACATTTTTGGCAATATCAACAACGCTGTTATCATAAAAATACAATCCCGGCACTGCATAGTTTGTCTTTGGAACAGAAGGCTTTTCCTCGATTGATATTACATTCAGCGCTTTATCAAATTCAACAACACCATATGATCTCGGATCCTTCACATAGTATCCGAAAATCGTAGCGCCCTCTTTTCTGGTCATAGCCCGGTTCAAAACCTCCGTCAGACTCTGACCATAGAAGATATTGTCTCCGAGAATCAGCGCAACGTCGTCATTTCCGATGAATTTTTCTCCTATTATAAACGCTTCTGCCAAACCTCCCGGTTTCTCCTGAACTGCGTATGAAAGCGAGACTCCTATCTTATGTCCATCTCCTAAAAGTCTGCGGAAGCCATCAATGTCTTTAGGTGTGGATATAATCAAAATATCCCGTATATTGGCCAAAAGTAAAACCGACAGCGGATAATAAATCATCGGTTTGTCATATATCGGGATAATCTGTTTTGAAATAACTTTAGTAAGGGGATATAATCGGCTTCCGGTTCCTCCTGCTAAAATTATTCCCTTCCTGTTTTTCATCTTTCTATCTCCTGCCTGTACTATACATTTCTTCATAATACTTCTGATATGCACCGCTTGTGACGTTTTCCATCCAATCTTCATTTTCCAGATACCACTGGACTGTCTTTTTTATTCCCTCTTCAAAATGAGTTTCCGGAGTCCAGCCAATGTCTCTTTGTATCTTGTCCGGGGCTATTGCATATCTGCGGTCATGCCCTTTTCTGTCTTCCACATAAGTGATCAGCTTCTCAGATATATTTTTTCTTCTTGCGTCAGTCTCCGGAAGCATCTCTAATAAAGTGTCCAGAATAATCTTAATAATTTCAATATTTTGCTTTTCATTATGACCGCCAATATTATACTTTTCGTATAATCTGCCTTTTTCCTGTACAGCATCCAGGCCTTTCACATGATCTTCTACGAACAGCCAGTCTCTTATATTCTTTCCATCTCCGTAAACCGGCAGTTTCTTACCGTTCAGGGCATTATTAATCACCAATGGTATCAGTTTTTCCGGGAACTGATACGGACCGTAATTATTACTGCAGTTTGTTATATTAGCCGGAAAACGGTATGTGTCTATATATGCCTGAACTAACATATCCGAAGACGCTTTACTGGCAGAGTACGGACTGTGAGGTGCATATGGTGTGGTCTCATAAAAGAAATCCGTGTCGTTTTCCAGTGAACCATATACTTCATCCGTAGAAACATGAAGGAATTTTTTCCCCTCCTTATATTCACCGTCAGAAACCTCCCAGTATTTTCTGGCAGTTATAAGCAAAACCAGAGTTCCCAGTATATTCGTTTTTGCGAATATTTCCGGATCCTTGATGCTTCTGTCCACATGGCTTTCTGCGGCAAAGTGAACCACCCTGTCAATATCATAGGTTTGGAAAATTTTATCTACAGCTTCTTTATCACATATATCCGCCTTTACAAATTCATAGTTGTCCAACCGTTCTGCATCCTTCAAATTTTCAAGGTTACCCGCATATGTCAGCTTGTCCACATTGATGATGCGTATCTTTTCTCCATATTTTGCCAACATATAATGAATGTAATTTGTTCCAATAAAACCGGCTCCGCCAGTGACTAAATATGTTTTCATAATTCACACTCCTATGCCCTTAACCAGCTTCTCTTTTCATGATATTCATTCATTACAACTCCAGCGATTCGTACATTGACATCACACAGTTGATCGATCACTTTGCGTAACTCTATGCCGTTCTGTGTATCTTTTGCAAGTACAAATAAGTTATTGTCGCAAATACTGGATATTCTCTTTGCAATGCTGTTTTCTTCCAGTGACATCATATCTACAAGAACATAGTCGAATCTGTTTCTGTAGGTGTCAATTAGTTTTTCAAAACTTTCATCATAAACCAACTTCTCGATCCCGGCACGGTCTGACATGAATATTTTTCTGCTTTTTAACGCCCTACTGTCTTCCTCCACGGCAGGAAGATTTTTCATTTCTTCTTCCAGACTGACTGAATTTTCTTCTCCGGCCCCGCATTCCAAATATAGAACTGTTTTCCCTGATTTTTGCAAATGATCATCCAGCTTTTTGGCAATGTAAGATTTGCCCACACCTTTCTGTTGGCTGACAATTCCCCAGACTTTTGAATCAGATAATAAAATGGTTTCCCTCAGATTCTCAATATCAAGTTCATTACTATTCATACTTTTATCTCCTTTTGACTACTGCCAGACATTTAAGCCCTGTATAATAAACTACATCTTCTTCATTTCGGATTTTCTGATCTGCAACAAACCAGATAAACAGACCTATAACAGCTAATACAACTCCAATAATAAAACCGATTGCCGCATTTAATACAATGCTGCGCCCTGAGGATGTTTCCATGTTGCTGCGAACTATTTCCGCTTCAATACTATCATCCTGGAACTTCTCACGCATCCACTCCTGGGAAGCATCAATATATTTATCTAATACTGCTGCATCATCTTCACCCAGATCTTCTCCCTGCATAGTGATCGTATAGCAGCTGGATTCCACTTCTACATTCAGACCCGCCAGCTTGTCCTGTTCCTCATCAGTAAAAGTTCCTGACTGAGTCAAAGTATTCCCTCTCAGCAATGCTCGGTATGCATCGAAATAACTGTTCTTTTTAGCTTCAAGATCATTCTCTCCTGTGTCGTTCAGATCATAAACGAGATAAACGGCTCTCGTTACCGTGGTTTCATTCGTTCCTCTAATCAACCCAACCACTCCTATAGCCGCAATAATACCAATCAGGATTATTAGCCAGACATTCAATAAATACATTTTAAACAACCTTCTGAAATTTAAATCTCGTTCCATCTTTGTTCCTCCACTTTTTTATACTTATCAATTATAAATGCCCAAATAAATATAGGAATACAGGAAAATAGAATTTCTCCTTTTATCTCAAAGACAATACAAAGTATTAACACCCAGAAAAACAACCATTTCTGTTCTTTATTAACATCCCTATTTAAAACTTTTCCTGCCAGTGGCAAATAAAAAATAAGGTATCTGAATAATGCGAATCCTATTCCTCCAAACAAAAGCGCTCTCATAATTCCAGCGTCGGTTCCCATATAATAGCCTGTGTCTGTTGTATACATGCCATCTCCAAACAGCAGCGTTTGTGATTCTGGAACAAACAACATCTGTTGCAGTAGTACATTGGACGACTCTGTTTGAAGTTTTCCTGTCTCTATAAATGTCACAAACAGATCAAATGCCCATTCAAACCATGTTCTTACAGAATCATTTTGGCTTTGCAGGATAAATAGTCCTATACATAATAGAACACCGCATATAACAACGCCTACCAGTATTTTGGGACGCTTTTTGAGCAGTCTCAGGAAAAGGACACCTAACACCCCTAACCCGAACAGAGAACCTATTCTTCCATAAAACAGTGTTCCAATAAGCAGGAACAAAGCGATCCCCACATAAATCCATATCCCGCTTTCTTTGATCTTTTTCTCCAGTAAATAACAAGTAAAAATAATGGCCAGAACGCATTTAAACGTATATTCAAAACCAGAGAAGCCGGCCCATCCGTATCTGGTTGCGTAACGTGAATCCAGCGCCATTAATTTCGCATGTTCTGTTTCTTTAATCAGTTCATAGAATATATCTTTTAATCCCGGAAGCAATATCATTACAAAAGTGCTGCAAATATACAGACAACATGAGAAGATAAAGTATTTCATGAATGTTTCCTTCGTCGCGCCCGGTATGTTTTTAAGGATGACAATACAGATAAAAAGCATCCTGATCAGAATTTTCGCTAATCCCAAAATAGATTCTGTAAAAAATGTAAAATCACCCGTCCCATAAATAACCGGTATTAAAATACTTCCGCTTGCAAGGACTATGAGACCCACAATACATATCAAAGCTTCCGAATATGCGATTGCTGAGATTATTTTACACAGGTAATTGAGATTACAGGCAATATATATAATAGGAATCACGTACGCCCATGCGTATAATATAATACTTCCACTTGTAGTAATAAAAGGAAAAAAATGATATGCACATAAGAGTAATATCCACAGTTTAAATTCACCTTTTTCCCAAATCAAATTTCTCACATGCCCACCTCTTTATATAGTATCAATTAAGGCTTTCCATTTATTCATGACCTCTCTGTTTGAAAACTGTTCCAAATTTCCTCCTGTATTTTCTGACATTTTTATTCTTAGCCTTTCATCAGTTATTAATGTCTCTATGGATCGGATCATTCCTTCCTTATCATATGGCTTTATCAGAAAACCATCGATATTGTTTTGAATGATCTCTTTAGGCCCGCTTATAATGTCGAAACTTATACATGGCAAATGATTTGCCTTTGCCTCCAATAACACCAACGGCAGGCCTTCTCTCTGAGAAGTGAGAACAAAAAGAGCTCCCTGTGCATATATCGTAGATACGTCAGAGACTTCACCCTTTAAAAGAATCTTTTCCTCTAGCCCTAAAGCGCTGATTTTTTCTTTTATTTCAGGAAAAGTCTGTCCATCACCGTATATGCACCACTTCCAGTCCGAATGCTTCTTCAGAACACTATTTGCAATCTCCACTAAAAGATCATATTGTTTCTCCGGGCTGAATCGTCCGACAGAGAGGATAATTTTGGATTGAGCATTATACTCCTGTGCATTCGACAATATCTTATCATCAATACTGTTATAGATATGAGTCACCTTTTTAGAGGATAATTTAAATCTTGAGATATAATCCAAAGCATTTTGTCGAGTCAGAGTAACGACCTTATCTGACAAAACCGCTGTCAGATAACGAACCGCTGTCACTTTCTTTTCATGCCATCTGCTCAATAAGGCTTCATGGTCACAAAAGATATATCGGCATCTTTGGCCCATTGTCATTAAAATTGCCGGGAGTGAGACCTGAAACCCCATTAGAAATACAACATCAATTTTCTTTTGTCGGACAAGTTTCCTCAGCTTAGAACGTCCCTCCAGGATCACACTACGACCTCGGCAATCCTTTTCCATAATATATTCGACTTCTGTCTTGGAAGATGAAAAACTGTAAGGAGTTCTCTCTCCCGACTTCACCAGAGAAACCACTGTCACTTCATATTGGGTACAGAGATTATTTGCCAGCGTTACTACCACTTGATTAATTCCGCCCAACATGCTCATGTCCCATGATATTAACATTATCTTTTTCATTATGATGTTTTCCCGCTATTTTAATTTATCAAATGCCGTTTTTGATTTTGTCTGCATCCAAAAGATCACTTTCCCCAAAAGAAAAACTAAAAATGCACTTTTACTTTTAAAGACAAAATTACACAACTTTTCCTGCTTATTGTTGCCTTTTGCATTTTTTTGCGCTTCTTTGGAATGGCTGTCCGCCAAGAGTTCTTTTATCCTATTACGCTGTTCTCCCAAACTGTAATTGGCTTTTGGTGAAAAATTCCTGACTACACCGGCAATAGCATGCTTGATATACATATTAGCCAATTGCTGTCTGATTTCACCGGAATATACACCATTTTTAGACATTAACCCCTTTATTGCGTCAAACCTGCTGTTCATTATCGCAAAGAAATCAGGCAGAAATTTCTGGGTCAACGCCTCTTTAGACGCCTTAACATAATGATATTTTGTGCAGTCGACAATAGCCAGAGTGGACACCTGATCCCAGTATTTTGTATTAAAGACAAAATCCTCTATCAAAACCTCTTTGGAAAACTGCATCTGACAATTTAAAATAATGTCTCTTTTGTACAATTTGTTCCAGGTATATGCAAACATCTTTGACGTATCGGCATATGCCGCCTGCATCACTATCTGCTGCTTGTCTTCCCAATATCCCGGCCGCATGCATATTTTTCTGCTGACATTTACGCGTGTTCTCGCCTCGTCCATAGAGTCATGCCGGTAACCTGCCAGAACAAGATCCGCATGTTTCCCATTGGTATACATATTTTCAAACGCATCGTTTTCAACCCAATCATCGGCATCTACAAAGCCGATATACTCGCCTTTGGCTACTTCTATCCCCGAGTTTCTGGCAGCACTTAAACCCTCATTTTTATCTTTTTCTACTACGATAACTCTGGGATCAGTATCAGCAAGAACGCGCAATATTTTACGGGTGTCATCGTTACTTCCATCGTCAACAGCAATGACCTCTATATTTTTCAATGTCTGGGATAAAATACTCTCCACGCAATTTCGCAAAGACTTCGCTGCATTATACGCCGGCACTATAATGCTGACAGCAATACTATTTTCCATTATCTTCCTACTTTCAGTTTTGTAAATAATTTGGTGTTTTTTGTCTTAACATAGGTAATCACTTTTGCTTCCCAATATGTAAGCAAAGTCCAGTGGCGTCGGATAGGCAGCAATAACAATTTCATATAAAGGGAACGCGGTTCCGCGAGCCTGCCCATCTCATTAATACGGGGATTTTGCAGCATTCTCTTAATTTCTGCCTTCTTTTCTTTTTTACTCATCTCACATTTGGGATTTGTAACATTTTCAACACACCCGACAAATCTTTCCATATAACGCCTCGCGATCATTTCCATACTTGATTTATCAGTTATCCCCCAAGACTTATATAACTCCAGCATCCATCCATGTTCATCTTCGCGCTTCTCATACATTCCCGGTCTATACGCTGCCGTTTCTGACTCCGTCCTTGCACGCAAAAAATGATAATACTGTCTGGATGTGACAGTCACTCGCTCGACATTTCTAACAACGCTTATATTAAATGGAAAATCATCCCAGAATGTTGTTGGAAAGCGAATGTTGTTTTCCATGATATACTTCGCTTCAAACAACTTATTCCAGGGAGTATACAGGAGATTTTTATCGAACAGTTTATATGCGTTTCTACGAAATTCGTCTTTGTTGGCGTAAACAGCATCTTCCACAAAGTAATCATCGGAGATATATTTTCCATCTCCGCAATAAGTATCAATATAAAAGCCCGCCACAACCAACTGGGATTTATTCTGCTTGGCAATACGATACATATCCTCAAGCATAGTAGGCTCGGCCCAGTCATCTGAATCAAGAAAATAGAAATACTCGCCCCGTGCCATCTCAATAGCTGTATTTCTTGCACTCGGAGCGCCACCATTTTCTTTATGAATCACCTGTATTCTGCTGTCTTTTGATGCATAAGAATCACATATCTCTCCACTTTTATCAGGACTCCCGTCATCTACAATTAAAAACTCCCAGTCCTTTAAAGTCTGTGCCTGTATGCTCTCTATAGCTTTTCCAACATACTCTTCCACCTTATATACAGGCATGATGATGCTTACCTTGCATTTTTCCATTTCTCTTCTCCCATTGTTAATTATTTATTTAATATGACATCCAGCAAATGTGTTGGCTATTCTTCTCTATCTTGCACAGCGGGATGAAAAATATACTGGTGTCCGGTTGTCCCCTCTTTAAACGCCTCTGTACTGTCAGATTTTAAAAGAACAATAAAAGTTTGAAAAATCAACTGAATATCTCTTAAAATACTGAACTGCTCAATATACATCAAATCCATTATAAGTTTATCTTTCGGCGTAGTATTATACTTTCCCGAAATTTGGGCATAACCGGTCAGCCCGGCCTTTACGCGCAGGCGGTATCTGAACTCCGGCAGCTGTTCCTCATATGCTGTCACATTCTCCAACATCTCCGGACGCGGCCCTACAAAACTCATATCTCCCTTCAATATATTAATCAACTGAGGAAGTTCATCTATACGGGTTTTCCGCATAATCTCCCCGGGTTTTGTGATTCGATTATCATGATCGGTAACTGAGCGGTTTTCGACATTTTCACGCATTGTACGAAATTTATATAGCTCAAATACACGCCCATGTATTGTCGCTCTTTTCTGTTTGAAAAATACAGGTCCTCCATCATACGCTTTTACGGCGATTGCACAAATCACCCATATCGGTGAAGTAAGTATCCCTAGCAGAATGGCCAGACACATATCTAACAGTTTCTTTGCAATCCGCTGTTCCATTGTCCACGACTTAACATTTGCATTCAAAATAGAAATATCATCTAACAGGTAATACTTGGCATTCATTTCAACTATATCTTCAATTTCAGGATTAATATAAATGTTGATCTTATTCTTATAGCAAAACCGAACAATCTTACTTCTTTCGACAACAGGAATGTCGTAAATAAATACCGTATCCGCCTTAGAAACAATATCTAATACATTGCCGGCCCTATAATCTACCACATAATCTATTTTATATTGTTTTTTAAACCTCAAAACTGCTCGAACAATACAATCCAGACTTTCCTGGGAAGACGTTATTATACAGCAGCTCTCCGGGTCGTGGAATTTAAAAAAAACTGCATTGCCGCCATAGGTGAAAATAATGATAATTATGACCTGAAGAACATACGCGAGCAGTAAGCCACCTATACTACTCAGCTTAAAAGCGTAAATACTCGGGGTGATTGTATTCATTATCATTAATTGAAGGTAAACGACTATATCTGTGAATAAAGTGGCCAATACCAACGAATATATAATTGGTTTGCTCTTTCTTCTTCCCACATCATATATCCCATATATACGCAGAAAAAGAGCTCCAACTATTATAAAAGTGGTCACGGTTATTCCCATAGTCCTTGACAGTCTCGATAAAGCTGGATTCTCTTTTGATAAAACAACCATAAATATAGTTAAAAGCAGAAAATATAACAGTAATTTTATTAGTACCCATATTGTAGCTTCAAATTTTTTTATCCAATACATGATCCCACCAACTTATATCATAATATCATTCCCCATTATAAACGCAAATACTATATTTAGCAAGTTTTCTTTAATCAAAACATGCATTTTTTTGTAATACTTTTGTAATATTTACAACTTTTCACTTCGGGAAAAATCGACCCTATAGCATCAAACAGGGAGACTGTCACACGCCAAACCGGTGCGACAGTCCCCCCGTTCTTCACAATATTGCGCAAATTATATAATCTGACCGTTCTAAATATTAGGATCAGTAGGATCCCATGTCTGTCCAGCAGGTATCTTTATTGTAGCTGGTTTCCCCAACGGCCCTGGATTACTGCTGTCATAAATTGTAACTTTTGTTCCGCTTGCACAGTTATCATATATCCACTTTGCGTCACGAACGCACAGTCGCACGCAGCCGTGGGAAGCCGGCTGTCCCAACTTATTATAATCACTTGCTTTTAAATTATAACTGGTCATATTTCTTCCGGCTACAGAATGGAACAAAATCCCGCCTACTATTCTCGTACAATATTGTCCGTAAGACGGCCCCATCAGAGTATGCCATCTGTATTTCTGAGATGTGTAGTACGTTCCTGTCGGCGTAGGAGTGGATGGTAACCCCACAGAACACGCAAATCTTTTTACAGGTATAATGTATCCGTTATTTCCGTCTTTTGCGTAGACTGTAACAGTACATGTTGTTCGATTCACTTTGATATAATAACTGGACTGCCTGGGAAGTATGCCATCCAGATCCAGTTGTTTCACATTGTTTTTGTAATAAAATTTATAACCATTTTCATAGTACCAGCCATTTTTCACATCCTTAACTGTAATCTGGACAGATTTTGTTTTCACAATACCATTAGCCTTCACGTCAAGATATATATAATATGTGCCACTTTCTTTTGGGGTCCATGACACGCTTGCCGAGGAGGACATATCCTTTATAACTCCCCATTGTTTCCAGTTATTTTTCATCCATACATACTTGTATTCAAGATTGCCCGTACCACCTGTTATATTAGGATATATAGTTACCGACTTTCCTTTTGAAATTGTCGAACTGGACGCAACAGCTGAAATATAGTTATGAGGTCTGATAGTGATTATTTCAGCATCAAAGGTGACTCCTCTTTGATCTTTTATATCTACATATATATTATACGCCTTATCTTTACCGAGAGTAAATGTTATAGAATTATTATCTCCAAAATCCCGGAGAACCTCCCAGTCGCTCCAGCCATCACCACGCCTGCAAACAAATTTATACTGCAATCCTTCCGTATCTCCGCTTGTTTTTGCTGTCAACGTTACTGTTTCGCCAAGAAATCTGTCCGCGCTCCCATCCAACTCAAGCTTATCCAGTTTCCAGGGAGCCTCTTTGACCTCATATTCTTTTGTGATGGTCTTTTTCCGCCCATCCGCATCTTTTATATCGACATAAATCGTATAGATTCCAGCTTTTTTGGGGTACCATTCATCTGTAGTGTTATTTTCCGAAAACTCCTTGATTACTCCCCAGCCGTCTCCCCAGTCTCCATTGTCCGGCCCGCCTTTCCAGACAAATTTATACTCTAAATTCTGGGTTTCTCCTTCGGCGGAAACACTGATGGGAATTCTGGTATACACCTGCTCCGATATATCATTATTAATATTTATCTCACCAGGCTGCCATATTTGTGTCGCAACAAAATAATCCAGATCAAGCGTTTTCGTATCGTGATCCCGGTCCATTACGTTTACATAAATTTTGTACTCTCCGGTAACATCAGGGGCCTTCCAGGTAATCTTACTCTTCTCAGAAAAATCCTGGAGCACTCCCCAATCAGCCCAATCATCTTTCATCCAGACAAATTTATACTGTAGCTTTTCATTGTTTCCAGAAGTGATCGCTTCGATTTCGACATCACTTCCTTTTCGCTGGACTTCATCCGGACTCACTTTTATCTCATCAAACTGCCATTGTAGTTTAGTGATCTCATAGGGTATTGCTTTAGTAATAATCTCTCCGTCAATATCTTTAACGTCCACATATATTGTGTAGGTTCCCTCTTCCTCAGGATACCATTCAGTACTGGAATTCAAAGAAAGATCAGAAATTACACCCCAGTCGCTCCAGTTGTCTTTCATCCATACATATTTATATTTTAAATCTTCAGTCTCTCCGGCTGTTTCTGCTGAGATTTTAATCGGTTCCGTATATTTTTGCTGAGGTGAAGGTAAATCTGTTGTAATCCCGATATATTGCCATATAGTTGTCTTTACCTTGTATGTCTTGTTTCTTGTGACAACATCTCCATCCTGGTCTTTGATGTCGATAATAATCGTATACTCTCCCAAATCTTCAGGCGTAAACTCAAAATTTTTTTCTGTAGAAAAATCTCTCAGTATTCCCCATTGCGACCAGTCATCTTTCATCCATACATATTTATATCTCAATCCTGCAGAATTTCCGGTAATATTCGGAGAGAGGTCGATAGTTTCCCCTAATTTTTGCTCTGTCATCTCAGGCAGCATGCCTTCGTAATTCCATTGATTTTTTATTATCGTATATGACCGTGTGAAAGTTTCTGCTGCTCTGTTTTCGCTTTTTACATTTACATACAGGGAATACTCACCGGATTTTTCAGGCTTCCAATTTACCACTTTATTATGAGAGAAATCCTGTATTACGCCCCACTCAGCCCAATTGTCACGCATCCAGACATATTTATAAAAAATAGCATCATTCTCATTTTTTATCTGAGCCGAAATTTCAATAGTTTCTGAAACTTCCTGCGGAGAATTCTTATCAAAGTCCATCCCTGTCAACATCCACTGATTTTCCGCTGATTGTTCCTCTTCGTTTTGCTGCTGACCGTCAGCCGCAGCATCCACAGACAGCTGCTGAGCGCTGCCGGTCTCTATATCATTTTCACCAGAATCACTTTCAGTTTCTTCCACAGTTTCTTCCGCGCCATTTTGTGCATATGTAATGTTTCCCAAAAGCGTAACACATAAAATGACAGATAAGAAACCTGATAATATTCTCTTTTTCATCTCCATTCCCCCTTTCAGATTAAATGCCATATACGATTCCAGGAGTATATATTAATTATATCAATCCTATGTTTTTATTCAATACATAATTACTATCATATTGAAATACTGTTTTAACAAAGAGAAGCTCCTTATGATTACTTTAACGCAATCATAAAGAGCTTCTCTATCCATTATGTCACTTATAAACAAAATAATTGGCTTCTACTGTTTTCGTATTTCCATTAGCATCTTTTATATTTACTATAAATGTATACTCTCCCGCTTCTTTCGGGTTCCATACAATCGAACTTTGATCTGAAAAGTCAGAAATAACACCCCAGTCTGCCCAATTATTTTTCATCCACACATATTTATATGTGAATCCTGTCCTATTTCCTATTACTGACGGCCTGATCTCTACCTCTGTATCACCTGCCGAAAGCACGGAGGGAGAATTGCAAATCCAATCTCCGACAACAACAGAAAGGTTCTTGGTTACTGTTGACTTTCCTTCTCTCTTCATGTCAACTAATAGGGTATAGTTTCCTTGAGTTCCGGGAGTCCACTCAACATTGGCAGCTGTGGAAAAGTCCTTTATAACGCCCCATTCACTCCAGTTGTCCTTCATCCACACATATTTATAAGTGGTTTTTTCGTTAACATTCTGCGCAACTGCTTCTATATCGATCACACCTCCCACCGTGAAAGGCTCGGAAGACGAAAGTTTAACATAGAAATCAGAGGGCGCCACTACGGTAAATTGTTTCGTATAAGTTGTAGTCTGTCCGGACAAATCCTTAATATTCAGATATATTGAATAAACGCCCGCAGTTTGAGGGGTCCACTCAACACTGCTTTCAGCAGAGAAGTCTTTTATTACTCCCCAATCAGCCCAGTTATCCTTCATCCACACATATTTGTATTGAAGTCCATAAGCATTTCCCTGTACAATCCCTTCCATATTCAGAGGTTCTCCTGCATTGAACGGGATCCCGCTGGTGGCCGCAATATCATAGAATTTCCATTGTGCCTCCTTCACTGAATATGGCTGTGTAATCGTTTCAGCCTTTCCGGAACCGTCCTTCAAATTTACATATATAGTGCAGTCTCCTGCTACTTCCGGGATCCAATTGACAGTTTTTGATGCCGAGAAATCTTTAATCACACCCCACTGTGCCCAGTTATCTTTCATCCAGACATATTTATATTGGATATCTGAAGCGTCAGCCTCCACATGCTCTATAGACTGCGTTAAAGTGATCTGCTGCCCTACCTGAGCGTTTGGAATTGAAAAGTGTAACTCACCCGCTATCCACTCTTCATCAACCACTTCATATTCTGCTGTTTTAGTGACTACCGTACCCTCAAGATCCTTTATATTTACATATATTTGGTAAACGCCTTCCTTCTGAGGTGTCCATGACACCTGGTTAGAAGTGGAAAAATCACGGATTACGCCCCACTCACTCCAATTGTCCTTCATCCATACATATTTATACTGTAATCCGTAACCATTTCCAGATATATTAGTCTGCAACTCTATCTGCTTGCCGGCCAGATAAGGATCCTTGTTATCCGGTGTGATACCGCTAAACTCCCAATTTCCGACAGCGACCTCATATGCCTTAGTCACTGTCTCTCCATTTCCCTGAGCATCTTTCAAATTGACATATATTGTACAGTCGCCCAAAACTTCCGGAGTCCATACCGCAGAGTTATTTGGGGAAAAGTCCTGTATAACTCCCCAATCCGCCCAATCATCTTTCATCCATACAAATTTATACTGAAGATCCGCTTCATTTCCCGTAACAGTGATGATATTCTGCGTCAGTTTAACAGGTTGTCCGATTTCAATATCAGAATTTTCCGCCTCCAGCTCACCCGGCTTCCACGCTTTAGCTAAAACCTCAAAGTCTGTCTGCCTTGTACTGGTAAAGCCAGCACTGTCCTGTACGTTGACAAAAATCTGATATTTCCCTTCTTTCGTTGGAACCCATGAAGCGGTATTTTCAGTTGAGAAGTCCTTTATAACTCCCCACTCTGCCCAGTTATCTTTCATCCAGACAAATTTATACTTCAGGTTTCCCGTCTCTCCCCCTACTATCGCTGAAAGCCCTACCGCTGTATTAAACAGACACGGGGAATTCACACTTGTTTTTATCCCGCTATAACTCCAATTTTTAATCGTATATGTAAGTTCCGCTGTCGCGGTACTTTCTCCAGGTTTACTTACATTCAAATATAAAGTGTATTGTCCTGCTGTATCAGGAGTCCATACTACAGAAGCATTGGGGGAAAAATCCTGTATAACTTCCCACTCTGCCCAGTTATCTTTCATCCAGACAAATTTATATCTCATATCGCTGGATGCTCCTGCAACATCAGCGCTTAAATTAATTGAACTGTTAAGCAGCTGTGGTGATGCCGGATTGGCTTTGATTCCTTTTACTGTCCAATCCGAAAACGCAAAATTAATATCCACATTCCCACTGATCCCCGGAACCCGTCCAGATGAGGTACACTGCCACATCGTATAATCTCCGGTATAATTGCACACGGAATTGTATTGGGCAACCCATCTATCCCAATTATTAAATCTTGAATCAGTCAGAATGTTGGTAAACCAGTTTTTATTAGCATACACACCCGTATCATAACCGGCCGCTTCCACCTTATTTATAAATGTTTCAGCCATGTCACCCAAAGTCTTTGCTGACAGTGAACTCTGATCATAAGGTGCTTTTTCATTTTCCAAATCATAGAATACGGGATAAGTAGGATTATGTCCCTTCAGCAAACGTAAAACATGATCTGCTTCCGAAGATGCTGCTTCTACCGACATAGCATATGAATAGATATAAACCCCGTATGGTATCCCAAGTCTTTCACACTCAGTAACGTTTCTAAGCCATTGTCTATCGTCATTTCCTGTCGTGTTACTACCAAATCCGCATCTGATGATCGCAAAATCCACATCTGAATTTTTGACCTGCTCCCAATTAATGACTCCATTGTGATAGCTGACATCTATCCCCTTTGCCACAGCGCCTTCTATCACTTCTCCTCTGTCATTATAAAATACGCCGTTCACATTGGACCATGCCCCGACAGCTCGGCTGGCTCTTGAGATTCCGGAAATCAGCTCACCGTCTTTGTAGCGCCAGCTGTTTTCAATAAGTTCCTCCTCTTCTTGTTCCTGCTGTTCTACAATGGAGTCCGGTTCTTTCTGCTCCTGTGGAGTTTCTTCTGAAATCTCCTGATCATTTTCACTTTCTGTATTATTCTGAGCTATACTTTCCTCAGAGTTTTCTTCGGAATCATCATTGTCGGCAGTATTTTCCGCAACTACCTCATCAGCGGATTCCTCTGCCCGCACAATGCCGACATCAGTAAGTACTGCAGATATAACCATTACACTGCATAATAAAAATGAAATAACCCTTTTCTTCATTCTACAACCCCTTTTTCATTCTAAGTTACCGTTTCATCTGTAATCCTTTTAAATATAGCACACACTCCTAAAGCGTACAATATGTATTTTTTGGGCAATTGATAATCCCATATAATAATCATTTTTTAAGCCTTTGCAAAATAGAACACTTTCATCTATTCTACAAAGGCTTAAAAATCACATTGTCAAAATCTTATTGTATATCAAACGCGTATTAATTCAATTGCTCTCCTTCAGGAAGTGTTCCGCCTTCTTCCACTATATTTGCCAGTTCTATAATGTGATCCAGTTCATCTTCATCGGGATACATAACATACAGCAACTGATCCGATGCGGAATAGCAGCGATCTCTTCCGTCTTCACCCGTAAGTGCTACAGACTGAATCGTCCATTTTGCCCCTGAGCCCAGTTGATTACGGATCAAGGCATTAAGCTGATCCTGCGTCACGTTCATCTCTACATCTTTGCTCACCTGATTCATCAATGATGTTGCTCTCAGAAGCATTGAGGGAGAAATCACCTTTTTCAGCACAGCAGTAATCACCGCCTGCTGATTCTTACCTCGCTGATTATCCCCATCAGCCAGATTGTGTCTCTCACGGCAGAACGCCAGAGCCTGTTCCCCGTTAAAATGGTTCATACCTTCCTCTACATCCATCACATGCCCGGATTCGCTTCCTGTCGTAAACTCAAATTCAGAATCAACATCAATTCCTCCGAGTATATCTACAATATCAATCAGTGATGTAAAATTCAGTCTTACATAATAGTTGATGTCTGTCTCATACAGCTCACCCAACGTCTCCATCGAGGTATCTATACCGTACACTCCCGCATGGGTGAGTTTATCCATTGAGCCCTCATCTCTTACATCCGGTCCATAGAGCGGCACATAAGTGTCCCTCGGTGTTGTAATCAGCAGTATCTGGTGCGTCGTAGGATTGACTACCGCGATGATATTTACATCACTTCGGCTTGTCTCTGACACTTCTCCGTAAGTATCGATTCCGCTGATATACACTGTAAAGGGCTCTTTTGTCAGCGTGTCATCACTTCCGCCACCCAGGTTCAGGGCTGTCTCGATGTTCATCTCATAGATAATTTTCGTGTCGTCTGTAAAGCCGGGTACAGCCTCATTCATAAGATCTGTATACGCCTCATTATAGATGATCGCCTCTACTTTTCCCTCTGTCAGAGCCGCCGCCTGATCCTGAACAGAGTCGCACTCTGTAATAGTCAGTTCTGTCCCAAGCTCTTCCTGAAGATTTGTCACGGCCGTCTGAATGTTGTCTCCGCCCTGCTGGAACTGCACGCCAAAGTTGTAGTCCATCGCGTCCTCAATCGTCTCTGCCGAATCGTCGATTCGTACGGCCACCGCCATTTTGTCCACTCTTATGTTTCCGCCGGTGATCCTTGCGATCATATTATTCGTCTCAGCAATATAATAGGAGCCGAGCAGCAGCACACAGGTCAACAGAATACTGTAAACCTTTCCCGCAGTGCCCCGTTTTTTTCTGGCTGCCTGGGAGGTAAATGCAATACACCACAGGAACACCAGCACCATTGCAATCATCGCCAGATAATTCAGTGGAATCATGCCAAGCAGCATAACCACTATCATAAAGAGTACACTGATCAGCGCCTGAAGCGTCAGAAAGAATGTGCCCAGACGATTCGTACTGGTCCGTTTGGAATATCTGCCTGTATTTTTCGTTTTTCGACCGGCTGACTCTGCCGTTCTGCGTTTGTTCGCCATTGTTTAAATTCCCTTTTACTTATTTCATTTATCCCCGGTTTATTTCACTATATCTTATTATCTGTAAAGTACAGAAGGATATATCCCCTTCTCAATCAGCCCTCTCACCGCGTTTGTCACAGTTTCCTTATCCTCTTTGTATGTCACTCCGAACCACTGGTCTTCTGACTTCAGTACTTTTACGCTTAGTTCGCCTCTCGAAAGAAGATCGCCTATTATCGTGGGAAGCAGATATTCTGCCTTCAGGTCATCAGCATCCGTCTGTTCCAGAAATGCCGTAAAGCCTGACTCAAGTATATGGAAGAACTCCGGTGTAAATCCCCACATATTCATGGACACAGGAGAATCGGCATCCAGTTCTTTCTCGGATTCCCCCTGTCGGACAATAATTCTCGCCCCGTCCTTTTCTATATTGCGAGTCTCCAGTATTCCGGTGAGCATGTCGTTTTCATCCACCCGGCATACGCCGCGGGTCACTCCGCCGTTCTCACTGAGCGTATTCTTCAGTACAAAGCCGATCATACAAATCTGTATTTTACCAGCACTGTGAGCACTTGTCAAATAGGAGTATGCTTCCCGGAATGCGCTCTTACCATAATAGTCATCGGCATTGATCACCAGAAACGGAGTATCTACAATGTCCTTACAGCACAGGATCGCCTGTCCTGTTCCCCACGGTTTTGTCCTTTCGGGAAATTTGTCTTTGTATTTCTCAGGGATGTCATCCAGTTCCTGATACGCATAGGCTACCTCTATCTTCTCCGCGATGCGGTTGCCGATGACTTCTTTAAACTCTTTTTCCAGATCTTTGCGGATGACAAAAACCACCTTGTCAAAGCCTGCTTCCATTGCGTCATAAATGGAATAATCCATAATGATCTCACCGTTTGGGCCCACCGGCGCCAGCTGTTTGATGCCTCCGCCAAACCGGCTGCCGATCCCTGCCGCCATAATAACAAGGGCTGCTCTTCCCATAACATTTTTCCTCCTGCATCCTTTTCTTATTTTATCTTACCCGTATGTTACTCGCCGATCCCATCTTCAACAAGCTGTACCATTACTTTAAGAGCCTGTTCTTCATCCTTTCCTTCACAGGAAATCTCTATCTCGTCTCCGCTCTTAATGCATGCTCCCAGCACACTGAGTACGCTTTTTGCATTGGCTGCCACATCCTCGTTCTTTGTCTTTTTATGGACTGTGATTTTACAGTCGAACTGCATTGCGGTTTTGCAGAACAATCCCGCCGGCCTCAGATGCAGTCCGGTCGGATTTTTGATCCTCACTTTTCCGTTTACCATCGTATTTCCACTCCTTGTATTACGCTGTTCTCATTGGCTCTGTGTTCCGTTCTGACTGCCCGGTTCCTCTGTCGTCTCTTTCTGTTCTTCCTCCAGTGTCAACTCAACAGTCGCTTCAGAGATTACTTCTATTCCGGCAGGGACATTTACCTGTACTGAAACTTCATAAGTTCCCGGATCTTTATAGGCGGACAGATCAACCGAAACAGCATTACTGATGTCCAGAACTCCCAAAGCACTCTCGTCTCCCCGGAACCGCAAAGAGATCTCTGCGTCCGGCTCATAGCTTACCTGGAGATCGTCCGCCAGATTGTTAATTTTAATAGAATTTACCAGCAGATTGATTGTGCGTGTGCCCTCTTCTTCCACCACAGCCGTCACGGTAATCTGTCCCGAATTTTCGTCCACCAGACTGATTCCATCCGGAAGGTAGTCTGTGATGTCTATCGTCATCTGTATCGGCTCCTCAGCGCCACTGATGTCTATCACGGATGAAGGAACTGTAATCTCTTCTATGTCTGCGATGTCTTCACTTTTGCCGCAGATCCGTATAGTTTCCGGTTCACTGGTGCATCCTGTATAGCGGTACCCTTCTGCCGGAGCGCCCGTCACGCCAAACACCACGGGAACCGTTTTTTCCTCCAGAACCTCTACAGACACTGTCAGGCCGTCTTCTCCCAGATTATTCTCGAGCTGACTCTGTGCCAGTTCGTTTCCGTTGGCGTCATATAGTATCAGTTCCGCCAATCTCTCCTCATCTTTTGAAATGCCGCTCACATCGACTCTTGCTACCGCTCTGTCTATTCTCTCCAGAGCTGACTCAGGCCCCGTCACCGTCACATTATCCGGATGAACAGTCAGGTCTCCCAGCGTATAGCCGTCCCGCGGCACGGTACCGTTTGTATCTGCCGTCAGCGCCAGCACCTTTCTGCCGGATTTTTCACGCTGTATTCTAAGATTTCTCGGTACTGCGACCGCCGACTCATATTGACCGCTGTACTCGGGTATCGTAATCGTTATGGGAATCAGGTTCGTGCTTGTATCCATCTCGGATATGTCTGCTGTTGCTATAATATCGTCCGGAGAAAGATCCTGACGAATCTCCCGGTTTGCATAAACAACGACGCTGACTGTGTCTTCGCCGATCACCTGATATACCTCTCCGGATGAAGTGATAATATCGTCATTTACTATAGTGACGGGAATCTCCGTAAATGTCCGACTCCCGATGGGATTATCCACATTGACAACAATCAGCCAGAGAAAAGCAGAAAAGACAAGCGCTATGATTTTCAGTCCAATATTATTTGTAAACTTATATTTTTTCATTTTCTGCGCCATCCTTTCCGTATAGTGAATTTCTTTGGTTCTGAATTCCTATACTGAATCTGGCTCAGTCTTTCTCTTAATTCATCACGTTTGATGTCGCGAGTCAGTACGCCTCCCATAGCGACAGACACAAGGCCTGTTTCTTCGGAAACAACAATGACAAGAGCATCGCACACTTCGCTCATCCCCAGAGCCGCCCTGTGTCTGGTTCCCAGGTCTTTGCTGATACTCATATTGTCAGAGAGAGGAAGATAGCAGGTAGCTGAGGTAATCCTGTTGCCGCGTATGATCACCGCACCGTCATGGAGCGGAGTATTGTGCTCAAATATATTGATCAGAACCTGGGAAGAGACTTTGCAGTCCAGTTCAATACCTGTCATCTCGTACTCGTTCAGGCGGATCGCCTGTTCTACCACGATCAGGGCACCTGTGCATACACTTCCCATCTCATAGCAGGCTGTTACAATGCTGTCGGCCGTCAAATCAGAGAAACGTTCATTCTCTCTTCCACGATCGAAAGGGTTGATATTGCTCAGAAGGTTTTTCTCCCCAAGCTTTTCCAGAGCACGTCTCAGCTCAGGTTGAAATACGACGATTGCCGCTATTGCAAGCACATTGATAGACTGAGCCGCAAGATACAGTATGGTATGCATCTGGAACAGCCATGCAAAAAGGATAAACGCTCCCAGCATAATGATTCCCCGCAGGAGCATCCACGCCTTAGTATTCTTGATCCACAGCATGATCTCGTAGATAATTACCGTCAGAATCAGAAGCTCAACGACGTCCTTGATCTCAATGGCCGGAAGGTACATGTCATTTGTGTAGTTGTCTATAAAATTTCTCAGCCAGTCTATCATACTGTGTGTCACCGCCTTGATTACTCTCCCTTATTATTCTCCTCATTTAGCCCCAGTTCTTTACTCAGACTCCTTGTAAGTAAGATCTCTTCTGTATTTGTATTCACCGTTTCTTCGTCCGTCTTTTTCTGAGCGGCTCTTCTGTCTCCCGGCCGCCGTCCGGTGATATGTTTTACTTCTTTTTCGGGAACAGACACTCCAACTTTGGGGATTGCTTTCACATAATAATAGTATTCATCATCCTCAAACTGTATATTCTCCGTTCTTGAGTAATCCACGGAGAAGAATAGAAATTCCAGAACAAGTCCGACCGCGATCCCGAGAATCGCGCTGAGCACCACGCTCACATAGGAAACATCTGCCCCAAGCGCAATACTTCCTGCCGCCGACACAATCACGCTGACAACAGCGCCGGCCGTCGAAGCAATTTTCCATGCATGATCTACGGCTCTGGTCCGTATCACATTAACAACAAGGATCCCTATTACTACGGCAATAACCATCAGCCACATCTCGCTGTTTGTGAACATCTGTCTTGTGAAACTCATCAGGCTGTCCGCCATACTGTCAGCGTCCGCGCTCCTTAGCGCAGCTGCCGAATCTTTCACATAATCAATCATGTAGTAAGATATAATCCCAAAAGCTGCCGGAACAATCCACACCGGGGTTCCCATCAGGCCGAATACAACCGGGATCACAAACGGGATTTTCAGACCGAAAGCAATCGCTGAAAGCAGAACGATCCAGGCTTTTTTCGGCGTAAACCGAAAATAAAAAATGTACATCAGTAAAAAAATCACCAGTGATACAATGGCAATCGGCATAGACAGCGCATAAAAATGCAGCAGTATCAGAACAGTTGCCGCCATTACCATGATCATCATCGGGAAAAATGTGCAGATAACCGCAAGACCAACTGTGCAGAATACAGAGGATGCCCTCTCCATAAATCCGATATTGGAATTAATCAGACCGAACACAATAAGTCCGGTCAGAAACTGAAGCGCCTTTAAAATATAGGTAGAATATCTCGCATATATATTCTGAAGTTTTTCTCTCCAGACAAATAAAGTACTCATGACCTGCTTTTCTCCTTTTTAAGATTCATCTTCTCTAACCGGGATAAATCCCTCATGTATTTTTTTACTCTCTGTTTTGCACGGATATGCCTTTTCTTATAAAATGTGCTGACTCCGATTCCATATATAACCAGAAGGCTCAGATAAGCGCCCAGAACGACCGCAGCAAGAATCAGCATTCTGACAATCGTGAGTCCTTCTACTATACTCTCGCCACTGCTCATAAACAACAGCGCGACCAGCAGAAAAAATCCCAGCGTAATCAGGATCAGTGTAATCCAGACATTAAGGCTGACATAGTCTTTCTGATAATAGTCTGTGATCTTAAGGTCTTCCCTGCCGTATTCTTTATCGTAAATTGCGGTTCTGGTCATCAGACGTATCTTCTTCTTATCCAACATAACGATTCCAATGTCCTTTCCTTAATGATATACTGCTATTTCATCCTATTTTTGTCCATTATGATTTAGTATACCATATACTCAGATGCCTTGTCCAATGCTTACAGTCAAAAAGTAGACATTTTGGGCTCCGGCGATTTTCAGAACTTTGGCAGCCCGTTCGACCGTGGCTCCCGTTGTATAAATATCGTCCACCAAAAGCACATTTTTACCGGGATTCCAGTTTCTTGACACGCCGAAGGCGCCCTTAAGATTCTCGGCCCGCTCCCCTTTTCCAAGTTCTTTCTGGGGAACTGTTTTTTTGATTCTGAAGAGGACATCTGTCCTGATCGGAATCCCGCATATATTCGAGAGTTCTCCCGCCAGTATCTCCGCCTGGTTAAATCCGCGGATCCTGCGTCTGGAAGGATGGAGCGGAACCGGGATGATCTCATCGATTTTCCATGCCCTGATCTGCCTGCCATAGTGTTCCGCGAGTTCTCCGGCAAAAACCTTTCCCCAGCTTCGCTTATTCCTGTACTTAAAACGGTACAGGGCCCCGGCGACAGGCTCTCTGTGCATCCACAGACCTCTCCCCTGCCTGATGTCCGAGGAAGCGTCACGGCAGTCATGACAATACTCTTCCTCCGCCTTCTTCAGCGGTCTTCCACAGTGCATGCACCTCGGTTCCTCAATATAGACTAATTTCCCGGAACATGCTGCACAGATGCCGTTAGTGGATATTTTGCCGCAGAAAGGACATACCCGGGGATAAAAAATGTTCAGAATGCGCTCTGAAACTCCCGGATTCTCTCCGCGAGGCTTGTATACCTTTCCTGTTCGTTTTTGTTTTGTATCATTTCCTGAAATACAGTATCACTCCCTACGATTGTCAGGCATTTTTTGGCCCTTGTAACTGCGGTGTATAAAAGGTTTCTGTTATAGAGAAGTTTCGGTCCGGGCAGCAGAGGGATTATAACGGCGGGATATTCGCTTCCCTGAGATTTATGCACGGTGATCGCATAGGCAAGTTCCAGTTCTTCCGTCATATCATATCCGTACTTTACTTTACGCGCCTCATCAAACTCTACTTCGATTGTCTCTGTATACTCATTAATTTCGGTGATTACTCCCATGTCGCCGTTAAAGATGCCTGCCCCCTTGTCGACCGTAAGCCCGAACTTTGTTGTCACTTCCCACTCAAGCTGATAGTTATTCTTAATCTGCATGACTTTATCGCCTTCACGGAAAAGTCGTCCGTTTATCTCTGTCTCCATCTTTTTCTCATCCTGGGGATTCAGATACCTTTGAAGGATTGTGTTAAGTCGTTCCACCCCCAGATTTCCTTTGCGGGTAGGAGTCATGACCTGAATCTCACTTGGCTTTGCATCCACATATGCCGGCAGTTTTTTCTGGATGAGCATAATGGTAATCCCGATAATCGTATCTGCGTCCTGGCGCTTGAGAAAGAAGAAATCCCTGCTCTTATTGTCCAGAATTACAGGCTCTCCGGCATTGATCTTGTGGGCATTCACAACGATGTCGCTCTGCCCTGCCTGACGGAAGATACGGGTCAGCGTCACTACCGGAAACGCCCCGGAAGCTATAATATCTTTAAGGACGCTCCCCGGCCCTACAGAAGGCAGCTGATCTACATCCCCTACAAGCACCAGCCTTGTACCCGGCACGACAGCCGAGAGCAGCGCATGCATCAAAGACAGATCAACCATTGACATCTCATCAATAATAACCACATCGGCCTCCAGAGGATTCTGCCGGTTTCTCAGAAAACCGCCCACGCTCTCCTCTGCTTCCGGATTGACGTTTACTTCCAAAAGCCGGTGGATTGTCTGGGCTTCATACCCGGTAGCTTCAGTCATCCTTTTTGCCGCCCGGCCGGTAGGCGCTGCCAGCAGCAGACTCATCCCCTCGCTCTCAAAGAAGCGGATCATCGTATTGATCGTAGTCGTTTTGCCCGTGCCGGGACCGCCCGTCAGCACAAGCAGCCCGTGCTTGATAGATTCAATCACTGCGCGGTGCTGCATTGGATCCAGTTCAACTTTCTCGTTTTCCTCCACTTTTCCCAGCCTCTGCTCCATCATATCTTCCGGCATCTTACAGTCAATATTCAGCTCATGGAGCATCCTGGCGGTATTTAATTCGAGATAATAGTAATGGGACGGATATATTCTGATCTCATCGTTTTCTTCTTTTAATACCGTCTTCTTTTCCATACACAGATCCATAATATATTTCTCTATGTCTGTAATCTCGACGCCGAGAAGTTCTCCGGCCCGCTGTGCCAGAATATCCCGGGGCAGATAGATATGGCCTTCCCCCACCGCCTGCTGCAAGGTATAGAAAAGCCCGCTCCTGATCCGGTAATCCGAATCTGTATGTATTCCAATGCGGGATGCAATCTCGTCTGCCGTCCGAAAACCGACTCCCTCAATATTATCGGCAAGCTGATATGGATTCTCTTCCAGCACTTTGTATACACGCATACCATAGTACTGATAGATTTTAGCCGCCAGCCGGTTCGATATTCCGTATTTCTGGAGATAGATCATCGCGCTTCTCATATCTCTCTTCTCTTCCACCTGCAGCGCGATCTCCCTGGCTTTCCGTTCGCTGATCCCCTTTACTTCAGAAAGCCGCTCCGGTTCTTCTTCAATGATCCTGAAAGTATCCTTTTTAAACTTCTTTACGATTCTGCCCGCAAGAGCCGCTCCGACCCCTTTGATAGCTCCGGACCCTAAATACCGCTCGATAGATACAAGGTCTTCCGGTTCTCTGACCGTATGAGACGCCACCTTCAGCTGTGTGCCGTATACACTGTGGTTGACATAATCTCCTGTGAGTTCGAGCATCTCACCCTCGCTGATATAATTAAAGTTTCCGACACAGGTGACCTCACCGTCATCACTCTCCAGATGAAATACTGTATATCCGTTCTCCTCATTTCGGAACACAATATGTTCCACATAGCCTGTAACTGTATCCAATTCTTTTTCCTTCCTACATCAGAACAGGGATGTGCCATACTGCCCACATCCCTGCTTTCCTAACACTTAAGCATCTTCACGATCATACCTTGGATCCTGCGATCAGATCAATAATCTCTCTTTCCGCTCATAAACTCCACGAACTGACCTGTACCGATGGCAACGACTTTCATCGGATCTTCCGCAGTCATCGTATTGATCCCTGTTTTCTCCTCGATCAGTTCTTCCAGGCCTCGCAGCATAGCCCCGCCGCCTGTAAGCACAATTCCACGGTCCAGTATATCCGCCGAAAGTTCCGGCGGCGTCTGCTCCAGTACGGATATGACGGCTTCTACGATCTGACTGGTGGCTTCCCTCAAAGCCTCCTCCGTCTCCGAAGATGTCACCGTAACTGTCTTGGGCAGTCCTGTCACGAGGTTTCTCCCCCTCACTTCTATCGTCTCCTCCTCCACAAGAGGATAGGTAGTTCCGATCTTTATCTTAATATCCTCTGCGGTCCTCTCACCGATCAGAAGATTATGCTTCTTGCGCATGTAGCGCACGATCGCTTCGTCAAAATCATCGCCCGCCACCTTGATGGAGGTATTGACCACCGTCCCTCCCAGCGAGATCACAGCGATGTCAGAAGTGCCTCCTCCTATATCAACGATCATATTCCCGCACGGTTTTGCGATGTCAATGCCTGCTCCGATAGCAGCCGCAACCGGTTCTTCAATCAGATGTACCTCTCTTGCACCCGCAGCAAAAGTAGCTTCTTCCACCGCCTTTTTTTCGACTTCTGTCACGCCGCTGGGAACACAGATACTTATTCTCGGCTTCTTGAATGTGCGCTTTCCGAGTGCTTTCTGAACAAAATATTTGATCATTTTCTCTGTCACTGTATAGTCCGAGATCACGCCCTGGCGAAGAGGACGGACAGCCACAATATTCCCCGGGGTCCTTCCCAGCATCATACGGGCCTCTTCTCCAATCGCTTTAATCACATTTGTATCTCTGTCAAAGGCAACAACAGATGGTTCTTTCAGTACGACGCCTTTGCCGCGTACATATACCAGCACACTGGCTGTTCCAAGATCGATCCCGATATCTACTGACATATTTTCTTCTCCCTTCTAAATCTTTATACTCTTTCCCATTCAACATTTCGGCGCGATGGGCAGATCCCCTGTCCATAACGGCGCGGAAACGTTTTGTATCTCACTCCTTACCGGTATTTTCCCTATATCGTAAGACGAATACAGGCAGGTTCCCTCATCCTGCCTGTCCGCACTATTCAGTATAATAGACTTTCTAAAAAATGGAAACCCCCTTTTTAGATATTTATACTCTTTTTAGCATTGTATCTATATATTTCCCCGTATACGACTTTTCATTCGCGGCTACTTCTTCAGGGGTGCCGCAGGCAACAACCGTACCGCCGCGGTCTCCGCCTTCGGGGCCGATATCGATAATATAGTCCGCTGTCTTAATCACATCCAGATTGTGTTCAATGACGATCACCGTATTGCCGTCTCCCGATAGCCTTCTCAGGATCTCGGTCAGCTTGTGCACATCCGCAAAATGAAGTCCTGTCGTAGGTTCATCTAAAATGTAGACCGTCTTCCCGGTACTTCTTTTACTCAGCTCTGCCGCCAGTTTGATTCTCTGGGCCTCTCCTCCCGAAAGTTCTGTGGACGGCTGTCCCAGCCGGATATAGGAGAGCCCCACATCATAGAGTGTCTGCATTTTCCGACGGATGCTTGGCACTGCGTCAAAAAATTCCAGCGCTTCCTCCACTGTCATATTAAGCACATCGTAAATGGATTTACCCTTGTATTTTACTTCCAGCGTCTCGCGGTTATACCGCTTGCCGCCGCAGACTTCACAGGGCACATACACGTCCGGCAGAAAGTGCATCTCGATCTTAAGAATACCGTCTCCGGAACATGCCTCGCACCGTCCGCCTTTCACATTAAAACTGAATCTGCCTTTTTTATATCCCCGCGCCTTCGCATCAGGCGTAGCGGCAAAAAGATCCCGGATCAGATCAAACACTCCTGTGTAAGTGGCAGGATTTGATCTCGGCGTGCGTCCGATAGGAGACTGATCAATATTGATCACTTTGTCCACCTGATCAAGACCCTCTATCTTTCTGTGTTTTCCCGGAATCATACGGGCACGGTTCAGATCGTGGGCCAGTCTCTTGTACAGAATCTCATTTACAAGCGAACTTTTTCCCGAACCCGAAACGCCGGTCACGCAGGTCATAACGCCAAGAGGGAAAGCCACGTTAATATTTTTCAGATTATTCTCCCGGGCGCCAATTACCTTCAGCCATCCGGCCGGCTGTTCTCTTTTCTCCGGAACGGGAATCTTTATCTTTCCTGACAGGTATGCTCCTGTCACGGATTTCTCATTTTTCATGATTTCCTGCGCCGTGCCTGCTGCCACGACCTCACCGCCGTGTTCCCCGGCTCCCGGACCGATGTCTACAATATAGTCCGCCTCCATCATCGTGTCCTCATCATGCTCTACTACAATCAGGGTATTCCCAAGATCCCGCAGATGTTTCAGCGTGGCCAGAAGCTTGTCGTTATCCCGCTGATGCAGACCGATACTTGGTTCGTCCAGAATATATGCCACGCCCACCAGACCGGAGCCGATCTGTGTGGCAAGACGGATTCTCTGGGCCTCGCCGCCTGACAATGTGCCTGTAGCCCGTGCCAGCGTAAGATAATCAAGCCCCACATCCATCAGAAATTTTGTTCTTGCGCTGATTTCCTTTAATATCTGGCCTCCGATCATCATCTGCGTATCAGACAGTCTCAGCTCTTTCAGGAACTGCTGAAGTTTTTCGATGGACAGAGCCGTCACCTCCGCGATGTTCCTGTCAGCTATCGTAACTGCCAGCGCGCCCGGTTTTAATCTCTGGCCGCCGCAGGCCGAGCAGGGCGTAATATTCATAAACGTCTCATACTCCGCCTTCATCGTCTCAGAGCCCGTCTCACGGTATCTGCACTCCACGTTTTTAATCAGGCCCTCAAAAGCCACGTCATAGACGCCTTCCCCTCGCTGGCCTCTGTAATGCACTTTTATATTTTTTCCATTTGTTCCATATATAAGCACATCGTGGATCTTCTTCGGATATTTCTCAAACGGAGTATCCAGGTCAAACTTGTATTCCTTACAGAGCGCTTCGAGAATAGCATTGGTGAAGCTGGACTTATCCGTGCAGGACTGCCAGCCCAGTACTGCGATCGCCCCCTCGTTAATTGAAAGAGACGGATCAGGAATCATTAGTTCCTCAGCGAATTCCATCTTATAGCCAAGCCCGAAGCACTCCGGGCATGCGCCGAAAGGATTATTGAAAGAGAAGCTTCTCGGTTCTATCTCCTCAATGCTGATCCCGCAGTCCGGACAGGAAAAACTCTGACTGAAGTTCAACGGCTCCCCGTCGATCACATCGACAATGAGGAGACCGTCTGCCAGATGCAGCACGCTCTCTACCGAGTCAGTGAGCCGCTTTTCAATCCCCGGACGCACAATCAGTCGGTCCACAATAATCTCAATATTATGTTTGATATTTTTATCAAGGGTAATCTCCTCAGATAGCTCATAGAGATTGCCGTCAATGCGGACACGGACATAGCCGCTTCTTTTTGCCCTGTCCAGAAGCTTTACATGCGTTCCCTTCCGCCCGCGCACTACCGGAGCAAGAAGCTGGATCCGCGTGTTCTCCGGAAGCGACATAATCTGATCCACCATCTGGTCTACCGTCTGTTTTACGATCTCTCTTCCGCATTTCGGACAGTGGGGGACCCCCACCCTCGCGTACAGAAGACGGAAGTAATCATAGATTTCTGTCACGGTTCCCACTGTGGAACGGGGATTGTGGTTCGTTGATTTCTGGTCAATGGAGATAGCCGGGGATAATCCCTCTATGCTTTCCACATCCGGTTTCTCCATCTGTCCGAGGAACTGTCTCGCATAAGAAGACAGCGACTCCATATATCGTCTCTGTCCCTCTGCGTAAATCGTATCAAACGCAAGCGAGGACTTGCCCGAACCGCTCAGTCCGGTCAGGACTACCAGTTCGTTTCTCGGAATATCAACATCTATATTTTTCAGATTATTCTCATTCGCGCCCCGGATTCTGATGTATTTCCGGGCATCCATCTTTGTTCCCATCTATGTCTTCTGTTTCCTTCCTGTGTGTTTTCTTCCGGGAGAATTCCTCCCCCGTCCGCTCTTACTTTCTGTTATTCCAGCTCATTGAGCATCTTTTTGAGCTCAACCAGCTTGTCGCGCAGCTCGGCCGCAGCCTCGAAATTCAGTTCCGCCGCAGCTTTCTTCATCTGCTTTGTCATATCTTTTATGAGCTTTTCCAGTTCTTTCGCGCTCATGGACTCCGGATCCTTTTCCATACGCATCTCTTCCGCCGCAACTTTCTTCGATATACTGATCAGATCACGCACAGACTTTCGGATCGTCTGCGGCGTAATGCCGTGTTCTTCATTGTATTTCATCTGAATCTCACGGCGCCTCTTCGTCTCGTCAATGGCAAGCTGCATAGACTCTGTAATCGTATCCGCGTACATGATAACATGCCCATCCGAATTACGCGCGGCACGCCCGATTGTCTGGATAAGAGACGTTTCCGAGCGCAGGAATCCCTCCTTGTCAGCGTCCAGAATCGCCACGAGAGTAATCTCCGGAATATCAAGTCCTTCTCTGAGAAGATTGATTCCCACAAGCACGTCAAATACATCCAGGCGCATATCGCGGATGATCTCTGTCCTCTCCAGTGTATCCACATCAGAGTGAAGATATTTCACCCGGATGCCAACTTCGCGCATATAGTCGGTAAGATCTTCCGCCATTCGCTTTGTCAGCGTCGTTACAAGAACTTTGTTCTTCTTCGCTACTTCCTGATTAATCTCTCCGATCAGATCGTCAATCTGCCCTTCTACCGGCCGCACAGACACCTCAGGATCAAGAAGTCCGGTCGGACGAATCACCTGTTCTGCCCTCAGGAGCTCATGCTCCTCCTCATACGGCCCCGGTGTCGCTGAAACAAACATAACCTGATTTATCTTACTCTCAAATTCTTCAAAATTCAAGGGGCGGTTGTCCTTGGCAGAAGGAAGCCGGAAGCCGTAATCTACAAGCGTACTCTTTCTCGACTGGTCGCCGTGGTACATACCGCCGATCTGAGGAATCGTCTTGTGCGACTCGTCGATCATTATAATAAAATCATCCGGAAAATAGTCAATGAGCGTATAAGGCGGCTGTCCCGGAGCAAGTCCTGCCAGATGTCGGGAATAATTCTCGATTCCCGAACAGAAGCCGGTCTCTTTTAGCATCTCAACATCAAAGTTCGTCCGCTCCGCGATCCTCTGAGCCTCCAGAAGCTTGTCCTGTCTTTTAAACTCTTTTACGCGTTCATCCAGTTCTTCCTCAATGTCATGCACTGCCCTTTTGATGTTGTCTTTATCCACAACATAGTGAGACGCAGGGAAGATCGCCACATGTTTTAACTCGTCCCGGATCTCTCCTGTCAGAATGTCAATCTCCGTAATGCGGTCTACTTCATCTCCGAAAAATTCGACCCGAATCGCCGTCTCACTCTCGTACGCGGGAATGATCTCCAGTACGTCGCCGCGCACACGGAAAGTTCCCCGGTGAAAATCCATGTCGTTTCGGTCGTACTGAATCTCGATCAACTTGGCCATCACCTCATCTCTGTCTTTTACCATGCCCGGACGCAGGGAGATCACCATGTTCTGGTAATCCACCGGGTTTCCCAGACCGTAGATACAGGAGACGCTGGCTACGATAATCACGTCCCTCCGCTCGGTCAGCGCCATCGTAGCGGAGAGGCGGAGCTTGTCGATCTCATCGTTGATGGCGGAGTCTTTGGCAATGTAGGTATCCGAGGAGGGAACGTAGGCCTCAGGCTGATAATAATCGTAGTAGGAGACGAAATATTCCACTGCGTTATCAGGGAACATCTCCTTGAATTCCCCGTACAACTGAGCGGCCAGTGTTTTATTATGGGCGATGACCAGGGTCGGTTTCTGCAACTGCTCGATCACGTTGGCCATCGTAAACGTCTTTCCAGAACCCGTAACCCCCAGTAAAGTCTGGCATTGATTGCCTTCTTTGAACCCTTTTACAAGCGCCTCGATTGCCTGCGGCTGATCGCCTGTGGGCTGATACGGGGCCTTTAAAACGAATTTATCCATAGCAAAATCTCTCCTTTGTGACTTTTGATACGTTCAATATCAGCCACCCTCAAAAAATTCATTCGTAACGAAAATGTCAAAATAATAGCCTTATAGGACTCCATTACGAATCCAGAAAGGCAAAAGTCACAAAACACTTTTTTGAGGACTAAATAACACGAAGTAACACCAAAACGGTAGTGACAACATTATAGCAAAGATAATGATAAAAGTATATAGGACGAAAAGTAAAAAAAGTACAAATGTTGTAGGATTACAATACATGTGTTACAACTGAATATTTAAAAAGCGAGGACCGGCTCACTTTGTGTTATATTTGAAT
>NZ_CALWFZ010000001.1 GCF_944377805.1 uncultured Mediterraneibacter sp. | reverse complement strand
CAGTATCTCCAAACAGTATAGCATACAGACCTTGGAGAGGGTCTATAAACACTACTACTATATAATACGAGGAGGAATGAAAGAATGATTACTTTTGTAGGAGCAGGGCCCGGGGCCGAGGATCTGATTACTGTCCGGGGGCAGAAACTGCTGAAAGAGGCGGATATTGTAGTCTATGCCGGATCGCTTGTCAATCCTGGACTGCTGTCTGTATGTCGGGAAGATTGTGAGATCTATAACAGCGCTAAAATGACGCTGGAAGAAGTGATAGAAGTGATGGAGGCAGGTGAGCGCTCAGGGAAGCGGATTGTCCGTCTTCACACAGGAGATCCCTGCCTTTACGGTGCCATCCGGGAGCAGATGGATGAACTGAAAAAGCTGGATATTGCCTATGAAGTCTGCCCTGGAGTCAGCTCATTTTGCGGCGCCGCGGCAGCTTTGAATGCGGAGTATACGCTTCCGGGAGTATCTCAGTCCGTAGTGATCACAAGGATGGCGGGACGGACGCCCGTGCCCGGTCGGGAGTCGATCTCAAGTTTTGCCGAACATCAGGCGACAATGGTAGTTTTTTTAAGCGCCTGTATGCTAAAAGAACTCTCTGCCGAACTGATCCTGGGAGGGTATCATGAGGATACGCCGGCAGCTATTGTATATAAGGCTACATGGCCGGAAGAGAAAGTGCTCCGCTGTACGGTGAAAAGTCTTGCGGCTACCGCTGCCGAGGCAGGTGTGACGAAAACCGCTCTGATTGTAGTGGGCAGAGCGCTGGAGGGCGAGTATGAGAGATCGAAACTGTATGATCCCTCTTATACGACAGAATTTCGTAAAGCGTCCGCACATTCGGCAGATTCAAAGACAAAAGAGACATGTAAAAGTGAGAAACAAAAGAAACGAGGTACGCAGCAATGAGTAAGATCTATGTGACCGGGCTGGGTCCGGGAGCGGCAGAGCAGATGACAGTACAGGCGAAAAAAGTGCTGGAACAGTGTTCTGTGATCATTGGTTATACAGTATATATTGATCTCATCCGCAAGGAATATCCGGACAAGATTTTTTTGAGCACCCCTATGAGGAAAGAGGCAGACCGGTGCCGCATGGCATTTGAAGAGGCGAAAAAAGGCCGGGATGTGGCTATGGTATGCAGCGGTGACGCGGGGGTCTATGGTATGGCCGGCCTGATCTGTGAGATCGGGAGAGATGAACCTGATGTGGAAATTGAGATCGTACCGGGAATAACGGCAGCCACAGGCGGAGCAGCGGTTCTTGGAGCGCCGCTGATGCATGATTTTGCAGTGATCAGTCTCAGCGATCTGCTCACTCCCTGGGAAAAGATTGAGAAGCGCTTAATAGCGGCGGCGAAGGCGGATTTTGTCATCTGCCTGTATAATCCGTCCAGTAAAAAGCGTGCGGACTATCTGGCGCGGGCGTGCGACATTATTATGGAATACCGGAAGAGAGAGACAGTATGCGGAACGGTCAGGAATATCGGCAGAGACGGGGAAACATGCGAGATCCTGTCTCTTGAGAGCTTACATGATAAACAGGTGGATATGTTTACAACGGTATTTATCGGAAATTCTAATACAATGGAATTAAACGGCAGAATGGTGACGCCGAGAGGATATAAAGATGTGTAAGACAAGACAGAAAATAGCTCTTGTGGGGATCGGTATGGGAAGCAGGCAGTCCATGACCGCAGAGGCGGCAGAGGAAATCCGCTCATGCGACTGTATGATCGGTGCCGGGCGAATGCTTGATGCTGCCGCAGAAGTGCGGTATGACAGAGAGCCTGTACCCGAGTTTTGCGAATATAATACGGAAAAGATTTATTATTACATAAAGGAACACCCGGATTATCAGCACGTTGTGGTACTGCTTTCCGGAGATACAGGCTTCCACAGCGGAGCGAAGAAACTTTCAGAGAAACTAAAGGGTGAGTCGGACCGGTATGAGATCAGACTGATCCCCGGAATCTCTTCAGTAGTCTGCCTGGCCGCCCGGCTTGGAACGACATGGGAGGACGGCGCTCTTGTCAGTCTCCACGGGCAGGAAGAAAACTTTATACAGACGGTGAACAGGAATGAGAAGACGTTTCTTCTGTTGGGGGGAAAAGATGCGGGGATACGGATGCTGGAACAGCTCAGACATTATGACATGGAGCATGTGACCGTGAAGATCGGAAGCAGGCTCTCATATCCCGAAGAGAAGATTCTTTCAGGTCATCCCGGTGAACTGTCTCCGGAAGATGTGGCCGGACTGTGCGCGGCGCTGATCATAAATCCATCTCCTGAGAGATGGTGCGGCCCCCACATTGAAGATGAAGAGTTTATCCGCGGAAATGTGCCTATGACAAAGGAAGAAGTGCGGGCCGTCAGCGTGGCTCATCTGAAACTGACCGAAGACGCGGTAGTATATGATGTGGGCGCGGGAACCGGTTCTGTCGCCGTGGAGGCGGCGCGCTCCGGCGACCGGGTCAGAGTGTACGCTATTGAGAAAAAAACGCAGGCGGCAGATCTGATCGAAGAAAACCGGAAAAAATTCCGGGCGGATGGCATACGGATTGTAAGGGGGGAGGCGCCGGAGGCACTGAAAGATTTAGAGCCGCCCACCCACGCGTTTATCGGCGGGAGTTCCGGAAATCTAAGAGAGATACTGAATCTTCTTTATCAGAAGAATCCGTCCGTCAGGATTGTTATAAACGCTATATCTCTGGAGACTGTGGGAGAAGTTATGGATGCTGTCGAGAATGGCCTTTTGAAAGACGCGCGCATCACGCAGATAACTGCCGCTCGTTCCCGTGTACTGGGGAGGTACCATATGATGACCGGACTGAATCCGGTTTATATCATATCAGCCGGCGGCTATACAGGGCCAGAGAGCGGAAAGGAGACCGGTTAAATGCAAATTCCACGGATTCTGATAGCCGCTCCGGCAAGCGGCAGCGGAAAGACTGCTGTCTCCTGTGCTCTCATGTATGCGCTGAGAGAACAGGGACTGTCTGTACACGCCTGTAAATGTGGACCGGATTACATTGATCCTATGTTTCACCGCGAAGTGCTGGAACTGGATTCGAGAAATCTGGATTTGTTCTTTTCCGGACCGGAGGAGCTAAGAGAAGAATTTATCCGGCATGCCTCAGGCGCTGATATTACGGTGACAGAAGGGGTTATGGGCTACTATGACGGCCGTTCGATTGATTCGGATGCCGGAAGTTCCTATGATGTGGCCCGCACACTGAACATGCCGGTGATACTTGTTATCTCTAGCAGGGGAGCGGCCCTCTCTCTGGCAGCGATTGTAAAAGGGATCGCAGCGTTTCGGAAGGACAGCAATATCTGCGGCCTGCTTCTTAACCGTGTGTCAAAAATGCTTTATCCGAGACTGAAAGAGATGCTCAGTCAGGAACTTGAAAAATGTGGGTGTTCGATTCCGATTGCGGGCTATATTCCGGAAGATGAGGCATTTCATTTGGAGAGCCGCCATCTCGGACTGGTGACTCCGCAGGAACGAAAGGGGCTAAATGATCAGATCCGGCAGGCGGGGCGCATACTGTCAGAAACCGTGGAACTGGACATAATCCGGGAGATTGCCCGGTCTGCGCCGGAGTTGAACGCAACCGCTGAGTCTGAAAAAGAAGAAGTGGATTGCTCCGGAAAAAAGAAATATTCTAAAAATCCTGTCCGAATCGGAATTGCACAGGATGAGGCGTTTTGTTTTTATTACAAAGCCAATCTGGAACTGCTGGAGAGCATGGGGTGTGAACTTGTACCTTTCAGCCCCATTAAAGATGAGAAACTCCCCGGAAATATTGGCGGGCTGATCTTAGGGGGCGGGTATCCGGAACTCTACGCCGGGAGACTCTCGGCAAACCGATCGCTCACAGAGGAGATCGGGGAGAGACTCAAAGAGAAAATGCCCTGTTATGCGGAGTGCGGAGGATTTATGTATCTCCATGAGACGATGGAAGACGAGAAAGGAAATGTATATCCGATGGTAGGAGAAGTGAAAGGAAGCGCATATCCGGCCGGAAGGCTGGTTCGTTTCGGATATGTCAATATAAAGGCTGCCACAGAACAAAACGGCTATCTACGTCCGGGAGAGATGATCAGAGGTCATGAGTTTCATTACTGGGACAGCACAGATAGTGGGCGGAACTGCGTGGCGGAAAAACCGGATGGCAGGAGACGCTGGGAATGCGTTCATATGACAAAGGATCTGTTTGCCGGGTATCCTCATCTGTATCTTCCGTCTATGCCGGAATTCGCAAGGCGCTTTGTCAGCAGGTGCCGGACATGGAAACAAGGAGCAGAGGAAAGTAAAAATGTGTGAGGATTATGAAAAAAAACTGAAACAGAAGACAGAAGAAATACGTCCTGCCCATCGGCCGAGCATGGAGGCGGCGTGGAGACACTGGAAGACGGTGGGAAAACCTCTGAACAGTCTTGGAAAGCTGGAGGATGCCGTAGTGCGCATGGCGGGGATTCGGGAGACGGCAGACTATACGATCGGGAAAAAAGCCCTGATTATCATGTGCGCGGACAATGGCGTTGTGGCCGAGGGAGTGACCCAGACCGGTCAGGAAGTGACAGCCATTGTGGCAGAGAATTTTACCCGCCGTGCCACAAGCGTATGTCTGATGGCTGAGATTGCGGGAGTGGATCTCTTCCCGGTGGATATTGGAATGGCATCGGATGTGGAGGCGGTAACAAAACCGGAATATAAAGTGATGAGCGGGACAAAAGACATTCTCCTGGAGGCGGCCATGTCGAGAAGTCAGGCTGCCAGAGCGGTGCTCACGGGCATGAACATTGCGGAAAAACTGGTGAAAGAGGGATATAATCTGCTTGCCACGGGAGAGATGGGAATCGGAAATACAACGACCAGCAGCGCCGTCGCATCCGTACTTCTTGAACAGGACGTGGAAAAGATGACCGGGCGCGGAGCAGGCCTGAGTACAGAAGGGCTGAACCGAAAAATCGCTGTGATCCGTCGGGCTATTGAAATGCATCAGCCTGACAAAGAAGATGTACTGGACGTTCTCTCAAAAGTGGGAGGGCTTGATATTGCGGGGCTTACAGGAGTATTTTTAGGCGGCGCTCTCAGCCGGACTCCTGTGCTCATCGATGGCTTTATCTCTTCTGTGGCGGCTCTCTGCGCGGCGAAACTGTGTCCCGCGGCAGCAGACAGCATGATGCCCTCCCACAGGTCAGGGGAACCGGCAGGAGGGCTGGTGCTGGATGAACTCGGTCTTTCTCCTTTTATCGACTGCCATATGTCACTTGGCGAGGGGAGCGGTGCGGTAGCGGCGGTTCCGCTGCTCGAGATGGGGCTGGCAGTGTACCGTGATATGAGTACGTTTGACGAGATCCATGTGGATCAGTATGAGGAATTTGAGTAACGGCAGATTTTCCAACGGGCGGCCGCGTTGCTGCGGCGCGCAGAAAGAGAGACTTAAGAGATGCGTTTTTTAAATTCATTTGCAATTGCCATATCGATGTATTCCAAGATTCCCATGCCCGCGGCAGAGTGGAATGAGAAAAACATGAAATACGCAATGTGCTTTTTTCCGGTAGTCGGCGTGATAATCGGTCTTCTTCAGTTTGGGATAGGCTCTGTCCTCTTAACTTATACTTCCTGTGGGAAACTGTTCTTCGCGGCGGTGATGACCCTGATACCGGTACTGGTTACGGGAGGGATTCACCTTGACGGATATGCGGACACTATAGACGCCCTGAGTTCCTATGGAGACCGGGAGAAGAAACTCGATATACTAAAAGATCCTCACTCCGGAGCCTTTGCCGTGATCGGACTGAGCGTGTATTTTATTGCCTCGCTGGCGCTGTGGAGCGAGGCAGAGATTTCCGCGCTTCCGGCAGCTGCCTGTATATATCCGGTCTCAAGATCTTTAAGCGGCATCTCTGTCGTATCATTTCCAACCGCCAAAAGCAGCGGGCTATTAAAGACGTTTCGGGATGGAGCGCAAAGAACGAGGGTAAGAATTGTTCTGATCATATGGGCATGTGCCGCTTTCTGTGTGATGCTGCTTCTTGGACAGAGACAGGGGAGAAACATATTTGCCGGTTTGGTTCTGTCAATTGCGGCGGCGTTTCTTGTATTTGCCCATTATTACCGGATGAGCAGAAAAAAGTTTGGTGGAACGACAGGCGATCTGGCAGGATATTTTCTTCAGGTATGTGAGCTGGCAATGTTGACGGTGATTGTACTGGCCGGGAGTGTGCCGGCATATTAAGCGGCTGCGGGCCGGTGTCTTTCGGATGCCGGCGCTGACTGTAACTTTGCGGAGAGGAAGAAGAATGGAAATAGTGTTTATCCGGCATCTGCCTACGCCGGGCAATGAGAAGAGGCAGTATATCGGCCGGACAGACGAGGAACTGTCGGTGCGGGCGGAAGAGGAGTTTCGCATGAGGATTGAAAAGAGGGGAACCAGTATGTATCCGTCTGTGCAGTACCTTATCGTAAGCCCTATGAGGAGGTGTATCCGGACGGCAGAACTTATCTATCCCGGCCAGGAGATCGTCGAGGAGCCATTGCTTCGGGAGTGTGATTTCGGAGAGTTCGAGAAGAAGACATATGAAGAATTAAAAGACAGACCGGAGTATATCCGGTGGTTGGAGTCGGGAGGCATAGAGGCTTTTCCGGGCGGCGAGGATCAGATGGCATTTAGAAGCCGCTGTGTGGACGGTGTGAAAAAGTGGATCGGCAGACTTCTTGATAAGGGCGCGGAAAGCGCCGCGTTTATAGCGCACGGAGGCACAATCATGGCGGCGCTCTCGGAACTGTCCGAAGAATGCTGTGGATTTTACCACTGGCAGGTGGAGAATGGATGCGGATATACTGCCGAGATAACAGACAGGGAATGGAAAAAAGGGAAAAAGATACTAAGAGCGATAAAAAGGATATGAGACTATATATTTTTCTGGTCCCATTTATATTATAATAAACACAGGTATTGTAAATGGATTATAACATAAAGTGCGGAATGCAGGAGGATGGATATGAGCAGGGGAATTGTTATCTACCAGTCAAAATACGGAAGCACAGAAAAATATGCGCGGTGGCTTGCGGAGTCAATCGGGTTTGATCTGATTGAAGTAAAAAAGGCAAAAGCAGATGCTATGAACGGATATGATAAAGTAGTGCTGTGCGGCGCCGTCTACGCGTCGGGAATTGCGGGGATTTCCTATCTTAGGAAGAACAGTAAGGCACTTGCGCTTAAGCGAACAGCAGTATTCTGTGTCGGAGCCTCTCCGTATGACGAGAAGGCGGTAAAAGAGATCAGAGAGCATAATCTTAAGGATGAGTTAAAGGATATTCCCATGTTCTACGGGCGCGGCGCGTGGGACGAAGAGGCTATGACATTTAAAGACCGCACGATGTGCAGGATGCTGCAAAAAGCAGTCGGGAAAAAAGACCCTTCAGAGTACGAACCCTGGATGACAGCGCTTATGTGCGCGGCCGGACAGAAATGCGACTGGACGGACAGAAAATATCTGGCCCCCCTGATCGAGTATATGGGACAGAGGGATTAAAAGAAAGAGATGAAGATCAGAACATACAGAGAAGAAGATATAAAAGAGATATCGGAGCTTTTCTATAACACAGTACATACTGTCAATGCTGCGGATTATACCGGGGAACAGCTCGATGCATGGGCGGACGGACATGTAGATCTGGAAGCATGGAACAGATCGTTTCTGGAGCATATATCTCTGGTGGCAGTGACAGAAGAAACCGATCAGCGAATCGTGGGATTTGGGGATATAGATTACTCGGGTTATCTTGACCGACTGTATGTACACAAAGACTTTCTGAGACAGGGAATTGCTTCCATGCTCTGTGACAGGCTGGAGACAGAGGCGGATACACAGCGGTTTGTCACCCATGCTTCGGTCACGGCAAGGCCGTTTTTTGAAAAAAGAGGGTATGAAGTCATTCGTGAGCAGCAGGTGGAAAGAAAAGGGATAACACTGATAAATTATGTGATGGAGAAGGAACTATGAAATTACATTACAGGGAACTACTATATGTGTACAACGCGAAGGGAGAATAAAATGTTTCAGATCAGAAATGAAAGAGCGACAGATTATAAATCGGTAGAGGAGATTGTAAGAAAGGCTTTTTATAATGTATATATTCCGGGCTGCATGGAGCATTATCTCGTCCATATCATGAGGGAACATGAGGATTTTGTGCCTGAACTTGATCTTGTGGCAGAACTGGATGGTCAGGTGATCGGGAATATCATGTATACGAAAGCAAAACTGACAGACAGTAAAGGAGCACAAAAAGAAATTCTTACTTTTGGTCCGGTCAGCATCCTGCCCGGGTACCAGAGAAAAGGGTACGGAAAAAGGCTGATAGAGGTCTCCCTTCAGAAAGCGTCTGAGCTGGGATATGATGTGGTGGTCATATTCGGCAGTCCGGCGAACTATGTAAGCTGTGGCTTTGAGTGCTGTAAGAAACACAATGTCTGCGTGGAAGACGGTAAATATCCTGCCGCAATGCTGGTACGAGAATTAAAGCCGGGCGTTCTTGACGGGGAAAAGTGGTATTATTCCGGCAGCCCGGTAATGAGTGTAAACGAAAAAGAAGCGGCTGCATATGACGATAGTCTGGAAAAGATGGAAAGGAAATGGATGCCCAGTCAGGAGGCGTTTTATATTATGAGCCGTTCATTTGTGGAGTAGAAAGATATGATAAGAAAATTACAGAAGACGGATATAGATACAGTGGCGCGTATCTGGCTGGATGGAAACAGACAGGCTCACGGTTTTATTCCCGCGGGATACTGGGAAGATAATTTGATACATGTCAAAGAAATGCTCCTTCAGACAGAGGTATATGTCTATGAAGAGGAGAGCAGCCGTGCTATCCTGGGTTTTGCCGGACTGGAAAAAGAATATATCGCGGGTATCTTCGTGCAGAGTGACGCCCGGTCGAGGGGGATCGGCAGAATGCTTCTGAACTATGTGAAAGACAGGAAGAAAAAACTTACATTAAACGTATACCGGAAGAACGAGCGCGCCGTCAGATTTTATGAGCGGGAAGGCTTTCATATTATAGAAAGGACGAGAGATGAGAATACAGGAGAGGAAGAATACCTGATGAGCTGGGAAAATACAGATATGGTTCCAGGAAAAGAGATCGTGAACGGGAGGAAAGAGTATGGATCAGATGAATGAAGCAAACGAAATGCGGCAGGAGGAAAACATCAGGACGGCTGCAAAATGGATCATGGTGCTGTTCTGGCTGAGCATTGCATCTATTGTGGCGGGAGCTTTCAGTGGTGACGCAATAGCGGATCTGGTTCCTCTTTTGACGATATTCGGGAATATTGCCGGTCTGGCAGTATCGGCCGCATATGCGGTTGTGTTGATAAAGATGGATTCCGTGGACCGTGATTACCGCAGAGCAGCGGTCTATGTGATTGCCGGAGTTCTGCTCAGTGCGATCGCCATGTTTCTGCCGGATGCCAATGGAAGACTCGAAAGCGCCATATGGACGCTGGTGCCGGGGATTCTGGGGCTTGTTCTGGATCTTGTGAGTAAATATTATGAGTATGGAGCGCATGCTGGCGTCCTAAAAGGAATCGATCCGGTTATGTCAGAAAAATGGAGACGGCTGTGGAGATGGACGCTTGAAATGACGATCGGTCTGATTATCGGCGCTGTCGCGTCTGTTCTGGCTCCGATTCTGGGATTACTGATTCTGATTGTCGTTGTTATCGGCCTGTTGGTTGTCGGTGTTCTCAGGCTTGTATATCTGTATCAGACAGCCAGACGCCTGGCAGGATGATATTGCTGAGTGGAGGAACTATGAGATGAAAGAAAAAATAATTGCCAAGATGATAGATTTCTATAGAGGCAACAGATCCGACATCAGGCATTTTATGAAAGTATATGCCTATGCGCGGACTATCGGATGCCTGGAGAAACTGGATGAGACAAGACAGAATACTCTTGAGATTGCCGCGATCGTTCATGACATTGCCTGCCCTCTGTGTCGTGAAAAATACGGAAACACAAATGGGAACCATCAGGAGGCGGAAAGTGAAGCGCTGCTGCGTATTTTCCTTTCGGAATTTTCCCTTCCCCGTAATGTGGAAGAGCGGGTGATCTATCTGGTGACTCATCATCACACATATACGGATGTGGATGGAATGGATTATCAGATTTTGCTGGAAGCGGATTATCTGGTGAATGCCGATGAGTCTCAGTACACAGATGAGGCAATCCGCATGTTCAAAGAACGAGTATTTAAGACAAAGAGCGGTATCCATATGTTAGAATCCATCTACGGGCAGCCTGCGCCTGTTGAAACTGTGCTATGATAGTGTCACTTGCAGCCTGTGCGGCTGGATTTTTACTGGATTATATATTAGGAGATCCCATGTGGCTCTATCATCCGGTACGGCTGATCGGAAGCGGGATTGCCCGGGGTGAGCGGCTGGTTCGGAAATGTTGCAAGGGAAAAGGACTGATCTTTGGAGGTGCGGTTCTGTGGACCCTGACCGCTCTTTTTTCCTTTCTGATTCCTCTGGTGATACTTACAGCGGCTGAGCGTATTCATCCGGCGGTGCGCTTTATTCTGGAGACTTTCTGGTGCTATCAGATCGTTGCGGCCAGATGTCTGTGGAAAGAGAGCAGAAAGGTATATGACAGGCTAAGAGTCAATGATCTGGAAGGCGCAAGGCGTGCAGTGTCCATGATTGTCGGAAGGGATACGGAGAATCTCAACGCTGAGGGAGTGACGAAAGCGGCAGTGGAGACTGTGGCTGAGAATACGTCTGACGGAGTGACGGCGCCTCTGCTCTACATGCTGGTCGGCGGCGCGCCGCTCGGCTTTCTCTATAAAGCCGTGAACACAATGGATTCCATGCTGGGATATAAGAATGAAAAATATCTGTACCTTGGGCGGATCCCGGCGAGGATGGACGATGTATTCAACTATATTCCCTCCCGGATTACAGCGCTGTTTATGATCCTGTCCTCCTGTCTTCTGGGGATGGACGGGAAGAATGCATGGAAGGTCTACCGAAGGGATAAAAGGAAACATACAAGCCCTAATGCGGCACAGACGGAATCAGTCTGTGCGGGCGCTCTGAGGGTGAGGCTGTCGGGAGACGCGGTCTACTTCGGTAAAGTACATAAGAAGGAATACCTTGGCGATTCTCTGCGCCCGATTGAACCGGAGGATATTAAGAGAGCCGGAAGACTTATGTATATGACCGCGTTTTTCGTTCTGACAGTGTTTGGGGCTGCAAAATCAGCTTTGATATTATTGCTGTAATAAATCTGTATCAGAGAGGAGAGCAAAATGGTATACGGACATGGAGGAGATATTTATACATATGAAGATATGATGGATTTCTCTGTGAATATTAATCCGCTGGGACCGTCGGAGCGCGTTGTCGATGCGGCAAAGCGCGGCGTCGAACAGATGGCGGCATATCCTGACAGCAGATGCAGAAAACTGCGTGAGAAGCTCTCCAAAAGACAGGGAGTGCCGGAAGAAGCTTATATATTCGGAAATGGAGCGGCGGATCTTATCTATACGCTTGTGCTTGCTGAAAAGCCAAGACGCGCTCTACTTCCTGTACCTGCCTTTTCCGAGTATGAACAGGCATTGCGGACCTCTGACTGCCATATCAGATATTATTACACGGAACAGAAGAATTTTTTCTGTGTAAGTGAAAGTTTCCTCTCGGAGATAACGGAAGAAGTGGATATTGTGTTCCTCTGTTCGCCCTCCAATCCGTCAGGTCATAAGATCGGGAAAAGCCTGCTGCTTGAGATTGCCGGGCAGTGTGAAAAATTCGGGGTGCGCATGGTAGTGGATGAGTGTTTCATCGAATTTCTGACGGATCAGGAAGAGCATTTCATGCCGGGCATGCTGAAACGGTACAGGCAGCTGTTCCTTGTCCGGGCGTTTACGAAAGCGCATGCTATGCCCGGACTTCGGCTGGGATATGGAATTACTTCGGATTATGAACTGATTGAAAAGATGGAAAGCTCCCGTCAGCCCTGGAGTGTCTCGATTCCGGCGCAGACGGCAGGGCTTGCGGCGCTGGATGACAGGGAAAGGATTGGGCGGATGAGGAAACTGGTGGCAAAGGAGAGAGAAAGAATAGAGAATCAACTCCGGAATATGGAGATTGAATTTATTCCTTCTGACGCCAATTTCATCCTTCTATATTCTGACATAAATCTTTTCGATGAACTTAAGAATTATAATATATTGATCAGAGACTGTTCCAATTATAGAGGACTTGGGAAGGGCTGGTATCGGATCGCGGTGCGGACTGAAAAAGAAAATGACTGTCTGATAAAGGCGATAAAAGAAATAGTGTCCCGAAATTTCAGTGACCGGAACAGGGAGGACGTAAGATGACAGGATCGATTATGATACAGGGAACTATGTCCAATGCGGGGAAGAGCGTCCTTGCAGGCGGACTGTGCCGTGTGCTCAGGCAGGACGGATATAAGGTGGCGCCTTTTAAATCTCAGAATATGGCTCTTAATTCCTTTATCACAAGGGAAGGGTTCGAGATGGGACGGGCTCAGGTGATGCAGGCCGAGGCGGCGGGGATTGAACCGGCCGTTTCCATGAATCCGATTCTGCTGAAACCGACCAATGATACCGGATCACAGGTGATTATTAACGGAAGTCCTGTGGGAGTGATGTCGGCGTCAGAATACTACCGGCATAAAAAGGACTATATTCCCTATATTCTGGACGCATATAGAAGACTGGCGCGCAAATACGACGTAATCGTTATTGAGGGGGCGGGAAGTCCGGCCGAGATCAATCTAAAGCAGGATGACATTGTAAATATGGGGCTGGCAGAGCTGGTGGATGCTCCTGTTCTTCTGGCGGGCGATATTGACCGGGGCGGTGTGTTTGCCCAGCTGGTCGGAACGATTACTCTTCTGGAAGAGAAAGAGAGACAGAGAATTAAAGGAATGATCATCAACAAATTCCGTGGTGACGTCTCGATCCTTAAGCCGGGGCTTACCATGCTGGAAGAGCGGGCGAATATCCCCGTGCTGGGAGTCGTTCCCTATTTCCACCTTGATATTGATGAAGAAGACAGCCTGACAGAAAGGTTCCGGAAAAAAAGCGCTGCCGGACTTGCGGACGTGGCGGTCATATGTCTTCCCAGGATCTCTAATTTTACTGACGTTGCTCCGCTGGAGACGATGGATGAAATCAGCGTGCGCTACATTACATCGCCTGATGAGTTCGGAACTCCGGATGCTGTAATAGTGCCGGGGAGCAAAAATACAATTGAGGATCTGCTCTGGATGCGTCAGAACGGACTGGAGGCCAGGATTCAGAAGTTTGCGTCGGGGAACGGGGTTGTATTTGGGATCTGCGGGGGATACCAGATGATGGGAGCACAGATCTCAGACCCGGAGGGAGTGGAGCGGAAAGGAACGGTCCGCGGTATGGGGCTGCTCCCGGTGCGAACAGTATTCGGGCCAGAGAAGAGAAGAACGAGGGTACGCGGAAGATTTCTTCAGATGAGCGGAATCTTAAAAGAACTTACAGGGGTCGAGTTTGAGGGATATGAGATCCATATGGGAGAGAGCAGATCTGAGGAAAACGTCGGACTGCTTGTCGAGTTCCTGGAAGAATCGATGACAGAGATACAGGACTCAGACCAGGCGGCAGATAAGGCGGAAGGAAAGCGCGGTTCCAGGATGGGGTACAGCCGTGTGGACGGAGCGCAGAAAGGGAACATATACGGCTGCTATATCCACGGCATCTTTGACGCTCCGGAGTGCGCGAAAGGATTCCTCAGCGCGATTCTGAAAGCGAAGGGATACGACACGGATCAGATACAGGTAAGGAACTGGAAATCCTATAAAGAAGAGCAGTACGATAAACTGGCGGATATTATCAGGGAGAGCCTGGATATGGAACGAATTTATCAGATCATAGAGAAAGGAAATGATACGCCATGCAGTCTGTAATACGGATTGGGAGCAGAGAGAGTCTTCTTGCGGTGAGACAGGCGGAGATTATACGGGACCAGATCATGAACCTTGCCCCGGAAGTATCGGTTGAAATCGTCACAATGAAGACGACGGGAGATAAAATTCTGGATAAAAGTCTGTCGGCAATAGGCGGAAAAGGCCTTTTTGTCAGAGAATTGGATCTCGCCCTTCTCGAAGGGAGAATTGACATTGCTGTCCACAGCTTAAAGGATATGCCGATGGAAGTGAATCCCGAACTTCCGATTCTGGCCTACAGTCAGAGGGAAGATCCCCGGGACGTTCTTCTGTATCGCAGGGAACTGAATGAACTTCCGGAGGACGCGGTGATCGGAACGTCCAGCAGACGACGCATGATTCAGCTACAAAGGCTCTGTCCGGGATATACATTTCGCGAAATCAGGGGAAATGTGCAGACACGAATGAGAAAGCTGGAGTCAGAAGGCCTGGATGGAACGCTTCTCGCCGCGGCAGGGCTGAAGCGCCTTGGGATGGAGCAGGCGATCAGTCGTTATCTTGATGTGAATGAGATGATACCGGCGGCAGGCCAGGGCATTCTCGCGGTGCAGGGCAGAAAGGATGTATCCTGGCGCTGGATTAGAGATGTTGATGTGCCGCAGAGCCGATATGCCGCTCTTGCGGAACGGCAGTTCATCCGTACCACCGAAGGCGACTGTACGTCGCCCTGTGCGGCTCATGCGCAGGTAAATGGAAACGAACTGAAACTGACAGGGCTCTATTGCGATGAAAACATGCAGAACTATTCTGTAGACACTGTGCTGACAGAAGCCTCCAGAGCACAGCAGGCAGGGGAGGCTCTGGCAGAGAAGATGATAAAAAGAATGCGGTGATAAAAAACCAGAAGTTGTAAAAGGGGATTAGATGATGACAGAGAAACACAACAGATCGGATAAAAGTACAGCGGCAGACGGGAGAACAGGCGGAAAAGTCTGGCTCGCCGGCGCAGGTCCGGGGGATGCCGGACTGCTGAGCGTAAAAGCGGCAGAACTGATCGGGAAAGCGGATGTGATTGTCTATGACGCGCTGATCAGCGCTGAACTTCTGAGTATGATTCCAAACCACACAGAGGCAATCTATGTGGGAAAACATGCGGGAAATCATCCGGTGCCTCAGGAGGAGATCAATCAGATCCTTGTTCAGGAAGCGAAAAAAGGCCGAAAGGTGCTTCGGCTAAAGGGAGGAGATCCGTTTGTGTTCGGACGCGGCGGAGAGGAGCTGGAGACGCTTGCCAGAGAGAAAATTCCCTTCGAGGTAGTTCCCGGCATTACGTCATCTGTGGCAGTTCCGGCTTATGCAGGGATTCCTGTAACCCACAGAGACTTTACTTCTTCTTTTCATGTGATTACGGGACACGCGAGAAAAGACGGAACCCTGAACATTGATTTTGATGCGCTTGTCCGTCTGAAAGGAACTCTTGTGTTTCTAATGAGCGTATCCTCAATGGAACAGATATTAAGAGGTCTGATGGATGCGGGAATGAGGCCTGATATGCCGGCTGCGGTGCTTGAGAAAGGAACTACCGCGGGACAGAGAAGAGTGGTCGCCACAGTCGGAACATTAAAAGGAGAGAGTGAGAGAGCGGGCGTCCGGACTCCTGCGATCATTCTCGTGGGAAAAGTGTGTTCCCTGTCGGAAAAACTTCACTGGGCGGAGGACAGGCCCCTTGGCGGAAAACAGTTTCTTCTGACCAGACCCCGCCGGAATATGTCCTCTCTTGCCGGCAGGCTGAAGTGTCTGGGAGCCCAGGTAATAGAGATGCCTGCCATCCGTACAGAACCTATTTCCCCTAATGATCCTCTGAGGAGGGCACTGACGCGGTTCTCAGAGGTATGTGAGGGAAGGTGGCTTATATTTACAAGCCCGATTGGCGTGTCAGTATTTTTCGATGCGTTAAAGGAGCTGCAGATGGATCTGCGTTCTGTACTTGGCGGAAGAAGCGGAGTAAAAATCGGGGCCATCGGATCGGCCACGGCTGAAGCGCTTGGCGGATATGGTCTGATACCCGACATAGTGCCTGAGATTTACAGTGCTCTTGAACTGGGCCGGGCAGTGGCAGCACACTCAGATAAGGGAGAATATGTACTGATTGTACGGGCCGAGGAGGGGTCGGAGGATCTGGCGCCGCCCCTGGAAGAAAGAGGACTTGTTGTAAATGACATTCCGCTGTACCGGACAGAATACGAGGTAAATCCCATACTGAGAGAAGCGGTCGTGCGCATGATCGACAACGGAGAGATCGACGCGGTGACATTTACCAGCGGGTCCACGGTCAGAGGGTTTGTACGCGGGATGGGAGAGATTAACTATAGTAAAATCAGCGCGGTCTGCATCGGGGAACAGACGGCCCGCGCCGCAAAAGAGTATGGGATGCGTGTTGAGATCGCTGAGAAAGCGTCTATGGATGCGATGGTTGAAAAAATTATGGAACTATTTGGAAACCCTCGGGAAAGGAAGAGAATGGATGGGAAAGAATAGTGATAAGACGAATGTTATGAGAATACTGGATCAGAAAAAGATCACATATCAGAGCTATAATTATCTGAATACCGGCGCGGTGAGCGGAGTGGAAGTCGCCCGGGCGCTGGGCGAGAATCCAGATATTGTGTTCAAGACGCTGGTCACGGTGGGAAAGTCCAAGACAAATTATGTGTTTGTTATCCCTGTGGAAAAAGAACTGGATCTGAAAAAGGCGGCCCGCAGTGTGGGGGAGAAGAGTATCGAGATGATCAGGCAGAAAGATCTGCTCCCGCTGACGGGCTATATTCATGGGGGCTGCTCCCCTGTCGGCATGAAGAAGCAGTTTTCCACAGTCATCGATAAAAGCGCGGAACAATATGAGCATATTATATTCAGTGCCGGAAAAGTGGGGTATCAGGTGGAGGTATCTTTAAAAGACCTGGAAAAGGTGATTCGCTTTAAAACAGACGACATCGTGTGATGACATGGCAATGATGATATGGTATATTAATCAAAGAGTTTATTTTCATTAAGAAGGGAAGGCGGCAGTTGATGTTCAAATATACGATTCGACGGATATTGACGGGGATTCTTTCCCTTTTTGTTCTTGCGACTGTTACCTTTTTTCTTGTCAGAATAATTCCCGGTAGTCCCTTTCAGCGAGGCGGCATCTCAGAATATGTCGTAGAGGCGATTGAGCGGGAATACGGACTGAACGACCATGTATTTTCTCAGTATCTCTCCTATATGGGAGATCTGCTGCGGGGGGATTTTGGAATATCCTATCAGGATCCGTCCGTAAGGGTGACGGAGATTATCGCGAGGGCGTGGCCCGTCACGGCGTCCGTGGGCGTCACCGCTCTGGCTGTATCAGTTCTTTTCGGAACAACGGCGGGCATCGTCCGCGCGGTGTCAAAAAAGAGGTGGATCAGAGAACTGATTTCAGGAGGGAGCATGCTGCTGGCAGGAATTCCCGGTTTCGCGGCGGCGATTCTTCTTCTGCTGGTATTCAGTGTGAGACTGAAATGGCTTCCGGCAGCAGGGCTGATGACACCTGCGCACTATATCCTGCCGGTGGCGGCCCTGTCGCTGTATCCCGCCGCAATGATCGCAAGACTTCTCTCCAATACACTGGAAGGGGAACTGAACAAAGACTATGTACTGTTTGCGAGAGCGAAAGGGCTGGGGAAGTGGCGTATTATGTTCACCCATGTTTTAAAAAATTCATATCTGCCTGTTCTAAACTATATCGGCCCGGCGTCCGCATCGCTTTTGACAGGCAGTTTTGTAATAGAAAGCATATTTACGATACCGGGGCTTGGACGGGAATTTGTAGGTTCCATTACGAACCGTGACTATACGCTGATATTGGGGCTGACGGTATTTATGGGAACTGTGGTGATCATCATAAATCTGCTCACTGATCTTCTGTGTGCATGGCTGTCTCCCCGGACGAGAAGGGTGCTCAATGAAGATTGCCGAAAGGAGGATATATCATGCCGTGCCGGATCAGACAGTATCTGAAAAATTATATAAGCAGCAGCCGTATGGCGGCAGCGGGATGTATCATTCTCGCGATCTGGATCCTGCTGGCAGTGGCGGTGCCTCTTTTTGGCCCCTGGTCCTATTCCGCTCAGAATGCCGAGATCAGAAACCAGGGCGCCTCGCTGCTGCACTGGTTTGGTACAGACCGGTTCGGGCGCGATCTGTTCACGCGTATATGGTACGGAGCAGGTATCAGTCTGACCGTAGGTCTTGTCAGCACGCTGATCAACGGAGGGATCGGGATTATCTATGGGGCGGTTTCAGGATATGCGGGCGGGAAAGCAGATCTGCTCCTTATGAGAATCGCAGATATTATCTCGGCAATCCCATCGATGCTTTATGTCATCCTGCTCACCCTTGTCATGGGCGCGGGAGTATGGAGCATTATCGCGGGACTCTGTATTGCAGGATGGATCGGTATGGCCAGAATTGTGCGGGGAGAGATCCTGCGCCTAAAAGAGGCGGACTATATTTACGCGGCAAGGATGGAAGGGGTTCCCCCTGTAAGAATTCTGTTTTTGCATATTCTGCCTAATATTGCGGGGCCCATTGTGGTCAATATGATCTTTCTTGTACCCCAGGCAGTTTTTACAGAGGCATTTTTAAGTTTTCTCGGAGTGGGAATCGCTGCGCCGGCGGCCAGTCTGGGAACGATTATACAGGAGGCGAGAAGCCAGATGATACTCTATCCGCATCAGATGGTATTTCCGCTGTGTGTGCTGTGCATTATGATACTGGCTCTTAATATGGTGGGAACCGCGGTAGAAGAGCAGACCGGCGGCAGGAGAGGAAGAGGAAAGAGATGAGTATGCTGGAGGTACAGAATCTGAGGGTGCGTTATCTGTCGGAAAATGGAGCCTCAGAGACGGTAAAAGACATGAGCCTGCGGGTCGAAGCCGGGGAGATCACCGGACTGGTCGGCGAGTCGGGTTCCGGCAAAAGCACCGCGATGCTGGCGATGATGGGTCTGTTAAACGACAGAGCCGATATACACTGGGAGCAGCTTTCTCTTGACGGCGAGAAACTGATTCCCGGATACAATGTCTCCATGATCTTCCAGGATCCTCTAAGTAGCCTGAACCCTTCTGTCAGGATCGGGAGACAGATAACGGAGACAATACGGCTGCGGCAGAAATGCGGCAGAAAAGAGGCGGTGAAGCGCGCGGAGGAACTGCTGGATATGGTTGGGATTTCTGATCCTTCTCTGAAGATGCGGCGGTATCCCATTGAACTGTCCGGGGGGATGCGACAGAGAGTTGTCTTATCAATTGCCCTGGCGTGCCAGCCGAAGCTTATTATCGCGGACGAGCCTACTACAGCTCTGGACGCTGTGGTGCAGGCCCAGATACTGACTCTGTTAAAACGCATCGTAAGAGAAACCGGTACATCCCTGCTGTTAGTCAGTCACGATATGGGCGTAACGGCCGCCATGTGCAGCCATGTATATGTGATGCGCAAAGGGAGTATCGTGGAAAATGGGGTTGTGAATGACATCTTCTATTTCCCGGTTCATGAATATACAAAACGTCTTCTCGCAGATGCCGGGGGAATCAGGCGTGCCTCTGCCGTGAAGGCGGATAAGACCCCTCTGCTTCGCATGGAACATGTTACAAAGCGATTTGACGGATCAGAAGGGATCACAGATCTTTCTCTGGAGATCTGTAAAGGTGAGATATTTGCCCTGGCAGGTGAGAGCGGAAGCGGAAAAACTACGACAGCCAGAATTATTACCGGGATGCTGCGTGAGGATTCGGGCGCCGTATATTATAAGGGTGAAATGCTTCCCCACAGAAAAAGAATGAAAGCATTTGGAGGAAAGGTACAGATGGTCTTTCAGGATCCGTACGCCTCGCTGAATCCCTCTCTTACTGTGCGCCAGGCTCTTTTGGAGGCTCTGATGGCATCGGAGTCCAAAAGAGGAAAAGAGATGGATTGCGAAGAACTGGAAAGACGGATTACTCAGATGCTTAAACTGACAGGTATTCCTCGCGAGGACGCGGACCGTTATCCCGCTGATTTTTCAGGAGGTCAGAGGCAGAGAATCGGAATTGCGAGAGCGCTTATCGTGGAGCCTGAGCTCCTTGTCTGCGACGAGGCGTTGTCCTCTCTGGACACGTCTACAAGAGAACAGATCCTAGACCTTCTGTTCCATATACAGAAAAAGATCGGTTTTGCCTGTTTGTTTATTTCCCACGACATGCATGTTTTAAGAAGGATCAGCGGCAGAATTGGAGTTATGTACGGAGGCCGTCTTGCAGAAGCCGGGAGCACCGAAGAAGTCTGTGCTGATCCGTGGCATCCGTATACAAAGCAGCTTTTGGAATCAGTGCCGCAGCCGGATCCTGTAAGGGCAGTTAAGGTGAAGGCATATCCGGTCAAAGACAGTATGCATAATGAGGACAGAGGCTGTCCTTTTGTCGGAAGATGCGGGTATGCGCTGGGATGCTGCAAAGATGAAACACCGGATGGTTACAGCTTTGGAAGTCGTCAGGTGTCATGCTTCCTGTACTCGGAAAAGCACAGCGGCAGGCGCGATAAAAACTATGAGATGACATGTCAGATATAGACACTGAATTGATGGGAACAATCAGATAAGAAGGAGAGATGATAAATGAAAAGACGGATAACGGCGGCACTGCTTGGGATGGCTTTGCTCTGCTGTGCAGCTCTGTCCGGCTGTGTAACGGCCAGGCCGGAAGGGGAGGACGCAGGGAAAAGCATAACAGTGGCAATCAGCAGCGATACAGGTACAATGGATCCGGCAGGTTCCATTGCCCTGACCTATCTGGCATACTCGGTAAGCGCGCTGGATGAACTGCTTACATACGATGAGGATGGTGAAATCGAATACCGTGCCGCTAAGAGCTATGAGGTGAACGAGGACGCTACAGTGTGGACGTTTCATTTACGGGAGGATGCCCTGTGGTCGGACGGATCTCCTGTGACTTCTGCTGATTTTCTCAACACTATCACCCGCGCTCTGGATCCTGCTTCGGGAAGCGGATACGCGAACTATCTGTTTCCGATAGAAAACGCGGAAGCGATCTACAATGGGGAGGCGGATATGGATACGCTTGGAGTGGAGACACCGGATGAATATACCCTTGTCTTTCACCTGGCGGAGCCGTGCGTTTATTTTCCTGACCTCTTAAGACTCCCGGTTTATACTCCCTCGTGCGCGGCATACGCGGATTCGGTGGAGAGCGGCTGGGATAAGGATCCTGAGACAAGCCTTTCCAACGGACCTTTTTGCCTGGCCGAATATGTGCCGGAGCAGTATTTTGTCCTGGAGAAGAATGAATATTACTGGAATGCGGACGCGGTAAATCTGGATACGATCACCTATCGGTTCTTTGACGATACTCAGTCTATGGCAAATGCTTACGAGGCCGGGGAAGTGGATGTGGCAACATCACTGTCCTCTGCGGTGATGGAGGCGTATGAGGGGGAGGATGATCTGTATGTGACAGACCAGATCGCCACAAGGTATATCTATATGAATTTAAACGTCTCTCCCCTTGATGATGCGCGGGTGAGAGAGGCGATCAATCTGGCGCTTGACAGAGAGGAACTCTGTCGGATTGTGGGGAGCGATACCGAACCAACCTATAACCTGGTGGCAAAATATATGAGGGATAGGACGACAGGGGAGTACTTTGTCAATGGAGCCGAACAGCCTTTTGAGGAGAATGTAAACAGAGCCAGAGAACTTCTGGCAGAGGCGGGTTATCCAAACGGCGAGGGATTCCCGGAACTTACATATAATTATCCGACACTGGAGATGGATTCTGATACCGCCCAGGTGATTCAGGAACAGTTAAAAGAGAATCTTAACATTACAATTCATCTGGAGGCGCAGGAACTTCAGGCCAATTATTCCACCCGGTATTCCGGGGACTTTGATCTGTGCAGGATGAACTGGACGGCAGATTTTGCGGATCCTTACACATATTTGTCCATGCTTTTATCCAACAGTACATATAACTGCAGTGGTATAAATGATGCGGAGTATGACGCCATAGTGGAAGAGTCCGGCTCTGAGGCAGATCCCGCAAGAAGGGCTGAGCTGCTCCACCGGGCGGAACAGCTTGCCGTGGGGGAGCGGTTTTATATCATTCCGCTGTACGCGATGAAAAGCGTCAATCTGGTAAATCCGGATATTACAGGAATCCGCCAGATCCCGGCCAGCGGAGCTCTGGAGTACCGGTACGCGAATATCAGTGAGTGACAGGACGGTGGAGATCGATGATGGAACTTGTTATCGGGGGCAGCGGCAGCGGAAAATCCGCCTATGCGGAAGAGAGGGTCTGTATGAGACACAGACAGTTTGTCGCGGAGAGCGGAACAGATGCAATAGCGATGCCTCTTTACTATATTGCCGATATGATTCCCTACGGAAAAGAGACGGAGGAAAAGATCCAAACTCACCGCAGGACGCGCGCGGGAAAGGGATTTATTACTCTTGAGTGGTATATGGATCTGTATGGGAAACTTACAGAGGAGTTACATCCTGATCTGGAGAATGCATGCGTTCTTCTGGAATGCATCTCAAATCTGACTGCCAATGAAATGTATGAGCCGGACGGCGCAGGGAGAGATACAGTGGAAAGTATCGTGCGGGGAGTGGGTCTGTTAAACGCGGCATGTAAACATCTTGTCGTAGTGACAAATGATGTGTTCCGGGAGTCGGAAGAGTGCTCGGAGGAAATGGCACTCTATAAACAGAATCTGGGAGCGGTTAACCGCAGGCTGGCACAGATGGCGGATCGGGTTACGGAAGTTGTATTCGGGATTCCCATATGTGTAAAGCCTGATCAGGAAAAAAAGCGGGCGGCACAGATGAAAACCTGCGGAAGCCCGGATGACAGAACGGTTCAAAGTGAGGATGAATCTATGATATTTGTAACAGGCGGAGCTTATCAGGGAAAATATGATTATACAAAAGAGATTATCTCTGCTTGGACAGTCTGGGCAGACGGAGCTGACTGCCCGCTTGATTTGCCTGAAACATGCGGAGCGATGAATCATTTTCATTTGTTTATCCGGCGGTGGCTTCAGGAAGGAAGATCTTCGGATGAACTGATACGCATGATCTGCGGCAGAACAGATAAATTCGTCATCGTATGTGACGAGATCGGATGCGGCCTGGTGCCGGCGGACGATTTTGACAGAGCGTACCGGGAGGCTGCCGGAAGGATCTGCACGGAGATAGTAAAACATGCCGGGGAAGTCCACCGGGTAGTGTGCGGAGCCGGCACAAGACTAAGATGATAACAGGACGCAGGAAAAGGAGACAGAAGAAATGCTGAATGAACTGGAGCAGGTGAAACCTGCCGACATTGAGAAGAGAAGCTTTGAAATTATAACAGAAGAGCTTGGAGATACGAAACTGATTCCGGGAACGGAACCAATTGTAAAGCGTTGTATTCATACGAGCGCGGATTTTGATTATGCCGATCACCTGGCATTTTCAGATAATGTTGTGGAACGCGCGCTTCAGGCGGTTCGGGAGGGCGCGTCCATTGTGACGGACACACAGATGGTAAAGGCGGGAATTAACAAGAAGCGGCTGGCACAGTACGGCGGGGAAGTCCACTGCTTTATGTCCGACGAGGACGTGGCGCAGGCCGCCTGTGAAAATGGAACAACACGGGCGGCAGCCTGTATGGATAAAGCGGCGGAGCTGTTCAGGGACAGGAAACTGATTTTTGCCATCGGTAACGCGCCTACAGCGCTTGTCCGTCTCTATGAGCTGATACAAGAAGGGAGAATCAGGCCGGAGCTTATCATTGCCGTACCGGTTGGGTTTGTCAATGTAGTACAGTCCAAAGAGCTCATCCTGACCTTACAGGATACACCGTACATTGTAGCGAGGGGGAGAAAAGGAGGCAGCAATATCGCGGCATGTATCTGCAACGCACTTTTGTATATGATGTAGAGAGCGCTTTGATTCCAGATAAGGAGACACAAAATGAAGAAACCTTATTTCCCGATGTTTATTGACCTGACAGATAAGAGAATACTCGTTGCCGGCGGGGGGAATATCGCTCTGCGCCGTGTCCGGATTCTGCTTCAATTCGGGGCGGACATCTGTGTAGTCGCCCCGGAGGTTTGTAAAGAACTGACAGATCTGGCTGATAGCGGAAAGATCACAGCCAGGCGCAGACCCTACCGGAGCGGAGACATCAGGAAAGCCCGTCTTGTCCTTGCGGCTACCGATGACCATGAGGTCAATCAGAAGATATGGAAAGAGTGTAAAAAAGAGGGCATTATGGTCAATGTAGCGAATGACAGGCGGCTCTGCGACTTCTGCTTCCCCTCGGTTGTGATGACAGATGAGGCTGTGATCGGCGTTAATTCTGTCGCGCATGATCCGTCCGTCACAAAAAGAGTCAGGAAAAATATCGAGAAAGCATGCGGCGTGCAGGGAACTTCAGGTTATAAATAAACATTGCAAAAAGTTTATATTTTGTTTATAATTAGTTCCATATTTGTGTACAGAAAGGACGAAAGAGAATGGGAGATATATTACAGATTCTGATTGCTATGGCCATCTACATGGCGGCAGTCATTATCATAGGCGTTACTTTTGCAAGAAGAGCGAATGCCAGTTCAGACGCATATTTTCTCGGTGGGAGAAGTCTCGGACCTTGGGTGACTGCCATGAGCGCGGAGGCGTCTGATATGTCGGGATGGCTGCTCATGGGGCTGCCGGGCGTGGCGTACTGGTGTGGTATTGCCGATGCGGCATGGACGGCTATCGGACTGGCAGCGGGAACGTACATCAACTGGCTGATCGTTTCCAAGCGCCTGCGCCGTTACAGTGAGAAAGCGGGAAACGCGATCACTTTGCCGGAGTACTTTTCAAACCGTTTTCATGAGAAGCGCAAAGTGATTATGACGATTGCGGCAGTATTTATCCTGATCTTTTTTACTGTGTACGCGGCAAGCTGTCTTGTGACATGTGGCAAACTATTTTCAACCTTGTTCGATCTTCCCTATATTCCGATGATGATCGTGGGAGCGGTATTTGTGCTGATCTATACGATTGTCGGAGGTTTCCTTGCGGAGAGTGCCTCGGACTTCATGCAGGCAATCGTGATGATCATTGCTCTTGGGGTGATCGTACTTGTCGGAACGTATACGGCGGGGGGATTCGGAGCGGTGATCGACAATGTGGAAGACATACCGGGATTTCTGGAATTTTTCGGCATGGCCACTCCCGAGACTGTGAACGGGGTACAGCAGACAGTGAACGGAACGCCGCTGTTTGGCGAAGCGGCTCCTTACGGGATCCTCTCCATTATATCTATGCTCGCCTGGGGGCTCGGATATTTTGGCGTTCCCCAGGTACTGCTGCGATTTATGGCGATCCGTCATGAGGACGAACTGACGCGTTCCCGCAGAATCGCCACAGTATGGGTAGTAATATCCCTTACAATCGCGGTATTCATCGGAGTGATGGGGCGTGCTCTCTATCCGACGGCGCTGACGACTTCGGCAGATGCGGAGAATGTATTTATCCTTCTCTCTACAAATCTTCTGCCGCCGCTGATCGCGGGATTTGTCATGGCGGGAATTCTTGCGGCGACTATCAGCTCCTCGGATTCCTACCTGCTGATTGCGGCGTCCGCGTTTGCAAAGAACATTTATCAGGGGCTGTTCCGAAGGAAAGCATCTGACAGGGAAGTGCTCAATATTTCAAGGCTGACTCTTCTTCTGATAGCGATTGTGGCTATCATCATCGCGCTGGATGAGAACAGTGTGATTTTCACGATCGTAAGTTTCGCGTGGGCAGGCTTTGGAGCTACCTTTGGCCCTCTGATGCTGTTCAGCCTGTTCTGGAAGAGAACTACAAGAGCCGGCGCTATCGCCGGTATGCTTGGAGGCGCGGGGATGGTATTTATCTGGAATCTGCTTGTGCGTCCGCTGGGTGGAATCTGGGATATATATGAGCTGCTGCCGGCCTTTCTGTTCTCCTGCCTGTGCATTGTCGCAGTGTCGCTTCTGACGCCGCAGCCGTCGGAGGAGATCAAAAAGGAATTTGAAGAAGTAAAACAGATGGGAATAAAATAAATAAGGGAACTCATAACAGGCGCGGGGGATGATCATTCATCTTCTGCGCCTGTTTAACGTTCTCAGTATATCGGGTATGTTTTTTGACTCTGCGAAGATCTGATATTCCGGCTCGTGGATGTCGCCCAGATAGTGAGCGTCGGAACAGCAGATTACACTGCATGTCTCAAAATACGGGTGCTCCAGTCTCATCCGGTGGAGGTTTTTAAAATCATGAAACTCTGCGCAGGCAAATGTGCTCTCAGGAGGAACGAATCCGAGATTGGAGATCAGACTTGCTGAAGCTTTGTCCACATGGGCAGGATAAGCGATTCCGTGGTAGGACTCCACGAGAGTAAACACATCGTCAAATGAGATGGAGGTTGCGTTGATAAGGAGGTTTTCCACTGTTCCGGCCACTTCATCACGTTCGTTCATGATCAGCTGTCTTCCAAAGATGTCCTCCCGGTTCGGCACGGGCAGCAGTCTGTCCGAAACAAGAGCGTCAAAGGCAAGGGCATTTTCCAGTGCCGGAAAGAGACAGACTACATGGACTTCTTCTATTGTGGTCAGTTCCATCCCCGGAATCACGGTCACGCCGTACCCTGCCCCGTGGTACATGGCGGCCGGACAGTTCCTGCATGTATTGTGATCTGTCAACGCAATTACATCCAGTCCTTTGACTGCGGCCATGCCGGTAAGATTAGCCGGCGTCATATCATCATCCCCGCATGGGGAAAGGCAGGAATGGATATGCAGGTCATAGTAGAGCGGAATCATAGATTTCCCGCCTCATGGATCTCAAGGGCAATATCGAAGACGGGAAGTTCGGTAGAAAGCACCGCAATGCCCTCTTCCTCCGCTTTTGAGAGCGTTCCCTCGTCTATGGACACTCCCTCAGCCAGTACGATGCAGGCCGCGTCTGTTAAAGACGCGACGGCAAGCGTGTTCTTATTCCCCATAACAGTCACCCAGACGCAGCCGGGAGGAGCTTTACTCATAGCGATGCTCAAAAGGTCGCAGCAGAATACCGCTTCGATCTCGCGATCAGGATTTCCTTTTGCCAAGATCCGGCATTCCGGCAGTTCAAATATTGTCTGCAATTTCACATGAATCACCTCGTCCTTTCTGGTACTCCAAAGGAGGCCAGCTCACTGGTCAGCTCTTTGATATACTGGTCAAGCAGTTTCCTGTCTTCGGAAGAGAGTCCGTTTGTGGAAGAATCTGTCTCTCCCTGAGTCAATGCCCTGATTTTGTGTGACAGATCCGAAATATTGGATCTGAGCACATAGATACAGTCATTTGGTGTGGCATCGCCCCGCACAATATCCTCTGCCAGTGTCTGGCAGGTAGGCGCGCCGCAGGAGCCGCAGTCCAGTCCGGGAAACATGGCAGTGAGCTTCTCCACATCACTCATCATTTTCAGGCTTTCTTTAAAAGTATTGCCAAGCCGGAACACCGGCTCGTATTCTACATCGTCCTCCCAGTAGATACTCTGAAGCTCCGGGTTATCTAAAAGGCGGTTTTTGGCTACCGGCTGATATCGCGTCAGCCGTTTTGTTTTGGTCATGGCGATGTAAGCGTTTTCCACTGTGAGCGTTCCGCCGACGCATCCGCCGCTGCAGGCATTGAGTTCCACGAAGGAAAGGCCGTGGAGTTTTTCATCTTCCAGTTCTTCGAGCACTTTTAGAATATTTACGATTCCGTCCGCCGCCAGATAATTGTCTGCAAGGAGTCCTCCTACCTCTCCTCCGGAATTGCTCCAGCCTATTCCGATACGGCCGGAATGAGAGAGAGGCCTTAAATGGCTCTCATCGTGCTTCATATGGGGGAGCAGAAGAGGGTACACATCCTTGATTGCGATTACGTTGTCGATATTGCTCTTCTTTATTCCCAGAGGCGATTTTGCATAGGATACTTTGGACGGACACGGAGAGATGAAAATGATCCCGATCTCTTCCGGTTTTAAACCGGTTGTTTTCATCGCCCGCGCCCGGGCAATTTCCGCAGCCACTTCCACCGGGGCTTTCAGAGGCAGAAGCCTGGAGATAAGAGACGGGAATTTGACCCGGATGAGTCGTATGACAGAGGGACAGGCTGAACTGATAAAAGGAACTTCAGCCCCGTGCTCTTTTATGTATTCCCGGGAAGCCTCTGAGACAAGCTCCGCGGCAGCGCTCACTTCATAAACCTCGTCAAAGCCGAGTTTAAGCAGTGCGTTCAGTACAATATCCACATTCGTGAGATTGTTGTACTGGGCGTAGAGTGACGGCGCGGGAAGCGCGACAGTATATTTGAAGTTATTGATGACAGTGAGCGGATCATAGACAGCTATCTTGGCGTGATGGGGACAGGTGACGATGCATCTGCCGCAGTCGATACAGAACTTGTCTATGATGTGCGCCTTGCCGTTATGAACCCGGATCGCCTGGGTAGGGCAGTATTTGATACAGTTAATACAGCCGTGGCAGGACGCTTCCCTGAGGCGCACAGAGCGCATGAATTTGTTGTTGTCCACGGGCAATGCCTCCTTTCGGCGGTTCTGTCAGGATATATTACAGATTGACTCTCATAGTAATAGTCGTTCCTTCGCCGATGACAGTGTCAATGAACATCTCATCGGTGAAGCGCTTCATATTAGGAAGGCCCATGCCCGCGCCAAATCCAAGGGAGCGCACTTCTTCCCGGGCAGTTGAAAACCCTTCCTGCATCGCCTGTTCAATATCAGGGATACCCGGTCCTTTATCGGTCAGAACCATCGTAATATCACTGTCGGATACTGTGACGGTAATTGTTCCACCTTCCGCGTGGATTACCATATTGATCTCTCCCTCATACATGGCAATAGCGACTTTGCGGATGACTTCGCTCCCTACTCCAAGCAGCTTTAGTTTATTCTTGACAGAGCTGCTCGCTTCGCCCGCGCGGGTGAAATCATCACCGTCAATGATGTATGTGAAGATAAGCTGATCGCCCATTTAAGCACCTCCCCGCAGTCCATGTTCATACAGAATACCGCAGGTGGTGAACATGTAGTGGTCCGTTGCGAGAACAGCGATGGACTTGCCGCGGGCCAGGGCAAGCATGTTTTCGTCCGGCAGCTTACCGCGAACAAAGATGATGCAGCATATATCCAGCATCTCCGCAGTGCGGACTACCTGGGGATTGCACAGTCCTGTGATCAGCACAGAGCACTGGCCGCAAAACGCAAGAACATCGCTCATCATATCGGCGGAAAAGACAAATTGGACGTCCAGATCGGCAAGTTCTTCTCCGTAAAGGAACTTCGCGCTTAGAGCTTTCTGCATTTCTTTGATTGTCATAAGACCTCCTGAATCATATGTATTTAGACAGTTTTCTGTTTTCAGTCAGTATAACATCTGCCCCTGTAAAAAGCAATAATTGACTAAACAGTATTGGTATAATGTCAGAATAGTCGGAAAAATATTGAAAAGTAATAAAAATAAATAAAAAACCATAAATTCAAAGTGGCTTATTGCAATATCATATGGTATTATTTATTTAATGATCACAAAATACCCGCAAATTCCGCGAATTTTAAAAAAGTATCGACACACGCGAAAATGCGGGAAAAGAGAAATGGAGGTTGAAGAATGGCAGCTAAGAAAGGGACAGTTCCATTTTCCGGAACAAAAGAACAGGAAGAAGCACTTATGCAAGTGATTGCCGGGCTCAAAAGTGAAAAAGGTGCTTTGATGCCGATCCTGCAAAAAGCACAGGATATATATGGTTATCTTCCGGTTGAAGTACAGAAGAGGATCTCAGATGAGACGGGGATTCCTCTTGAGAAGATCTACGGTGTCGCGACGTTCTACTCACAGTTTACGCTTAACCCGAAGGGAAAATACCGCATCTCTGTCTGTCTTGGAACGGCATGCTATGTGAAAGGATCCGGTGACATTTACAATGCACTCATGGAAAAACTCGGCATTGTAGGGGGAGAGTGCACTCCGGACGGTAAATTTTCACTGGATGCGTGCCGGTGCGTCGGCGCCTGCGGTCTGGCCCCGGTCATGCTGATTAACGACGAAGTATACGGGCGGCTGACAGTAGATGATATTGACGGCATTCTCGCAAAGTATGAGTAAGCTATGATGCCGGAGATTGCTCTGAATATTCTTGACGTGGCTGAAAACTCCGTGAGGGCAGGCGCATCTCTGATCGAGATTACGGTTTCGGTGCAGCCGGGAGCGGATACGCTTACGGTTACGATTACGGACGACGGGTGCGGCATGACGCAGGAGCAGCTTGAGAGAGTGCAGGATCCGTTCTATACAACAAGAACGACCAGAAAAGTCGGACTTGGGATTCCGTTTTTCAAGCAGGCATCGGAGGGTGCGGGGGGCAGCTTTCAGATTGATTCAGAAACAGGAAAGGGAACTACGGTAAAAGCGGTTTTCGGACTGTCGCATATCGACAGGATGCCGCTGGGGAATATCAGTTCTACCATACATACGCTGATCGTCTTTAACGCTCAGACCGACTTCAGATATATCTATGAATACGGGGAGAAAAGCTTCGTGCTGGATACCCGGCAGATGCGGGAAATATTGGGAGAGGGCATCTCATTTTCAGAACAGGAAGTATCTGCGTTCATCAGGGAATATCTTGAGGTAAATAAGACAGAGACAGATGGCGGGGCTGAAGTTTAAATAAACGTTGTAAAAGACAGCAATGTATATGAAATTGACAGAAATGGAGGGCTTATATGAAATCTCTTGAAGAATTACGCGCAATCAGAGAAAAGATGCAGGGGAAAGTGGGGATCCGGGCGGAGAATGAGAATCAGATTCGTGTAGTGGTCGGAATGGCCACCTGTGGAATTGCGAGCGGGGCAAGACCAGTCCTGACAGCGCTTTCAGACGCGGTTCAGGAACAGAATCTAAGTGAGAAGATCTGCGTAACCCAGACCGGATGTATCGGGCTGTGCCAGTATGAGCCGATTGTAGAAGTGATGGAGCCGGGAAAAGAGAAGGTGACTTATGTAAAGATGACGCCCGAGAAAGCTCTGGAGGTGCTGCGCCTTCACCTGCAAGGCGGCCGGGTCGTGACAAAGTACACATTAAGCGCGGCACAGAAATAAAAATACAAACTGAAAAAGGAGGCTTAAGAAAATATGTATCGTTCACATGTACTCGTCTGCGGCGGAACAGGATGCACCTCTTCCGGCAGCCAGAGGATCAGAGAGAGACTGGAAAAAGAGATTGCCGCAAACGGGCTGACAGAGGAAGTCGGCGTTGTTCAGACCGGTTGCTTCGGTCTCTGCGCTCTGGGACCTATTATGATTGTCTATCCGGAAGGGACATTTTACTCTATGGTGCAGGAAGATGATATCCCCGAGATTGTAGCAGAGCATCTGCTCAAGGGGAGAGTGGTCACAAGACTTCTCTATGATGAGACGACGAAAGCGGATAAGATCATTCCTCTCAACGAGACGGATTTCTATAAGAAACAGCACAGAGTAGCGCTTAGAAACTGCGGCGTTATCAATCCCGAGAATATCGATGAATATATCGGAACGGGAGGTTATGAAGCGTTAGGAGTGGTACTCACTGAGAAGAAGCCTGAAGATGTGATACAGATTCTTCTGGACAGCGGACTTCGAGGCAGGGGCGGCGCCGGTTTTCCGACCGGGCTGAAATGGAAATTCGCGGCGGCCAACGAAGCGGATCAGAAATATGTCTGTTGTAATGCTGACGAGGGAGATCCCGGAGCATTCATGGACCGGTCCATACTGGAGGGAGATCCTCACGCAGTTCTCGAGGCTATGGCGATTGCAGGTTATGCTATCGGGGCATCTCAGGGATATATCTATGTCCGGGCAGAATATCCGATCGCTGTAAAGCGTCTGGAAATCGCGATCGGACAGGCGAGAGAGTATGGCCTGCTGGGCAAAAATATTTTTGACAGCGGTTTTGATTTTGACATTGAATTAAGGCTGGGCGCCGGAGCGTTTGTATGCGGTGAGGAGACTGCGCTTATGACTTCTATTGAAGGGAACCGCGGGGAACCCCGTCCGCGTCCTCCTTATCCGGCCTTAAAGGGATTATTTCAGAAACCGACCATTCTAAATAACGTGGAGACTTATGCCAATATTCCCCAGATCATCGTAAATGGGCCGGAATGGTTTGCGTCTATGGGAACAGAGAAGTCCAAAGGCACGAAAGTGTTTGCCCTTGGCGGAAAGATTCATAATACCGGTCTTGTGGAGATCCCGATGGGAACAACGCTCCGGGAGATTGTAGAAGAGATCGGAGGGGGTGTTCCCAATGGTAAGAGATTTAAGGCCGCTCAGACAGGAGGACCTTCCGGCGGCTGTATTCCGGCAGAACACATGGACGTTCCTATTGACTATGACAATCTGATCGCCATAGGATCTATGATGGGTTCCGGCGGGCTGATTATAATGGATGAAGATACATGTATGGTAGATATTGCCAAGTTTTTCCTTGAGTTCACAGTTGACGAGTCCTGCGGGAAATGTACTCCCTGCCGGATTGGAACGAGACGTATGCTGGAGATCCTGGATAAGATTACAAAAGGTCAGGCGACGATGGATGATCTGGATAAACTGGAAGAACTCTGCGGTCACTTAAAGGAAAACTCTCTGTGCGCCCTGGGGCAGACGGCTCCCAATCCGGTGTTGTCCACTCTGCGGTATTTCAGGGATGAGTATATTGCCCATATTGTCGACAGGAAATGTCCCGCGGGAGTTTGTAAAGACCTGCTTCAGTACAGAATTGATCCGGATAAGTGTAAGGGCTGTACGCTTTGCGCGAGAACCTGTCCGGCAGACGCGATCATCGGCAAGGTGAAGGAAGTACATATGATTAACCCGGAGAAATGCTTAAAATGCGGCGCCTGCATGGATAAATGCCGGTTTGGTGCAATCTACAAAGAATAAGGGAGGGCAGAGAAGATGGAAAATGTGAATTTAAAGATTAATGGCCTGAATGTAACTGCGCCTGCGGATTCAACTATCCTTGAGGCGGCGCGCGGGGCGGGAATCAGAATACCGACTCTCTGCTATCTGAAAGATATTAATGAGATCGGAGCATGCCGTATGTGCGTCGTAGAAGTAAAAGGGGCAAAAGGGCTCGTGGCATCCTGCGTGTATCCGGTGGCAGAAGGAATGGAGGTCAGGACGAATACACAGAGACTTCTGGACGCCAGAAAAAGAACACTGGAACTTCTGCTCTCTGTCCATGACAAGAAATGTCTCTCCTGTGTGAGAAGCGGACAGTGCGAACTTCAGCAACTCTGCCAGGAACTGGGCGTGACGGACGAGGACTATTTCGCGGGTGAAATGAATCACTATGAGCCGGATGAAAGTGCGGTACATATGGTGAGGGATAATAATAAATGTATTCTCTGCCGCAGATGTTCCGCTGTGTGCGAAAAAGTACAGAGTGTAGGTGTTATCGGACCGAATAACCGCGGATTCGCGACGTTTATCGGCTCTCCTTTTGACATGGGACTTGGGGATACGAGCTGTGTATCCTGCGGTCAGTGTATTGCGGCATGTCCGACAGGGGCGCTTTATGAAAAGAGCAGTATTGATGACGTCCTTGCTGCCATCGCTGATGAGAAAAAACATGTAGTAGTCCAGCCGGCGCCTTCTGTCAGGGCGGCTCTCGGGGAAGAGTTCGGCTATCCGATAGGCACGGATGTAGAAGGGAAAATGGCGGCGGCGTTGAGAAGGATCGGATTTGATAAAGTATTTGACACGGATTTCAGCGCAGACCTTACGATCATGGAGGAGGCCCACGAGTTTATCGACCGTGTGCGAAACGGAGGCGTACTGCCAATGATGACGTCCTGTTCGCCGGGATGGATTAAGTACTGTGAGCATTATTATCCGGATCAGTTGGAACATCTCTCAAGCTGTAAGTCACCGCAGCAGATGTTCGGAGCTGTCACGAAGACTTATTATGCTGAGAAGATGGGAATTGCGCCGGAGGATATTGTGTGTGTCAGCGTTATGCCCTGTACTGCGAAAAAGTTTGAGATTCAGAGAGAAGACCAGTATGCGGCGGGAGTACCGGATGTGGATATATCGATTACAACAAGAGAGCTGGCACGCCTGATTCGCAAAGTGGGAATAGATTTTTGCAGCCTCCCGGATGAAGGTTTTGACGATCCTCTCGGGGAAGCCTCGGGAGCTGGCGTTATCTTCGGAGCTACAGGAGGCGTGATGGAAGCGGCTCTGCGTACCGCTGTGGAGACGCTGACCGGCCGGACTCTGGAGAAGGTGGATTTTGTCGAAGTGCGCGGCACAGAAGGGATAAAAGAGGCAACGTACAATGTGGCGGGCATGGATGTGAAAGTCGCTGTGGCAAGCGGTCTGTCCAACGCCAGAATCATTATGGATAAGGTGCGCTCAGGAGAGGCGGATTATCATTTTATTGAAATTATGTGCTGTCCAGGAGGATGCGTAAACGGCGGAGGCCAGCCTCAGGTACACGCGGATGTGCGTAACTTTGAAAATGTAAAGGCAATCCGCGCAAAGGCGCTGTATGACAATGACGCGGCCAAGACGATCCGCAAATCTCATGAAAATCCGTCCATCAGGAAAGTGTACAGTGAATATCTGGGATCGCCGGGGAGCGAGAAGGCTCATCACATACTTCATACAACATATGTGAAGCGGAGCATTAACTAATATGGCGGGCAGTATGTGCTGTGTGCCCATGACACATACTGCCCGCCGATTTCTTTTATCGCACAAAGAGGGATTTACTCCAGACTAATTCCTCCGGACGGTTCGTTGTTATAATCAATATCCATATAATCCCCTGATCTTATGCTGTCATCTAAGAGTTTATTCTGATAAGGAGTCACACTATTCAGAATGAGGCTAATGTCTTCTTCGCTGTATGCCGTGATACTTGTTCCGCCATCTATATCATATTGGGATATGCTGGCCGTATCTGACAGAGCGGAGAGCATGTCGCTGTATTTTCCGGACTGGATACTGTCCGCGCAGAGAGTGAGCGTGACAGATGAGACGTCCGCCGGATTGATTTCAGTTCGTATCGAGTATCCATAGTCTTCCAGCAGCTTCAGCGTGTTGGTATATCCGGGATAGATATAGAACATAGATACGCTGACCTGCGACCAGTTATCGGAATAGGCAGAAGACGTACCTGCCGAGTCAGGTGATGAAGCGTCTGCCGTATCCGACATCTCGAGAAAGAATTCGGCCAGTGGACTTTCGTTTAGCAACGTCTCGGAAGTCATCCCCAGCACGTCCTTTTCGTAGGCGCCCAGAAGCTCCTGCCGCTGCGCGGCGCTCATTGTAAGGCTGGCCGGGGAAGCATAAGCGTCTGACAGGGAAATACCCGTTACTCTGCTTTTATCCACATGAAAAATCGGGAATAATTCTCTCTTATAATCTTCATACTCAAGAAGCTGTTCCAGTGCCTGTGAGGCTTCCTCTCTGCTGATCACATACTGTCTTACGACGGTATGTCCGCCGGACAATTTATAGCGGAAGACAGTACATGTATAATCACGGGCAGCATCAGATTCTGAGTCATTATAGATACTGTCGGTCGTTATTCCGTTTTTGAAATTACTGATTCCGGACTGCGCCAGTTTATAGAGAATATCTTTCGCTTCTTTTGGAGCGAAGATGCCCAAAGTGACATCAGGACTGGCGGTATAGTCAGAATCAGAAAGGTATTCATCCGGATAGGAGAAGTATTGATCAAATGCATTCGGACGGAAACTGATCGATTCAATTTTATCTTCGTCAGGGAGGTAAGTGTCGTATCCCGGCAGATCAAACTGAAAGATACAGATAACAATCACAACTCCCGCTATGGAGATGAGGGAGGATCTCCAGTTTATCAGCAGCTTTTTAAAGTCCATATGATACACGAACTCAACGATAATACACAGGAGTACGGCTGCTGCCAGACTCAGCGGCAGAATAACCGTGGTTCCCGGTATTGCCATGATTTCCGGAACCATGACTCCGACAAAGAGTGCAGTCGGTATGCAGATCAGCACCTTCACTATGGGAGCGAGTACCGAAAAAGCAATGCTGTTTCCGGCGGCTTCCGACGGATAAACGCGATACAGAATGAGCGAAACGGCGGCCAGCGCTGCGGACATAACGATTGCAGCGAGCAGACAGGACAGGCTGAGATCTCCATGTGCACCTGTCCTGGCGAGGGTCACAAAGATCCCTGCAGGCGACAGATACCTGGAAAGAGTATTTGCCAATGGCTCTCCTGCTGCGTAAAAACTGTCAAAATATGTGGACTGAAGCAGCGAAAATACAGTCAGAACCACAAGAGGATATACGACCACTGTCAGGGAGGCCAGAAGGCCGGTGACAGTCCGCCCTGTCAGTATAACTGCGAATATACTGGCGTTGTAAATCACAATGATACCAAGAAGGCCTCCGAGGGCCGACTGTACAGAGCGCGATGCAGTTTCTGCTGTCATGATGCCCTCCGCGGCGCCCACGCCGACTGTCAGCGCAGCGCATATCAGATAAGGGACGATCAGGATGATCAGGCCTGCAAGGTATGTGGATGAAAACCATCTGGTCCGTGTTATCGGAAGAGAGTGGAAGAAGTCCAGTCTCTCCCTGGAATGAATGTAGCTGAAACCTGTCAGCGCGCATAGAATCGCAACAGCTGCCAGCGCCACGCTGACAATAGTCATACTGTAGCCGGTGAACAGTCCCGGAAAAGAGTCGGAGACGTTTTCGAATACATAAGGATCCGAGAGACTCTGGGAATAAGAACGCAGATAGAGCAGCGCATACACAGGCATCATAAGAAAAAGAACGGTGCATGTCAGCGCAGCTGTCCAGCCTCTGTGCCGGATGTCTTCAAGTATCAGTTTAGTGCAGGAAATCTTTGATGTCATAGCCAGCTACCTCCGTTTCGCTGATGAATATTTCTTCCAGAGTGAGCGGGAGCACTTCGATGAACAGAGGACTCTGTTCCTGCGCTGTCCGCATGACTTCCGTGCGCTCTCCCCGGACAGTCAGTGTCAGAAGAGAACCGGTCCGTTCCATTTTTAAAATATGAAGGCTGTGGATCAGCTCCTGCTCCCGGTGGGAGTCGGGAATTACACACTGCAGTTTACATATTCTGCATTTGGCCTGATCCAGATCCTGGGTAAGAAGAAGTTTCCCTTCATGGAGAAGACCGATGCTGTCGCAGATATCCTCCAATTCCCTCAGATTGTGAGAGGAGATCACCGGGGTGAAATCCCGGTTTATGATCTCGGAGGCGAAAAGGCTCTTTACCGCCTGTCGTACGACCGGATCCAGTCCGTCAAATGTCTCGTCGCAGAGCAGATACTTTGTGCCGGCGCATAATCCCAGAAGGATTGAGACCTGCTTTTTCATACCTTTTGAAAATGAACTGATCTTCCGCTTCGTATCCAGCCTGAATTGCTCAGTCAGGGAATCAAATTGCTTCCGGTTGAAGGAGGGATAGATCATGGCGTAATAATCACGCATCTCCCGGACATTTGCGTTCTGAAAATAGTAGGGAGAGTCTGAGAGAAAACAGATCTGGGATTTTACCGCGGGATTCTCATAGACTTCTTCCCCCTCCACGATCACGGAACCGCCATCCGGTTTCATCACTCCGCTAATCATGCGAAGAAGCGTGCTTTTTCCCGCTCCGTTTGATCCAATCAGCCCGAATACCATCCCTTCGCGTATCGTTCCGCTTATATGGCTGGCCGCATGAATACCGCCTAAAGTCTTATCAACGTCTTTTAGTTCAATCATTTTTATCCTCCTTCTGATACAGTTCTTCGATCACTGAGAGATACTCGGAACGGGTAATCCCTATCATCTTCCCCTTTTCAAGAAGCTCCTTCATCTCTTTTAACAGGGAGAGCTTCTTTTTTCTGGCCAGTTCCTCAGTATCCGAAACGAAACTTCCGCGTCCTTTTACAGGGTAGATGAAGCCCTGCTGTTCCAGAAGTGAGAAAGCCTTCTGTATTGTGTTCGGATTGATGGACAGGTCTATGGCCAGCGAACGGACAGAGGGCATCTGACTGCCGGAAGTAAGGGCGCCGCCGAGAATCAGCGACTGGAAACGTTCAGCGATCTGTTCATACAAAGGCAGTTTGCTCTGATAGTCAATCGTAATCATAATGATCCTTTCTGAAATCTACTGTTGCAAGTGTACTAATAGTATTAGTACACTCAATATATCATGAAGGTTTGACGGAGTCAATACAAACGGAAAAGAATATGGAAAAGCTTGTTTAACACGAAAAATAGTGCTATGATATTCCTGTTTAAATCGAAAATTGAACAGGGAAAGGAAACGAGAGAACGTGACCTATAAAGAAGCAAGGGTATATTTGGACGAAATGTCGAAATACGGAAGTGTACTTGGCTTGGATACGATTCGAGGTCTGTTGCGTGAACTTGGGAATCCCCAGGATGATCTGAAGTTCATACATATTGCAGGGACGAATGGCAAGGGATCTGTGCTTGCATACACTTCGACTATTTTGAGTGAGGCAGGATACAGAATCGGGCGGTATGTTTCACCGACAGTTGTTTCCTATCTGGAGCGGATTCAGGTTGACTCGGAGTGGATCTCCGGGGAACGGTTTGCGAATTTGACGGAGAAAGTAAGAGACGCGATTGCCCGGCTGGAGGCTGAGGGAAGAGACATTCCCACAGTGTTTGAGATAGAGACGGCGATTGCGTTTTTATATTTTAAGGAGATGCAGTGTGATCTGGTCGTGCTGGAGGCTGGGCTCGGAGGCGCCCTTGACGCGACTAATATTATAAAGAATACAGTCTGTGCGGTCTTTGCCAGCATCAGCCGGGATCATATCGGCATGATCGGGGATACGGTAGAAGAGATTACCCGGAATAAGGCGGGGATTATAAAGCCGGGCTGTGAGGTAGTGTCTGCGGAGCAGGAGAAGAGTGTGGAACAGATCCTGAGACAGTGCGCTGCGGAGCAGGGCTGCACATATGTGCAGGCTCAAACGGATCAGATCCGGGTTATCAAGGAAGATTATCACGGAATTTATTTTTCTTATAAAATATTTCAGAATATGCACACGGTCATGGCGGGAAAGAATCAGCTCTCCAATCTGGCGGCAGCTCTGGAAGTGATCCGCATGCTTGGCAGTATGGGATACGAGATTAGTATAAGAGATGTCCGCAGGGGAATGGAGCGGACGCTATGGCCCGGGCGGTTTACCTGCATCGGAGAGAATCCGGTATTTATACTGGACGGAGCTCACAATGAAGATGCGGCATTGAAACTAAAGGAGTCAATGGAAGCGTATTTCCCCGGCAGGCGGCTGCTTGGCATTGCCGGAGTGTTTCGGGACAAAGAGTATGACAGGATCGCGCAGACTTTAGGTCCGCTCTGCGCGAAGATCTACACTGTAGATCTCCCAAACCGTGACAGAGGACTCTCCGCCCGGCGGCTTGCCGGAGTTTTCCGGGCTTACTGCGGATGTGTAGAGGCTCCGGAGGAACAAAGGCAGCAGGAGCAGACTGTGGGGGACGCGGTTGCCGCCGCGCTTAAGGAGGCCGGTTCCCGGGATGTGATCGTTGCTTTTGGCTCGCTTTCCTATTTGTATCAGGTAAAAGCGGCATATGAAAGAGAGATACGCGGGGAGAACAGATGACATACGCGGCAGATATGATGGAAAAGTATCAGAAAAGAGGATGGAAAAGATGATAGATCATGAAAAGATCGAGCAGTCAGTGAGACTGTTTCTGGAAGGAATCGGCGAAGACGTCTCCCGGGAAGGACTGAAGGACACCCCGGAGCGGATTGCGAGAATGTGCGAAGAGTTATACGGGGGGATGGAAGAGGATGCATCTGAGCATCTCTCGAAAACATTTTCCGTGGACAGCAGTGAGATGGTGATAGAGAGAGACATTACTTTTTATTCTACCTGCGAGCACCATGTTCTGCCGTTTTACGGAAAGGCGCATATCGCTTATATACCGGACGGAAAAGTAGTCGGTCTGAGCAAACTGGCCAGAACAGTGGAAGTGTATGCCCGAAGACTTCAGCTTCAGGAACAGCTGACAGGGCAGATTGCGGACGCTCTGATGGAACATATGCAGCCAAAGGGCGCCCTTGTTATGATAGAGGCAGAACATATGTGCATGACTATGCGGGGGATTAAAAAGCCGGGCAGCAGGACAGTGACTCTGGTAAGAAGAGGTGTGTTTGAAACAGACCCGGTTCTCGAGGAGCGATTTTTCCGTATGCTGTATACAGAGGACAGATAAGGAGAGAGTGGCTTATGAGACAGGTGAATGGGATTATACGGCATCCGCTGTATCAGAAGTATTACAGCCGGCTTATGGAACTGGAAAGAGACCGGGCATTCTGCCGGCATCAGATGACACATCTTCTTGATGTGGCGAGAATCGCATATATATTGAACCTGGAAGAGAATCTGGGCCTGAAAAAAGAGGTGATATACGCCGCGGCCGTTCTTCATGACATCGGTAAATGTGCTCAATATGAGGAAAAGATCCCCCATGAGGAGGCCGGAGAGAAGATCGCTGAGGAAATTCTTGATGATCTTCCCGCGGATATGAAATTTTCTGATGAGGAGAAAGACATGATACTGATGTCCATTCAGGGGCATCGCCGTTTAAGAGAAGACGCGGAACCGCTGGAGTATCTTCTTTACAGGAGCGATAAGGCTTCGAGAATGTGCTTTGCCTGTCCGGTGGAACCGGAATGTAACTGGAGTACAGAAAAGAAAAATATGGAGATTTTGATATGATTATAGGCGGAAAAGAGTTTGACACAAAGAACCGGACGTATATTATGGGAATTCTCAATGTCACGCCGGATTCCTTCTCTGACGGGGGAAAGTATACGCATCTGGATGCAGCGCTTTTTCATGCGGAGGAAATGATCCGAGACGGGGCTGATCTGATTGATGTGGGCGGCGAATCCACGCGTCCCGGACATAAGCAGATCACGGATGAGGAAGAGACAGGGAGGATTGCTCCGGTGATCGAGGCGCTGAAACAAAGGTTTGATATTCCAGTATCCGTGGATACTTACAAGAGCCGTGTGGCCAGTGCGGCCGTAAACGCGGGAGCTGATCTGATCAATGATATATGGGGGCTTAAATATGACCCAAAGATGGCGGAAGTGATTGCAAAGAGCGGCGCCGCATGCTGCCTTATGCACAATCGGACGGAGGCGGTATATGAGGATTATCTCGCCGATTTTCTCTCCGATATGCGGGAGTGCGTAAATCTGGCAGAGCGGGCGGGCATTTCAGAAGATAACATCATACTGGATCCAGGTGTGGGATTCGGAAAGACGTATGAGATGAATCTTGAAATTATCAGTCGCCTTGACATTCTTCATGAGTTGAATTTTCCGGTTCTGCTTGGCACATCAAGAAAGTCCGTGATCGGATTGACACTTGATCTGCCCCCTCAGGAGCGGGAAGAGGGAACTCTTGTCACGACAGTGTGGGCCGTACAGAAAAGGTGCGCCTTTGTCCGCGTTCACGATGTGAAGAAGAACAAGAGAGCGGTTCAGATGGCAGAAGCTCTGCGGATTTACGGAGCGGAAGAAGGATAAAAGCAAGACAACGAGAAAAGAAACGGCGACAGAGGGAGAAAGATATGATTACAGAGAAAAATAAAAGGCATTTGGATGAGATCAGGATCGAAGACCTGGAAGTATTTGCCAATCATGGGGTGTTTCCGGAGGAGACTGCTCTGGGGCAGAAGTTTGTCGTATCCGCGGTCCTGTACACGGATACAAGAAAGGCGGGCAGGACGGACGAACTGACAGAATCTATTCACTATGGGGAAGTGAGCGCTTTTATCGACCTCTATCTGAAACAACATACTTATAAACTGCTGGAGAGCGCCGCAGAGCGTCTTGCGGAGGAACTCCTTATAAAGTATCCGTCACTGGAGCAGATACGGCTCGAGATCAAGAAACCGTGGGCTCCAATCCGTCTTCCTCTCAGGACAGTTAGCGTGGAGATTTTAAGAAGCCGTCACACGGCCTATATTGCGCTGGGCTCTAACATGGGAGACCGGGAGAACTACTTAAAAGACGCGGTAAAAGCGCTCAATGAGATACGGGGATGCAAGGTCAGAACCGTCTCTTCTTATATCGAGACTCCTCCTTATGGCGTGACGGACCAGGCGGATTTTCTCAATGGCTGTCTGGAGCTGGAGACGCTGCTGACACCGGAAGAAGTATTAAATGAACTGAACCGGATCGAGCGTGAGGCCGGCCGGGAGCGTGTGCTGCGATGGGGCCCCCGCACACTTGATCTTGACATTATTTTCTACGACGACCTGGTCTGCCAGGAAAAGGAACTGTGCATTCCTCATGTGGATATGCACCGGAGAAAGTTTGTGCTTGAACCGTTGTGCCAGATTGCGCCGTATAAACGTCATCCGGTATATGGAAAGACGGTTGCGGAGATGCTTGCAGGACTGGAAGGAGACAACGGTACAGGTTCCGGGAATTAATTGCGGTTTTATGACATGCGGTATAGATATTCTGATATGGCTCTGATAAAATATAAATAATACAGATGAATCAGGAGGTGTATCGGATGAAAGTCATAGACTTTAAGGACGCCAAATGCCGTCACTGTTATAAATGCGTCCGGCATTGCGCGGTGAAGGCAATATCCGTGATCAATGAGCAGGCGCGCATTATGGTAGATCACTGTATCAACTGCGGACGGTGCATGGAAGTCTGTCCTCAGAACGCAAAAACATTCTCCAGTGATTTAGAGAGGGTGAAAGGCTACCTCAGACAGGGATGCAGGACGATTATATCCATCGCTCCGTCCTACGCCGGCGTGCTGGAATTCGACTGGCCGGGTCAGGTGGTAGATGCTTTGCAGAAGCTGGGGTTTTATGAAGTGCGTGAGACTGCGGAAGGCGCTTCCCTTGTGACGAATGAATACAAGAAGCTGATCCGGGAAGGCAGGATGTCCAATATTATAACAACCTGCTGTCCAAGCGTGAATGACCTGATCGAAAAATACTACCCGGACTGCGCCGGATTTATGGCGCCGGTAGTATCGCCCATGATTGCGCACGGGCGGTATATCCGCAAACTCTATGGTCCTGATGTGAAAGTGGTTTTTTTAGGCCCCTGTATCGCGAAGAAACAGGAAGCTGTCGGGGATGAGCGGGTGCGGGGCGCCATAGATGCGATCCTGACCTTTGAAGAACTGGCAGTCTGGCTTAAAGAATCAGGAATCGACCTTCGCGCCTGTCAGGATCGTCCGATGGGCAATCCGGATCCGCAGATCAACAGACTGTATCCCGTCAGCGGAGGGGTGATCCAGTCTGTGATTACCGGGGAAGAAGCGGACAGTTATCATAAAGTATTTGTAGATGGTCTGGAAAACTGTATGGAGATGCTGGAATGTCTTCAGAAAGGAGAACTGGATCACTGTTTCATCGAGGCGAACGTATGTGAGGGCGGGTGTGCGAGAGGGCCGGCCTCCGCCCACTGGAATACCTCCTATGTAAAGACAAAAGTCAAAATTGAAAACGGGGTATCTTATAAGGCTGCCCGGGACCTTCCTGTCATGGCCGGGGCTGAAATGAGAAAAAAGTTCGGAGATCGCGGCATTTCAGATCCGATGCCGTCGGAAGAGCAGATCAGAGGGATCTTGCGGTCAACCGGAAAATATTCCCCCGCGGATGAACTTAACTGCGGCGCCTGCGGTTATTCTACCTGCAGGGAGAAAGCGATTGCCGTATTCCGGGGCAAGGCAGAACTATCCATGTGTATGCCTTATGCGCTGACTCAGGCCGAGTCCATGTCTAATGTGGTGATGGACGTAACACCGAACATGGTTTTTGTGATCGGTAATGATATGAAAATTCTGGACTGCAACCGGAAAGGAGAGGAACTTCTCGGTGTAGGACGTAAAGAGGCGGTTTCGCGCTACATATTTGAGTTTATTGAGACGGAGGATATTGAGAACGCGCTTCTGACAAGAGAACCGGTACTGCACAAAAAAGTCCGGCTTGACAGAGGGAGGATCATTGCTGAGGAGACGATCGTATATATCGAAAACCTGGATGCTGTTCTGGTTACTTTCGAGGATGTGACGCGGGATGAGAAGATCAAAGAGCAGCGGTATAATCTGAAGATGGAAACGGTGGAGATGGCTCAGAAAGTCATTGAAAAGCAGATGATGGTGGCTCAGGAGATCGCAGGACTGCTGGGAGAGACGACGGCAGAGACGAAAGTGACCCTCACGAAACTCAGAGATTCCATCCTGAACGAGGAGGAACAGTCATGAGTGTGAGCATCGATGTGGCGTGGAAGAGCCTGAATAAATATCATGAAGAACTGTGCGGGGATAAGGTGGAGATCTTAAAACGGGAAGATTCTGACATCGTGATACTTGCGGACGGAATGGGGAGCGGAGTCAAAGCCAATATTCTGGCGACGCTGACTTCAAAGATTCTGGGCACTATGCTGTACGAGGGAGCAAAGATCGAGTCCTGCGTAGATACGATTGCAAAGACGCTCCCGGTATGTAAAGTCAGAAAAGTGGCCTATGCTACATTTTCAATTCTGCAGATTTTTCACAACGGGAGCGCTTATCTGGCAGAATTTGATAATCCGTCCTGTGTGTTTATCCGGGATGGAAAGATTGTAAATTATCCTTATGAAGTCCGTGAGATTGAGGGAAAGAAAATTCATGAATATATGTTTACCGTAAAGAAAAATGACTGTTTTGTCCTTATGAGCGACGGTGTGATCTACGCCGGCGCAGGATCGATTCTCGACCTTCAGGGATGGACATGGGAAGCAATGGCTGATTATACATTAAAATGTACGAAGCAGACACTTTCAGCTTCCCGGCTGACTGTGATGCTCAGTCAGGCCTGTGATGAACTGTACGAAGATAAACCCGGAGACGATACGACAGTCGCAGTGGCGCGTGTGATTGAGCGTCGCGTTGTCAATATCTTTACAGGGCCTCCTAAATCCACGGAGGATGATGAAAAACTCATGCATGATTTTATGCACATGGAAGGGAAAAAAGTAGTTGCCGGCGGTACCAGCGCCAATATTGCTTCCCGTATCCTGGGAAAAGAGATTGTCACAAAGGCAGACAGCCGCAATCCGGATGTTCCGCCTATGGCTGTGATCGACGGGATCGACCTTGTGACAGAGGGCGTACTTACGCTTGGGAAGAGTCTGAAGCTTTTGAAAAAGTACGCCCGGGGTGAATTTGACGTGGAATTTTTTGATGAGCTGGATGCCGACAACGGAGCTTCCCGCCTGGCAAAACTGCTCATCGAAGAGTGTACAGAGCTGAATCTTTTCGTCGGCACAGCAGTCAACAAAGCTCATAAAGAATCCCGGTTGAACTTTGATCTGAGCATGAGACAGAATCTTGTAGATCAGATGGTTCGGACGGTCGAGGAGATGGGAAAGAGCGTGAGAGTGGAGTATTACTAGAGTGCGGAACTACTCGGTCAGATCTTCCAGAGGCCTGATCTGATACCCCATCTCTTCCCACCTCGTCAGCAGTTCATCCAGAATCCGGGCATTTGTTTCTGAAGTGCTGTGAAGAAGGACGACTGCGCCAGGATGAATGCGGCGGGTCAGTATATCGAGGGCGTCTTCTTCTGAGGGCTGATCATCCTCGTACCAGTCCACATATGCCAGACTCCAGAAGAAGGTGGTGTATCCGAGATCCTTTGCCATCTGCAGATTGTCTTTGCTGTATTTTCCCTGGGGCGGGCGGTAATATTTTGTCATTTCCTGCCCGGTTGTTTCAGAGTAGATTTCTTCTACGGCTTTGAGTTCCTCCTGGAAAGCATCCATCGTTGAGATCTGAGACATATCAGGATGATGCCATGTGTGATTTCCTACAGTATGCCCTTCTTCCGCCATGCGGCGGATCAGCTCCGGCTTCGTTTCAATGTAAGTGCCGACTACAAAGAACGTGGCGGGTACATGGTGTTTCTTTAGAGCGTCAAGAATCGGTGCGGTATTGCCGTTCTCATATCCGGCGTCAAAAGTCAGATACAGTATTTTCTCATCAGTCTGTTTAGCATAATATGCGTTGTACTGTGCAAGCTCCTCAAAGGAGGCATTTCCCGTGGGCGCTTCTCCATCCTGCTGGAAACTCAGTCCCCAGTTCCCCTCCGCGGAAGTGGCCACTGCCTCTTCTTGAAATACTGACGTTTCGTTTCTGTGTGTCAGAGCCGCGGCGCCGCTGCCTAAGAGATAGGCGGCAAGGAAGAGGAGCAGGAAGGCGATGCTCTTCTTCAGGCACAACAGTTTTTGAACAAATTGCCGGACTGATCCGGGCTGAATATGTTTCATATAGATTCCCCGATAACTGCTGTTTTAGGATATTATATGAGAGAACCGGCAGTGAAATGTATGGCTTTTTGTATCAGTGGACATTTAGGGAAAAGGATAGTAAAATGTTAGATGGATTATGTTGAGAAATGGAGTGTGACATGGAGAGAGCAGTATTATTTTTTGATATTGACGGAACACTGTTAAGCGAGCGGACAGGGGAGATCCCGGACAGTGCGGTGGAGGCGCTTGAGATGGCGCGAAAGGCCGGACATCTTCTCTTTATCAATACCGGCCGGACAATCTGCAGTGTGCCCGCGGAGATCCGAAGACTTCCCTTTGACGGTTATCTGTGCGGATGTGGCACCAGCATTATCTACCGTGATGAAGTGCTGTTTGAGAATTCTTTGTCTGAGAGCAGGGGTAAGGCGGTGATTGAAAAGCTGATTGAGTGCAATGTGGGGGGAATCGCCGAAGGCCCGGAGGATGTCTACTTTCCCGGCTATATTTCCAGATTTGACAAGCTGGAGACTACCAGAAGATACTTCCGACGAAAAGGAATGGGTGTGGAATGTCCGCTGGAACGGGCGGACTTTACTTATGATAAATTGTTTATCTATGCGGACGAGCAAAGCGATCTGAAAGGATTTCTGGATTTTATTAAAGATGACATGGAAGCCTTGATCCGGGGCGATAATGCTTATGAGGTCGTGCAGAAAAATTATTCCAAGGCAACGGCATGCCGGTTTATTCTGGACCGGTTTGGTATTGCGAAGGAGAATGCTTATGTATTCGGCGACAGCAGCAATGATCTGTCCATGTTTGAGTTTGCGGATCACGCGGTTGCGATGGGGCGCCATGACCCGGTGCTGGAGCCTCACGCGGAATATGTTACCGCAACAGTGGAAGAGGACGGAATTGCTCACGCGTTGGCATATTACCGGCTGATCTGAATATCTCCGGCATGGTGGGATCGGTGAGGAAGGAGTAAGTGCAATGAAGATATTTGTTTACAACTACAGGGAATTTGACGAGGCAGAGTATTTTCAGAAATTTTCACAGGAGTATGGTGTGGAACTGGGAATTTCCAAAGATGCGCCGACTCTTGAAAATGCGCATCTGGCCAGGGGATATGAATATGTGAGTATCATTACTACCAGGATTGACAGGGCACTGCTGGAGAAGTTCTGTGAGTACGGAGTAAAGATGCTGTCTACACGCACTGTTGGTTATGACCATATAGATACCCGGGCGGCAAAAGAGCTGGGAATCCATGTAAGCAACGTCTCTTATTCGCCGGAGTGTGTGGCGGACTATACCGTTATGTTAATGCTTATGTCCATACGGAAGATGAAGAGGATCATGCAGAGGGAAGAAATTAATGATTTCTCGCTTCCAGGCATTCAGGGAAGAGAACTGCCAAACTTTACAGTCGGCGTGCTGGGAACAGGCAGGATCGGGCGTGCTGTGATCCGGGATCTTTCAGGGTTTGGCTGTAAGATTTATGCCTGTGACAAGCATGAGAATGAAGACGTGAAAGCACAGGCGCAGTATACGGATCTTGAAACGATCTATCGGGAGTGCGATCTAATCACCCTTCATATGCCGCTGCTGGAAGACAATTTCCATCTGATTGACCGGGACGCGATTGCTAAGATGAAGGATGGAGTCGTCATTGTGAATACAGCCAGAGGAGGACTGATTGATACGAAAGCTCTCATCGAGGGCATCGAATCGGGCAGGATCAGCGCGGCAGGGCTGGATGTGATCGAGGATGAGTTCGGTATGTATTATCATGACAGGAAATCCGATGTGCTGAGCAAACGGGATCTTTATATCTTGAGAGGATTTCCGAATGTAATCGTTACCCCGCACATGGCTTTTTATACAGATCAGGCGGTGAGCGATATGGTGAAAAACTCGCTTCTCAGCTGTATGTATCACGCGGAGGGAAAGGAAGATCTCTGGGCAGTGGTGTAATTTAACATAGTTTTATGAGATGGAAGAATAACTCGCAGCAGTGACAGGATTCTTCCTTTTTTGCATAAGCAGAGTGATATACTGTGGACAATGCGAAAAAGGAGGAAAAAAATGGCAGAGAAAACATTAAGAAAGCTATCAAAGAAAAAAAGAATCATTATCACAGTGACCATTGCCGTCATCCTTGTGCTGGGTGCGGCAGTGGGAGGCTGGCTTTATGTGAACCGCTTCGATGCAGGCGAGTATGTGCAGGCTGTGCTTGACACATCCTATAAAAATGAGACGGATCAGTATGTGGAGATCACAGGGATCCCGAAAGAAGACGCGGAGAAAATATTTGAAAATAATCTGAATGCTACGATGGCGGGATTTGAAGATTCTGAGATGCCGGAAGAACTTCGCCCTCAGTATCGTGAATTGTTCGGCGAGATCGCCGGAAAGGTCAGTTACACAGTGGACGAACCAAAGAGAGAAAAGGACGGCAGCTATACGGTCACGGTGATGATTAAACCGATCACACTGTTCCCGGATACATATGAACTCTTTCAGACAAGGGCGCAGGAGTATGCTTCTCAGGTGACGGACAGTGTGATGAACGGAGCTGAGATGCCTTCTGATGAGGAGATGCAGAGCCAGATCTATCAGATCTACTATGATGTGCTTAAAGAGCGGGTGGATTCGGGGATGCTCTACGGCGGAGCCAGAGAGTTGACACTCCATGTTACCAAGGAGGGAAGCAGGGAGTTCACCATCAATCAGGAGGATATGGATGCGCTTGACTCTGCGCTGATCGAGGACGCGGAGACGCCGGAGGGCGAAGATTAAAATCCCCGCATCTCATTGATCGGCCAGTATTTGAAAAACGCCTTGCCCAGAATCTCATCTTTTGTAACAAAAGTGTGTTCCCAATACCGGGAATCCTTTGAATTATTGCGGTTGTCGCCCATGACAAAATAGCAGTTTTCTGGCACGGTATACGGTCCAAAGGAGCCTGTCATAGGCTCTTTTGTCTCCACATCGTCAAGCGGTTCTTCTGAACCGTTTATGTAGATATTGCCGTCATGGATCTCCACTGTCTCCCCGGGCAACCCGATTACGCGCTTGATAAAGAGCTGGCTCTCGTCGTCGGGGTATCGGAAGATGATAATATCGAATCTCTCAGGGTCAGAGGCAAGATAAGCAAGTCTGTTTCCCAGAATCCGGTCGCCGGTCATGATAGTGTTCTCCATCGAACCAGAGGGGATCTCCGCGTTCACAATGAGCACCTGGCTTATAAAAAGAGCTCCCAGAATCCCCGCGGCAATGGCGATGACCCACTGAATCAGCTCCTTTGTAAAAGAATTTTTCTTATTCTCAGAACTTTGCTGTGACATTGTACATCCTTCTTTCTGTCAGTCATATGAATTGATTATAACAGATAATCTGGATTATGGAAACTGGACTTTGATCTGCAGCGCACATATACACAGAATGTTCACTTATCTAAAAGAAGTATAAACAATTCTAAAATAAGTGATAAAGTCACTGACAAAACCGGAGTCTTCTGATAAAATGCATTCATGATCTGAACATATCACATGATTTGTTATAGAGGAGGTACAGCATATGTATATGGAGCGTTATTATAGATTTATCAACAGTGGTATTGGAAAGAAACTCAAAGAAGTCCTCAATGGTCTGATTCCGGGGTTGATTCCGGAGCCGGTACCGGTGAAAGTACCGGTAAGATCACCCCAGAGACAAGGGGAAAACAGACGAAGAGGATAGTTTAAAGATTCAGAATAAGCGAAATAAAGACGGCGGCTATGATGTGGAAAGAACATCGGCTGGCCGTCTTTTCTCGGATGAAGAAAGTGCTGTTACAGAGGAGGAGAAAGGATGAGCAGAAGATGGAGACGTCTTGCGGCAGGACTGTCACTGACAACAGGGATTGTGCTGACGGCCTGCGTGGAGAACGGGACGGACGGGCGTACAGCCCCCTCCACCGGTGTAAACGGTGGGAATGTCGGTTTTTCCGTGCCGTCAGCCGATACAGTAGAGGAGGTTCCCGTGTACAGCGGCGAGCCCTATGTGGAAATCAATGAAAATCAGCCGGAGTTTGAAGAATATGAGCTCACAACAGTGGCTTATGAGGAGTACAGTGAACTGGATAGGCTTGGAAGATGCGGCGAAGCAGAGGCATGTGTGGGAAAGGAAATTATGCCGGACGGGGAACGGGAGAGTATCAGCGAAGTAAAGCCCACCGGATGGGAGAATAAAGAGTATGACAGTATAGACGGCGGATATATATACAACCGCTGTCATCTGATTGGTTTTCAACTCGCCGGGGAAAATGCCAATGAAAAAAATCTAATCACCGGCACCCGATATATGAATACAGAGGGGATGCTCCCATTTGAAAATATGGTAGCCGAATATGTTCGGGAGACAGATTATCACGTTATGTACCGTGTTACACCGATATTCGAGGGGAATGATCTGGTCGCATCAGGAGTACAGATGGAGGCGGAGTCTGTCGAGGATAACGGATCGGGAATCTCTTTTAATGTATACATATATAATGTGCAGCCGGGAATCGCGATTGATTACGAGACAGGCAAAAACCGGGAGAGCGCGGAGTCAGATCCGGAAAGGACGCCGGAGAGCGTCGAAGAGCAGACGTACATTGTTAATGAGAATACGAATAAATTCCACGATCCCGACTGTTCAGGGGCTGCGAATATAAAAGATAAAAATAAGAGAGAGTATGCAGGCAGTCGCGAAAAACTGATCAGTGAGGGGTATGAGCCGTGCGGTATATGCAGTCCGTAAAGGGCAGATAAAATGGAAAAAAATCTTGACAAATGGTATCTCTCACAGTATACTAAACAAGTGACTTGCGAAGACAGGTCATAATACAGGGGATTGGTCAAATGGTATGATAGGGGTCTCCAAAACCTTTGGTGGGAGTTCGATTCTCTCATCCCCTGTTTTTAAAAACGCTGGAAGCCTTAATTTTACGGGGCTTGAGGCGTTTTTTATTTTCTGAAAAATCAAAAGGTAATCAGAAGTAATCAACTTAGGAAACTAGGATTTATACTTTCCAACGATTCCCGCAATCCAGCCAATAACAGGTATCCATAATAAATATGATATTATTTATCATCAGACATATCCTTTTTCTCCGTAATTGCATTATAAACTAAAATGAAAATAAATTCGATATAAAATTCAATTGAATCCAGGTACTGTCCTTGCGGTGCTTCCCCGGCTGGGGTATTCCTTTTCGGACGGTCATTCTGTATAATGGAAGTATGCGTAGGAAGTGCGTATCTATGACTTTACCCGGAATACCCGGACAGCGGATTTCCGATTTATACGTCGGAAACTACATCTCACAAAAGGAACTCCGGCAGTCGAATAAAAGGATGATTATAAAGTAGTTTTGGAATAAAAATAGAGAGGAAATCTTAGATGATAAAAGCAATTTTTTTGATGTTGATGGAACATTACTTTCTCATAGAACAAAGCAGATACCACAGGATACGAGACAGATCCTAAAAGAATTACAAGAAAATGGAATAAAAATATTTATGTCGACAGGCAGACATTCTACAGAACTATCAAGATTACCAGTAAATGATGTAGAATTTGATGGATATATTACTCTAAATGGACAATTATGCTTAGATAAAAAAAGACAAGTTATATTTGGAAGACCTTTTGATAAGGGTACTGCCAGCAAATTGATGTCAATTTTTAAAAGTAAAGAGATTCCATTGGCTTTGGTAGAAGCAGAAAGAATTTACATTAATTTTGTTAACGATACTGTATGTAAGGCACAAAAAAGTATTTCCACACCGATACCAGATATCTCTGCATATAATGATGGAAATATTTATCAAGCAACTGCTTTTCTTAAAAGGGATGAGGAGGCAAAATTTCAAGGTTATTTACCTGAAGGATGTAAATTCGCAAGATGGTGTGATGATGGCGTAGATATTATATCCACTGAAGGGGGAAAGGTGGAAGGAATTAAATATTTTTGTGATCTTTATGAAATAGAACGAAATGAGATTATGGCGTTTGGTGACGCTGAAAATGATATAGATATGTTAAAGTATGCTTACATTGGCGTTGCAATGGGGAATGCTCAAGACAGTGTGAAGAAGATTTCTGACTATGTAACGAGCGATATAGATAAAAATGGGATAAAAAATGCAATTCAGCTTTATAACATACTTCCTGATCCGAAATAGTGAGGTGTTGCTTATGGCAATCAGAGACAGACTGTAACAAGTCTTATTTTTATGCATATTTATTATAGAAGGGAGACAGATATGCCTGGTACGCTTGCATTTGCTCGAAGAGGAGGCCAAGGCGACCAACCGCAGGAATGAAAGTTTAGAGAGAAAGGCGGAAGAATAATGCTTAAAAATTGTGTGTTTAAGGTATCAGTAGATACAAAAAAATGGATGAAAGCAGCAGGTGTCAGAGCTGTAAAGACAGTGGCGCAGGCGGCTATCGCAGGCATTGGAGCAGCGGCAGCACTGGGGCAGGTGGACTGGAAATATGTTGTGTCGGCATCGGTGTTGGCGGGAGTAATCAGTATACTGACATCTATTGCCGGTATTCCAGAAGTAGACACAGAAGATGTTGAGGACGCGTAACAGCGTCCTCTTTTGCGTGTTGCGGTCTAACGGAGTGCAGACTGGGAAAGGGGGATGTACGCGATCGTGCCACATAATTGTTTGAATATATGGGTTTTGTGCACTATGTATATTTTTTGCATTTTGAATTGTATATAACAACGATTTTGTACAAATATATTGACATAGATGCAGGGATGAATTATATTAAAACAAACAAATGGAACGGGTTCCATAAACAAAAAGTCATGCTATTTTTTATTTTCCCCAAACTGGAACGGGTTCCATCAAATATTTGAAGGAGGAGGATTTATGAAAAATCTTAAAAAAATGCTCAGTGTTGTGTCTGTCGCAGCTATGATTCTCGGATTAACCGGATGTGCCGCCGAATCAGACGGATCAGATGGAGATGTTGTCCATCTGACGATCTGGAGTCCGACAGATGAACAGGCAATTGAGGAATGGTGGGTGGAAAAGCTGACAGAATGGAACGAAGCGCATCCAGATATTCAAGTGTCGCGAGAGGCGATTGACCGTTCAGATTCATATGCTTATGAAAACAAAATTATAACAGCGACGACGTCCCATGATCTTCCGGATATTCTCTATGTTGACGGACCGACTGTTTCCTACTATGCGGCAAATGAACTTCTGATACCGATCGATGACTGTTACGCTGAAGAAGACCTGGAAGATTTTATGCCGAGTACGATTCAGCAGTGTACATATGACGATTCGCTGTATGCTATGGCAGCGACAGAATCTTCCGTGGCTCTATATTATAACAAAGATTATCTGGATGCGGCGGGAATTGAGTATCCTTCGGATACGAACATTGAAGATGCATGGACATGGTCAGAATTTTATGAATATGCTGAAAAGCTGACAACAGATGATTATGTAGGAACAAATCTGATTATGGATAAAGGGGAGGGGCTTATCTATGCCCTTGGCTCACTGTGGCAGGAGAATAATGCGCCTATGCTCAGTGAGGATGGATCTGAGGCGGACGGCTATGTCAACAGTACAGCAAGTGTGGAGACAGCAGAGTATGTGAATAATTTTATTCAGAATGGCTATGCCAATATCGATCCTATTGAAGATGAATTTCAGAACGGCTATGCAGCTACAATGCTTGGCGGTTCATGGGAAATCGCTTCGCTGGAAGAATCAGATCTGAACTGGGGAATTTCTTATTTTCCAATCTCTGACAGTGGGGAAGCTGTTTCGCCTACGGGCGACTGGTCTGCGGGAATTACAAAAGACTGTGAAAATGTAAAAGCGGCAAAGGAATTTATGGTATGGCTGATGAATTCTGAAAATGTTGCGACTTATGCGTCTGCAATCGCAAAACCTGCAGCCCGGACTTCGTCCTACGAGTATATGGAAGGATGGGATGAAGGTGCGAGATCTTTGATCCTGTGGCAGTTGCAGAATACTGGTGTGGCTCGCCCGAGTTCCCCTTCCTATTCCATCCTTTCCAGTGAATTTGCCACAGCGCTGTTAAATATATTCAGCGGCGCGGACATCCAGAGTGAGTTTGATAAAGTGGCGGATGAATTTGATGACGATTATACTACATTTTATGGGGATTAAGCTTGGAGAAAGGAGAGGGTATAATGACTGGTTCAAAATCAGCTCTGAAAAGAGGAAACTTTAAACGGACAGAGAAACTCTCGGGTATGATTATGTCGGCTCCGGCAGCCATACTGCTGACAGGTTTTCTGATTATTCCGATTCTTTATACAATTTACTATTCATTTTTTGCATACCAGGTAATCCGGCCGGACAATGTTGTATTCAACGGACTGGATAATTATATCGACCTGTTCCAGGACGAGGATTTCTGGCTGGCACTTAAAAACACAGTATACTTTACTGTTCTGGTCGTACCCATCCAATGTGTCCTGGCTCTGGCGCTTGCCATGCTTGTGACGGCAAAAAGAAAAGGGGTGTCTGTTTTTCGCACTATGTATTTCAGTCCTCAGGTAACATCTATGGTGGTCATCGCCATTCTGTGGACTATCCTGTATAATTCCAATGCGAATACAGGTCTTATTAATGCGTTTCTGACAAGTTTTGGCATGGAGCCGATTGATTTTCTGAATAATCCGGGCACGGCTATGAATGCGATCATATTCATGTCTGCATGGCAGGGCGCAGGATATCAAATGATGATTTTCCTGGCAGGTCTAAATGGAATTCCACAGGAGCAATATGAGGCGGCTTCAGTGGATGGAGCAGGGAAATGGGCACAGTTTCGGTATGTGACACTTCCCGGACTGACCAATACAATCAAATATGTTTTAATGATCACGATCATACAGGCGATGAAATTATTTACACAGCCGTATATCATGACAAAGGGCGGCCCTCAAAATAGCACAAAAACCCTTGTCTATTACATATATGAACAGGGATTTCAGCGTGGAAGCTTCGGATATGCCTGTGCAGTGGCAACGGTATTTTTTATACTTGTTGTAGGTATTTCACTTGTTGTTAAGAAATTGACAAGGACAAATTGAGAAAGGGGGAGAACAGGAATGGATGCAAAGAAGTCAAGTATAAAGAGAGCGGAACTGACTAAAAAAATTTTATTCTATATAGGAAATGTTGTGATTGGCCTGATTTTTATATCGCCGCTCCTGTGGATGATCTCGTCATCATTAAAACCGGAGTCAGAAATATTTTCTGACATGACTTCGCTTTCAACATTTATACCGTTCAATTTTTCGCTGGATAATTACATTGAGGTATTTAACAGACTTAATATTCCGCAAATATTGTTCAATACTTTTGCATATATTGCAATTGTGCTCGTGGGAGATCTGCTCTTTGGATCATTGTGCGGATATGCGCTGGCAAAGATGAAATTTCCGTGCAGGGGAGTGCTCCTTACAGTAGTGATTGCTCTGATGTCCATGCCGGTAGAGGCGATACTCCTTCCTCTCTATATTGAAATGGCACAGCTTGGATGGGTGAACACTTTGGCAGGTCTGACGATTCCGTTTATGATGAATTGCTTCTCTATTTATATGTTCTATTCGTATTTTCTGGATATACCAGGAGAACTGTTGGAGGCGGCATACATTGACGGATGCGGCCCGATCCGTACATTTTTTAAGATTATTATGCCAATATCCAAAACCGTGTATGCCACAGTGTTTATTCTGGATTTTGTTGCCCGGTGGAACGACTTTATGTGGCCGTTCCTGATTACAACCGGAGAAGAAAAGCGTACGGTTCAGCTTGCTGTCCAGGTGTTTTTCGGAACGCAGCCGATACATTACGGAGCAATTATGGCAGCCCTGACCCTTGCATCGATCCCTATGCTGATTCTGTATATTTTCATGCAGAAATACTATGTTCAGGGTATTGCTTCGACTGGTATTAAGGGGTAGAATAAAAGCAAAATGTAAGAATGAGGTTAGCAGCGATGAAAATACAGGATGTTGCCAGAAAAGCAAACGTAGGCGTCGGTACAGTGTCCAGAGTGATCAATAACAATGGATATGTTTCTGAAAAAACGAGAGAAAAAGTGGAGCGTGCGATTCGGGAACTTCAGTACACGCCGAACGAACTGGCAAGAAATCTGTATCATAATAAAACGAATACGGTTGCAGTTATCGTACCGGATATATCCAATCCGTTTTATGCATCTCTGGTCAATGAGATTGAGATGAACCTAAGGCGGAAAGGGTATAAAACCATGCTCTGCAATACGGTGGGAGAACAGACGAACGAGGAGTTGTACTTGAGCATGCTTCAAAGAAATATGGTCGATGGCATCCTGACTGCCTCTCATTCTCTTGACAGCAAAAAATACGCAGGAATAACAGGACCGGTTGTCTCGTTTGACACGGCGCCTCTGTCCGACAGGATCCCGGTGATTACAGTAGATCACCGGGAAGGTGGGCGGATGGCGGCCAGGCTGCTGTTGGAATCCGGATGTAAACATATTGTACAGTTCCATGATAATATGTTTGATAAATTTCCCTTTTTTGAAAGACATCAGGAGTTTGAAAAAACCGTCCGTGAAGCCGGAGCGGAGTATGTAAGCTATATTATGGAACGGGATTGTTTTACCGAAGATTTCTATGGGAGAATTGTGGATAACTGGTTTGATAAATATCCCCAGACAGATGGAGTGTTCGGCACTGATATGCTGGCTGCTTTCTGTCTTAAAAAGGCTCTGAGTAAGGGCATGCATGTTCCGGACGATCTGAAGATTGTATCCTATGACGGCACATTACTCGCTAATATGGTGTATCCGACGCTTACATGCATCAGACAGCCTGTTCCGGAAATAGCAAAGGCGGGAGTGGAACAGCTTATGAAAATCATAAAGGACGGAAAGGCTGACAGGAAAGTGATAAAACTGCCTGTTACGATTGAACGGGGAATGACGACAATGACAGAGAGGTGACACGCTATGAACAGACTGGAACGCGCGAGAGAATATGAACAGACGCATAAAGAGGAAATCTCAGAAAAGGACCGGCCGGTATATCATGTCAGCCCGGCGACAGGGTGGATGAATGACCCAAACGGCTTTTCTTTCTATCAGGGAAAGATACATCTTTTTTATCAGTATTATCCTTATGCTACTAAATGGGGGACTATGCATTGGGGACACTATGTATCGGATGATTTCATCAGATGGGCCTTCATGCCGGCGGCACTGGCGCCGGATGAAGAGTATGAATCGGGATGTTATTCAGGCAGCGCCATTGAGACAGAAGATGGAAAACATCTGATTATGTATACGGCGCATCTGGAGAAAGAGGCAGAAGCAGCGCCTCATATGATCAGGGAAACACAGTGTATTGCTCTGGGAGATGGCAGAGACTATGTAAAATATAAAGGCAATCCTGTACTTACGTCGGCAGATTTGCCTGAAGGCAGCAGTAAAGCGGACTTCCGCGACCCTAAAATATGGAGGGAAAACGGCAAATATTATGCAGTTATTGCAAGTATGGCGGCAGATCAGTCGGGGCAGCTATTGCTCTATTCATCTGATGATGGACTCAGCTGGCAATATGAAAAAGTGTTGGAGGCTTGTAGAAATGAGTATGGGGAGATGTGGGAGTGTCCTGACTTTTTTCGGCTTGACGGCAAAGCGGTCGTTATAGTTTCGCCGATGCATATGCGGGAGAAAAAGCCGGAATTTCACAGTGGTCATAATGTGATCGCTATTGTCGGATCTTGCAGCGAGAGGACCTTTGACTTCGTAAGAGAAAACATACAGAATGTTGATTACGGATTCGATTTCTATGCGGCGCAGACTATGGAGATGCCGGATGGCAGAAGAGTGATGACTGCATGGATGCAGTCATGGGCCGCGTCAAACTGTCAGCCTCTTCACGCAAAATGGTTCTGTATGATGACTATTCCCAGAGAACTGTCTGTACGAAATGGCAGGATTATACAGAATCCGGTGCGCGAACTAAAGAAATACCGAAAAAATAAGGTAGTGTATAAGGGATATAATCTTGTGGGAACAGAGGAGCTCGACGGTATCTGCGGACGCTCGGCAGACATAGAAGTGACAGTAAGGACAGAAGCGTCAGAGTGCACGGAATTTAAAATGCTTTTAGCAGCAGACGACAATATTTGTACCGAGATTCTCTGTAACCTGGAGAGTGAAATGATAACTGTAGACAGGAGCTGCTCCGGATTAAGGCATGATATTGTGAGACGACGGCAGTTCAAATTTAATAAAGCGGACGATATAGTAAAATTTAGGGTTCTTTTGGACCGCTTTTCAGTTGAATTGTTTGTAAATGACGGTGAGCAGGCGTTTTCTATGTGCCTGTATGATACTCCGCAGAGTGCGGAGCGGATTTTTTTTGCTTCAGATAAGCCCGTGAAACTCGATGTAGAAAAATATGATATATGCATTTAAAAAGGGATCAAACAGTGTTAAAATAGCTACATTGAAAGATATAAAGGAGGGTCATTATGTCGGACTATGTGATTACAACCGACTCGAATTCGGATGTGCTGCCGGAATTTATCAAAGAGAATAACCTCACGATCATTCCCCAGTATTATTCATTCGGGGATACGGTGTACGGAGATGAGCTGAATATGCCGCCTCATGAATTTTATGAGACGATGAGAAACGGAGAACTTCCCAAGTCTCAGGCGAACAATCCCGCGGTGATCCGGGAGCGTTTTGAGAAGATCTTTAAAGAGGGAAAGAACATCTTCCACATTGCATTTTCCAGCGCTTTGAGCGGCAGCTGCAATAATGTTATCATGACGGCGAATGAACTGCTCGAAGAGTACCCGGAACGAAAGATCACAGTGTTTGATTCTCTGAATGCGTCTCTCGGGGAAGGCGTGTCTGTGTACCGCGCCGTGGAACTTTGGAAAGAGGGTAGAAGTATGGAGGAACTCTACGCTATTCTGATGGAAGAGCGGGAACATATAAACGTCTCTTTCACAGTGAATGACCTCTATCACTTGCAGCGTGGAGGACGTGTGTCCAAAACGACGGCTGTGGTCGGAAGTCTGGTCAATATCAAACCGATTCTGAAGGTGACGGCGGAAGGCGAACTGAAATCCGACGGAACCGTGAGAGGGCGTAAGAAATCTCTTAAGACGCTGGTATCCCGGATGGAAGAATCACTTGATCTGGAGTCTTATGGAAAAGACAGAATTGTAGCGGTGCTCCACGGAGACTGCCTGGATGAGGCAGAGACAGTGGCGGATATGGTAAGAACACTGGGATTTACCAATGTGCTGATTAATGATGTAAGTCCGAGCATAGGAACCCATGCCGGTCCGGGAGTTGTGGGGCTTGTGCACTACGGAAAGAGACGGTAGTTAGAAAAGAGAGAAAAACTGATCGGGGGAAGGAGTCAAATAGTCTTTGATTCCTTCCCCCGATCATATTATTTATAATAATCCAAATTCAGTCATTGCTTTTCTAAGTACTTCTTTATGTGCATCCTCCATTTCTGTGAGCGGCGCTCTCAGAGAACCGACCTCTTTGCCCATCATATTCATCGCGGCTTTTACAGGAATCGGATTGACCTCGCAGAAAAGTGCGCTGATCAGAGGGATTGCATCCAGCTGCATTTTGGCGCTTCCTTCTGTATCGCCTGACAGATATTTATAAACCATGTCATGGACATAAGAGGGAGCAACATTTGACAGTACGGAGATTACGCCGATTCCGCCAAGGGATAGCAGAGGCACGACCTGATCGTCATTTCCGGAGTACAGATCGATATTGCCGTCGCACAGATGCATGATTTCTGCAACTGTCCCGATATTGCCGGAAGCCTCTTTTACACCGACAATGTTGTCTACGTTCTTTACCAGCGTGGCCAGCGTCTGCGGTTGGATGGAACATCCGGTACGGCTCGGTACATTGTAGAGAATTGCCGGAATCTCAACCGCATTACAGATCTGAGTGTAATGTGAGATCAGACCGTTTTGTGTGGCTTTGTTGTAATATGGCGTTACGAGAAGAAGTCCGTCGGCTCCGTCTTTCTGCGCCTCTTTGGAGAGTTCGACTGCCGTTCTTGTGCAGTTGGAGCCTGTGCCGGCGATGACCGGGATTCTGCCCTTTACTCTCTCGATGGTGAACCGGATTGCCTCACTGTGCTCCGCCTCGGTCATGGTAGCTGACTCACCGGTAGTACCGCAGATAATAATTGCGTCTGTGCTGCCGGCGATCTGTTCCTCGATGATCTCGTCCAGTTTATCGTAGTTAATCTCAAGATTCTCTTTCATCGGAGTCACAATTGCAACACCTGCGCCTTTAAAAATTGCCATTATTATTTCCTCCTTTTCATCGTGGACATTATGTACAGACTGATTCGTACAATAAAAGAAACGGCAAGATGTGCCGTCTCAAAATATACATTTTGTATATCAGATAGCTCTCCATCCTGCGATGACAGTCATGCCGTTATTCACGTCATGCCCAAGGAAAAGGATTCAGGCGACCTTCCCTTTCGGCATCTTTCCCTTTCTGATGATTTCTTCTGTTCCTGACACATCCGCCACCATACTCATGAAAAATGCGACCTCTATCTTGCCTTTCTGTATTTAAGGAAATCATAACATCCGGCAGGCATGCTGTCAACTGTTTCCCGCTTTTCAGGGTGAAATTATCCGAAGGTCATACTTTGACAATTTTCGGCATACATGGTAAAATAAATAAGATTAGAGTGTGAATGACAGGAGTTCTCATTTGCACTTTTTTTACGCAGTTTTTATCCGCGGATTATTTACTCGGCAAAGCTTGAGATTCAGAAAGGAGAAGCCGGCGTGATTGCAATCGGTAACTATGTGAAACCTAAAACAATAGAGGATGCGTATGACCTGAATCAGGTCCGGGGCAGCCGTGTGATGGGCGGCATGATGTGGATGCGGCTTGGGAATGCCCGTGTAAAGACTCTCATTGATCTGTCTGATCTCGGTCTGGATCAGATCGAAGATGAGGGCAATGTAATTAAGATCGGGGCAATGTGCACATTGAGACAGGTTGAACAGTGCGAGTCGCTGAAAGCCCTTTATGGAGACGGGATTGCCGAGAGCATCCGCCATATTGTAGGGGTTCAGTTCCGCAATCAGGCGACGATAGGCGGGAGCATTTACGGGAGATTCGGCTTCTCTGATGTGCTCACGGCATTTCTCGCCCTGGACACATTTGTAGAACTTTACGATGGGGGGATTATTCGATTGGCTGAGTTCGTAAACCGGAAGGCTGACAAAGATATTCTCCTCTCGATTATTGTCCGCAAGAGCAAAAGGCAGTTCCGCTATGCTTCCATCCGGCAGACAAAGACGGACTTTCCCGTGATTGCCTGCGCTATGGTGACAGGTATTGTACATGACCGGGAGACATGGTATTTTTCCGTGGGGGCAAGACCGATGAAAGCCGCTCTGCTGGAAAAACACTGGGAGATTCCGCCAGATGTATCTGAGGAGAAAATCGCGGAATACGCAAGAGAAGCGGCGTCGGAATTTACATATGGCTCGAATATGCGGGGAAGCGCGGAATACAGACAGCATTTGGCAGAAGTGCTGCTCAGGCGCGAGATGACGTCGATTCTGAGGGAGAGGAGATAAGATGGAAATACAGTTTATCTTAAATAATAAACAGGTAACAGCTGATGTGGGGCCGGATACTCTCCTTCTGGACGTAGTCCGTTCCCTGGGATGCAAGAGTGTGAAATGCGGGTGCGAGACGACGAACTGTGGTTTGTGTACAGTCTGGATAGACGGCAAATCAAGACTTTCCTGTTCCGTGCTTGCCGCGGGTGTAGAAGGCCGCCAGGTTATGACGCTGGAAGGTCTGGAAGATGAGGCGGCGGAATTCGGCAGATTTCTCGCCGCAGAGGGCGGAGAACAGTGCGGATTCTGCTCTCCGGGATTTATTATGAATGTGCTGGCAATGAAGCGGGAACTGGATAACCCGGGAACAGAGGAAATCAAAGAGTATCTTGCCGGAAATCTGTGCCGGTGCACCGGGTACATGAGCCAGCTTCGGGCGATACAAAAATACATGGCGGTTCAGAAAGAAAAAGGTGGGAAGGAGGAATATGCATGAGCAAAAAAGAAGCAAAGGGAAAAGCGGCAGATATGCGTGTTGTAAACCATGCGGTTCCAAAAGTGGACGCAGAAGCTCTTGTAACCGGAAAGGCGGTCTATACCAATGACCTGGCCCCATCAGACTGTCTGATTGTAAAGCTTATAAGAAGCCCTTATGCTCACGCGCTGATCCAAGAGATCAACACAGCGAGAGCGGAGGCAGTGCCGGGAATCGAATGCATTCTTACCTACAAGGACTGCCCGGACAAACGCTTCACTCTGGCAGGACAGACCTATCCGGAAGCGAGCCCCTACGACCGCCTGATCCTGGATCAGAGGATGCGCTTCGTGGGAGACGCGGCCGCTATTGTGGCGGGCACTTCCGAAGAGGCGGTAAAAAAGGCTGCCAAGCTGGTTAAGATCAAATATGAAGTTCTGGAGCCGGTGCTTGATTTTCACAAGGCAAAGGACAATCCCATCCTCGTTCATCCGGAGGATAACTGGAGAAGTCTCTGTAACGTGGGTGCAGATAATAAGAGAAATCTCTGCGCTACGGGTGTGAGTGAGAGCGGAGATATTGAGACGGTGCTGGCTTCCTGCGACTATGTAATTGACCGGGTCTATCATACGAAGGCAAACCAGCAGGCTATGATGGAAACTTTCCGCACCTATACTTATATGGATACATACGGAAGGTTAAATGTAGTTTCTTCCACACAGGTTCCCTTTCATGTGCGGCGCATTCTGGGCAATGCGCTGGATATTCCAAAAAGTAAGATTCGTGTTATCAAGCCCCGTATCGGCGGTGGATTCGGAGCCAAACAGACTTCTGTGTCCGAGGTGTACCCGGCGCTTGTCACATGGAAGACAGGGAAGCCTGCAAAGATTATCTTTACGAGAGAGGAGTCACTGACCGCGTCCTCACCGCGCCATGAGATGGAGATGCATGTCCGGCTTGGGGCGGATAAAGACGGTCATATCCGGGGGATTGATCTCTATACACTGTCTAATACGGGAGCTTTTGGGGAACACGGCCCGACGACAGTGGGGCTTTCCGGTCACAAGTCGATCCCGCTGTACGGACAGGCCGAGGCATTCCGCTTTACTTATGACGTAGTGTATACAAATGTAATGTCATCGGGAGCATACCGGGGATATGGAGCGACCCAGGGTATTTTTGCCCTGGAGTCTGCGGTCAATGAGCTGGCTGAGGTGCTGGGCATGGATCCCACAGTGCTAAGAGAGAAAAATCTGGTGCGAGAAGGACAGATTATGCCGGCGTACTATGGGGAGCGGGCAGAAAGCTGCGCGCTCGACCGGTGTCTTGCCCGCGCCAAAGAGATGATCGGATGGAACGAGAAATACCCATGCCGTGATATGGGAGGCGGAAAAGTCCGGGGAGTGGGCGTCGCTATGGCGATGCAGGGATCCGGCATATCGGGCGTGGATACGGGAGCTGTCGCGATCAAAGTCAACGACGATGGTTTCTATAGTCTGATGGTGGGCGCTACAGATATGGGAACCGGCTGCGACACGATTCTCTCACAGATGGCGGCGGAGTGTCTGGACTGCGAAATGAATGAGATTATTGTACATGGAGTGGACACAGACACTTCTCCTTATGACTGCGGTTCCTATGCGTCCAGCACTACATATGTGACGGGGATGGCAGTAGTTCGGACATGCGAGAAGCTGATCGGGAAGATCTGTGAGAGAGGAGCGGAGTACCTCGGATGCTCTGTGGATGATGTGGAATTCAATGGCTCAGAGGTGGTGAATCTTAAGACAGGGGAATCTATCTCGAGGAAAGACATTGGAAACAGGGTAATGTGTTTTAACAACGAGGCGCTCTGTGCAAGCGAGGCGTTTTCATCACCGACTTCACCGCCGCCGTTCATGGCGGGCATTGCGGAAGTGGAGGTTGACAGGGAGACCGGAGTGGTGGAGATGATCGACTACGCGGCAGTCGTAGACTGTGGAACTGTAGTCAATCCGGGGCTTGCCAGGGTTCAGACCGAGGGCGGTATCGCACAGGGAATCGGCATGGCTCTTTTTGAGGACGTTGTATATAGTACGAAAGGAAAGAACTACAGTAACTCCTTTATGCAGTACAAGATACCAAGCCGCCTTGACGTAGGAACAATCCGTGTGGATTTCGAGAGCAGCTATGAGCCTACGGGGCCGTTTGGAGCAAAATCGATCGGAGAGATCGTGATCAATACTCCATCGCCTGCGATCTCCAACGCCATACAGAACGCGGTAGGAGTGATCATACGGGAACTTCCGATGACCGCGGAGAAAGTCTGCAGGGGAATACGGGAAAAAGAATAATTTCTCCTATTTATGTCAGATTGTTTCAGCCCCGCCGTCAGATTCGCTGAAAAATGAAACGTCCGTGGGATATACATAGCTGTCGCCGATCTGTCTTAAGAGTACGATGTTGAGATGTCCGTTGAGATTCTTTTTATCCAGCGCGATTGCATCGGTCAATTCATCTACGGGAAGCCCGCAGGAAGAAGGCAGACCGTAGATTTCCAGTGCTTTTCTGATCTTCTCAGAACATCCGGGAGCAGTGATTCCTTTTTCCTCCGCCATTTTCGTGATTTGGTACATGCCGATTCCCACGGCTTCTCCGTGGCTCTCTCTCTCGTAATTGTAGTACTGTTCGATAGTGTGCGCCAGCGTATGGCCGAAGTTTAAGAGCATTCGCTCCCCTGTGTCGAACTGATCAGCTTCCACGACGATCCGCTTAATGTCCACACACCTTGCGATGATATCGGAAAGTTCCGGCTTTAAATCTTCAAAAGAAGTGTGAGAACAGAGCTTCCTGAAAAGAGAAGCGTCTTTGATACATCCGTATTTGATTACTTCTCCCATGCCGTCCTTTATAAAGCGCTCCGGTAAAGTGTCCAGTACCTCCGGGTCGATGAGCACCATTTTCGGCTGAAAGAACGCTCCTACGAGATTTTTTCCCTGAGGAAGGTCGACAGCCACTTTTCCGCCGACGGAAGAATCTACCTGTGCCAGCAGGGAAGTAGGGATCTGTACCAGCCTGATGCCGCGCAGATAGCTTGACGCGGCAAATCCCGCCAGATCTCCGATTACCCCGCCGCCAAGGGCGATGATAAGATCGCTTCTTGTCAGTCTGGCTTCCAGAAGCGCCTGATAGATTACCGGCAGAGACTGAAAGCTCTTCGTCGGTTCCCCGTGAGGGAGTACGAGAGAGTGACACTCATATTTACTTAAAGAATCCATTACTCTCTTTCCGAACAGCGGAAATACGTTATCATCCGAGATAACCATGATCCGCTGTCCTTTGAAAATCCCAGAGATGAAATCTCCGGCTTTTGAGAGGATCCCTTTTTCGATAAAAATCGGATATGAATTTTCCTTCAAACTGACTGTTAATTTCATACTTTTTTTCCTACAACCTCCGCGATCTGCTTCACCTGTTTCAGAAGCGTGTCATATTTATCCGGTTTCAATGACTGGGCTCCGTCGCAGAGCGCGCACTCGGGATTATTATGCACTTCGATCATCAGGCCATCCGCCCCGGCAGCTACGGCGGCTTTCGCCATAGGCTCTACAAGCCACCATTTTCCTCCGGCATGACTTGGGTCTATGACCACAGGAAGATGTGTTTTCTTGCGGAGCACAGGAATGCTCTGAAGATCAAGCGTGTTTCTTGTATATGTCTCAAAAGTGCGGATACCGCGCTCGCAGAGAATAACGTTTTCGTTTCCGGCTGCCATGATGTATTCAGCGGACATGACCCACTCTTCGTATGTCGCGTTAAGCCCGCGCTTTAACAGAATCGGGCGGTCAATTTGTCCGAGTTGTTTGAGGAGGTCGAAATTCTGCATATTGCGGGCTCCAATCTGGATGAGATCTACTTTCTCGTTAAATACATCCAGATGCTGCGGAGACATAAGTTCGGTTACGATAGGGAGTCCGACTTCTTTCTTGACAGCGCAGAGAATATCCAGTCCTTCCATTCCAAGTCCCTGGAAAGAGTAAGGGCTCGTTCTCGGCTTGAATGCGCCGCCGCGCAGCATATTCGCGCCGGACGCTTTGATTGATTTTGCCACTTCAAGCACCTGCTCGAAAGATTCAACCGAACACGGACCGGCAATAAACGCCATATGGCCTGCGCCGATTTTTACACCTGATACATCTACAACGGAATCCTCAGGATGGAAGGCACGGTTCGCCAGTTTGTAAGGTTCCTGCACATGCATGACTTTGTCGACGCAGCTGTCTACCTCAAAGAGGCGGGGGTCGATCAGTGTTGTATCTCCGATACAGCCGATGATTGTCATCTCCGTACCCCGTACGATGTGGGTGTCAAGCCCCCGGTTTTTGACCAGGTTTTCTACCCGGGTAATATTTTCTTCAGAAGTGTGTGGTTTTAGTACAATGATCATTTTTGTTTTTCCTCCGGTTTCATTTATTAAATAGAAAGGAATTATCTGATATATATAATTCTATCAATAAAAACTTCGCACTGTAAAATTTTAGTTGTTTAAAGCGCGAAAACCATTTGTATCATAAATCAAAGCGGTGAGAATGTCAACAGTTTTATGAATAGGAAGAGTATATACATGACAAACTGGAAAACTTATGTTATACTTCATTTTAGCCAGAGAAAATCAAAGGAGTCCATACAAAATGAAAAGAGTACTACTTAAATTAAGCGGCGAGGCCCTCGCGGGAGATAAAAAGACAGGATTTGACGAAGCGACCTGTATCGGCGTTGCGCGCCAGGTGAAAAAACTGGTAGATGACGGTATTCAGGTCGCGATTGTGACCGGAGGAGGAAACTTCTGGCGGGGCAGGACGAGTGAGACGATCGACCGGACAAAGGCGGATCAGATCGGGATGCTGGCGACGGTGATGAACTGTATCTATGTGTCTGATATTTTCCGCTATGTGGGGATGAAGACAGAAGTGTTTACACCTTTTGTCTGCGGAGCGTTTACTTCCCTGTTTTCTAAGGATGCCGCGGTAGAGGCGCTTGAGACCGGCAAAGTTATCTTCTTTGCTGGCGGAACGGGCCATCCTTATTTTTCCACCGATACGGGAGCAGTCTTAAGGGCTGTTGAGATTGAGGCGGATGCCATGCTGCTGGCGAAAGCAATCGACGGAATTTATGACAGTGATCCGAAGGTGAATCCGGCGGCAGTTAAATATGACGAGGTTACGATCCAGGAAGTAATAGACAAGAGGCTTGCGGCGGTGGATCTCACAGCATCTATCCTGTGCCTTGAGAATAAAATGCCGATGCTGGTATTCGGACTGGGGGAGGAGAACAGCATTGTGAACACTATAAGCGGCAGCTTTACCGGAACAAAAGTGACAGTATAGGAGGATTTCAACGATGAATGAAAAAGTGACGGTTTATGACGGTAAAATGACAAAGACGATCAATAATCTTGACGCAGAGCTTGCCACGATCCGTGCGGGCCGCGCCAACCCACATGTACTGGACAAGGTGACAGTGGACTATTACGGAGCGCCGACTCCGATTCAACAGGTGGCGAACATATCTGTTCCCGAGGCGAGGATGATTCAGATCCAGCCCTGGGAGAAGAGCATGCTCAAGGAAATTGAAAAAGCGATTCTCACCTCTGATATAGGAATCAATCCGACCAATGACGGTTCTTCCGTCCGCCTTGTTTTCCCGGAACTCACTGAGGAGCGCAGAAAAGAACTTGCAAAAGATGTAAAGAAAAAGGGCGAGGCGGCAAAAGTGGCGGTTCGCAATATCCGCAGAGACGGCAATGTGGCGTTTAAGAAGCTCAAAGGAACGGAGATCTCAGAAGACGGGATCAAGGATCTGGAAGACGAGCTTCAGAAAGTGACGGATAAGTATATCGCCAAGATTGATAAGATGATTGAATCAAAATCAAAAGAGATTATGACTGTATAATTTTGCAGTATAGTTCGCAGGGTGAGAAGGGGGCTTGCAGTGTAAGCCCCCTTCACAGCGCATTGCGATCTTTTTCATTACGGTAAATTTTGATTTCCGGTAATAATAATAGATGATGAGAGGAAGATAGGATGAATGTACCTCAGCATATTGCGATTATATTAGATGGGAACGGGCGCTGGGCGAAATCAAAAGGCATGCCGAGGAATTACGGACATGCTCAGGGAAGCAAAAATGTGGAGCGCATCTGCGAGGAGGCATGGCGGATGGGAATTAAATATCTGACTGTCTATGCGTTTTCCACCGAGAACTGGAGCCGTCCGGAAGGCGAAGTGTCGGCTCTTATGAAACTGCTTCGCAATTATATGAAAACCTGTCTGAAAACAGCGGCGAAAAATGATATGAAAATCCGTGTAATCGGCGACATTGACCCGCTGGATGAAGATATTAAAAACCGGATCAGGGAGCTGGAAGAGGCGACCGTGAATAACGGCGGGCTGAATTTTACGATAGCCCTGAACTATGGAAGCAGGGACGAACTGACACGGGCGGCCAGAAAGATGGCGATTGCCTGCCGGGATGGCAGGCTTGACGCGGATGCTATCGACGAGTCTGTATTTGAATCTTATCTGGATACTCATGGTATTCCGGATCCGGACCTTATGATCCGGACGAGCGGAGAGCAGCGATTGTCCAATTATCTGCTCTGGCAGCTGGCCTATTCGGAATTCTATTTTACAGATGTGCCCTGGCCGGATTTTACAAAGGAGGAACTGGTAAAAGCGGTCGAGGTATTCAACCACAGGCACCGAAGGTTTGGTGGAGTAGAGGAGGCATAATATGTTTAGAGCACGTCTTTTAAGCGGAATACTCCTGATGATCATAGCGCTTGCCACCCTGATCATGGGAGGGGAGCTGTTATTTGCGGTACTGTTTCTGATCAGCCTGATCGGAATGACGGAACTCTACAAAGTATTTGGAATCGAAAAGAAAGCACCGGGTATTGCCGGATATATTTTTGCGGTATTATATTATACTCTTATCTATTTTAAGGAACAGATACCGGGGGAGCAGACCGCCTGGTTTATGATGCTCTTTATGGCATTTCTTATCTGTCAGATGGCTGTTCTCGTATTCGCCTATCCCAGATATAACACCCAGCAGATTTTTGCGGCGTTTTTTGGCCTGTTCTATGTGGCGGTAATGCTTTCATACATCTACCAGACGAGACTTCTCACGGGAGGAATTTTTACTGTCTGGCTTGTGTTTGTCAGTTCCTGGGGATGCGATACCTGCGCGTACTGTGTGGGCATGCTGATCGGCAGGCACAAGATGGCGCCGGTCCTAAGCCCGAAAAAATCTGTCGAAGGAGGAATCGGCGGGATTCTGGGCGCCGCTCTTATCGGTGTTTTATATGCGCTTGCGATCAATCACTGGGGAGGCGCCGGAGTCAGCCTGACCAGTTATGCGCTGATCGGAGCGGCAGGAGGAGCGATCTCTCAGGTGGGAGATCTGGCTGCTTCCGCTATCAAGAGGTATCACAATATTAAAGACTACGGGAAACTGATTCCCGGACACGGCGGGATTCTCGACCGGTTTGACAGTGTCATATTTACCGCTCCGATCATATACTATCTTGCAGTCCTTTTGTAGATCTACAGGAACAATATTTCTGTTTATATGATAAGAAATGAGGTTAAGGACATATGAAGAAAATTGCCATACTTGGCTCGACAGGCTCCATTGGCACTCAGACACTTGAGATTGTCCGCGCAAATGGAGACATCAAAGTAACCGCGCTCTCGGCGGGGAAAAACATAGATCTTCTTGAAAAGCAGATACGCGAATTCAAACCGAGACTGGCAGCCGTGTGGAGTGAGGAGCTTGCCGCGGAATTAAAAGGCCGTGTCAGAGACACAGATGTGGAGATTGTCTCCGGCATGGATGGTCTTCTGGCAGTGGCGTCAGAGCGGGAATCAGAGATTCTTGTTACGGCAATTGTAGGAATGATCGGCATTCTTCCTACGATCGAGGCGATCAAAGCAGGAAAGGATATTGCGCTGGCGAATAAGGAGACATTGGTGACAGCAGGGCACATTATCATGTCCCTTGCAAAGGAACGCCACGTCTCAATCCTTCCTGTGGATAGCGAGCACAGCGCTATATTTCAGTCTCTCCAGGGCGGGCAGAGTAAATCTCTCTCGAAGATTCTTCTGACAGCGTCAGGCGGCCCGTTTCGGGGAAAAAAGAGAGAAGAACTGGCGGATATACAGGTTGAGGACGCCCTGAAACACCCAAACTGGGAGATGGGGCGGAAGATCACGATTGATTCTTCGACTATGGTGAATAAAGGACTGGAAGTGATCGAGGCGAAATGGCTCTTTGGCGTTACAGTAGATCAGATTCAGGTGGTAGTGCAGCCCCAGAGCGTCATTCATTCAATGGTTGAGTATGAGGACGGAGCGGTAATTGCGCAGCTTGGAACGCCGGATATGAAGCTTCCGATCCAGTATGCGCTCTACTATCCGGAACGCAGATATCTGCCCGGCGACAGGCTGGACTTTACGGCTCTATCTCAGATTACATTTGAGAAACCGGATATGGAGACCTTCTACGGGTTGAAACTCTCCTTTGAGGCGGGAAGAAAAGGAGGATCTCTTCCGACGGTGTTAAATGCGGCCAATGAGAAGGCTGTGGCGCTCTTTCTCGACCGGAAGATCCGTTATCCGGAAATTCCTGAGATCATTGCGTCTTGCATGGAATCCCACAGGAATATTGACAATCCGACGGTAGATGAGATACTAAAGACAGAACAGGAAACATATGAATTTATTAAAAACAGGTGGTAATACATGGGCATTGTTATAGCAATTTTACTTTTCAGCTTTATTATATTATTCCATGAGCTGGGGCACTTTCTCCTTGCCAAGGCAAACGGCATTCGGGTAGATGAATTCTCCCTGGGGCTGGGTCCTACGCTGATCGGAAAGCAGATAGGAGATACTTTCTTCTGCATCAAGCTCCTTCCTTTCGGAGGTGCCTGCATGATGGGGGAGGACGACACAGATGATATGTCCGAGGGCAGTTTTAACAGTAAGTCAGTCTGGGCGAGAATCTCTGTGATTGCGGCGGGGCCGGTGTTTAACCTGCTTCTTGCGTGGATCTTCTGTGTGATTCTGATTGGTGCGACCGGATACCAGTCTACCGAGATAACAGATGTGCTCGACGGTTATTCCGCGCAGGAACAGGGAATGCAGCCAGGCGATGTGATCAGAGAGATCAATGGAAGAAATGTTCATATCTGGGATGACGTAAGGCTTTACACGGTTACGCATCCGGAGGATACGCCCTATGAGATAGTGTATGAGAGAGACGGTGAGAAATATACGGCCATGATAGAGCCCCGGCAGTTGGAGGGAGACGCTGCTCCTCTTCTGGGTGTGACCAGCGAAAACTTTGAGAGACCGGGAATTCTGGGCTCTATGCAGTACGGAGTATATAAGATGAAGTACTGGATCAACTATGCGCTTGACAGCCTGCGGATGCTCATAACCGGGCAGGTTGGAATACAGGATATGTCCGGCCCGGTGGGGATAGTAAATGTAGTGGATGACGTCTATCAGTCCTCAGTTCCCGCTGGCGCTGCCGCAGTTGTGCTCAACCTTATGAACTTCGGAACATTCCTCTCGGCCAACCTTGGCGTAGTCAATCTGCTTCCGATACCTGCGCTGGACGGCGGCAGGCTCATATTCCTCATTGTGGAAGCGATCCGGCGCAGGAGAATTCCGCCGGAAAAAGAGGGGATGGTGCACTTTGCCGGGTTTGCGCTTCTTATGGTGCTCATGGTCGTAGTCATGTACAACGATATTATGAAACTGTTCTAAATGCCTTCTCCCGCATATATAATGAATAGATCATATTTATGCAGGAGAGGGATATGAAACAGATACGGGCAATGCAGGAGGATGCGGGGGGAAAGGGAACCCTGCAGATCAACGTGACATCACTTGCGGATTCCCGTCCGATAGCTGAAGCACAAATATCTATTTCTTACACAGGAGTACCGGAGCAGACGTTAGAGCGCGTCTCGACAGATTCTTCCGGACAGAGTGATGTTCTGGAACTGGATGCTCCACCTGAGGAGTGGAGCCTTGATCCGAATAATGAGAGGCAGCCTTATTCGGAATATACGTTGGATGTCAGCGCTCCCGGGTTTGAGCCGGTGAGTATAGCGGGAACAGAGATACTTGCGAATGTAAAGGCGATCCAGAATGTACGGATGAGGCCAAGCGATACGGGCGGGGAAGAGGAAGAAGTATTCGTCATCCCCGCCCATACTTTATACGGGAACTATCCGCCCAAGATCGCGGAAGATGAGATCAAGCCTGTCAACGAGTCCGGAGAGATCGTATTAAGCCGGGTGGTAGTGCCCGAGTATATTGTAGTTCACGACGGTTCACCGCGTGATACGACAGCACAGAACTATTATGTAAAGTATAAAGATTATATTAAAAATGTAGCTTCCAGTGAGATCTATGCCACATGGCCGGTAAATACGATTCGGGCAAATGTGCTTGCGATTATGTCATTTACTCTTAACAGAGTATACACCGAGTGGTACAGAAACAGGGGATATGATTTTACGATTACCTCATCTACAGCGTTTGATCACAAATGGATACCGGAGCGGAATGTGTACGATACAATATCCGTGATTGTGGATGAATTGTTTTCCAATTATCTGTCCAGACCGAATGTACGTCAGCCCATACTGACGCAGTACTGCGACGGAAGGAGGGTGACCTGTCCTGACTGGATGACGCAGTGGGGGTCGAAGGAACTGGGAGACCAGGGTCTGTCTGCCATCGAGATTCTCCGATATTTTTACGGGGATGATATGTACATCAATACTGCGGAAGAAATATCGGGCATACCTTCGTCATGGCCCGGGTATACTTTAGAGGAGGGATCAAGCGGAGCCAAGGTCCGCCAGATGCAGGAGCAGCTCAATGTAATTGCAGAGGCGTACCCGGCGCTGCCAACGATTACGGCAGACGGTATTTATGGTCCGGCCACGGAGGATGCGGTGCGTCAGTTTCAGTCCGTGTTCGGCCTTCCGGCTACCGGACAGGTAGATTACCCCACATGGTACAAAATATCGGAGATCTATGTGGGAGTTTCAAGAATCGCAGAGCTTACTTAGGCGAAAGTTACGGACAGAATCATTGCGAAGTCCAGAGAGGAGCTTTATGGCAGAGAGAAAGCGAAGGAGACGGAGACGGCATCGCAGGAATAACGGCTGTATTGCGGCCCTTGTAATCGTTGTCGCGATCGGGGCGGCCGCGGCATATGGAATCCCCTGGGCCATCAGTCAATACAGCGGTGCGGTAAGAGAGACTTTCAGCGAGAGCGTGGAGAAATCTGTCAACGTCATTCAGGCAAAAGAGACGGAGTTTGAGGAACTCACCGTGACCGAGGAGGAAGTAGAGGGGCATTTTTATTATAATCAGCTCAGTGAATCAGACCGGACAGTTTACCGAGAACTTATGCAGGGAATTGAACAGATGGAGGAGGGCATCAGGATCCATGCGGGGAGAGAGGATCACCCGGAGAAGGTGTATGAGTATCTGCTGTTTGACTGCCCGGAATTCTTCTGGTGTGCCGGAAGTTCTCAGATGAGTGTGTATGAAGACTACACTGAGTTTTATCCGGCATATTCCTGCTCGCCGGAAGAAAAGGAGCGAAAAAGGCGGGAGATTGACGCGGCTGCCCGGACGTGTATAGATGGGATTGACAGCGCGGCGTCAGAATATGAGAAGATCAGATATGTCTACGAATACCTGGTTGACACGGTGGAATATGATGAAGACGCGCCGGACAATCAGAATATCTACAGTGCGCTTGTGGGAAAACGTTCGGTCTGTGCCGGATATTCCAGGGCAGCGCAGTATCTTCTGAACCGGATGGGTATTGAGTGTATTTATGTCATAGGAACTGCCCAGAGACAGGAGGCGCACGCATGGAATATCGTAAACTGTGACGGGAAGTATTACCAGATGGATGTGACATTTGCTGATCCGGTATTTCTGTCTTCAGAGAATGGGGAGACGGTTCCGGGAGATATGATCAGTTATGATTATCTGTGCTGTACGGACGCCCAGATAGCAACAGATCATTCACAGAGTACAGACGTCCCTTATCCCGCCTGCATCTCCGATGACCTGAACTATTATAAAATGAACGGGCTGTATTATGAATCGTATGATCCTCAGCTCCTTCTCAATGCCATGAATGACAGCATCTATGCTCGTCGGGAAATGTTTGTCTGTAAGTTCTCTGATTCAGAAGTATACGCACAGGCGAGAGAGGGGCTGATCGAAGAGCTCTTTCCAAAAGCAGCCCGGACTCTGGGAGCAGAATATGGACTGGAAAGTGTGAGATACACTTATATAGAGGATGAGCCCCACAGCAAACTGACCGTATTCTGGGATTACGGGAAGGAAAACTGATGGTCAGTGTTATCAGCAGAGGTTTTGAATATTTAGAAGTATTTATCAGTTGAATTATGAACTCAGTTGTAGTATAATTTTTACAATTTGAGAACGAGGGCGCTCTGGATCAAAAGACTCCAAGAGTGCCTTTGCTATGTCAAAGTGATTTTACGAAGGGAAAGGGTGAACAGATGAAGGCGTTTCTAATATTGGAAGACGGCACAGTATTCACTGGGACAAGTATCGGATCTGCCCGTGAATGTATCAGTGAAATTGTTTTTAATACTTCTATGACAGGGTATCTGGAGGTGCTGACAGACCCCTCCTATGCGGGACAGGCGGTTGTTATGACCTATCCTCTCATCGGTAACTACGGGATTACGCCGGACATGGAATCAAAAAAGGCGTGGCCGGACGGTTATATTGTAAGAGAACTATCCCGGATGCCGAGTAATTTCAGATGTGAAGGGACGATTCAGGATTTCCTCAAAGAGCAGGATATACCGGGAATCGCAGGGATAGATACCCGTGCTCTCACGAAGATTCTTCGTGAAAAAGGCACAATGAACGGGATGATTACTACAGATGAAAACTATTGCCTGGAAGAGGTTCTTCCGAAGCTGAAAGCCTACACAGTAGGAGATGTCGTCTCCAAGGTGACATGTTCCGAAAAGCATGTGCTCAATGGAAACGGCCTTAAAGTCGCACTTCTTGATCTGGGAGCAAAAAATAATATTGCAAAGTCTTTAAACGACCGTGGATGTGAGGTGACTATCTATCCGGCGCATACTTCCGCGGAGGAGATTATTTCATCACAGCCTGACGGAATCATGCTATCTAACGGCCCCGGAGATCCGACAGACTGCACATCTATTATCGAAGAAATCAGAAAGCTGTACAATACGGATATTCCGATTTTCGCCATCTGCCTGGGGCATCAGCTTATGGCGCTTGCTACAGGTGCGTCAACACACAAGCTTAAATACGGACACAGGGGAGGCAATCATCCGGTAAAGGATCTGGATACCGGAAGAGTCTATATCTCTTCCCAGAACCACGGCTATGTTGTTGATGAGGACTCTGTTGATCCGGCCGTGGCTGTTCCGGCCTTTCACAACGTAAATGACGGAACCAATGAGGGACTGGCTTATATCGGGAAAAATATCTTTACCGTTCAGTTCCATCCTGAGGCGTGTCCCGGCCCGCAGGACTCCGGTTACTTGTTTGACAGATTTATTGGAATGATGAAAGGAGCGAAATAATGCCGAGAGATTTAAGTATTAAGAAAGTTTTAGTGATCGGTTCCGGCCCGATTGTGATCGGACAGGCTGCCGAGTTTGATTACGCAGGAACTCAGGCATGCCGTTCCTTAAAAGAAGAGGGCATTGAAGTCGTACTCCTCAACTCGAACCCGGCGACGATTATGACGGATAAAGACATTGCGGATCGGGTGTATATCGAGCCTCTCACCGTGGAGGTCGTGGAACAGCTGATCTTAAAAGAAAAGCCGGACAGCGTGCTCCCCACTCTGGGCGGACAGGCAGGGCTGAATCTTGCGATGGAACTAGAGGAGGCCGGATTCCTTCGCGAGAACGGTGTGCGTCTGATCGGAACGACATCTGAGACGATCAGGAAGGCTGAGGACCGTCTGGAGTTCAAGGCGACGATGGAAAAGATCGGGGAGCCTGTGGCGGCATCTCTGGTAGTGGAAAATGTGGACGACGGTCTGGCGTTTGCCAACAGGATCGGATACCCGGTGGTACTGCGCCCCGCATATACTCTCGGAGGAAGCGGCGGCGGTATCGCCCATGATTCCCGGCAGCTCGTAGAGATTCTGGAGAACGGGCTGCGCCTTTCGCGGGTGGGCCAGGTGCTGGTAGAGCGATGCATCGCCGGCTGGAAAGAGATCGAATATGAGGTGATGCGAGACAGCAAAGGAAACTGTATCACGGTATGTAATATGGAGAACATAGATCCGGTAGGCGTCCACACCGGTGACAGTATTGTTGTGGCTCCATCCCAGACGCTGGGAGATAAAGAGTACCAGATGCTGCGTACTTCAGCGCTCAATATTATCAGCGAACTTAATATTACAGGCGGATGTAATGTGCAGTATGCCCTGAATCCCGACTCCTTTGAGTACTGTGTTATCGAGGTGAATCCCCGCGTGAGCCGTTCGTCGGCTCTGGCGTCCAAAGCCACCGGCTATCCCATCGCCAAAGTGGCGGCGAAGATCGCTCTGGGCTACACTCTGGATGAAATTAAGAATGCCATCACGCAGAAGACTTACGCGAGTTTCGAGCCTATGCTGGACTATGTAGTTGTGAAGCTGCCAAGACTTCCCTTTGATAAATTTATCAGTGCCAAGAGAACGCTGACCACACAGATGAAAGCGACCGGAGAGGTCATGAGTATATGCAACAGCTTTGAAGGGGCGCTGATGAAAGCTATCCGTTCTCTGGAACAGCATGTGGACTGCCTGCTGTCCTATGACTTTACCGGACTGTCAGATGAGGAGCTGCTGGAACAACTTACGGTTGTCGATGATATGCGCATGTGGAGAATCGCGGAGGCACTTCGCAGAGGAATAGACTATGATACCATCTTCAACATTACAAAAGTAGACAGGTGGTTTATTGATAAGTTTGCCATCATCGTTGAGATGGAAAAGGCGCTTAAAGAGCAGGAACTCACAGCAGATCTTCTCCGTGAGGCCAAGAGAATCGAGTTCCCCGATAATGTGATCGCCCGTCTGAGTGGAAAGAGTGAAAGTGAGATTCACGACATGCGCCATGCAAACGGAATTGTAGCGGCATATAAGATCGTAGATACATGCGCGGCTGAGTTCGCGGCAGAGACGCCTTACTATTACTCTGTATACGGAAGCGAGAATGAGGTGGAGAAGACAGAAGGGAAGAAGAAAGTGCTTGTTCTCGGTTCCGGCCCGATCCGTATCGGACAGGGGATTGAATTTGATTTCTGTTCCGTTCACTGTACATGGGCGTTTTCCAGAGAGGGATATGAGACGATCATCGTCAACAATAATCCCGAGACGGTCAGCACAGACTTTGATATTGCGGATAAGCTGTATTTTGAGCCCCTTACGCCGGAGGATGTGGAGAGCATAGTAGACATCGAGAAACCGGATGGAGCGGTCGTCCAGTTTGGCGGCCAGACGGCTATCAAGTTGACAGAGGCCCTCATGAAGATGGGCGTGCCGATTCTCGGAACATCTGCGGAAAATGTGGACAAAGCCGAGGACAGGGAGCTCTTTGACGAGATCCTCGAAGAGTGCGGGATACCGCGTCCTACAGGAGGAACTGTATTTACCGCTGAGGAGGCGAAAGAAGTGGCGAACCGTCTGGGGTATCCCGTACTCGTACGTCCGTCCTATGTGCTCGGCGGACAGGGAATGCAGATTGCCATTAATGACAATGACGTGGACCAGTTTATCGGCATTATCAACCGGATCGCCCAGGATCACCCTATCCTTGTGGATAAATATCTTCAGGGTAAGGAGATTGAGGTAGATGCCGTATGTGACGGAACAGATATTCTGATCCCGGGGATTATGGAACATATCGAGCGCGCGGGAATCCATTCCGGCGACAGTATCTCCGTATATCCGGCCCAGAGTCTGACCGATGCCGCGAAGGCAAAGATCGCGGAGTACACAAGGAGACTTGCAAAATCTCTTCATGTCATCGGTATGATTAACATTCAGTTCATCGTCTGCGGAGAGGACGATGTATATGTGATCGAGGTAAATCCCCGATCCAGCCGTACAGTGCCGTATATCAGCAAAGTGACGGGGATTCCGATTGTGCCGCTGGCGACACAGGTTATCATCGGAAAGAAGATAAAAGAACTTGGCTATACGCCGGGGCTTCAGTCGGAAGCCGACTATGTGGCGGTAAAAATGCCCGTATTTTCCTTTGAGAAGATCAGAGGAGCTGACATCAGTCTGGGACCGGAGATGAAGTCTACAGGTGAGTGTCTCGGTATTGCCAGAACTTTTGACGAGGCGCTTTACAAAGCATTCCTCGGAGCAGGGATCAAGCTTCCGAAGTTCAGGAATATGATTATGACAGTCCGTGACGAGGATCAGCAGGAGGCGGTGGAGATCGGACGCAGATTCGCCAATATCGGCTATCATATTTTCGCCACAAGCGGGACAGCAAGAGCGCTTGGCGAGGCGGGAGTAAAGGCGACACCGGTCCGCAAGATCGAGCAGGAGTCTCCGAACCTTCTTGACCTGATACTCGGACACAAGATTGACCTTGTCATCGATATTCCGGCGCAGGGAGCAGAGCACTCAAGAGACGGATTTGTCATCCGGAGGAATGCCATTGAGACGGGAGTCAACGTGCTGACCGCTATTGATACTGCTGAGGCGCTGATCACCAGTCTTGAGAATACAGATATAAAGAAACTGACGCTGATCGACATAGCGACAGTGTAGAAGATTTTCAAGCAGCACAGATACTTGACGCATGACAGGTATCTGTGCTATTTTTTTCTTAAATTCCAAGTCAGGAGAGGAAAGATGAGAACATATGATATATGCTGTTACAACTCGCCTCTGGGCGGGATCACACTTGCCTGCGATGAAAAGGGTCTGCTCGGTCTGTGGTTTGACGGGCAGAAATATTTCGGGGGAAAACTGCTGAAAGAAGGAGAGGCGGGACAGCGGAAACCGGAGGGGGAAAGGCCGCCTGCACTGGAACAGGCGGTGCGGTGGCTGGATATATATTTTTCCGGACGGGAACCGGATTTTATGCCACCCCTTCATCTGGAAGGAAGCGATTTCCAGATCGCCGTCTGGCAGATGCTGCTTGAGATTCCATACGGGAAGACGACTACATACAAACAGCTTGCCGATAAAATCGCGGAACAAAAAGGCCTTAAGACAATGTCAGCCCAGGCAGTGGGCGGTGCTGTGGGTCGCAATCCCATATCCGTCATCGTGCCCTGTCACAGAGTGCTTGGGTCAGATGGAAGCCTGACCGGATATGCCGGGGGGACGGAGAAAAAATCAAGCCTCCTCACACTGGAGAAGGCTGTGTTTTGTAAGCATTAGAGTTTGCCGGGAAACAGAGTGCCCGCTTTTCCGCCCCTGACAATATCATAGAGCGCTTCCGGGCGTTTTCCGTTTGTGACGATCGTGTCAATTCCCTGAGATGTGGCCAGCTGCGCTGCCTGAAGCTTTGTGCGCATACCGCCGGTGCCCCGCCTGGATCCTGCGCCTCCCGCCAGGGAATAGACGCTCTCGTCGATGGTATTGATCTGCTCGATCAGCTTTGCGTTCGGGTGCAGACGGGGATCGCTGTCATAGAATCCGTCAATATCGGATAAGATGACCAGACGTTTTGCGCGGCACAGGACTGCAACTACAGAGGAGAGCATGTCATTGTCTCCAAAGAGTCTGTCCTCGGATTCGATTTCTGTGTAGCTGACAGAGTCGTTTTCATTTACGATGGGAATGACCCCCATCTCAAGAAGGGCATTGAACGTATTAGTCAGGTTCTCTTTCTTCTCCTCCTGTTCGATGTCTTCTGCGTTTAGAAGAATCTGCGCTACCGTCTTGTCATAGTCACCGAAAAACTTATCATAGAGATACATCAGGCTGCACTGCCCGACAGCCGCCGCAGCCTGTTTCATACGCATGCTGTCCGGTTTGGTGTGCATATTCAGTTTGTTTCTTCCAACAGCGATGGCGCCGGAGGAGACGAGGATGACCTCGTGTCCCATGTTGTGGATGTCCGCCAGAGTGCACACCAGCCGGTCTGTGGCGCGCAGATCACTCTTTCCCGTGTCATTTGTAAGAGTGGATGTTCCAACCTTGACTACGATTCGATTGTCATACAGTCCCATAATTTCCTCCCATATTCCCGATCTTCTGTGATCGTATGTATTTTATGGCATAAATGCCAGATTAATTTCCTATGCTATCATAACACAGAGCGGCGGATTACAAAAGAACATATTTGAATTCGTAAGAACAGTTCTTGTCAGTGCGGCCTGAATCGATTATAATAAAGCAGTATTTTATCCAGAAGACCGGCACATGATAAAAATGTAATACGGTTGGAAAATGAAAAAAGAGAGGATTTTACATGAAAAAAATAGTTACAAGTCTTCCGTTCAAACTGCTGGTAGGAGTAGTGCTCGGAATTATAGTAGGACAGTTGGCTGGGCTGGAATCAATGAAAGCCGCGGGCGATATTGTGATGAATATCGTCGTTACTGTCAGGTTTATTCTGTCGGAACTGATTAATTTCTGTGTACCGCTGATCGTTATAGGATTTATTGCGCCTTCGATCACAAGACTCGGGCGCAATGCCTCAAGGATGCTTGGAGTGGCGCTCTTCTGTGCATACGCGTCGTCTATTCTGGCAGCGGTTCTGTCCATGATGGCCGGATTCGGGATCATTCCTCATCTGTCTATCGTGTCAGAAGTAGAAGGGTTAAAAGAGCTTCCCGAAGTGGTGTTTCAGCTTGAGATCCCGGAGATTATGTCTGTCATGAGCGCGCTCGTGCTTTCCGTGCTTCTCGGACTTGCCTGCACCTGGACTAATGCGGTGACAATGACAAATCTGCTGGAGGAATTTCAGAAAATCGTGCTTGAGGTTGTTAAAAAAGTGGTGATTCCGCTTCTTCCGGTATTTATCGGTTTTACATTCTGCGGTCTGTCATATGAAGGAACGATTACAAAACAGCTCCCAGTGTTTATCCAGATTGTTTTAATCGTGATAGTAGGACACTACATCTGGATGGCGGTGCTCTATATTGTTGCCGGTATTTATTCCAGAAGCAATCCGTTAGATGTAATCAGAAACTACGGACCGGCATATATTACGGCGATCGGTACGATGTCCTCGGCGGCGACGCTGGCAGTAGCTCTTCGCTGCGCAAAAAAATCGGAGCCGCCGCTTCGGGATGATATGGTAGATTTTGGTATTCCGTTGTTTGCCAATATCCACCTGTGCGGTTCTGTGTTGACGGAAGTATTCTTTGTTATGACAGTGTCTCAGATTCTGTACGGCCATATGCCGGATCTGGGAACAATGCTTCTTTTCTGCGTTCTTCTCGGTGTGTTTGCTATCGGCGCGCCGGGAGTTCCGGGCGGAACTGTGATGGCGTCTCTTGGCCTGATTACCGGTGTACTGGGATTTGATGAGACGGGAACAGCTCTTATGCTTACGATCTTTGCACTTCAGGACAGCTTTGGCACAGCCTGCAATATTACCGGAGATGGCGCCCTGACAATGATCCTTTCAGGATATGCAAACAGGCATAATATCAAGGAACAGAATCTTAAGATCGATCTGTGATTTCTGTAAACAGTAATATATGACTTCAGCGGCAGCGCTTTATCCCGGCAGGGGTAAAGCGCTGTTCTCAATAAAATCTTAATAAATCCATCTGACAAATCATCATAATTTCATTAAAATTCATTAATCCCATCCTGTTATCATTTTCTTATCGAACGATAAAGATCCGATATGCAAAAAGGCATATCAGACATTTATGAAGAAGGAGAGAAAGAAAATGGAAGGTATCAGGATAATAGAGGCAGGTTATAAAGAAAAGAAGCGGATTGCAGTACTTTTCGGGGGATGTTCTACAGAGTATGAGGTGTCGCTTCAGTCAGCCCATGCGGTAATAGAAAATATAAATACCGATCTCTATGAACGGGTTATGATCGGGATCAGCAAAAAAACAGGACAGTGGTATCTCTATGAAGGCAACATAGATAACATACCGGAGGATAAATGGCTCTGCGACGGCGCCTGTACCCCGGTGTGGGTATCAACGGACCGCACGGTACATGGAATCTGTTACCAGGGTGAAGACGGGATCCATGCGATTCCGCTGGATGCGGCTTTTCCGGTTCTGCATGGAAAGAACGGAGAGGACGGCACTGTGCAGGGACTTTTAGAACTTGCAGCCATTCCTGTGATCGGATGCGGAGTGCTGGCTTCGTCTGTGGGGATGGACAAAGAGTTTTCGCACCGTGTCGCAGCGGCGGCGGGAGTGCCGGTGGCAAATACAGTCCAGGTTACAAGACCATATGACGAGGCTGAGATAAGAGTCTGTGCCGGGAGACTGGGGTATCCTCTTTTTGTTAAGCCTGTCAGGGCGGGATCGTCATTTGGTATTACGAGAGTGTGCCGGGAGAAGGAACTGTTTGCTGCTATTGAAAATGCTTTCCGGCACGATTCCGAAGTGATACTCGAAGAGCAGATCAATGGCTTTGAGGTAGGGTGTGCCGTCCTCGGAAATGAGGAACTTATCGTTGGCGAGGTAGATGAGATTGAGCTGTCGGAAGGATTTTTCAATTATGAGGAGAAGTATACGTTAAAGACATCCGGCATCCATGTGCCGGCCAGGATTCCCTATGAAAAAGCTGAGGAGATCCGGCACACGGCGGCTGTGATTTACCGGGCGCTTAAGTGCCGGGATTTTGCCAGGATAGATATGTTCCTGACGCCTGAGGGGAAGATCTATTTCAACGAAGTTAATACGATACCGGGATTTACCGCCCACAGCCGTTATCCCGGCATGATGAGGGAAACGGGAATCTCTTTTAAAGAACTGATTCAACAGCTGATCGAACTGGAGGTGGGAGCATGACTGACAAATATCTTACACTCGTAAATATGGAACACCCGATTTTCCGGCCGGTGGACAGAAGTGAACTTGCGCGTCCTTTTAAAGACTATCCTCATATCCTCATGGAACGGACAGCTGCGTCTGCTCTTAGGAAGCTGCTGTCAGATATTGGGGGCGGAGACGCCATCATACCGGTAAGCGGATGGCGTTCCCGCAGGGAGCAGAAGAAGATATGGACAGACACGGTGGCAGAGAAAGGAGTGGCGTTTGCCAGGAAATATGTGGCGCTTCCGGCATGCAGCGAGCATGAGACGGGGCTTGCCATTGATCTTGCATTAAAGGCTCCTGACATTGATTTTATCTGTCCTGAGTTTCCGCAGACGGGAATCTGTCAGATATTCCGAGAGAGAGCTCCGCATTACGGTTTTATTCAGCGCTATTCTAAAGAAAAAGAATTCATCACGGGGATCGGTGAGGAACCGTGGCATTTCCGCTATGTCGGAACTCCCCACGCTGTGATTATGACAGAGAAGAAGATGTCTCTGGAGGAATATACAGACAGTATGAGAGAGGATCCGGCTGGGGACTTTTCCCGGTATCCGGAAATCCGGTATGCGGCGAGGAAGATCAGATGAGCGCGCAAAGATACGTTCAGAAGACGGGGGAGGCGGGAATCGACTGGTTTCGTATATTGGCTGCGGTTATGGTAATCGCCATCCATACCGGTCCTTTTTCTAAAATAAGCAGTGATATGGATTATCTTATTACATATTGTGTGGGAAGAGTTGCGGTTCCGTTTTTTCTGATGACGACAGGGTACTTTGTTCTCGGTCCGGTTCTGACAGGAAGAACCGGAGGGGAGCAAAGAGTCATCCGATTTCTGAAAAAGACGCTGATACTCTATGCGGTAAGCATATTTCTCTATCTCCCGGTCAATATCTATGCGGGAGGAATGCCGCGAAGCGCGGGGAAATTGCTTCAAATGCTGCTTTTTGACGGAACATTCTATCATCTCTGGTACTTCCCGGCGGTAATTTTGGGAGTTGTTTTTGTTGTGGGACTGCTTAGAAAATTCCAGGAAAAATGGGTTGTGCTTCTTGTATTTCTTCTCTATCTGATCGGAGTGGGAGGTGATTCCTGGTTCGGTGCCTTTGACTGGATCCCGGGGATAAAACATCTATATGGCCTGATCTTTTCCATCAGCGGTTACACCCGAAACGGAATCTTTTTTGCTCCGATGTATCTGATGATGGGAGCGATGCTCAGAAAGAGAGAAGGGTACAGAAGAGAAGGAAGGACAGCCGGGTTTATTATAAGCATGGCGCTGATGCTGATCGAGGGATACCTGTCCTACAGACTGGATATACAGCGCCACAACAGCATGTATATCTTCCTTATACCGGTGATGTATTTTCTCTTCTCTCTTCTGTTGAAAATTCAGGGAAAGGCTCCGGTCTGGACAAGAAATATATCCATGATTGTGTATATCATTCATCCGGCTGTACTCATATTTCTGAGAGGGGCAGCGGGAGCGGCAGGGCTGACGGAACTGCTTGTCGGGAATACGTTGATACAATTTTTAAGTGTCACTGTTTTATCTTTTGCGGCGTCGGTCTTTTTGCATCTTTTATTATCCCAGCTTAGAAAAGTACGCCTTTTCATTCAGAAAGGAGGCGCATGAGAATGCGCGGGACAGACAGGTCCTGGATTGAAGTGGAGAAAAAGGCTCTGCTTCATAATATCGGAGAACTCAAGAAAATTACAGGAAGATCGTGTGTTCTGATGCCGGCGGTGAAAGCGAACGCGTACGGACACGGGGACGTGCTGATATCCAGAATCCTTCAGGATGCCGGAGTCACTGATTTTTGTGTGGCATCGGCTGAGGAGGGAATCCGTCTTCGAAAGGAGGGGATCACAGGGGAGATCCTGATTCTCGGATATACGCATCCCGATGCGTTTCCTGAATTGCGTCGCTACGGGCTGACCCAGACAGTGGTGGATATTGACTATGCCCGCGTGCTCTCGGAATTTGGCGGAAACATTGCCGTTCATGCGGGGGTGGACACGGGGATGCACAGGCTTGGCATCCCATCTGACAGAATGGAGCTCATAGAATCAGTGTGGACGCTGCCTGGGATTCGAGTGACGGGAGTGTTCTCTCATCTCTGTGTATCAGATGGGATTACCAGGCAAGCCAAAGAGTATACGAGAGAGCAGATCCGCAGATTTACACAGGTGACAGATGAACTTCGCAGAAAAGGAATCCGAGGTTTCAGATCACATATTCAGGGAAGTTATGGAATCCTGAACTATCCGGCATATTCTTTCGACATGGCAAGGCCGGGGATCGCCCTGTACGGAGTGATGAGTTCGGAAAAGGATAAAGTCATGGCAAAGATGCGGTTAAAACCGGTGCTTGCTCTTAAGGCGAGGATCGGGTGTGTAAAGGAGCTGCCGGAAGGGGAATCTGCCGGTTACGGGCTGACTTATACGGCACAGAGCAGACGTCGTATCGCGATTGCCGGTATCGGGTATGCGGACGGAATACCGCGCAGTCTGTCAAACTGCGGGCATGCTCTTGTGAGAGGAGTACGGGTTCCGATCATCGGGCGTATCTGCATGGATCAGCTTACTTTGGATGTGACGGATGTGCCCGGCGCGGCGGCAGGTGACGAAGCAGTGTTTATCGGGTGTTCCAAAGAGAGCAGGATTACAGCTGAGGAGGTGGCAAAAGAGGCGGGAACAATTACAAACGAGATATTGAGCCGTCTGGGCGGGCGACTTGGGCGAATTGTCGTTTAGATATTTTATCAGCCGGAATTTTACTTATATTTAACATTTTTCTCATCCCATCTGCGATGACTTTATTATAATATAGAATATATGAACAGGCAGATGCAAAGGAGAAAGATATGGGAAACATTTATATGAATAGAGAACTTTCATGGCTGAAATTTAACGAGAGAGTACTGGAAGAGGCGGAGAAAAGTGATGTACCGCTCTGTGAGCGCATGAATTTTGTCTCCATTTATCAGAGCAATCTGGATGAATTTTTCCGTGTGAGAGTCGGTTCCCTTCAGGATCAGATGCTGTTGAACAAAAAGATCAGGGATAATAAGACGAAAATGACGTCCGAGGAACAGATCAGGGCGATACTAAAAGAAGTAAAACATCTCAATAAAAGAAAAGACGCCGCTTATAAGAACTTGATGGATAAGGCGGCGGAATACGGGATACGCCTGATTGATTTCAAAACTGCGAAGTCTGATGAAAAGAAATTTTTAGAGCAGTATTTTAACCGTGAGATCATGCCCTTAAGTTCGCCGACTATTGTGGGGAAAAGGCAGCCTTTCCCATTTCTGAGAAACCAGGAGATCTACGCGGTAGTAGTTCTTGAGACAAGAAGCGGCAAAGAGCGGATCGGTATCATTCCATGTACGAATAATATGCTGGAGAGACTGATTGAGATCCCGGGAGGAAAGGGAAGATATATTCTCTCGGAGGATCTGATTCTTCACTATATCGGAAAGGTGTTCAAGGGCTATAAGGTGATAGGGAAGTCGCTGATCCGCGTTGTGAGAAACGCGGATATTGACGCTGACGCCCTTTATGACGAGGATCTGGACTACCGTGAATTTATGGCAGACCTGATGAAAGAGCGAAAGAAACTCTCGCCGGTCCGTCTGGATATGTCAAGAGAGATCGATGGATCGGTCGTAGACTCGCTGTGCCGCTATCTGGATGTGTCGTCGGAGCGGGTGTTCCGAAGCCAGGCTCCGCTTGACCTGTCTTTTGTTTATAAGCTGCAGGATCTGCTCCGAATGAACCCGGAACTGTTCTACGAAAAAAGGGTTCCGCAGAAATCAGCCTCGTTCCGTGACGGCGAGAGTATTTTAAAACAGGTTGGCGAAGGGGATAAGCTGCTCTCTTATCCATATGAGTCGATTCGTCCTTTCCTGCACATGCTAAACGAGGCTGCTGAGGATGAAAGTGTAATTTCGATTAAGATGACGCTGTACCGTCTGGCAAAACAGAGTAAGATTGTGGAGGCTCTCTGCGAGGCGGCTGAAAACGGAAAAGAAGTAGTGGTTCTCGTGGAGCTGCGCGCGCGTTTCGACGAGGAGAACAATATCCGCTGGTCCCGTATGCTTGAGAAGGCCGGCTGTCAGATAATCTACGGTCTGGAGGGTTTTAAAGTACACTCCAAACTGTGTCTGATCACGAAGAAGGGACCTGAAGGGATTCAGTACATTACACAGATTGGCACGGGCAACTATAATGAGAAGACAGCAAGGCTCTACACAGATCTGTCGCTTATGACTGCTAATGAACAGATCGGAATGGAGGCGGCAAAGGTATTCCAGGCACTTACAAAAGGTGAGACAGTAGAGGAATCCGATCATCTGCTCGTAGCGCCCAGGTGCTTTCAGAACCGCGTGATCGATATGATTGAGGAAGAGATCCGGCATAAAAAGAGCGGGGAGGACGCGTATATCGGTCTGAAACTGAACTCATTGACGGATAAGAAAATTATTGATAAACTGATGGAAGCATCCCGTGCGGGAGTCCGCATAGACATGATTATTCGAGGAATCAGCTGCCTGATTCCCGGCATCAGAGGAGAGACTGAAAACATCCGCATTATCAGCATTGTAGGGCGTTTTCTGGAGCATTCAAGAATCTATATATTCGGATGCGGCGAGAAGAGAAAATATTATATTTCGTCGGCTGATTTCATGACAAGAAATACAGTAAAACGCGTGGAGGTTGCGGCTCCGGTGTACGACCCGGCAATTAAAAAGAGGATTCAGGCGATGTTCGACCTTATGCTCAGCGATAATAAAAAGGCTAGAGCTGAGGGGCCGGACGGTGCCTATATCCCCGTGCCCTGTGAAGGAGAGGCGGTCAATTCCCAGGAAGTTCTTTATCAGGAGGCATATGATCAAGCCGCACAGCGAAACAGCCAGACAGCACAAAGCATCGGAATGCAGAGATGACGATGAAGACGAACAGGTGATAGAATGATTTATAAATTTGGCGAGCAGCTTATCCAGGTGACACTCAGAGAGTGGGAAGCGGATCAGGGGCCCGCAGTGTTTGTGACCGACTCAAAACACGCAGACGGGATCCTCGAAAAAGCGGGCATCATTTACGAGAATGAGATCCAGGTGGCGAAGATCGGGTTCTGCCGGCTTGAGAATCAGCAGGACTGTGTGGTGGGAACCCTCTGTATTCCAAAGCTTTTGGATGTGCTTGGCAGCAGGTACCGTATGTACTTTTTTGTCAATCGGAGTAATATTGTGATTGTGGATGATGAAGACTTTTCCGAGCGGCTGATCCGGCGGATACAGCAGAAAAAGATGCGTCAGGGCGAGACAAAAGAGCGCTTCCTGTATAATTTTATATCTGAGTTTATCAGCCGGGATCTGGAGATGCTTGTCGCGTATGAGCGGCGGCTTCTGAGGATGGAAGAGGACGTGAGTCAGGAGCATATCGCTGATTTTCAGACAAAACTGATGCCTCTGAGGAGAGAACTTCTGAATCTCAGGAGTTATTATGATGAGATTATGGATTTAACGAAAGAGCTTGAGGAGAATGAGAACGGCTTTTTTCTGAAGAAACATCTGAAATATTTCGGAACGCTGACAGACCGCGCTGACCGACTGATGAGCCGGACAAATCATCTGCTCGAATATGCTCAGCAGGTAAAGGAAGCCTATCAGGCTCAGATCGACGCGAGACAGAACAGCAATATGCAGTTTTTGACCGTAATATCAACTATTTTCTTCCCTCTTACTCTGATCACCGGATGGTACGGGATGAATTTTAAAAATATGCCGGGACTGGAAAACGGATATCCCGGAGTAGTGATACTAAGTGTAATTGTCATAGCGGGATGTATTATGATTTTTAAAAAGAAACATATCCTGTGAGAGCAGCAGAGTTTAGAATAAGGAGGAAATATTACTGTGAAATTTACATTTGCGCACAATAATCTAAATGTTTATGATCTTGAAAAATCGCTTGCGTTCTATGAAGAAGCGCTTGGACTTACCGTGACGCGCACAAAAGACGCGGAGGACGGCAGTTTCAGACTTGTATATCTCGGGGATGGGAGGACGCCTCATCTTCTTGAACTGACATGGCTTAGGGACATGGACCGTCCATATAATCTCGGCGACAACGAGATTCACCTTGCTTTTCAGGTAGATGATTATGAGGCGGCCTACGCAAAGCATAAAAAGATGGGATGTATCTGCTATGAGAACCCGTCTATGGGGATTTATTTTATCGCTGATCCCGACGGGTACTGGCTAGAGATCGTGCCGGAGAAAAAGTAATTGTTGAATGAAATATTTACATTCCGAGCATTTTGCGGGTGATTCTCCGGTCATCTTCGCTGGCATTACGGTATTTTGTGACAAGCATGACTTCCTCTTCGGTCAGATAAATCGTATCTTCTCTTTCGCGTACCCTGCCTGTGAAATAGGGACCTGAAATTTCGTTTAACACGCCGTCTCCGGTACAGGTCTGGGTGAGAAGCTGCTCGATTGTCACATGATAGATGTCGGCGATGCGAATGAGCATATCAAGATCAGGAATCCGTTTCCCTGTCTCGTAATTGGAGTATGCCTGCCGTGAGATATTTAATTTCTTTCCGATCTGTGTCTGCGTATAATTATGGTCAGTCCTTAATCGCCGCAGATTAACAGAAAGCTGAATATTTGACACGGAAACACCTCCATTTACAAGAAACTTTCAGATCTTCATCATTATATCAATTTTTCCTGCAAATGAAGTGTTATGCAACAGAATGAGGAATAAAAAGAAATAAGCAACAAAACGTTGTCAAATATTAAGTTTTATCGGCTGTGAGTTGTTTCTGCCCTGAGGCCAGAGCGCTGTTGTGGTACTGGGTGGAATATGTCACTTCCTCGCCCAGCCATGCGGGCGGCTGATAGTCTCTGGCAGAAGCTTCGTCAGGAAATTCGATCTCGGCGAGTATAAGCGGAGCAAGGTCGCCTTCAAAAATATCCAGCTCCAGTTTCAGATCATCTTCCAGGGGGATGATGTATCTGTTTTTTGTAATTACGCGTCCGTCAGCTTTGGCGATCAGGTGAAGATAGCTTTCCTTTGTAAGAGGCAGATTATATTCTTCGCGAACCATCAGCCCTTTTGATTTATAAGTGAGATAATAGCTGTCGTCGTCTCTGCGCACCCGGACAACAGGATCCGTACACAGATAACCCTGTTCGATTCTGTGGCAGGGATAATCCTCCGGACGAAACGGAAGCTGTTCCAAGACGGGCAGAAATTTGCGTTCGATTTCCATGTGATTCCTCCTGTAAATAAATAGTTGTTATTGATATTATAAGAAAAAAAACCGTGCGGTTCCAGTACAAAATGGTATAATAAAACATTAGAAAGAAAATTTATCAGGAGGACAGGAATATGAGCAAAGTATGCGTGTTTCTTGCAGACGGATTTGAGGAGATTGAAGGACTGAGCGTCGTCGACGTGCTGCGCCGGGCCGGAGTGGAAACTGTTACCGTTTCCGTAATGGGAAGGAAGCAGATTACAGGTTCGCATGACATCATGATAGAAGCGGATACCGTGTTTGAAGAGACAGATATGACGAATGCGGATATGATTGTCCTTCCCGGAGGGATGCCGGGAACTTTGAACCTGAAAGCGCATGAGGGATTAAGAGAACTGATTCTTTCATTTGACCGGGAGAAAAAGTATCTCGCGGCTATCTGCGCGGCGCCCGTAATCTTTAGTGATCTTGGACTGCTGAGAGGAAAAAGGGCGTGTGCCTATCCGTCTTTTGAAAAGGAACTTGAGTGCGGGCAGGTGATGAGAGCGCCGACGGTCACTGACGGCCATATTACGACCGGAAGAGGAATGGGAGCGGCGATCCCGTTCGCCCTTAAGCTGACGGAGATACTGTGCGGGCAGGACAAGGCGGAAGAGATCGGGGAAGCGATTGTATTTGAGAGGTAGAAGTTTTTAGCAGCCGAAAGCAAGTAAACTTGCTCCGTCAGTTGGGAACATTTGTGCCGAATCAGACGAACATGCGGCAGCTCGACCGGAACAGGTTCCGGCCTCGCTGATGGCGTCCGCCATATGGCAAAAAGCCCTCATTAGCCGGACGCAAGTAAACTTGCTCCGTCAAATAAGAACTTTTTTGCCGCATGTTCGGATTTGGGGCAAAAAGTACTGGAAATATGCGGATTTATATGATATACTATCTCAATGACTGCAAAGGTATGTCTCAGCAGGTCGGCAGAGACAATTTTTTTTGTGACTTTGCGCATTCAAGGAGGAATAAAATGAGTTTACAGGTAGAAAAATTAGAACATAATATGGCAAAACTGACAATTGAGGTGTCAGCGGAGGACGTAGAGAAGGCTCTTCAGGCGGCATATTTGAAAGAGCGCGGCAAGATCAGTCTTCCGGGATTCCGCAAGGGCAAAGTACCGCGCCAGATGATCGAGAAAATGTACGGCCCGGAAGTGTTCTATGACGATGCCGCTAATCATATGATCTCTGAGGCATATGGAAAAGCCTATGATGAGTGTGAACTGGAAATTGTATCTCAGCCGAAAGTTGAGATCACTCAGCTTGAGAAAGGGAAACCTTTTATTTTTACGGCTGAGGTTGCTCTGAAACCGGAAGTAACCCTTGGCGAATATAAAGGGCTGAAAGTAGATAAAGTATCTACAAGAGTTACTCAGAAGGAAGTCGAAGAGGAGATTGACAAAGAGCGTGAACGCAATGCGAGAACAGTTGATGTGACTGACAGAGCTGTTCAGGATAAAGATCAGATCACACTTGATTTTGAAGGATTTGTTGACGGTGCTGCATTTGAAGGCGGCAAAGGAGAGAACTATCCTCTTACGATCGGTTCCGGCTCTTTTATTCCGGGCTTTGAAGATCAGCTGATCGGCGCTGAGATCGGCAAGGAAGTGGAAGTAAATGTTACATTCCCTGAGGATTATCAGGCGAAGGAACTGGCAGGTAAGGATGCAGTGTTCAAATGTACGGTTCACACGATCAAGGCAAAAGAGCTTCCGGAACTTGACGATGAGTTCGTATCCGACGTATCTGAAAAGAGCGAGACAGTAGATGCATATAAAGCTGAGATAAAGGCAAAGATCAAAGAGCGCAAGGAAAATGAAGGTAAACAGAAGAGAGAGGATCAGTCTGTAGAGCAGGCTGTCGCAAACGCTCAGATGGATATTCCTGAGCCTATGATCGATCTTCAGGTAAGGCAGATGACGGATGACTTCGGACGTCGTATTATGCAGCAGGGTATGAGCATGGATCAGTACTTCCAGTTTACAGGTCTGACAGAAGAGAAGATGATGGAAGAGTTCAGACCTCAGGCTGAGAAACGCATCCGTACAAGACTGGTGCTTGAAGCTGTCGTAGCTGCGGAGAATATCGAAGTATCCGATGAGCGTCTGGATGAGGAGCTTCAGAAGATGGCTGATTCTTATCAGATGGAGATTGACAAACTCAAAGAGTTTATGGGTGATAACGAGAAGAAACAGATGAAAGAAGATATTGCAGTTCAGGAAGCAGTGACACTCATTGCTGATGCGGCAGTAGAAGGTTAAGCAGGACATGGGAAAAGGTGTGCCGCATGGCGCACCTTTTAGCACTTTGTAAAGAAAATATATAGAAAGAGGGTATTTGTTAATGAGTTTAGTACCTTATGTCATTGAACAGACAAGTCGTGGAGAACGCTCCTATGACATTTATTCAAGACTTTTGAAAGAGAGAATTATATTCCTCGGAGAGGACGTAAACGATGTGTCGGCAAGCGTAATTGTAGCGCAGCTCCTTTTTCTCGAAGCAGACGATCCGGAGAAGGATATTCAGCTCTATATCAACAGTCCGGGGGGATCTGTAACAGCCGGAATGGCCATCTATGACACTATGCAGTACATCAAGTGTGATGTTTCCACCGTATGTATCGGCATGGCTGCCAGCATGGGCGCTTTTCTTCTGGCAGGAGGTAAGAAAGGAAAGCGATTCGCTCTTCCGAATGCTGAAATTATGATCCATCAGCCGTCAGGCGGAGCTCAGGGGCAGGCGACTGAGATTCAGATCGCGGCAGAGCATATTCTGCGCACAAAGCAGAAGTTAAATGAGATTCTGGCTGCTAACACAGGCCAGTCTCTTGAGACGATCAAGGCCGATACAGAACGTGATAATTTCATGTCCGCCCAGGAGGCGAAAGAATACGGACTGATCGACGAAGTGATCGTAAATCACTAATTAGAGCGGTATGAGGTGAAAAGTATGGCAGGAAAAATGGTGGATGATGTCGTGAGATGTTCTTTCTGTAATAAGACGCAGGCTCAGGTCCGCAAACTGATCGCCGGACCCAACGGCACTTATATCTGTGACGAATGTATCGGCATTTGTTCCGAGATCATAGAGGAGGAACTAGACTATGGTGAAGGAACTGCGTACAACGATATTAATCTCCTGGCGCCGGAGGAGATGAAAGAATTCCTTGACGATTATGTGATCGGTCAGGATGAGGCAAAAAAAGTGCTTTCGGTGGCAGTATATAATCATTATAAAAGAATTATGGCTGAACAGGATCTTGGCGTTGAGCTCCAGAAGAGCAATATACTGATGCTCGGCCCCACAGGGTGCGGAAAGACACTTCTTGCGCAGACCCTTGCGAAGATTCTGAATGTGCCCTTTGCGATTGCAGACGCTACCGCTCTGACCGAAGCGGGATATGTGGGGGAAGATGTGGAGAACATACTTCTCAAGGTGATTCAGGCGGCGGACGGCGATATTGAGCGCGCAGAGCACGGGATCATCTACATTGACGAAATTGACAAGATTACGCGAAAATCCGAAAACCCATCCATCACCCGTGATGTGTCCGGGGAAGGAGTGCAGCAGGCGCTTCTTAAGATCATAGAAGGTACGGTTGCATCCGTACCGCCTCAGGGAGGCAGAAAGCATCCTCATCAGGAACTGATACAGATTGATACGACGAATATTCTGTTTATCTGTGGCGGAGCTTTCGAGGGAATCGATAAGATCATCGAGACAAGGCTTGACCGCAAATCCATCGGATTCAACGCGGAGATTGCGGTAAAGCATGAATATGATATGGATGTTCTTCTTCATGAAGTCCTGCCGCAGGATCTGGTAAAGTTCGGGCTGATTCCCGAGCTGGTGGGCAGACTTCCGGTTACCGTGTCTCTGGATCTGCTTGATAAAGAAGCTTTGATCCGGATACTGACAGAGCCGAAGAGTGCGATTGTAAAACAATACCAGAAACTTCTGGAACTTGACGGAGTGAAACTGGAATTTGATAAAGATGCTCTGACCGCCATAGCGGAGACAACCCTGGCAAGAAAGACAGGCGCAAGGGGACTCCGCGCGATTATGGAGAAAATAATGATGGATACGATGTTTAAGGTTCCAACAGACGAGACGATCAAAGAGTGCCGCATCACAAAGGATGCAGTACTTGGAAAAGCCGAACCGCAGTATTTAAGAGACGGGGAAGAACGCAGATCGTTTCTGACATCAGAGAGTGCATAAGAGCGGCATGAACTGCCGCAGGGCGGGTGCAATGGATTACCATCTGTACCCGCCTTTTGTGATGGCGATGAGTCAACGTCCGGGTTTGCCCTAGACCCTGGCGATCGCTTACAATTCCGGAATGTGTCCTTGGCACTTTCGGTGATTGTTCCTATGCCAAATTCAGGAGGAAAATATATGGACAATGAGATAAAGAGTATGCCGGTGGTTGCCCTCAGAGGAATGACCATTATGCCGGAGATGGTCGTACATTTCGATGTGAGCAGGCAGCGTTCCATAGCGGCGGTGCAGGAGGCAATGGTAGAAGAACAGAAGATATTCCTCACTGCCCAGAAATCCATCGAGACGGAAAATCCGGATATGAAAGACGTATATGAGATTGGTACGGTAGGCACGATCAAGCAGATCATTAAGCTGCCGAAACATATCGTAAGAGTTCTTGTATCAGGAGAGACGAGGGGCCGGCTAAAAGAGATTGAGTATAAAGACCCGTATATCAGAGCAAAGGTTGAGGTTATAGATGAATCTGACGTAACAGTACCGGATGACCTGAACACGGAAGCTATGGAACGTGGCCTGAAGGATATGCTCATAGACTATGCTGCGAAGAACGGCAAAATGTCAAAAGAATCTGTAGCGCAGCTTATGGAAATCAGGGGAATCAAAAAGCTGGTGGATGAGATCGCGGCCAATATTCCCCTCTATTACACCGATCAGCAGGAGATCTTAAATGAGACGGACTTCTGGAAGAGATATGAGAAGCTGGCTTTTAAGCTTGTCAATGAAGTCCAGATTATGAATATCAAGGAAGAGATTCAGAAAAAGGTAAAGGAGCGTGTGGATAAGCACCAGCGCGAGTATATTTTAAGAGAACAGCTCAAGTTGATCCGGGAGGAGCTGGGAGAAGATTCAACCGTTTCGGATGCCGAGGAATTTGAAAATGAACTGAAAAAACTGAAGGCGCCGAAAGAAGTGAAAGAGAAGCTTCAAAAAGAAATCAACCGTTTTAAAAGTTCGTTGAATTCCCCGGCCGAAAACGGGGTAATCAGGACTTACATCGAGACGCTTCTGGAGATGCCCTGGAACAAAGCGGCAAAAGACAATAATGACATCGGCTACGCGAAACAGGTGCTGGATGAAGACCACTATGGACTGGAGCAGGTGAAGGAGAGAATCCTGGAATTTCTCGCAGTCCGTACACTGACAAAGAAAGGCGACAGCCCTATCCTCTGTCTGGCAGGGCCTCCCGGAACAGGAAAGACTTCCATCGCCAGGTCACTTGCGCGCGCAATGAAGAAACCCTATGTGCGAATATCTCTCGGAGGAGTTCGGGACGAAGCCGAGATAAGAGGACACAGAAAGACCTATGTGGGGGCTATGCCCGGCAGAATTGCAAACGGCATCCGCACAGCGGGGGTTAAAAATCCTGTTATGCTGCTCGATGAGATTGACAAAGTGAGCACAGACTATAAAGGAGATACATTCTCCGCTCTTCTGGAAGTACTGGACATCGAACAGAACCGGAAGTTCCGTGATCATTACCTGGAAGTGCCGTTAGACTTATCCGAGGTAATGTTCATTACAACAGCCAATACACTTCAGACGATTCCAAGGCCGCTGCTTGACCGCATGGAAGTGATCGAGATCAGCAGTTATACGGACAATGAGAAACTTCACATTGCGGTGGAGCACCTGATTCCAAAACAGCTGGAACGTCACGGGCTGACACCGGAACAGCTGACTTTCAGCAGACACGCGATCTGGAAAATGGCTCGCAATTACACGAAAGAGGCGGGAGTACGTCAGTTGGAGCGCGAGATAGGAAATGTATGCCGGAAGGCCGCGAAGGAGATACTGACAAGTGACCGGAAGAAAATCGCGGTGACGGATAGAAACATCCACAAGTTCCTCGGAAAAGAGAAATATACATACCAGATGGCCAACCTGGTTCCGGAGGTAGGGATCGTCAGGGGTCTGGCATGGACCAGCGTGGGAGGAGATACTCTCCAAATCGAAGTAAATGTAATGCCTGGCGGAGGCGAACTTCTTCTTACCGGACAGCTTGGAGATGTGATGAAAGAGTCGGCCAGAGCCGGTATCAGCTATATCCGTTCTGTCAGCGGCAGATATAATATTGCGGAAGATTTCTTTGAAAAGCATGACATTCATGTACATATTCCGGAAGGAGCAGTGCCAAAAGACGGCCCCTCGGCCGGAATCACGATAGCGACGGCCATGCTTTCGGCAGTGACAGAGAAAAAAGTGCGCTCAGATCTGGCCATGACCGGTGAGATTACACTTCGTGGAAGAGTGCTGCCGATCGGCGGACTTAAGGAAAAACTTCTCGCGGCCAAGAGTGCCGGGATCGGAACCGTGCTTGTGCCAAAAGAGAACATCCCGGATGTGGATGAACTCTCGGCTGAAATTACAAAGGGGCTGGAAATTATTCCGGTAGAGAATATGGATGAAGTTTTAAAAACGGCTCTGAGCGAATAAGGAATTACTCAGAAGGATATAATGGCAGGGCAGACAATTCCCTGTCAGGGAGGATAAAATGGTAATACGAAGCATCAATCTTGAGACGGTATGCGGGGTGACAAGCACGCTTCCGGTTAATGACAGGCCGGAGGTGGCGTTTGCCGGGAAATCAAATGTGGGAAAGTCATCGCTGATCAACGCGCTGATGAACCGCAAGTCCTACGCCCGCATCTCGGCTACCCCGGGAAAGACTCAGACAATCAACTTTTATAATATCAACGACGCGCTTTATCTCGTGGATCTTCCCGGATATGGGTACGCGAAAGTATCAGAGAAGGAAAAGGAACGCTGGGGAAAGATGATCGAGAGGTACCTGCATGGCTCTCAGCAGCTTCGAGCGGTGTTTCTGCTTATTGACATCCGCCATGATCCGTCGGCCAATGACCGGATGATGTACAAGTGGGTAGTAGAACAGGGATACCAGCCCATTATCATTGCGACAAAGCTGGATAAAATAAAACGAAGCCAGCTTCAGAAACATATTAAGATGTTAAAAGAAGGTCTCGAGCTTGTTCCCGGTACAAGTGTTATTCCGTTTTCCTCTGTGACAAAGCAGGGGAGAGATGAGATCTGGGAACTGATCGAGCACGAATGTACCGGAACAGTTGAGGAGGATTAGGATGGAAAATGGACGTCCGTATTGGCAGATCGCGCTGAGACTGCTGTTTAGCATCATCGCAACTGCCGCGTTTATTATCATCGGTGTGAGTCTGATCCGCTTTCTTATGCCATTCGTAATAGGATGGATTATAGCGGCAATAGCCGCTCCTCTTGTCACATGGCTGGAAAAGCGTCTGAAGATTGTCAGGAAACTGGGTTCGGCGCTGATTGTTATTCTCGTACTTGCGGCGATTATAGGTGCGCTTTATTTCGGGATCAGCCGGATTGTCGCTGAGGTAAGCGATCTGGTTGAGAACTTTCCGACAATCTATGCCCAGCTTGAGACCGGGCTTGGTCAGATCGGAGATACTTTGTCAGGCATCTTTGAGCGTCTGCCCAAGGGGGTGCAGAACGGCTGGAATACTGTGACAGAGAATCTGGATCAGTATATGGGGAATCTGGTATCTCGAATCAGTGAACCTACAGTGACTGTGGCGGGGAATATTGCCAGGAGAGTACCGGACTATCTGATTTCATTTATCGTCTCCGTGCTGTCGGCATATTTCTTCATTGTACAGCGGGAAGAGGTGCTGGGCTGGATGAAGAGAACTGCGCCAGAGGCTGTACAGAAGAGAATGACGCTGGTCATGGACAATCTCAGATATGCGGTGGGAGGATATTTTAAAGCTCAGTTTAAGATCATGGCCATCATATTTCTGATTCTTCTTGTGGGGCTGGGATTTTTAGGAACCGGATACTTTGTCCTTGCCGCACTTTTGATCGCATTCCTTGATTTTTTACCGTTTTTCGGCACCGGTACTGCGCTGATCCCCTGGGCGGTGTATAAGTTCTTCATGGGAGACTATAAGATGACAGTGGCCCTGATTATTATCTATGTGATCACTCTGGCTGCCCATCAGCTGCTGCAGCCCAAGCTGGTAGGAGACAGCGTGGGGCTCAATCCACTTGTGACACTTCTGCTTCTCTATATCGGCTACCGTATGGGAGGACTTCTCTGGATGATATTGGCTGTTCCGATTGGGATGGTGCTCATCAACATGTGCCGGGCGGGGGCGTTTGACTATATTTTCGATGACGTCAGGGTGCTCGTTAGAGGTGTTCTCGGATTGCGGGATGATTTTTAATTGAAAAACAGATGTATGTATGCTATTATGGATAAGGAGAGTGTTCTCCATATGAAAAGATAAATTACAGAATGATTATATGATTTCAGGAGGTAAAAACGATGAAAAAGTATGTTTGTGACGTATGTGGATATATTTATGATGAGGCTGCCGGTGATCCGGATAACGGCATCGATCCGGGCACAAAATGGGAGGACGTACCTGAGGACTTTCTCTGTCCTCTGTGCGGCGTGGGAAAAGATCAGTTTTCAGAAGTAGAATAATCCCATTTGATCAGACTGGATAAGACTGCCGTCCCACAATCCTTTTCTAAAGGAGCGGGACGGCATTTTCTGTGTTAAAGAATTGGAAAGAAGAGGGTATGAGAAATGAGCAGATATGACGTGATTATCATTGGAGCAGGACCGGGAGGCATTTTTGCGGCATATGAACTGATGAAGCGAGAGCCGGACCTGAAGGTAGGTGTTTTTGAAGCGGGGAATCCCCTGGAGAAGAGAAAATGTCCAATCGACGGAAAGAAAGTAAAGAGCTGTATCAACTGCAAAACATGCGCGATTATGAGCGGATTCGGAGGAGCGGGAGCGTTTTCCGACGGAAAATATAATATTACCAATGATTTTGGCGGGACGCTTTATGAATATATCGGCAAAGACACGGCAATCGAACTGATGGATTATGTGGACGACATCAATGTACAGTACGGAGGAGAAGGCACGAAAATGTATTCCACCTCCGGCACAAAGTTTAAGAAACTGTGTATGCAGAATAAATTAAAGCTTCTGGATGCTTCTGTGCGCCATCTGGGAACGGACATTAATTATGTCGTGCTGGAGAATCTGTACGAAGAGCTGAAAGACAAAGTGGAATTCCGTTTTAACTGCCGCGTGAATGCGCTGGAGGCAGACGGTGCCGGATACCGTGTGATCAGTGGCGGACAGGAAGATGTGTGCGGAAAATGTATCGTTTCTGTAGGGCGCAGCGGAAGCAAATGGATGGAGAAAATTTGTGAGAGCCTTAATATACCTACGAAATCCAACAGGGTAGATATTGGAGTTCGTGTAGAACTGCCCGCAGTGATTTTCTCTCATCTGACAGACGAACTCTATGAGAGCAAGATCGTATACCGGACAGAGAAATTTGAGGATAAAGTCAGGACATTCTGCATGAATCCACACGGTATCGTGGTGAATGAAAATACAAACGGTATCGTAACGGTCAATGGCCACAGTTATGAAGATCCGGAAAAGCAGACAGAGAATACCAACTTTGCCCTTCTGGTGGAGAAACATTTCTCTGAGCCCTTTAAGGACAGCAACGGTTATGGGGAAAGTATTGCCCGGCTATCGAATATGCTGGGCGGGGGAGTGCTTGTGCAGAGATTCGGCGATCTGATCCGGGGAAGGAGAAGTACCCGTGAGAGAATTGAGGAAGGTTTTGTCCGTCCCACTCTTTCGGCGTCTCCGGGAGATTTAAGCCTTGTTCTGCCAAAACGTATTCTGGACGGCATCATCGAGATGGTGTATGCTCTTGATAAGATCGCTCCGGGAACTGCCAATGATGATACGCTGCTTTACGGTGTGGAAGTAAAGTTTTATAACATGGAAGTACAGCTAGACGAACATTTGGAGACGATTCATAAAGGACTCTATGTGATTGGCGACGGAAGCGGAGTGACGCACTCTCTTTCTCACGCGTCTGCCAGCGGCGTCTATGTGGCGAGAGAGATTCTCCGGTCATGAAGTCCTAAAGCCAGCAGAACCGAGGAGATATTATGATAAAATTACTTGCGGTAGATATGGACGGTACCTGTCTTGATCCGAGGAGCCGCATGACGGACAGGATGCTGAATGCACTGCGAAGCGCGGCTAAGAAAGGCGTCATTATTGTTCCGACGACCGGAAGAAATCTGGAATGTATTCCTCACAGACTGGCAGAGGGGAATCTGAGACAGGCGGGGGCGTCTGACATCAGGGCAGGCAGCGCCCTGTTCCGCTATGTGATCAGTTCCAACGGAGCGAGACTGACAGATCTCAAAGAGAAAAAGACGCTCTTTGCGGCATCCATTCCCCCGGAAGAATCACTGCGTTTACTTAGAAACTGCCGGGGAATCAGGCTTGGGATCGCTTCCCATATCCGACACAAGTATATTCTTCAGGGCCGCTTTCTTACCACGGCCGGACTTCTGATCTATGGAAAAGATGCAAAGGGCATCAGCTGCGTCAGAGATATGGAAGAATTTATCCGGAGAAACAGATGCGAAGTGGAAGAGTTCCAGTTTTATTTTCTCTTTCCGGGAGCGAGAAAAAAGGTTTGTTCTGTATTGGAGAATCATCCGGCTTTGCATGGCGCGTCCACCGGTCTCTATATGGAAGTGTATTCCGGGAACGCATCTAAGGGCAGGGCGGTTACAGAACTGGGCAGGCACCTTGGCGTCAAAAAGTCGGAGATCGGCTGTATCGGCGACGGAGAAAATGACCTGTCGATGTTTGAGGCGTCGGGACTTAAGATTGCTATGGGAAACGCGGTGAAAGAGCTGAAGGATCAGGCGGATTATGTAGTCACATCCAACCGCTGGGACGGAGCGGCGGAAGCGATTGAAAAGTATATTTTGGGGACGTAGAAAAATCAGTTTTGCTACGTCCCCGTTTACATGAATTACATTTAATTAGACTGCACGATTGACTTTACATGTTCGATCTCTTCTTGCGTCGCTTTCTCAGCCGGAACATAATAGCTTCTCTCCCGGGCCGCGTCATACATTTTCTCCTGTGACATCTCGCACTGATTGCGGATCTGTTTTAAGCACTGTTTGAGCTCTTTGTTCTCTGTCTGGGGAATCATATCTCCGAACATTTTCAGTTCTCCATTTATGCCGACGAGGGCGTCGGCTACCATTGTCTTTTCGTCCATATTGCCACCTCGATATTTTGATTTTGCTCTGTTTCGCTGTTTCAGCCGGTAGACTGATAACATAAGGGTTACGGTCTTTCTACAAAAATTTCATGAGTTCCTGCTTGTTTTTCATTGCCGAATCTGCCGCGTCCTGAAACAGCTTTTTGATTTCAGGGTCTTCTGCCTTTGATGCATAGTCTGTCATCTTGCAGTGCGTAGTAGAATATCCTCCAATCAGATGGCGCAGGTTCTGCAGATCAAGAATTGAAATCTCCGACATGGTCGCTACCTCCTTATTAAAAATCTTCAGAGATTATTATGTCCCGGCTTTCCTGAATTTATGAATGAATGAAATACAAATTCATGAAACAGTTCGCGCATTTCCGGTGAAGACCGGTACATACATTCAGGATGCCACTGAACTCCGATTGCAAATGGGTGAGAAGACAGTTCAATGGCCTCGATAACCCCGTCTTTGGAGCGGGCGCTTATGCGAATGCCTTTTCCGGGAGTATTAACTGCCTGATGATGATAACTGTTGACAAGAGCGGAAGAACCGATAAATTTCTTCAGCAGACTGTGAGGCTCCGTGGAGATTCTGTGGCTGACTTCACCGCGGGAGGCAGAGCGCTGCATGTGGTCGAGTACCTTTCCGGGCATTATGGAGAGATCCTGCCAGATTGTGCCGCCGCACGCCACATTTAAGATCTGCATTCCGCGGCAGATAGCCATTACCGGCTTATTGGATGTCAGGATGTGCTTCATCAGGCGAATCTGGAAAAGATCGACCGTGATATTTGTATCTCCGTTTCCCTTCTGCGGTTCTTCCCCGAATAGCAGAGGGGTAATATCTCCCCCTCCGCAGAAGAGAAATCCGTCGCACAGGCCGGCGTATTTCTCAAGAAGACGGTCGCTTCGGACAACAGGGAGTATAACTGGAATTCCCTTTGCGTAGCGAATCGACTGGATATAAGGGTTGGTGACAAACTGACGATTCTCTGAGAATCCACATGTGATGATACCGATTATAGGTTCCATATCGACTCCTTTTGGACAAAATATGATGTCGTGATGTATGATAGCGTATGTAAAATACTGGCAAATTATACATAGTATAGAATGAGTGAAAAAGGAAGAGGAATGAGGATATGAAATGGATTGATATGCACTGTGATACGCTCAGTGAGATTGTGAAACGGAAAGGAAAAGATTTCTCAGGAAAGAACAGCTTGAAGCACAGCAAACTCTGTGTAGACATTGATCGGCTTATACAGGAAGAATCCGTGGCGCAATTCTTCGCATGCTATGTAAATGCCAGGGAGTATCAATGGGATTGGAACCGGGCGTACCAGGCAGTGCTTGAGATGATAGATGAAGCCCGCGCGGAGGAGGGAGATTGTTTTGAAATTGCGGACGATTCGATGAAGATCGGACATGAAAAGAAAACTCTCACGGGAATTCTCACTGTGGAGGAAGGGGGAGTATTGGGAGGAGATCTCAAGCGACTGGATGAATTATGCGAAAGGGGGATCCGTCTGCTGACGCTTACATGGAACTACGAAAACTGTATCGGAAGCCCCAACAGCCGTGATACAAAAGTGATGGAAAGAGGACTTACAGATTTTGGAAGGGATGTTGTGGAGCGGATGAATGAACTGGGAATGATCGTGGACGTATCTCATCTGTCAGACGGAGGATTTTGGGACTGCATCAGATACAGCAAATCCCCTGTTACAGCGTCTCACTCAAATGCGAGAAGTCTCTGTAACCATCCCCGAAACCTGAGTGATGAGATGCTTCACGCACTCGGTGAAAAGGGAGGCGTAGCGGGACTTAATTTCTATTCGGTGTTTCTTAAGGGAAACGGCAGGGCCACGGCAGATGACATCGCGGCACATGCGAAGTGGATGATCAACAGAGCAGGGGAAGACGCCGTTGCACTTGGAACGGATTTTGACGGGTTTGAACCAGACTTCCTTCCCGCAGGAATATCCGGCGTACAGGATATAGAGCGGATCTGGGAGGGGATGAGGCGAAACGGCATTACTTCCAGACAGGCGGAAAAGATTGCGTATAAAAATGTGATGCGCCTGATCCGGGAAGTCCGGCGCCTGTAATCAACCGTTCCTTTTACACTGAGACTGTGGTAGAATAGAAAAGCTGCAGTTAGTTATATGAATGAGACAACAGGAGGACTAATCATGGAAAACAAAAGAATCATTCAGGTAGAGGAAAAGGTGCCGTTTAAAATGCTTGTACCTCTGAGCATCCAGCATATGTTCGCAATGTTCGGTGCGTCGGTGCTGGTGCCCTTTGTATTTGGCATCAACCCGGCTGTCGTGCTGTTTATGAATGGCCTGGGAACGCTGCTGTTTATTCTGATTACAAAGGGGAGAGCGCCGGCTTACCTGGGATCAAGTTTTGCGTTTCTCGCGCCGGCTGGCGTGGTCATCTCCAAGTGGGGATATGAGTATGCTCTGGGCGGATTTGTAGTAGTAGGATTTCTCGGTTGCGTGCTTGCCCTGATCATTTACAAGTTCGGTTCAGACTGGATCAACATAGTGCTGCCTCCGGCAGCTATGGGCCCTGTCGTCGCTCTGATCGGTCTGGAACTTGCAGGAACCGCCGCTTCCAATGCAGGCCTTACAGACGAAGTGATCGACGGGAAAAATGTGATCGTATTTCTTGTAACGCTTCTGACAGCGGTGATCGGATCAGTTGTATTCCGCGGATTTCTGTCGGTGGTGCCGATTCTCGTTGCCATTATCGCCGGTTATGTGGCCGCGCTTGCATGCGGGATCGTTGACTTTACCGAAGTGGCAGCGGCATCCGTATTTTCTCTTCCGAATTTTTCCTTCCCGAAGTTTAAGTGGGAAGCCATTGTGATCATTATTCCGGTGCTGCTTGTGATCACCTCGGAACATATCGGGCATCAGATCGTAACGAGCAAGATCGTAGGTAGAGACCTGCTCAAAGACCCAGGCCTTCACCGTTCCCTTTTTGCCGACAACTTTTCCAGTATGCTCTCAGGTCTGATCGGTTCTGTACCGACAACGACATATGGGGAGAACATCGGCGTTATGGCTATGACGAAAGTATACAGTGTATATGTAATCGGCGGAGCGGCAGTGCTGTCAATTATCTGTTCCTTTATCGGAAAAATGACAACCTTGATCAATACCATTCCGGGGCCGGTGATCGGAGGAATTTCCTTCCTGCTCTATGGAATGATTGGCACTTCCGGCATACGCATTCTTGTGGAGTCAGCAGTGGATTACAACAAATCAAGAAACATGGCCATGACTTCTGTGATTTTTGTAGTGGGCCTTTCGGGAATCAATGTACAGTTTGGCAGTATCCAGCTCAGCGGTATGGTTCTTGCGTGCGTAGTGGGAATGCTGATGGGCCTGATGTTCTATGTTTTTGACAAACTGAAACTTACGAATGACAGAGAGGAATAAAGACTTCTGAAAACCCGAACAATAAAAGAAGACGGAAACCGGGAAACCGGATTCCGTCTTCTTTTATTTATTTCTGATTCTGTTTTTCAAGTTCCAGCATTTTCATCGCGCGCACTGTAAGCGGAAGGCCGAACAGAGTGATGAATCCGTCCGCGTCGTGGTGGTCGTACATATCTCCTGTAGTGAAGCTTGCAAGTGACTCGCTGTACAGAGAGTATGGTGAAGTCTCGCCGGCTTTGATGATGTTGCCTTTGTACAGTTTGAACTTAACTTCCCCTGTGACATACTGCTGCGTTACATCTATGAATGCCTGAATCGCTTCGCGCAGCGGAGTGTACCATTTTCCTTCATATACGATCTGGGCAAATTTATTTCCCATTTCTTTTTTAACTTCATATGTAGCGCGGTCAAGGATGAGCTCCTCAAGCTGCTCGTGGGCCTCCATCAGAATTGTTCCGCCTGGCGTCTCATATACACCGCGGGATTTCATTCCCACTACGCGGTTTTCCACGATGTCAATAATACCGATGCCGTGCTTGCCGCCGAGTTTGTTCAGTTCGTTAATGATCTCGGATACTTTCATTTCTTTGCCGTTTAATGTCTTCGGAACACCGGCTTCAAATGTCATGGTCACATACTCCGGTTCATCCGGCGCATGTTCCGGAGAAACACTGAGGACGAGAAGATCGTCATAGTTCGGCTCCACAGAAGGATCCTCAAGCTCCAGGCCTTCGTGACTGATGTGCCACAGATTGCGGTCACGACTGTAGCTGTGCTGCGTATCGAAAGGAAGATCGATACCGTGCTGACGGCAGTATTCAATCTCGTCTTCACGGGACTGCATAGTCCACAGATCTGTCATACGCCAGGGAGCGATAATTTTAATGTCCGGCGCAAGCGCCTTAATTCCAAGCTCAAAGCGGATCTGGTCATTCCCTTTCCCTGTGGCTCCGTGGCAGATTGCTACAGCGCCTTCTTTGCGCGCGATCTCAACGAGTTTCTTGGCGATGACCGGGCGGGCCATAGAAGTGCCAAGCAGATATTTGTTCTCGTAGACAGCGCCGGCTTTTACACATGGCATGATGAAGTCGTCGCAGAATTCATCGATAATATTTTCAATATACAATTTGGAAGCGCCGGAAAGTTTTGCGCGTTCCTCGAGTCCGTCCAGTTCGTCGCCCTGCCCGCAGTCGATGCAGCAGCAGATAACGTCATAGTCGAAAGTTTCTTTCAGCCACGGAATAATCGCTGTTGTGTCAAGTCCTCCTGAATATGCTAAAACTACTTTTTCTTTGCTCATTTTCAATAGCCTCCTGAATGTATTTTTATTAATATGGGCGTCCGGCAGAACCGGGCGGCGTTGTATGCTGTAACCAGCGGTTTGTAAGCTACAACATACTATACACTAGAACGAATAATTATGCAAGAGAAATTTGAAAGAAAGAGAAATATGCATAAATAATGAATAAAAATGCATTTTGAGTAAATTTTTTGTATTTTTTTAGAAAAAATGATGCCGTTCGCTGAAAAAGGCAGTATAATAATTCATGGAGTGTACAAATCACAATTGGCAATCCGCGGGATATAAGGCCGGGGCGCCATCTTGTGTGCTTCAAAATAAAATGAAAACATCAGGAGGAGGCAGTTATGGATTACGCAAAAGAATCACTGAAGATGCATTATGAACTAAAGGGTAAGATCGAAGTTACCAGTCGGGCAAAAGTTGACTCAAAAGAAGCGCTGAGTCTTGCTTACACGCCGGGAGTTGCCCAGCCCTGTCTGGAGATTCAGAAGGATATTAACAAGAGCTTTGACCTGACAAGACGCTGGAACACTGTGGCAGTTATTACAGACGGAACCGCCGTACTGGGGCTTGGAGACATAGGCCCGGAAGCAGGTATGCCGGTTATGGAAGGAAAATGCGTACTCTTTAAAGAGTTTGGCGATGTAGACGCAATTCCTCTTTGTGTCAGATCAAAAGATGTGGATGAGATTGTCAAATCTGTCAGCCTGTTCGCGGGAAGCTTCGGTGGAATCAATCTGGAAGATATTGCTGCTCCGAGATGTTTTGAGATCGAGAAACGTCTGAAAGAGTGCTGTGATATTCCGGTATTCCACGATGACCAGCACGGTACGGCTGTGATTACGCTGGCAGGAGTGATTAACGCGCTCAAACTTGTCGGCAAAAAGATCGAGGATATCAAGATCGTTACATCAGGAGCAGGTGCGGCAGGTATTGCGATTATCAGACTGCTTATGTCTATGGGACTGAAGAACGTCATCATGACAGACCGGAAAGGTGCGATCTATGAGGGCCGTGAGGGGCTCAACCCGATCAAGGAAGAGATGGCGAAGATTACAAACTTCAATCATGAGAAAGGAACGCTTGCCGAGGTGATCAGAGGCGCTGACGTATTTATCGGAGTGTCCGCACCGGGTACACTGACTCAGGATATGGTACGCAGCATGGCGAAAGATCCGATCATTTTTGCCTGCGCGAATCCTACGCCAGAGATCTTCCCGGATGAGGCAAAAGAGGCAGGGGCAGCGGTTGTCTCCACCGGACGGAGCGATTTCCCGAACCAGGTCAACAACGTACTCTGTTTCCCGGGGATTTTCCGTGGCGCTTTAGATGTACGCGCTTCTGATATCAATGATGAGATGAAGATTGCGGCGGCATACGCGATTGCCGGCCTGGTAAGTGAAGAGGAACTGAATCCGGACTATATTCTTCCGGCAGCGTTTGATCCACGCGTAAAAGACGCAGTGGCAAAGGCGACTGCTGAGGCAGCAAGAAAGAGCGGCGTGGCAAGAATCTAAGAAACCGGTCGGCAGCAGAAATAAACCGACCGCCATAAGTCAGGCTTAAGAATCTGGCGAATGGCGGTCGGTGTTTTTATGATTAAATATAGCTGCGAGCTTAAGGAGGCCGGGACAGATTATTCTGTTTCCATGATAATACTTCCCTCTGGAAATGCTCGGCGGAATACAAAACGAACAAGCGGGCCAGCTATAATCAGCTGGAACGGAAGAGCCATGATAAAGTTTTTCGGAATGTTCGTAAGCCAGATCACCGGAAGCATGTGGAAGTTTCCGATGTGAAGGCAGGCCTCCGCGGCCCCGTACAGTGACATGATAATCACCATTGGAACGACCATGCAGCAGGAGACGGCTATCACTGTTTTTAAGGGGCTTGAGCCCCCCGGTTTTACGAGAAACCGAAAGGCGAATCCTTTGGCAAGTTTTGAGACAATGAACCAGTCGCAGAGCATTGCGAATATGTACGCGGCCGGAAATCCGAGCCATGCGCTGGAAAGGACTGAGAGAGACAATCCGCCTCTTTGAACAGAGACATTGTAGACACTCATCCAGAGTACCATTGTAAAACACATCATTACAGTATAAATCAGACTTTCTCGATTATTTTTCGGCATAATTTCCTCCTGAGTATATTTTATACGGTTTGCAGGAAAAAAGTTCCTGTCTGCCGCACGAAGTATTCTACCATCTGCATATGATGAGAAATAAGTACTTTTTTTATTTTCGTCATAACGAAAAAAATATAAGAATATCTGTGGTGATTTTACAGAAAAAATAGATGAAGACAACAATCGTTTTCAGGGAAATCATATCTGTAATATAGTACTTTTTCACAGAAGTTGTGTGATATTATCACTGTTGTAAATACAGAAAGTATGGTATCCTCAGGTTGTAAACTGCTGATCGTCGGATAAGACCAGAACAGCACAGTTAAAAAAGTAACAGGTCAGGAGAAATATTATGGGTTTTACAATTGAAACAGGAGTATCTGCAATTACAGTATTTATACAGGGAATATTAAGCTTTTTCTCACCCTGCGTGCTTCCGCTTGTACCTCTGTATCTGGGGTATCTGGCGGGGGGCCTGAATACCGGACTTTCGGAAGGGACTTTAAACGAAACGAAAACCGGAAATGCCCAGAAAAGAGGGAGCAAGTTCCGGCTGTTTCTGAGGGTTCTTATGTTTACCATAGGGATCAGCGGCGCCTTTTTCGTGCTTGGACTGGGAGTGACTGCAGCGGGAAATTTTTTTCAGGAACAGAGAATGCTCTTTGCCAGAATAGGAGGGGTACTGATTATCTTGTTCGGCCTGTATCAGCTCGGCTTGTTCGGAAACTCCAGAGTGCTTGGTGAAGAGCACCGTCTTCCGCTTCGTATGGAAAAACTGACGATGTCTCCCGTTACGGCCCTGCTTATGGGATTTACTTTCAGCTTTGCGTGGACTCCCTGCGTGGGGCCTGCCCTTACGAGTGTACTTCTCATGGCAGGAAGCGCCAGGACAAGCGGGCTGGGCTTTCTTCTGATCGGTGTATATACATTGGGGTTTATTCTGCCGTTTCTCGCGGCAGGGATCTTTACGGCGCGGCTTCTGGAATTTTTCCGAAAGCACATGAAAGCAGTCAGATATACGGTGAAGGCAGGCGGCGCTCTGATGGTTCTCATGGGACTTCTTATGTTCACAGGAACGATGAACACGATCACCGGATACCTTTCCACAGTACAGCAGGATACTGTACAGAGTTCGGAGCAGGAAGGCGGGGAGGACAGTTCCGAAGAGGAAGGCAGTTCAAAAGAGGAGAATCAGGAGGGGCAGGCGCTGACTCCCGCTCCGCTTTCGGATCTGGAACTTTCAGATCAGTTTGGAAATACGCATACACTTTCTGATTATAAAGGAAAGGTGATCTTTCTGAACTTCTGGGCGACGTGGTGCGGACCGTGCCGAAATGAGATGCCGGATATTCAGAAGCTCCACGAGGAGTACACATCCGGGGGCGAAGCGGCCGATGTGGTAATATTGGGCGTTGCCGGGCCGAACATCGGTCAGGAGGGATCTGCGGAAGAGATCGCATCATTTATGGAGGAAAACGGATATACTTACCCGGTTCTTATGGATGAGAGCGGAGAGATGTTTACTCAATATGGAATCTCGGCATTTCCGACTACATTTATGATCGACAGGGAAGGAAATGTTTACGGCTATGTTCCGGGCCAGATGACGGAAGATATAATGAGGAACATTATTGATCAGACGCTGGGATGATATTTGAAATTGTGTTATAATGAATGCCGTACTTAAAAAGAAAGAGTGGGTTCTGTTATGGTGACAATTGAGAACAGACATTTTTCCATCCCTCAGATCTGTGAGTCGGGGCAATGCTTCCGCCTGGATGCGGCGGCAGAAAATATGTATGAGCTTCTTGCGGGAGACAAATACCTGAAAATACAGGCGGATGAAGACGACGGGGAGAACAGGAAGACGGTGCTTTACTGTACACAGGAAGAGTATGAACAGTTCTGGAGACGTTATTTTGATCTCGATGCGTCTTATTCTGACTATATCGGGCGCATTGACAAGAGAGATGAATATTTGAGAGAAGCGGCGGCCTTTGGAGACGGAATCCGCATTCTGAGGCAGGATATATGGGAGATGATCGTTACGTTTATCCTTTCCCAGCAGAATAATATTCCCCGGATCAAAGGGCTGATCCGCGCCATAAGCGAGCGGTACGGACAGAGGCGTGAGTCGGATGAAGGAAGGGTCTATTATACATTTCCGGACGCACGGAGTCTTTCCCTGGCGTCCGAGGAAGAACTGAGGGGCCTGAAACTGGGCTACAGGAGTAAATATATATGTAAAACAGCGGAAATGATTGCAGCGGGAACGTTAGATCTGAAGTCTCTGGAGGAAATGGATTATCAGAATGCGCGAAGAGAACTTATGAGACTGCCCGGCATCGGTGGAAAAGTAGCGGATTGTATCTGTCTTTTTGCGCTTCATAAGATGGATGCGTTTCCGGTGGACACCCATATTAATAAAGTGCTGGAAGACCGGTACATGAGCGGATTCCCGTTTGAGAGATACAAAGGATGTGCGGGAGTGATGCAGCAATACATATTTTACTATGATCTGAAAGGAGAGAGAATATGAAAGTGCTGGTAGTGGTTGATATGCAGAACGACTTTATCGATGGATCCCTTGGTACAAAGGAAGCTGTAGACATCGTTCCGGCGGTGGCGGAGAAAATCCGGCAGTTTGAGGGAAAGGTCATCGCGACACGGGATACGCACAAAGAGGAGTATCTCGACAGCGAGGAGGGCAGGCACCTTCCGGTTGTACACTGCGTGAAAGGAACAAAAGGCTGGGAACTGTGTTCCCAGGTGGCGGACGCGCTTTCCGGGAAAGAAGGGGCGAAAATTATTGACAAGCCGACATTTGGAAGTGTGGAACTGGGAGAGTATGTAAAGCAGTTAAACGAGAAAGACACTGTGGAGGAGATCACTCTGATCGGTCTGTGTACGGACATCTGCGTAATTTCCAATGCGCTGCTGCTTAAGGCTTATCTTCCCGAAGTTCCGATACGGGCTGACGTCTCCTGCTGTGCCGGAGTTACGCCAAAGAGCCATGAAAGGGCAGCAGGAGCTATGGAAATGTGCCAGATTCAGATCGACGGAAGGGTTTAGAAATGTGAAACAAAGATTGTGATTGACTAACCCTGTATTCTCTCCCTAAAATTAAGAAAAGGAGGGATATGATGCAGGCATTATCACAGGCAAAACCCGGAGAGACTTATACGATAGACTGGATGTTCGGAGTGCCGGATGTGCTCGAGTTTCTGCACAGCCGCCATGTCAGGGAGGGCGGAACTATCCGGGTGATCCAGCAGTGCCGGGACAGTGTGCTCATCGGAGTTCAGGGCGTCAGACTGGTACTTGAAAATGAAGTCGCAGACCGGATTAAAGTAGGTCAGTATTCATAGCAGAAGAGGAGCTGCGGGACAGGTTCGCGGTAATAAGAAATTTTTAAGATTCCTTTCGCACGGAAAATATGGTAAAAAAAATATAATGATGGTAAAATAGTGGGCAGCAGATGCTGGACATGTGCAGAAAGGAGAGCACGATGGAAACATATATGGAAATGCTTACAAAGCGTGCGAAAAATGCCGCGACGGAGGCGGCGAAGCTAGGTACGGAAGAAAAGAACAGAGGACTCCTCTCTGTAGCAGCGGAACTGATCGGTCAACAGGATGCGATTCTGGAAGAAAATGAAAAAGATCTCGCCGCGGCGAGAGAAAAAGGAGTTAAGCAGTCGCTCATTGACCGATTGGCACTGTCAGAACAGAGAATTGCTGATATGGCGGAGGGGCTGAAGCAGATTGCGGCGCTTGACGATCCCGTCGGAGAGGTGCTGTATATGAAGACCAGGCCCAATGGGCTTAGAATTGGTCAGAAACGGGTTCCTCTGGGCGTGGTTGGAATCATTTATGAGTCCCGGCCCAATGTGACGGCGGATGCTTTCGGGCTCTGCTTTAAGACAGGAAATGCGGTGATCCTACGAGGCGGCAGCGATGCTATCCACTCCAATCAGGCGATCGTCCGGGCGATTAAAGCAGGTCTCCGCAAAGAACGGCTCTGCCAGGATCTGATCGTACTGGTGGAGGACACGAGCCGCAGTGTGGTTTCTGATATGATGAAGATGCATGGCGGCATCGACGTACTGATCCCGCGGGGCGGAGCGGGTCTGATAGCCAATGTAGTGGAGAACAGTACAGTTCCGGTGATCGAGACCGGTACAGGAAACTGCCATGTATATGTGGACGCCTCCGCTGATATCCGGATGGCCTCCGACATTGTGGAGAATGCCAAGACTCAGAGAATGGGCGTATGCAATGCCTGTGAGTCGCTTGTTGTCCACAGCGGGATCGCGGGGGAAGCCCTGCCTCAGATCGTGAAGAAACTTAAAGACCACGGAGTGGAGATACGCGGTGATGAACGGGCACGGGCGATCAGCAGTGAGATCATTCCGGCCTCCGAGGACGATTGGGGAATGGAATATCTGGATTCTGTTATCTCAGTGAAGATTGTGGACTCCATTGATGAGGCGGTCGCACATATTAACAGATATAACACCGGGCATTCTGAGTCGATTGTCACGAAAGACTATGATAACGCGCTGAAGTTCCAGGATGAGATCGACGCGGCGGCAGTCTATGTGAATGCCTCGACCAGATTCACCGACGGGTTTGAGTTCGGATTTGGCGCTGAGATCGGTATCAGTACCCAGAAGCTTCACGCCAGGGGGCCGATGGGGCTGGAGGCATTGACAACGACAAAGTATATAATTTTCGGAAACGGACAGATACGGAAATGATAAAAGACGTTCTGAGAATTGAAACCAGAGTGAAATGAATAAAGTGTGTGAATAAAAGCGGGAGATACACAGTTCACTGTGTCATCTCCCCTTGTTGGTTTCCCATCTTTTATGCGTCGCAAGTCTGAAGATCACGGGAAAGGTCAGACTATGCATCAATAGAATAATAAATATAGCTATTGCATAATATGCAAAAAAGTTGTATTATTATGCAAGCGGATGTATTATCTGCTATAGTATTTTAATAAAGCAATATTTTAATAAAGCAATCATCGCGAAAGGATAACAAAAATGATAAAAGCAGGAATTATCGGCGCGACAGGGTATGCTGGCGCTGAACTTGTAAGGATATTAACAGGGCATAAAGATGTCGAGATTAAATGGTACGGATCGAGAAGTTACATTGATCAGAAATATGCGGAGGTTTACCGGAATATGTTTCAGATTGTGGATGAGGTCTGTATGGATGATAATATGGAGCAGCTGGCCTCCCAGGTCGATGTGATTTTCACGGCTACTCCCCAGGGCCTGTGCGCATCTCTTGTGAGTGAAGAGATCCTCTCCCGGACAAAGATTATAGATTTGAGTGCTGATTTCCGTCTGAAAGATGTGGGCATATATGAAGAGTGGTATAAGATAGAGCATAAAGCGCCGCAGTTTATCGACGAGGCGGTCTACGGGCTGTGCGAGGTAAACCGGGAGGCAGTCAGAAGCGCGAGGCTGGTTGCCAACCCGGGATGCTATACAACATGCTCGATCCTGACGGCCTACCCCCTTGCAAAAGAAGGGATGATCGATATGAATACACTGATCATCGACGCAAAATCCGGAACGTCGGGAGCAGGGCGGGGAGCAAAGCTTCCGAACCTCTACTGTGAAGTCAATGAAAATATCAAGGCATATGGTGTCGCTGCTCACCGGCACACTCCGGAGATAGAAGAGCAGCTCGGATACGCGTCAGGGGAAAAGATCGCAATCAATTTTACACCTCATCTCATTCCCATGAACAGAGGTATCCTGGCCACAGAGTACGCTTCCCTTAAAAAGGATGTGAGCTGGGAAGAAGTAAAAGCTGTTTATGACAAATATTATAGAAATGAGAAATTCGTTCGTGTGCTGGATAGGGATGTTTACCCGGAAACCAGATGGGTGGAGGGAAGCAATTACCTGGATATTGGATTTAAGATTGATCGGAGAACGAACCGCATTATTATGATGGGCGCGATTGACAACCTGGTAAAAGGCGCGGCGGGTCAGGCCGTTCAGAATATGAATCTGATGTTCGGGCTCGATGAGAGTGAGGGCCTTGATCTGGTGCCGGTATTCCCCTAGATTTGAATCAGAGTTTCGGAAGGTTTGTTTTGTTATGATAAGGGTTATGACGATTGAGGATTACAATGAAGTATATGCGCTCTGGAAGAAGATCAGAGGATTCGGAATCCGCAGTATTGATGATTCCAGAGAGGGCGTAAAACGTTTTTTGATGAGAAATCCGACGACGAGTGTGGTAGCAGTCAGAGATGGCAGAATTGTCGGAAGTATTCTCTGCGGGCATGACGGGCGGCGGGGATGCCTGTATCATGTCTGTGTCGACGAGGCGTACCGGCGGCATGGGATCGGCCGGGATATGGTAGTTTACGCAATGAGAGCGCTTCAGGCGGAGAAAATTAACAAAGTTTCGCTGATTGCGTTTACGAAAAATGACATTGGAAATGCATTCTGGAATAAGATCGGCTGGACGGAGCGTTTGGATCTGAATTATTATGATTTTACTTTGAACGAAGAAAATATCACCGCGTTTAATGAGCAGTGACATAAGAAAGAGAAGGGAGAAGAAATATGCAGGTAATTGAAGGCGGAGTAACGGCGGCAAAAGGATTTGAGGCAGCGGCTGTGGCAGCCGGAATCAAATATCAGGACCGCACGGATATGGCGTTGATATACAGCGGGAAGCCGTGTAAGACTGCCGGAACATTTACGACGAACAGGGTGAAAGCGGCTCCCGTCATATGGGACAGAGCAATTGTGGAAAAGAAGCTGAAATCCCAGGCCGTGATTGTGAACTCGGGAATTGCAAATGCATGTACCGGCGAGGAGGGGATGAGCTATTGCGCGCAGACGGCGAAAGAGACGGCGAAAGTACTTGGTGTAGATGAGAAAGGCGTACTGGTGGCCTCAACCGGAGTGATCGGAATGCAGCTTCCTGTGGAACGCATAAAAATGGGGATCCGCAATCTTGCGGAAGAGAAAAATTCTGATCTGGCCAGCGGAACGAAAGCGGCACAGGCGATTATGACGACAGATACGAAAAAGAAGGAAGTGGCTGTCACATTCGAGATCGGCAATACTCCCGTAACCATCGGGGGAATGGCGAAAGGATCCGGGATGATTCACCCTGATATGTGTACGATGCTTTCATTTATTACGACAGACGCCCGTATATCAAGGAAAGCATTGCAGGCAGCTTTAAGCGCGGATGTGGAAGATACATATAACATGATCTCCGTGGATGGGGATACGTCCACAAATGATACGGTGTTGCTGCTGGCCAATGGGATGGCGGGAAATGACAAGATCCGATACGGCACAAGGGAGTACGAGATGTTCAGAGAAGCGCTCCACTATGTAAATGAAACTCTTGCCAAAGAAATGGCAGGCGACGGGGAGGGGGCCACGGCTCTCTTTGAAGCGAAAATCATCGGAGCGGATACAAAAGAACAGGCAAAGATGCTTGCAAAGTCTATTGTCTGCTCTAATCTCACGAAAACCGCCATCGCGGGGCACGATGCAAACTGGGGAAGAATCCTCTGCGCAATGGGGTATTCGGGGGCAGATTTCACCCCGGAGAAAGTGGATCTCTACTTTGAGAGCGAAGCCGGGAAACTGAAGATTATCGAAAACGGAACTGCTCTGGATTACAGTGAAGAGAAAGCGACGGAAATTCTCTCCAGAGCGAAAGTAACGGTCATTGCGGATATGAAAGAAGGGAACGCAAAAGCGGCAGCCTGGGGATGTGATCTGACCCATGAGTATATCAGGATTAACGCGGATTATCGAAGCTAGAACTGTTTAAAAAATCAGAAAAACGGAGGAGGCAGCTATGAACAATAACATGCAGCAGTATCTTGAAAAGGCGCAGGTGCTGATCGAAGCTCTGCCATATATTCAGCGGTTTAACCGAAAGATTATCGTAGTAAAGTACGGCGGAAGCGCTATGGTAGATGAAGAACTGAAAAAACGCGTGATAGAAGATGTGACACTTTTAAAACTGGTCGGGTTCAAGCCGATCATTGTCCACGGCGGAGGCAAGGAGATCAGCAAGTGGGTGGGCAAAGTCGGCATGGAACCTAAATTCATAAACGGTCTGCGCGTGACTGATGAAGATACGATGGAAGTGGCGGAGATGGTGCTTGGGCGTGTGAATAAAAGTCTGGTTCAGCTCGTGGAGAGTCTTGGCGTGCGCGCCATCGGAATCAGCGGCAAGGACGGAGCGCTGCTCAAGGTGGAGAAGAAACTCTCAGATGGGCAGGACATTGGGTATGTGGGCGAAATCAAGGATGTGAATGCTCAGATTCTCTATGATCTTCTGGAGAAAGACTTTCTGCCGATTGTATGTCCTGTCGGTCTGGACGACGGGTTCTGTACATACAATATCAACGCCGACGACGCGGCGTGTGCTATCGCCCGCGCGGTAAAAGCGGAGAAGCTGGCCTTTCTGACGGACATTGAAGGCGTGTATAAAGATCCGGACGATTCTTCTACGCTGATCTCAGAACTTAAGGCGGACGATGCGAAGAAGCTGATGGAGGACGGCTATATCGGAGGCGGGATGCTGCCAAAGCTCCAGAACTGTATCGATGCCATCGAGGCGGGGGTATCCCGTGTGCATATTCTGGACGGAAGGATTCCTCATTGCCTCCTTCTTGAGATATTCACAAATAAAGGAATCGGAACAGCCATACTAAACAGTGAAGAAAGCAGGTATTATCATGGTGAATAGTAAGATACAGGCGGCAGAGGAAAATCTGCTCCACGTCTATAACCGGTTTCCGGTTGTTCTGGATCACGGAGAAGGAATGTATCTCTATGATGCAGACGGAAAGGAATATCTTGATTTTGCGGCGGGCTTTGCAGTGACAGGTCTGGGATATAATTGTAAAGAGTTAAATGAAGCTCTGAAAGATCAGATTGATAAGCTGTATCACACTTCCAACCTGTATTATCACGAGAGCTGCGGGGAAGCTGCCAGGGAGCTGAATCGTGTCTCGGGGATGGACAGAGTATTTTTTACAAACAGCGGCGGAGAGGCTGTGGAAGGTGCTCTGAAATCTGCAAGGCGCTATGCGCACACGAAGGGGAGCGGACGCTTTGAGTTTATAGCGATGGAGAATTCTTTCCACGGAAGAACCTTCGGCGCGGTTTCAGTGACAGGACACGACTCCTACAGAAAGCCCTTTGAGCCGCTTGTGCCGGGGGTGCGGTTTGCCAGGTTCAATGACCTGAACAGTGTCAAAGAACTGGTAAATGAGAAGACATGTGCGATCATCTTAGAGCCCCTCCAGGGAGAAGGGGGAATCAATCTGGCATCCCGGGAGTTTATGGAAGGAATCCGGGCTCTCTGTGATGAGAATGACATCCTCATGATCTGCGACGAAGTCCAGTGCGGTATGGGCAGGACGGGCAGCATGTTCGCGTGGCAGGGATTCGGTGTAAGGCCTGATATACTTACGATGGCAAAAGCGATTGGGAACGGAATCCCTGTGGGCGCATTTGCCATGACAAAAGAAGTGGCCGAATACTCCTTAAGAGCAGGTGATCACGGCGCAACATACGGTGGCAACCCTCTGGCGTGCACAGCGGTAAAAAAAGTGATTGAAATTTTTGAGAGAGATGATATTGTCGGCCATGTAAACAGAGTGGCGCCTTATCTGACCCGGAGGCTGGATGAGCTTGTAAAGGAACTGGACTGCGTAACCGGAAGGCGAGGAAAAGGCCTTATGCAGGGACTTGTGATCACAAAACCTCTTGCTGAAGTAAATCAGCGCACAATCGAGGAAGGGCTGCTTGTGATTCAGGCTCAGGGAAATGTCATCCGCTTTGTGCCGCCTCTGATTGTGGAGGAGAAGCACATAGATGAAATGATTGTCAGGTTAAAGAGAGCGCTCGATTAAAGACGCCTGAAAACTTTACAGTTCTATATAACGAATAAGAAGCCAATCACAGGACATACTATCGAAATAGCAGACATAAACTGTATGGAGGTGCGTCTTATGGTTGGTTTTTTTATTGCGCTTTTATCGGGAGCCCTGATGAGTATACAGGGAGTCTTTAACACACAGGTGACAAAGACAACAGGTGTGTGGGTCAGCAACGGCTGGGTGCAGATTACTGCCTTTGCAGTCTGTCTTGCGGCCTGGCTCTTTACAGGCAGGGACAGCGTCGCCGCGCTTGGCCGGGTAGAACCCAAATATATGCTTTTGGGTGGTGTGATCGGTGCGGGGATTACCTGGACGGTAATCAAAAGTATCGAGGCGCTTGGCCCCGCGAAATCAGCTCTTCTCATTGTGATTGCCCAGCTGGCGGTGTCATATCTGATCGAACTGTTCAGTCTCTTTGGAATGGATAAGGAGCCTTTTTCCTGGAGAAAACTGGGGGGTCTTTTGCTTGCGGTAGCCGGAATTGCTGTTTTCCAGTGGGAATAGTTTTGAAAATGAAACGTAATATTCCCGTAACAAACAATTAATTGTCTATTGTATTTTTAGTAAAAATTCGATACAATGTTACTGTCCGGCATATAAGGGGTATTTCTCCCGGCGGAAAGTTTAGGGAGATTGATATGCGAGACAGGTTTAATGATACGATTGTAAAACGACGTCTTTTCGGAACGCTTATTTTGACAGCGTTTTTGTTTCTTGCGGGCTGCAGCGGCCATTCGGAGGAGGAAGGTCTTGAAGAGATTACACTATCCGAAGAATCAGAAAACTCCGGCGGCCCGGATAAGTCAGAAAATGACGGCGGGACAGGGGAAGAAACCGTACAGCCCCAGGGTGATACGGTTTTTGTCTATGTTTGCGGAGCGGTAAACACTCCGGGAGTATATGAGTTAAGCGCAAGTGCCCGTGTGTTTGAAGCGGTCGAGTCTGCGGGCGGCATGACAGCAGACGCGTCAAAGGATTCAGTTAATCTGGCGCGTACCGTGGCGGACGGCGAGCAGATCTATGTGCCGACAGAAGAAGAGGCGGCACAGGGCACGGGGGTTGAAACAGAAAGTACAGTCACAGGTACGGAACAAAGCAAAGTAAATATCAATACGGCTTCTAAGGAGGAACTGATGACTCTGACCGGCATCGGCGAGGCGAAAGCCGGCAGCATCTTAAAGTACCGTGAGGAACACGGAGCTTTTGGAAGCGTTGAGGAACTGATGGAGATCGAGGGGATCAAAGAAGGCGTATTTAATAAAATAAAAGATGACATAACAATTTGACACAGGGAGTCGTGAAAGAGGAGTATGAGTAAAAAGATATTGGTTGTAGATGACGAAAAACTGATCGTAAAAGGAATCCGCTTCAGCCTGGAGCAGGAAGGCATGGAAGTGGACTGCGCCTATGACGGAGAGGAAGCGCTGGAATGCGCAAGAAAATGCGAATATGATCTTGTGCTGCTGGATGTGATGCTTCCCAAAATGGACGGATTCCAGGTATGTCAGCAGATCCGCGAATTTTCAGATATGCCCATCGTTATGCTCACAGCCAAGAGTGAGGATATGGATAAAATACTGGGGCTGGAATACGGCGCGGACGATTATATTACAAAGCCTTTTAACATTCTTGAAGTAAAGGCGAGGATCAAAGCGATCATGCGCCGCACCTCCAAGAAAAAGGAGCCGGCAGGAAGTCCGGTGCTCATCAAGGGCAATATGAAGATTGACTGTGAGAGCAGAAGAGTGTTCATCGGAGAGAGAGAAATCAATCTGACAGCGAAAGAGTTCGATGTACTGGAGCTTCTGGCAACAAATCCGAACAAGGTCTACAGCAGGGAAAATCTGCTGAATCTTGTGTGGGGATATGACTACCCCGGTGACGCGAGAACAGTGGATGTACATATCAGGCGCCTGAGAGAAAAGATTGAGATCAATCCGAGCGAGCCGAAGTATGTACATACGAAGTGGGGAGTGGGTTATTATTTCCAGGGTTAGACGTCGATTTATACTGAGGGACCGGATTTTTAAAAACATGAGATTCCGGTTTATTATTCTGTTTCTTCTGGCAGGGCTTGTGCCCTGTCTTGCTGTGCTTTTCGGATCGGTCAATTTTTATGAACTGCGGGCAGTAGAACTTAGAACCGCAGAGATTCAGAATCAGTGTACTATTCTTTGCAATCAGTTGAATAATTACAGCTATCTGACAGATCCCACATCTGAGGTGATCAACGCCAATATTACTCAGCTTACCAACATTTACAACGGGCGTGTGATGATTATGGACCGGGAACTAAAAGTAGTGAAAGATACATATAGTCTGGATGAGGGAAAGACGGATGTATCTGAAAATGTGATCCGCTGTATGCGGGGTGAGACTACGAATCATTATGACAGAAGGAATCATTATATTGAAGTGACGTCTCCGATCCTTGAGCCCGGCGGCGATGAAGTGATCGGCGTAATGCTTGCCAGCGTATCCACCGACAATATCGAGGTGACGCGGCGGATTATACTGACACAGGGCAGTGTTGTAGTCGGAATTATTATGACGCTTCTGGCTGTGCTCGGCGTCTTTCTTGCCGATCGTATGGTGCGCCCGATCCACAAGATTACAGGGGCAATTGAAAACGTAACGGAAGGCTACAGTGATGATGTTCTCCATGTGGAGACCTTTACGGAGACAAGACAGCTCAGCGAGGCGTTCAATAAGATGCTGGGGCGTCTGAAGCTGCTGGATGAATCCAGGGAGGAATTTGTCTCGAATGTCTCCCATGAACTCAAAACTCCTATGACTTCCGTAAAAGTGCTGGCAGATTCTCTTTTGGAAATGCCGGATGCCCCGGTGGAGATGTACCGTGAGTTCATGCAGGACATTGCCAAAGAAATTGACCGCGAGAACCAGATCATCACGGATCTTCTGTCTCTTGTCAAGATGGACAAGACCGGACAGAATATGAATATAAAATCAGTTAATATCAATGATCTTCTGGAGCAGACGCTAAAGAGATTAAGGCCGATTGCAGAGAAAAATAATGTAGAGATGGTAATGGAGAGTTTCCGGCCTGTTACTGCTGAGATTGATGAGATGAAGTTCACTCTGGCAATCTCTAATCTGGTGGAAAATGGGATCAAGTATAACCGTGACAACGGATGGGTTCATGTTTCCCTGAACGCGGATCACAAATATTTTTATATTAAGGTGGAGGATTCCGGAATCGGCATTCCGGAGGAGGATCAGCCCCATATCTTTGAGAGATTTTACCGTGTGGACAAGTCTCATTCCAGAGAGATCGGCGGTACGGGGCTTGGCCTGGCTATCGCGCGAAATGCAGTGATCGCTCACCGGGGAGCGATTAAGGTATACAGCAGTGAAGGGGAGGGCACGACATTTACCGTGCGTATCCCGCTGATCTATGCGGCGGTATAGAAACGGGAACCGCACAGGAGGAGATATAGATGACTAAAAAGGTGATTCTCTCCGCACTCATTCTGTCCGCAGTTGCTCTGGGCGCATGCGGCAGGGGAGACAGTTCAGATGAAATAGGATCATTTGTCTACTGCCTGAATGAGGAGAGGACAGGAATCGTGAAAGTAGAATACGAAGCGTCCGGGGAAGATCCGCAGAAAGCGGCTTCAGAGATGCTTGAGATGCTGAGCGGGCCTTCGGATGACATAGAGTACGTCAGTCCGATTCCCGAGGAAGTGGAGGTCCTGGGGTGTACGCTCACGGGAAGCATTCTCGATGTGGAATTCAGTGAAACGTATCAGGACATCGAAAGGATACAGGAAAAGCTGGTGCGTGCGGCGGTCGTTCAGTCACTTGTACAGATCGATGGCATCAACGGCGTCACGTTTACGGTCGGCGGAAGCCCTCTTACGGATAGCGAGGGTGTGGAAGTGGGCCTTATGAATGGGGATGATTTTGTGGAGAACACGAGCTCATCTCCGAGCTCTTATCAGACTGATACCCTGACGCTGTATTTTGCAAATGCGGGCGGAGATAAGCTGGTAGAACAGAAGTCGACTGTCAGATACAGCAGCAACGTGTCCAAGGATAAGCTGATTGTGGAGAAGCTGGTGCAGGGCCCGTCAGGGAATGACGCTTATCCGACCATCAATCCGGATGCCAATCTTCTGAGTGTGACGACGAAGGACGGAATCTGCTATGTGAATTTTGACAGTGCGTTTCTTACAGGTGAGTACGATGTACTGCCTGAACTCACGATATATTCGATCGTAAACTCCCTGGTTGAGGGAACAGGGACCGAACAGGTACAGATTACGATTAATGGGGAATCAAATGCCGAATATATGGAGGCTGTAGATCTGTCACAGCCTCTGTCGGAAAATCCTGATCTCATCGCAGTCGAAGAGAAGGAATGAAAAAACGTCCGCTTTGTGCGATATGTATTTTATATCTTGTGATACAGAGTCTGCGGGTTCTCTTTTTCGGCGTGGGGGAGATGAAACCCTCTGCGCTGGAAAAGCTTGTATCCGACGACGCGCGGGTAAACCTGACAGGCACTGTGTACAGGATAGAAGAAAAAGAAAAGGTTACAGCATTCTATCTGAAAGACAATGCGGTATCAGTAACCGGTCAGAACATCAAAGAGACGAATATTCTCGTCTATTATTCCAGAACACAGAATGAAAAACAGATAAAAATCGGAAACCGTATAGAAATTAACGGGGAGGCGCAGACTTTTGACCAGGCACGCAATCCCGGTAATTTTGACCAGAGATCCTATTACCGGCGTCAGGGAATCCATGTGCTCATATGGGCGGATGATATGATAATACGATCCGGAAAGACGGCGTGGCCCGGGCAGCTTCTTTCAGAAGTAAGACAGAATTGGAACGAGATTCTTCTCCGCCACCTCGGAGAATATTACGGAGGCACGATGAGTGCCATATTGCTGGGGGAAAAGGGCGGTCTGGATGAGAAACTCAAAAGCATATATCAAAAGAGCGGAATCAGTCACATTCTGGCTATATCAGGACTGCATATGACATTTCTGGGCATGGGAATGTACCGTGCTTTCAGGAGAGCAGGGATTGGCTTTTCTGTTTCGGGAACTGCGGGGATCATACTCTTGATTTTATACAGTTTCATGATAGGAGCAGGCGTCTCAAGCATTCGTGCACTTCTTATGTTTCTTGTGAAGATTTTTGCTGAGATCACGGGCAGAGATTATGATCTCCCGACAAGTCTGGCCTTATCAGCGGCAGTATTGTGCGGATGGCAGCCTCTGTATCTGACTGACGCGGGATTTCTGCTGTCCTATGGCGCAATCCTTGGAATCGCGGTGTATGAACCGGTTTTCTCAGCACTTTTTGGCTGTGACAGGACGGTCAAAGAAAAGAAAGAAAAGGGAAGTCTGAGGCAGTATGCCGCGAGAGTCCGAAGATGGGCTGCCAGAGGACTTGTCGCGAGTATCGCGGTGAACCTTATTCTTCTGGGACCTCTGCTGTATTTCTATTTTGAGATACCGCCGTATTCGGTCATCCTGAATCTGATTGTTATTCCGGTTATGCCGGCGGCTATGTGCGCGGGAGTGATTGGCTCCATCCTGGCGCTTATATCGGACGCGGCCGGGGGAGCAGTGCTTCAGATCTGTAAAGTGGTACTTGCCGGTTACGATCTGGTATGCGGGATAAGCAGTGATCTTCCCGGCAGCAGATTTATAGCCGGGAAACCGGATGCATGGTGGCTGTTTGCCTATTATCTTGTATTGGCGGGACTGTACTTAATATTTCTGCATCTTCGCAAGAGAAAAGACCGGGAACTGCAGAAAATCGGAGATTCTGAGGGAACCAGAAAAGATCTGGAGCGAAGATGGAGAAAACTGTGTAAAATTCCCGGAGGAATGCTGCTGATTTTTGCTGTTGGGATGGCGGCTCTCTGTCGGAGTAACTGCCGGAGCGGGGAGGGAATACAGGTGACGGCAGTGGATGTGGGGCAGGGAGACTGTTTCTATGTGCGTGGTATTTCCGGTCGTTTCCTGATCGACGGAGGCAGCAGCAATGTATCGGATGTAAGCACCTACCGTATAGAGCCGTGCTTGTTAAGCGAGGCGGCAGACACTCTGGATTATGTTTTTGTGACTCATGGAGATACGGATCATATTAGTGGAATCGAGGAGATGCTATCCAATCAGTCACTGGGCGTGAGGATAAGAAATCTGGTGCTTCCGCCAGTCAGGTATCATGACGAAATGATTCGGAACCTGGCTGAATCCGCCCGGAAATATGGTACCCGCGTTATAGTGATGAAGGCAGGCGACCGGATCACAGACGGAGAGGGAGGGGGAAAAAACAGGGCGGAGGCCGGAGAGATGACGCTGACGTGCCTTGGTCCTGATGACAGCGAAGATATGGAACAGGGCAACGAGGCGTCTCTTATACTGAAAGCCTCCTATGGAGCGTTTGATATGCTATTTACCGGAGACGTGGAGGGAGAAGGGGAAAAACTTCTCATAGAAAGCGGGCGCCTGGACTGCTGTGATGTACTAAAAGCAGCTCATCACGGATCGAAGAACTCGGGTTCCGAAGCTTTTCTTGGAACTGTTCAGCCGAGGATTACCCTGATTTCCGCAGGCGTGGATAACCGGTACGGGCATCCTCACGAGGAGACATTAGAGAGGCTGGCTGACGCGGGGAGCAGCATATACTCAACACAGAAGCACGGAGCGGTTACAGTCTGGTCAGACGGAATCTCGGTAAAAGTAAAAAAACATTTGAATTAGTTTTCTGCGAACCTGCATTGCACGGGAAATAACTTTGCCGGCAGCTCTTGTCAAACAGGGGGGATTTCCCTTATAATACAAGAGTTATGAAAAGCCTGAACGAAGATTTAAAAACGGGACAATTTAAGCAGATCTATCTGTTATACGGACAGGAGAGTTATCTGAAAAAGCAGTACAGGGAGCGTTTTGTCAAGGCAATGGTGGCGGACGGGGATACGATGAACTATTCCTGTTACGAAGGGAAGAAGACAGATATTAAAGAAGTGATTGATCTTGCCGAAACGTTACCGTTTTTTGCAGAACGCAGAGTGATTGTGCTTGAAGACACCGGATTTTTCAAAGGCGGAGGCAGTGATCTGGCGGATTATATCAGCGGCAGCATGCCCCCGGCCACCTGCTTTATTTTTATAGAAAATGAAGTGGATAAAAGAAGCAGGCTTTATAAGGCCGTCAAATCAAAAGGCCGCATTGTGGAACTTGCCGTACAGGACGAGAACACTTTGAGGAGATGGGTTCAGGGCTTTATCCGTAAGGAAAAGAAGGAGATGGAGCCGGCTGACATCGCTTATTTTATCAGCAAAGTCGGTACGGATATGGAAAATATCACTAAGGAACTGGAAAAGCTGTTCTGTTTCTGTATGGATAAAAACGCAATAACCCGCGCAGACATTGATACAGTTTGTGTGACGCAGATTACAAATCATATTTTTGATATGGTCAATGCCGTGGCAGAACAGAACCAGAGAAGAGCGCTGGATCTCTACTATGATCTCCTGGCGTTAAAAGAGCCGCCTATGCGCATTCTGGCCCTGATGTCGAAGGAGTACCGTGATCTGTTTCATGTAAAAGAACTTTCAGCCCGGGGATGTCCGAGAAAAGAGATTGCCTCAAAGGCGGGGCTTCATCCGTTTGTGGCCGGAAAATACGCGGATCTTGCCAAGCGGTTCAGTTCCGCGCAGCTTCGGAACGTCATGGAGGAGATCGCGAATCTGGATCAGAGCATCAAGACAGGGCTTATAACAGATCATCTCGCGGTGGAAGTTTTTATTGTAAAACATTCAGAGAAAAAGAAAGCATAAAAACATAATCTTTCCGGCGTTTGGCCGGTGTATGGAGGAATAGAATTGTCAGTAATAGATCAGAGTAAAATCAGAAATTTTTGTATCATTGCACATATTGACCACGGGAAGTCAACCCTGGCTGACCGCATTATAGAGATGACGGGGCTTCTGACCAGCAGGGAGATGCAGTCACAGGTTCTCGATAATATGGAGCTTGAACGGGAGAGAGGGATTACGATCAAGGCTCAGGCGGTGCGCACTATTTACAAAGCGGACGACGGGGAAGAGTATATGTTCAATCTGATCGACACACCGGGCCATGTGGATTTCAACTATGAAGTATCCAGAAGTCTTGCCGCCTGTGATGGTGCTATCCTCGTCGTAGACGCGGCCCAGGGGGTGGAGGCTCAGACTCTGGCCAATGTGTATCTTGCTCTTGACCATGATCTGGATGTCATGCCGGTGATTAACAAAATTGACCTGCCAAGCGCGGACCCGGAGCGGGTAAAGGAGGAGATTGAGGATGTGATCGGTATCGACGCGGAAGACGCGCCCCTGATCTCCGCCAAGACTGGCCAGAATGTCCATGAAGTGTTAGAGCAGATCGTGACGAAGATTCCCGCGCCCAAAGGAGATCCGAATGCGCCCCTCAAGGCGCTGATCTTTGACTCCAAATACGACGCCTACAAAGGAGTTATCGTATTTTGCAGAATCAAGGAAGGAACAGTGAAAAAGGGAACTCCGATGCTGATGATGGCCACAGGAGCGAAGGCCGAGGTAGTGGAGGTGGGAACATTCGGAGCGGGACAGTTCATTCCGTGCGACGAGCTCAGCGCGGGCATGGTAGGTTACATCACTGCCAGCCTGAAAAACGTAAAAGACACGCATGTGGGCGATACGATCACTAATGCGGAACGCCCCTGCGCAGAGCCGCTTCCTGGATACAAAAAGGTAAATCCTATGGTGTACTGCGGGCTGTATCCGGCAGACGGAGCCAAATATCCGGACTTAAGAGACGCGCTGGAGAAACTGCAGCTCAATGATGCTGCCCTTCAGTTTGAAGCTGAGACATCAGCGGCGCTGGGTTTTGGATTCCGCTGTGGTTTCCTGGGGCTGCTCCATCTGGAGATCATTCAGGAACGTCTGGAGAGAGAGTACAACCTGGATCTTGTGACCACAGCGCCAAGTGTAATTTATAAAGTTCATAAGACAAGCGGCGAGGTCATTGATCTGACCAATCCGACGAACATGCCGGACCAGGCGGAGATTGATTATATGGAAGAGCCGATGGTAAAAGCGGAGATCATGGTAACTTCCGAGTATATCGGAGCGATCATGGATCTCTGCCAGGAGAGACGCGGCATCTATCAGAGTATGGAATACATGGAGGAGAAACGCGCGGTTCTTCACTATCATCTTCCTCTCAATGAGATCATCTATGATTTCTTTGACGCGCTGAAATCACGATCCAGAGGATATGCTTCTTTTGACTATGAGATGCTCGGATATGAGAGTTCCGAACTGGTGAAGCTGGATATTCTTATTAATAAAGAAGAAGTGGACGCACTCTCCTTTATCGTCTTTTCCGGAAGTGCCTATGACAGGGGAAGACGCATGTGTGAGAAGCTGAAAGCGGAGATTCCGAGACAATTATTCGAGATCCCGATTCAGGCGGCCATCGGAGGCAAGATCATCGCCCGCGAGACGGTAAAAGCTATGCGCAAGGATGTGCTGGCAAAATGTTATGGCGGCGATATTTCTCGTAAGAAGAAACTGCTGGAAAAACAGAAGGAAGGAAAGAAGCGCATGCGCCAGGTGGGCAGTGTGGAGATTCCCCAGAAGGCGTTTATGAGTGTTCTGAAACTGGATGATGATTAAAAAAGAGTTGGAACTATATGTGCATATTCCATTCTGCGTAAAAAAATGCGCGTACTGTGATTTTCTCTCCGGGCCTGCCCAAAAAAAGGAGATGGATTCCTATGTGGATGCCCTTGTCCGGGAGATCGGACTGCGGGGAATAGAGTATCGCGGTTATGATGTAAGTACAGTGTTTGTGGGCGGAGGTACTCCCTCTATTCTAAAGGGGGTGGACACTGCCCGCATTTTTCATGCGATCCGCGAAAACTTTTCTGTGAAAAGAGATGCAGAAGTTACGATAGAAGTCAATCCCGGTACTGTGACAGAGGAGAAGGCGGAGATATGGAAAAAGTGTGGAATCACCCGTCTGAGCATTGGCCTTCAGTCTGTCAGAAACGACGATCTGAAACTGCTCGGCCGGATTCATACTTATGAACAATTCCTGCGCACCTGGGAGCTGGTACGCAAAACCGGATTTCAAAATGTAAATATCGATCTGATCTCAGCGATTCCCGGGCAGACGGCAGAGAGCTGGACAGAAACGCTTCGCACGGTGGCAGAACTTTGTCCGGAGCATATCTCGGCATACAGTCTGATCGTGGAGGAGGGAACCCCTTTTTATGAACAGTATGGCACATGCCGGAGCGCTGACAGGATGGAGGGCGGTGACAGGATGAGAGGAAAAAGTATGGAATATCCGCCCCTTCCCGATGAGGACACTGAGCGGATGATCTATAAGGCGACAGAACAGGTTCTTGCAGAGTATGGGTATCACAGATATGAGGTATCCAACTACGCCCTTCCCGGATATGAATGCCGGCATAACATCGGTTACTGGGAGAGAAAAGAGTATCTCGGCCTGGGACTTGGTGCCTCTTCGCTGGTATGTGAGAAACGATTTCACAATCCGACGGATATGGGGAGGTATCTCGCAAAATGCGGAACACCCGACTCAGATGAAGAGGTCGAGTTTCTGTCGACAGAAGAGCAGATGGAGGAATTCATGTTTCTCGGACTCCGGAAGACGGAGGGCGTCTCGCCGGAAGATTTCCGCAGGGCTTTCGGAAAGGATATTATGGACATATACAAAGTTCAGATCAGAAAGCTTGAAGCCCAGGGGCTGCTCGAGAACGCCGGCGGCAGGATACGGCTGACGGAGAGAGGAACCGATATCAGCAATTATGTGTTTGGTGAATTTATATTTTAGAGAAAATGTATAAACATGGTTGACAAACGGAAAAGTGAGTGCTATCTTATTATACGGAAGGTGTTAGCACTCAAAACAAGGGAGTGCTAATAGCGGGAAAGGAGGAAATGTAGTGGCGGTTGACACATCGTTAAGTGAAAGAAAACTTATCATATTAAAAGCCATCATACAGAACTACCTTGAGACCGGGGAACCGGTCGGCTCGCGTACTCTTTCAAAATATACGGAACTGAACTTAAGTTCCGCAACGATCCGAAACGAGATGGCTGATCTGGAAGATCTCGGATATATCTTCCAGCCTCACACATCGGCGGGCAGAATTCCCTCAGACAAAGGATACCGACTGTATGTCGATATGCTTATGGAAGAGAAGGAACAGGAGATTTCAGAGCGCGAGGACGCGATGCTCGAAAAAGCTGATAAAGTCGAGAAAGTACTGCAGCAGGCTGCCAAGGTGCTGGCCTCAAATACCAACTACGCGACTATGGTATCAGCGCCCGTCAACAGCCGTAATACTTTAAAATTTATCCAGCTCTCCCAGGTGGATGAGGAACAGATTGTTGCGGTGATTGTGCTCGGCGGCAATGTGATCAAGAATAAGATCATCGAAGTCGGTGAAACACTAAGTAATGAGACTTTGCTGAAACTGAATATGCTGCTGAACACCACGCTGAACGGATTGTCCATTGATCAGATTACGCTGGGACTGATTGCCAGACTGAAAGAACAGGCCGGCATTCACAGTACGGTGATCGGACACGTACTGGACGCGGTGGCGGAGATTATTCATGTAGAAGATGACATGAAGATCTATACAAGCGGTACGACAAACATTTTCAAATATCCTGAACTGAGCGACAAACAGAGCGCTCAGGAGATTATCAGTGCGTTTGAGGAGAAACAGCAGCTTGAGGATCTGGTTACCGAAACTCTGGCCAGTGAGAACGATCATGCGATCCAGGTCTACATCGGGGACGAAGCTCCGGTGAAGAATATGAAAGACTGCAGTGTTGTCACTGCCACATATGAGCTGGGTGAGGGCATGAAAGGAACCATCGGCATTATCGGTCCGAAAAGAATGGACTATGAACATGTCATGAAGACGCTGAAGACTCTTCAGAGCGAGTTGGATGCGATATACAATAAAAATCCGAGAGAATAGGAAGGTAGAAAGCTGGTGAGTGACAATATGAGCAAAGAAGACATGGTAAAAGAAGCTGTCGAAGAGGCAAAGGCAAAAGCTGCCGAAGACCGGGAGGCAGAAACCACTGAGGAATCAGCAGAGGAGGAACAGCCGCAGACCGAAGAATCCAATGCTGAAGAAACGGCGGAAGACCAGTCGGAAAAGGAAGAGAAAAAGAAATTCTTCGGAAAGAAAAATAAGAAGGATAAAAAAGACGAGAAGATAGATGAACTGACCGACCGGCTCACCCGTCAGATGGCAGAGTTTGACAACTTCCGCAAGCGCACGGAGAAAGAAAAGTCTCAGATGTACGAGATAGGAGCGAAAGACATCATAGAAAAGATTCTTCCGGTTGTCGATAATTTTGAGAGAGGATTATCTTCGATGTCAGAGGAAGAGAAAGCTACTCCTTTCGCGGAAGGAATGGAAAAGATCTACAAGCAGCTTATGACTACACTTGAAGAGATCGGAGTGAAACCGATCGAGGCGGTCGGACAGGAATTCAATCCGGACTTTCACAATGCGGTGATGCATGTGGAAGATGAAGAACTGGATGATAATATCATCGCAGAGGAATTCCAGAAGGGCTACACATACCGCGACAGTGTTGTAAGACACAGCATGGTAAAAGTGGCGAACTGACATTTATCCATATTCAGAATAAATAAAGAATAATTAAAGGAGGCACATTACTATGGGAAAAATAATTGGTATTGACCTGGGTACAACAAACAGCTGCGTGGCTGTTATGGAAGGCGGTCAGCCGACAGTCATCGCGAACACGGAAGGAGCGAGAACAACTCCGTCTGTTGTGGCATTTACAAAAACAGGGGAGCGTCTGGTAGGTGAGCCGGCAAAACGTCAGGCTGTAACTAACGCAGGCAGAACGATCTCTTCTATCAAAAGAGAGATGGGTACAGACTACAAAGTGGACATTGACGGAAAGAAATATTCTCCTCAGGAGATTTCCGCTATGATCCTTCAGAAACTGAAAGCTGACGCAGAGGGATACCTCGGCGAGAAAGTAACCGAGGCGGTTATCACAGTTCCTGCTTATTTTAACGACGCGCAGCGTCAGGCTACAAAGGATGCCGGAAAGATCGCAGGTCTTGATGTAAAGCGTATCATCAACGAGCCTACAGCGGCAGCGCTGGCATACGGACTTGACAATGAGAAAGAGCAGAAGATCATGGTATATGACCTGGGAGGCGGTACTTTCGACGTATCGATCATCGAGATCGGAGACGGCGTTATCGAAGTTCTTTCCACAGCCGGAAACAATCGTCTTGGAGGAGATGACTTCGACCAGAAGATTACAGATTATATGCTGGCTGATTTCAAGTCAAAAGAGGGCGTAGACCTCTCAGGAGACAAGATGGCGCTCCAGAGACTCAAAGAAGCGGCAGAGAAGGCGAAAAAGGAGCTTTCTTCCGCAACAACAACAAATATTAACCTTCCGTTCATCACAGCAACATCCGAGGGACCGAAGCACTTCGATATGAACCTTACAAGAGCTAAATTCGATGAGCTTACAAGAGATCTTGTAGATAAAACGGCAGAGCCGGTAAGACGCGCGCTTTCCGATGCGGGAATCACGGCTGCTGACCTTGGCCAGGTACTTCTGGTCGGCGGATCTACACGTATCCCGGCTGTACAGGAAGAGGTGAAGAGACTGACAGGCAAAGAGCCGAGCAAATCTCTGAACCCGGATGAGTGCGTTGCACTTGGCGCTTCTGTACAGGGTGGTAAGCTTGCAGGCGATGCGGGCGCGGGCGACATCCTCCTTCTTGATGTCACTCCGCTGTCACTGTCCATTGAGACAATGGGCGGCGTCGCTACAAGACTGATTGAGAGAAATACAACGATCCCGACAAAGAAGAGCCAGATCTTCTCAACAGCGGCAGACAACCAGACAGCTGTAGACATCAACGTTGTACAGGGTGAGAGACAATTTGCGAAAGACAACAAATCTCTCGGTCAGTTCAGACTGGATGGAATCCCGCCGGCTCCGCGCGGAGTACCGCAGATCGAGGTCACATTTGACATTGACGCAAACGGTATCGTAAATGTATCCGCTAAGGATCTGGGAACGGGCAAGGAGCAGCATATCACAATCACAGCCGGCTCCAATATGTCTGACGCAGACATTGACAAGGCAGTCAAAGAGGCGGCTGAGTTTGAAGCTCAGGATAAGAAACGCAAAGAGGCTGTTGATACAAGAAATGAAGCTGACGCAATGGTATTCCAGACTGAGAAGGCGCTCAGCGATGTAGGCGATAAGCTGGACGCAAATGATAAAGCGGCAGTTGAGGCTGATATGCAGGCGTTAAAAGACGTACTTGCGAAATCAACTCCTGAGAATACAAGTGACGCTGATGTGGCTGAGATTAAGGCTGCTAAAGAGAAACTGATGGAGAGTGCTCAGAAACTGTTCACAAAGATGTATGAACAGGCGGGCGGAGCTGCCGGCGGTCCGAACCCGGGCGAAGGCGCAGGTCCGAATCCGGGAGCAGGAGCAGGTCCGGCGCCGGATGGCTTCCAGGGAGATGATGTAGTGGATGGAGATTACAAAGAAGTTTAATCTTCCCATTGTTTCATGATAAGAATAGGAAAAATTCTACGGAACCACCGGGTGGTTTCGTAGATTTTTTCGTGAAAGGTAGAGTATTCGAGTTATGGCAGAGGCAAAGAGAGATTATTATGAGGTGCTCGGTTTGGGCAGAGATGCTGATGATGCGGCGATCAAGAAAGCTTACCGTGTACTTGCGAAAAAATATCACCCGGATATGAATCCTGGTGACAAAGAGGCAGAGAAAAAGTTTAAAGAGGCCTCTGAGGCGTACGCTGTTTTAAGTGATCCCGAAAAACGCCGCCAGTATGACCAGTTCGGGCATGCGGCATTTGAGGGAGGTGCGGGAGGCGCCGGCGGATTCGGAGGTTTTGACTTCAGCGGTGCTGATTTCAGCGACATATTCGGCGATATATTCGGCGATCTGTTCGGCGGCGGGCGCAGAGGCGGCCGGGGCGGAAACGGGCCGATGAAAGGCGCCAATATCAGGAAAAGCATCCGGATTACGTTTGAGGAAGCTGTGTTCGGATGTGAGAAGGAACTTGACCTGATCTTAAAAGATCCGTGTGACGACTGCCAGGGAACAGGAGCGAAACCGGGAACATCTCCCGAGACCTGTCCGAAGTGTGGTGGACGTGGCCAGGTGGTGTATACTTCACAGTCTTTCTTCGGGACGGTGCAGAATGTGCAGACCTGTCCAAACTGCGGCGGCTCAGGAAAAGTGATCAAAGAGAAGTGCCCAAAATGTTCCGGTACAGGATACACATCCAGCAGGAAAAAGATCAAAGTCTCCATTCCGGCCGGTATTGATAACGGGCAGAGCGTACGCATCCGGGAGAAGGGCGAGCCGGGTATAAACGGCGGTCCGAGAGGAGACCTGTTAGTGGAGGTCAATGTATCTCACCATCCGGTCTTTCAGAGACAGGATGTTCACATCTTCTCAACTGTACCGATCTCATTCGCGGTGGCGGCCCTGGGCGGCGACATCCGCATCAAAACAGTGGACGGCGATGTGATCTACAGCGTAAAACCGGGCACAAAGACAGACACAAAAGTCCGTCTGAAAGGAAAAGGAGTTCCATCCCTTCGTAATTCCCAGGTAAGGGGAGACCATTATGTGACTCTTGTAATCCAGACACCGGAGCGCTTAAGTTCTGAGGCGAAAGAAGCGCTGCGCCGTTTCGATGAGCTTACGGGAAATACGCTGCATCAAAATGAGAACCCAGAAGAACATAAAGGTGATAAAAAAAAGAGAAAAGGGTTCATGGATAAACTCAAGGAAGTAATAGAAGATTAGAAATTCTGCTTGTTGAGCGAAAACGAGTCTGCGGGACACAAAGTTCCCGGCAGGCTCGTTTTTGCGTCGGTGACGAGCCAAACTCCGGGTTTGTCCGGGGCCCCGGCGATCGCTTACAACCCCGGAAAGTGCCTTTTGGCACTTTCGGTGATTTACTTAATCTTTTCTGCCGACAAATACGATCACGGACCGCTCGCCGAGAAGGAGCGACTTCCCTGCCCGGGGCATTTTTCCTTTCGGGAAAGTCTGCTGCTTTAAATCTCCGGTATTAACCGCAATCTCCCAGTGATAACCGGTGGGCAGATCAGGGAGAGTTATCTCAGAAGCGAACCAGTGGGCGTTGACCGAAACATAAACGAGGTCTTCCCGGTCTTTCTCTTCGTCATAGCCTGCGAAAAGGACGCATGCAATGTAAGAATCCTCAGGAATATCCCGATTCCAGGGATCTGCTCCGTGGATACTCATGGAGGGGAAGCCGAAATAACTCGGCTCCAGATCTTTACGGATGGCGGGATGCTGATGCCGCAGCGCGATCATGTATCGGAAGAATTCAAACAGATCACGATTCTTTTTAAGCAGACTCCAGTCCAGCCAGGAGATCTGATTGTCCTGGCAGTATGGATTGTTATTTCCGTACCGTGTATCAGCGAATTCATCACCGGAGAGAAACATAGGAGTTCCGCGGCTACACATGAGTACGGCGCAGGCGTTTTTGATCATTTTAAACCGCAGGGAAAGCACCTCGCTATCATCTGTCTCGCCCTCCGCTCCGCAGTTCCAGCTGTTGTTATCGTTATACCCGTCTGTGTTGTTCCAGCCGTTCGCCTCATTGTGTTTTTCGTTGTAACTGTAGAGGTCGTATAGGGTGAATCCGTCGTGGCATGTCAGGAAGTTGACAGAGGCGTTTCCGCCTCTGTAGACCGGGTCATACAGATCAGGAGAGCCAATCATGCGCTGGGCGGCAAGTCTTGCCATCTGACTGTCTCCTTTCAGAAAGCAGCGCATATCATCCCGGTAACGGCCGTTCCACTCAGCCCAGCGCTTCCAGGAGGGGAAAGACCCCACCTGATAGAGACCTCCGGCATCCCAGGCCTCGGCAATGAGTTTTACATTGCCCAGAATCGGGTCAAAAGCAAGGCTTCTAAGCAGGGGCGGCTGATTCAGCGGCGTGCCGTTCTCGCTGCGTCCGAGGATGGAAGCAAGGTCAAAGCGGAAACCGTCTACGCGGTAGTCGGTTACCCAGTAGCGGAGACAGTCAAGAATCAGCTCCTGGACGACAGGATGATTGCAGTTGAGAGTATTGCCGCATCCGCTGAAATTGTAATATTTTCCGTCCGGTGTAAGCATATAGTAGATGTTATTATCGAAACCTTTAAAGCAGAAGGATGGGCCGTATTCATTCCCCTCAGCCGTGTGGTTAAATACGACATCAAGGATGACGTCGATTCCGTTATCATGAAAGGCTTTGATCATTCTTTTGAGTTCCATGCCTTCGCGGTTATATTCTACTTCTGATGAATAACTTGTATTCGGGGCGAAGAAACAGACCGGGTTATAGCCCCAGTAGTCCAGAAGCTCGTTCTGGTCGATCATCCTTGCGTCCCGCATCTCGTCGAATTCAAAGACCGGCATAAGCTCTACAGCATTTATCCCCAGCTTTTTCAGATAGGGGATTTTTTCTTCGAGCCCCCGGAATGTACCGGGATGGTCCACTTCTGAAGTGGGAGATTTGGTAAATCCGCGCACATGAAGCTCATAGATAACCAGATCTTCCATTGGGATCGGTTCGTTTCGCTCCAGACCCCAGTCAAAGTTGTTATGGACGACGCGTGCCCGGTAGCCGTGTTGCGCGTTATTCCTGCATCCCCACTGACTCTGTCCGGTCACTGCGCGGGCATAAGGATCGAGAAGAATTTTGCTTTTATCGAACCGAAGTCCTTTCTTTTCATCATATGGGCCGTCCAGACGGTAGGCATACTCGAATTCTTCTACGTCGATTCCAAAAACGATCATCGAGTATACAAAGCCGATCTTATAATTATCCGGGAATTTCAGCTCGGCATACGGTTCCTCTGCCCCGCGGTGGAAGAGAAGGAGCTCGCATGAGGATGCACCGTGTGACTGGATAGTGAAATTAACCCCTCCGGGAATAATCGTAGCGCCGAAGAAACGGAAAAATCCCGGACGCACCTGGAACCCGGATATGGTGTCCAGAGGCTTTAACTGCCTTCCGGGAACGAGCACCAGATCTGATGTGTGCAGTGACATGATCATCGTCTCCTTTCTGCTATCGGTTGCCCAGGTAAAAAACAGCTACCTGCGTGCGGTCGCGCAGACTGAGTTTATCCAGGATGATAGAAAGATAATTTCTTACAGTTCCTTCACTCAAATACAGCCGGTCCGCAATCTCTTTGTTGCTCAGACCTTCCGCTATGAGCCGGATGACTTCAAGCTCCCGTTCGCTGATTCCCCGGGCGGCATAATCGTAAGTTTCTTCCGGGCCGTTCATCAGCTTCGGGATACGGGAGACAATCTCTGTTCCGAATACAGACTGTCCCAGGGCAGCCGCGCGGATCGCCGGTATGATATTCTGGTAGTCCTGCTTAAGAAGGTATCCGGCAGCTCCAAGTTTCAGAGCCTTTACAATATACTCGTCGTCGGAGAAAGTAGTAAGGAGAAGAATCCTGGCATCCGGGTATTTTGCCAGGATTTCCTCTGCGGCCTCCAGTCCGCTTTTCTTTTTCATCCGTATGTCCATAAGAAGAATGTCGGGCCGGTGCGTTTCGTACAGTGCAAGAGCCTCGCTTCCGTCATCAGCAGTGGCGGCGACTTGAAACTCCGGCTGATTCTCGAGAATCATCTTTAATGCGCTTACAACGAGGCAGTCATCGTCAATCAGTATCAGTTTCATAGTTTTGTCCCCTTTTCGGTATTGTGACCAGAATGCGGAATCCATCTTCCGCAGATATGTGAATCATTCCATTTAACTTTGCAGTTCGCTCTCTCATATTGGAAAGGCCCATTCCCTCGGAAGGCCCGGATCCGGCTGCCTTTTCATCGGCTGTTGTCCCATCGTCTTCGATACAGAGCTGGTAAAGAGCCGGATGTTCCCGGACTGTGACAGCTGCTTTACCGGCATTGCTGTGGCGCATGATGTTGGAGAGGGCCTCTTTTGTAATGCTGATAAAGCTGTATTTCACTTCCCTTGGGATCTGCCTTCCGGCGTCATAGCAGTAGGATACGGGACAGAAAGTGAAATCCTGAATAAGAGACCGGATGGCGTCCTCCAGATTGACGGCGTCGTCTCTGAGGTCATGGACGCTTGAGCGTATGTTGTCCATCGCAGCGTTGAGCGAACTGTCCAGTGAGTCCAGTGTCTGGGAAAGGTTCTCGTCGCGATTTACCGCCTTTGCCGCTCCCACCAAAAGGATCGAGCGGGAGAGAAGATGCCCCACGTTGTCGTGGATTTCCCTTGCGATTCGATTCCGCTCCTTTAAGGTGGCGGTATAGATTTCGTAGTCCTGCTTTTCAAGGAGAGTCCGGTTCTTTTCGGTAAGGAGAAGATCTCTTTCTACACTGTCATCCATCGCATGTCGAAGCGTATGCTGAAGATTCATCCGCTCGCCTGTCTCATATGAGACAAGCCCTCCGATTAAAAAACCGAACAGTTCCAGACAGACCAGCATCGGATCGGTGTGATAGCCCCAGAGGTTCAACATAAGGCAGAGCAGGGCGCCTGCGGATGCCGGGATATATTGCCTGCGCCGGAAGAAGCCGTATGCGGCGGCGGGATAGAAGCAGAGAAAATCAGGCGTCAGAAGCGCGGCGGCAAAAAAGCAGACAGCCAGGATAGTATATGCCCTGTCGTTTTCGGTGAAACATTCTGTGCAGCACAGGATCAGAGCACACAGGAACGCCAGGATATAGGTGATTCCGGGGGGTACAAAAAACAAAGAGAACATGCAGAAAAGCAGAAGGGTTCCCGTATTAATTATATTTCCCATAAGTGTCCGGCTGCGGCCGCTCCTTTCATTAGTACTATAATCATTATAAATGAAAAGAATGAGAAAGCAAAGGGAAAGAATCAGGTTGTGACATATGTCATATGCCTGTGTGACAGGATTCACTACAGACGAAAAGCAGACTGTGCTATGCTGATGCTGATAAACAACAGGAGGTTGATGATATGCTTACAGCACAAAACACAGCGAGAGCTGAAAACATAGTAAAAATTGAGAACCTGGTCAAGCGGTATGGCGATGTCATTGCGCTGGATCATCTGAATCTCGATATTAAGGAAGGAGAGATCTTCGGACTTCTCGGACCCAATGGCTCGGGGAAGACAACGGCCATCAACTGTCTGCTTGCGCTGTTAAAATATGACCGGGGAAGTATCCGCATTATGGGGGACGAGATGGCTCCGGATAATTACCGGGTCAAAGAACAGATCGGCGTCGTCATGCAGGATGTGGCGGTATTTGAGGAGTTAAATGTCTATGACAATATCGAGTATTTTTGCAGTCTGTATGTAAAAGACAAGAAAGCGCGCATCCAGATGGTTGAGGATGCGATAAAATTTGTCGGACTTGAAGATTACAGAAAGGTATATCCGAAGAAATTATCAGGCGGTCTGCTCCGCAGGCTTAATATTGCCTGCGGGATCGCTCACAGCCCCAGACTCATTATAATGGATGAGCCGACGGTGGCGGTAGATCCCCAGAGCAGAAACAAGATTTTAGAGGGGATCTGTGAACTTAACAGAAAGGGCTCTACGATTATCTATACTTCTCACTATATGGAAGAGGTAGAGCAGATCTGTACCCGGATTGCCATTATGGATCACGGCAGAAGCATTGCTTCAGGCACGAAAGAAGAATTGAAAAGTATGATAAAGACCGGAGAGACGGTTACGATTGAGTCACTGATTCTTGACGGGGATGATATTACGGACATAAGGAACCTGCCCCATGTATTCGATGTGAAGTACGAAGATCAGAAACTTATCGTACGGTGTACGAAAGGCAGACACAATCTGATACACATTCTGGGGCTGCTCCAGGAGAAGGACGTTCCTTTTGGAAGAGTGTTCTCAGAACTCCCCACGCTAAATGATGTGTTTCTGGAAATCACGGGAAAGCAGCTCAGAGATTAGGAGGGGAAGGTATGTGGAATTTGATCAAATACAGTTTTCTGACAAAAGTCAGGAATCGGAATGTCATATTCTGGCCGCTGATCTTTCCGTTTATCCTGGCTACGGCAATGTATTTTTCAATCGGCCAGATGGAAGAGTCTGACTTTGAGACGGTGCGGGCGGCCGTGGTGAATGAAAATGCCGGTGATATTGAGGTTTATGCGGGGGCTGATATACTTGCCTGGATGGAGGAGGCAGAAGGAATTTCAGATCTCATCGATGTGAAAGAGATGACGGAAGAAGCTGCGCTTACCAAACTGGAAGAGGGAGAGATAGACGGGATCTTTTATAATGGGGAGATACCTTCTCTTGCCGTTTCAGGAAACGGTTTTCCGGAGAGCATCCTTCAGACAGTGCTGAACAGTTATATCGGAGGAAGACAGACTCTTGAGGATACCACGGCTGTCCATCCTGAGAAAACGGAAGAGGTGCTTGCCGCAATGGGAAATCACACAAACGCTGTGGAACAGGTGTCGTTAGGAGGCAGGACGACAAACGAATCCGCCCAGTATTTCTATGCGCTGCTGGGTATGGCCTGTCTGTACGGATGTTTCATAGGTTTTATTTCCGCGATGGAACTGCAGGCCAATCTGACTCCGCTGGCGGCGAGAAGATGCGCGGGCCCGGTTCACAGACTGAAAATGATTCTCTCTGAGATGTCTGTGTCCTTCGTCATTCATGTCACGAACATGCTCCTTCTTCTTGTATATATGAAATATATTCTGAAGCTGGAGTTTGCCGGTACGCTTGCCCAGATGCTGCCGGTAATTCTTTTGGGCAGTATGATAGGGGTTGTGATGGGGATGTTCATTACAAGCATAGGCACGCTGGGAGAAGGAATTAAAAGCGGCATTATGGTAGGAGTGTCCATGATTATGAGTTTTTTTGCCGGACTGATGAATGCCGATATTAAGAATATCGTTGACCGGCATGTTCCGCTTCTTAACAGAATCAATCCGGCAGCCCTGATTTCAGACGCGATGTATTGCATTAACGTCTATGACGCGCCGGAGCGGTATGCCAGGGATATGCTGATTCTTGCGGTCATGTGTGTACTGTTTGTAACGGGCACATATATCATTATCAGGAGGGAACGCTATGGCAGTCTTTAAAGCATATATGAAGATCGCGAAGAGAAATACAAACAAAATCCTGCTTTATCTGGTGATCTTTTTTACAATAACCGTGATGTTTCAGGGATTTGCGGGGAATGACGCTGATACTTATAAAGCACAGAGCATTCCTGTCGGAATCGTAGATGAGGACGGGGGCGAGGCGGCGAAAGGATTGATCTCCTACATCGGAAGAACGAACGAGACGATCCTTATGGAGGATGACACAGAAGCGCTTCAGGAAGATCTGTTCTACCGCAATGTGGGGTATATCGTACGCATACCGGATCATTTTGCCGACCGCTGCATTTTCGGAGAGGAAAGTGTAAAGGTAACGTCTGTTCCGGGCACTTATGCTGGATACTATGTGGAACAGCAGATCAACAGCTATATTTCATACGCGCGCAGTTATGCTGCCGCGGGATTTACAGAAGCTGAGATTGCATCAGCCATGTCAGACAGGGAAGAGGCGGAGGTAAATCTGGTTGATTTTGGAGGAAACGCGGGGACGACGCCGGCATACTCATTTTATTACCGGTATCTGCCGTATCTGTGCCTGAGCCTTCTCTGCTATGTGATTGGATATATTCTGATAGGATTCCGCAGAGGAAGTCTTCCACAGCGTATGCTGGCATCGGCTGTTTCGGCAAGAAGGCAGAGTATAGAAGGACTGGCCGCATCTTTTGTCCTGGCACTGGCTCTGTGGGGGTTTTTGACTATTTCCGTTGGGGTCATGTACGGGCAGGAACTGTCCCGGAGCGGTAAGATGTTCTGGTATATGGCAAATTCTCTGATTATGATGCTTTCGTCGCTGTCTCTCGCCTATCTCATAGGTATGCTGATAAAATCAGTAAATGCCCTGAATGGAATCGTGAATATTATCTCTCTGGGAATGAGTTTTGTGTGCGGCGTGTTTGTTGAGATGGATCTTTTAAGCAGCGGAGTGAAGAAAGTCGCACAGTTCCTGCCGGTATACTGGTACGAGACAGTGAATAATCTGCTGACAGAACACGGTTCGATAACGGGCGGTATCAGGCTGCAGGTGTTGAGCGGCATAGGGATACAAATTGTATTCGCGGCTGCATTTGTGAGCATTACGCTTGTTGTGGCAAAGCGGAAAGCGTAAAATTTGCCCCGAAAAAGCTTCCCGGCTCTTGACTTACTCCACTTTCTTCCTTTATCCTGTATTAGGTAAGAGCGTGGGTGCGCGTCAGGCGCATAGTGTAAGGAGGGCATCTAAATGGGCGGTTTTTTTGGTGTGGCATCAAAAAAGGATTGTGTACTGGAACTGTTTTACGGTGTAGACTATCATTCCCATCTGGGAACGAGAAGAGGCGGAATGGCAGTTTATGGGAAGGAGGGCTTTCACCGTGCCATTCATAACATAGAGAATTCTCCCTTTCGGACTAAGTTCGAGCGGGATGTGGAAGAGTTAAAAGGAAACCTGGGTATCGGCTGTATTTCCGATTATGAGCCTCAGCCGCTGCTTTTACAGTCTCATCTCGGCAGTTTTGCGATTACGACGATAGGAAAAATCAATAACCAGGAAGAGATCCTTGAGAAAGCGTATAAAGACGGCAGATCTCATTTTCTTGAGATGAGCGGCGGGCAGATTAACGCTACGGAGCTGATCGGCTCCCTGATCTGCCGGAAGTCTACAATAGAAGAAGGGATCCGGTATGCCCAGGAGATGGTGGACGGATCGTTAAGTCTTCTGATTATGACAAAGGACGGTATCTACGCGGCAAGGGATCTGTTCGGAAGAACCCCGGTTGTCATCGGAAGGAAAGAGAGTGCTTACTGCGTCTCTTTTGAGAATTTTGCCTATCTCAATCTTGGTTACAGCCATGACCGTGAGCTGGGCCCGGGGGAGATCGCGTATATCACGCCGGAGAGTGTGGAGACGCTTGTAAAGCCCGGAGATAAGATGAAGATCTGTTCCTTTTTGTGGGTATATTACGGTTATCCCACTTCCTCTTATGAGGGGGTCAATGTGGAGGAGATGCGTTACCGCTGTGGAAGTATGCTCGCAAAGAGAGACGGAGATTCTGTGCATCCGGGTATTGTGGCGGGAGTGCCGGATTCCGGTGTGGCTCATGCCATCGGTTATTCCAATGAGTCTGGGATCCCCTATGCAAGGCCTTTTATCAAATACACGCCGACATGGCCCAGGTCCTTCATGCCGACGAATCAGAGCCAGAGAGATCTGATCGCCAGAATGAAACTGATACCTGTGCAGGCGCTCATTGAGAATAAGAAACTGTTGCTGATCGACGATTCCATTGTGCGCGGTACGCAGCTTCGGGAGACAACAGAGTTCCTGTATCGAAGCGGGGCAGAAGAGGTGCATGTGCGCCCGGCGTGCCCGCCTCTGATATTCGGATGCCGGTATCTGAACTTCTCACGCTCGAAGTCAGATATGGAACTGATCACCAGAAGAGTCATCAGGGAACAGGAGAAAGGCAGCTGCCCGGAGGAAGTGCTCGAAGAGTATACGAATCCGGATTCCTGCCGGTATGCGGATATGGTTGAGAAAATCAGAAGAATTCAGAATTTTACAACGCTGAGATTTCACAGGCTGGACGATCTGATCGAATCTATCGGTCTTAACTCCTGTAAGGTATGTACCTACTGTTTCAGCGGGAAAGAATGAGAGGCATGAAATGTTTGCGGTGAAAAGAGAAAACAATCTCGGGATTGAATGGGGAAGATTTTACAGAACAGTTATCGGACTTGTCGTTCCGATGGCGCTTCAGAATCTGATTAATGTAGGTGTGACGGCGGCGGATGTCATTATGCTGGGAGCGGTCGGCGAGACAGAGCTCTCAGGGGCTTCCCTTGCCGGGCAGGTACAGTATATTATGACGCTTTTTCTTTTCGGGCTCACATCGGGGGCTACGGTTCTGACAGCCCAGTATTGGGGAAAGGGAGATAAAAAGACGATTGAAAAGATTCTCGGCATGACTGTGAAAGCGGCGGTTCTTGTGACCGCCGCCTTTACCGCTGCAGCGCTGGCGGTTCCGGATCTTCTGATGATGATATTTACCAGTGATCCGGCGGTGATTGCCGAGGGAGTGAAATACCTTCGTATTGTCGCATTTACATATATTATGATCGGAGTAACCCAGGGGTATCTCTATGTGATGCGCAGCGTCGAGCGTGTAGTCGTGGCGACAGTTGTGTATTTCTGCTCGCTGCTGTGCAATATCGTGATGAACTCGATCTTTATCTTCGGGCTGTTCGGACTGCCGGCGATGGGGGTAAGCGGAGCGGCTCTTGGAACACTCTGTGCACGCGTTCTTGAAGTAATACTGACAGCCGGGTACGCAAGAATTTTTAACAAGGAGATCAAACTCCGATTGAGATATATCATCCATACGGATGGGGAACTGTTTCGGGACTTTATGAAATATGCCCTTCCCGTGGTCGTCAATGAGATCATGTGGGGCATGGGAACAGCGGCGAATACCGCCATTCTCGGACATCTGGGAAGCCCGGCTGTGGCAGCCAACTCTGTGGCGCAGGTGGCAAGACAGCTGGCGACAGTTGTCTCTTTCGGCCTGTCCAGTGCCGCGGCGATCTATCTGGGCAAGACGATCGGAGAGCGGAAGCTGGAACATGCCCGCGCTTATGCCCGACGCTTTATTCTGCTGAGTCTTGTCATGGGCGTGATCGGCGGACTGATTATTCTTGCGGCATCCGGCCCTGCCGCGGCGGCGCTTTCGCTTACGGACACAGCCAGGGGATATTTAAGGATCATGTTTTATGTCATGTCCTACTTTGTTGTGGGGCAGGCGTTTAATACAACGATGGTGGTCGGCATATTCCGCTCCGGCGGGGATACCCGTTTCGGACTGATTCTTGATGTGAGTACTATGTGGGGATGTTCGATTCTGCTTGGATTTATCGCGGCCTTTGTGTTTAAGCTGAGTGTACCTGTCGTGTATGTCATACTGATGAGTGATGAAATCATTAAAATTCCGATCACTCTCTGGAGATACCGGAGTTACAAATGGCTCAAGGATGTGACAAGATCAGGAATACAGCAGGTGGGTACTTGAATCTCCACATAACTGAATACAGACTATCTGATTGAAAGCGTTTGCCGTCATCCGAGAAAAACGGATGTGCAGACGCTTTACTTTTGAATACCCGTGCCGGAACCGGTGCGGGCTATGTACAATACCGGTACAAATGTGGTATACTATCCGGGTGGCGTACCGAATATACGCCGCCTGAGAATAATAATGACGAAAAGATCAGATAAGTAAGAAAGAAGGGAAACAGTTATGGCAGAAGAAATGCAAAATGCAAATGGATGCACAGAGGAATCCTGCGCCGGATGCGCGCATTCTGATTCCTGCAGCAGTAAAAAGACAGACTTCCGGGAGCCGGAAAATATGTATTCATCGATCAAGAGAGTGATCGGCGTCGTAAGCGGAAAAGGCGGGGTAGGCAAGTCGCTTGTGACGGCATCACTTGCGAGAATGATGCGGGAGAAAGGGTACACGGCAGGCATACTTGACGCCGACATTACAGGTCCATCCATTCCGAAGATGTACGGAGTCCACACAAAAGCAGGGGCAACGGAAGAAAATATCATCCCCTGTACGGCGAAAGACGGAACAAAGATCATGTCCGTTAATCTGCTTCTGGACGATGAGGCGGCTCCGGTTATCTGGAGAGGGCCGATCATCGCAGGCGTTGTAAAGCAGTTCTGGACGGATGTTATGTGGGGAGATCTCGACTATCTCTTCGTGGATATGCCTCCGGGAACAGGTGATGTTCCGCTTACGGTGTTCCAGTCTCTGCCGGTTGACGGAGTGGTGATTGTAACCTCCCCGCAGGATCTGGTGCAGATGATCGTTCAGAAAGCGGCGAACATGGCTGAGCAGATGAATATTCCTGTGCTGGGTATCGTAGAAAATTACAGCTATGTGAAATGCCCGGACTGTGGAAAAGAGATTAAGGTGTTTGGCGAGAGTCATATTGATGAGGTCGCTGCCAGGATGGGAGTGCCCGTACTTGGAAGGATGCCCATTGATATGGAACTTGCAGGAGCGGTCGAAGAGGAGCGCTTCTATGAGGTTACGAATCCGTATCTGAAGGATGTGGATCTGTAAGAACAGCCATAGGAGACAGGTGATTGACAGGAGGATATTACTTTGACCGGAGAGAAGATCATTCTATGGAAGGAAGAGGAGTATACCTACCCTGCGGCATACGGGTTCCTGCCCTTTATGACCGGATATATCCACAAAGACCAATTGCTCCACCCGTGCATGCTTGTCGTGCCGGGCGGAGCTTATCGTAATGTATCTCCCTCAGAGGGAGTTCTTCCGGCGGAGGAGTTCTACCGCGCAGGATACAACGTATTTGTGCTGGCATATACCGTTAATCTGCTGGACGAGCCACTGAAATTTCAGCCTCTCAGTGATATTTCAAGGGCTGTCCGAATAATACGGAAAAACAGTGAAAAGTACCGGACAGACCCGTCCAGGGTCGCGGTATGCGGATTTTCGGCGGGAGGACACTTAAGTGCCAGTCTGTGTGTACATTTTGGGGACATTTCAGACGGCAATCCCGTGTATCGTCATATATCCAACCGACCAGATGCCGCCATCCTGGCATATCCAGTTATTACTTCGGGGAAATATGCGCATCGGGACTCTATGAATGCTCTGTTGGGAGCGGACGCATCGAAGGAGGAACTGGCCTATATGTCGCTGGAGGAACATGTGACGCCAGATACCCCTCCCTGTTTTCTGTGGCAGACGGTGACGGACACTACAGTGCCTGTGGAGAACAGCTATCTGTTTGCCGGTGCTCTTAGAAGAGCCGGAGTCCGGTTTGCCCATCATGTGTTCTCAGAAGGCGTGCATGGCATGTCCGTGGCAACGGAGCGGTGGCTTGACAGAGATTTCGGAGAGTCTTATACGCTGGAGCAGATTCGGCTTCTTGCGGCTGCGATTACAGCGGGAAAGACAGATTATCCTCCGGAACAGGGCGGTCAGATCCTTAAAGATTTCGGTCTGGACGGAGAGAAGAAGGATAAGTGGACGCCTGCGATGAAAGAGCAGATCCGAGGGACATTCACAGAAGTGGGAGTATGGCCGGAACTGGCCGATAACTGGCTTGAGAAACTATGGAGCTGATATATTAGGAGGAAACAGATGAGACTACTGTTTATCCGGCATGGAGATCCGGATTATGTGAACGATACGCTGACAGAAAAAGGACACCGGGAGGCGGCTCTTCTGGCAAAGCAGGCGCCCCGGATGAATATGGGAACATGTTATGTGTCTCCACTGGGAAGAGCGCAGGCTACAGCTGCTTACAGCCTGGAGAAGCTGGGAGTTACGGCCCGGACTCTCGAATGGCTTCAGGAGTTTCCGGCCCAGGTCGATCTGAATGGATGTGAAGACCTCAGAGCCGCCTTTCCCGCGGCAAGAAGAAAAGACGGGATATACCTGCCACGCATTCCCTGGGATATGGTGCCGTCCTACTGGGCAGAACACGGGGAGTGCATGGATGCCCGGATCTGGAGAAACTCTGAAGTGTGCCGTCACTCGGATGTGATACAGGTGTATGATCATGTAACAGAAGAGTTTGATAAACTTCTGGCAGAACACGGGTACATACGGGAAGGCGCGTGCTACCGGGTAGAGAAGGAGAGCACGGAGACACTGACGTTTTTCTGTCATTTCGGAATTACATGTGTGTTCCTTTCCCATCTCTGGAACCTCTCGCCTTTTATGCTCTGGCATAGTTTCGCCCTGGCGCCGACATCAGTCACAGAGACAGTTACAGAAGAGCGTCAGCAGGGAACCGCATATTTCAGGGGGCTGCGGGTTGGAGATGTCTCACATCTCGCGATGGGAGCCGAGCCGGTCTCTTTTGCCGCAAGGTTTTGTGAAGTATACAGCGACACAGAGCATATACACTGAATCGGGGAAGGCGCATAGTATAATAGAAAGAAAAAGGAGTTCTTTCTGTTATGGCATATGAAACATTTGAGAAAGTAGAAGGAATTATTCAGAGTATTAACAGGAGTGATTCCTGCTGTTCTATGGTCGTTTCTCTTATCAGTGATTCTAATATCGTAAACGTAGTTGTATCTGGTGAAACCGATATTATTGACAATGTACGTCTGCGTCCTGGAATGAGAATCGCGGCATTTTACGACACAAACCTTCCGACGCCGGCGGTCTATCCACCCCGGTATCAGGCTGAACTGGTGACTTCTTTAAGAAGAGGTCAGCAGGTGATGCTGGACTATTTTGACGACACTCTCACATCTGCCGACGGTTCGCTTCAGTTAAACATAGGGCCGACGACAAATGTAGTGACAAAAAACGGACAGCAGTACACATGCAGTCCGGAGAACACAGAACTGCTCGTATATTATACGAATGCAACATTCAGTATACCGGCGCAGACTACGCCCCAGAAAGTTGTTGTACTGTGTCAGTATTAAGATAGACAGATTGAGAAAAGAGGAGTGAACAGCTGATGATCCACGGCCAGTGTCACTCCTCTTTTTCATGCGCTTATGTATGGACCGCTGAGTATAATTACCTTATTATTCTATCATTTTGGAAAGCTTTATGTAAAACGCGCTGAGCGAAGAACAGTAATCGTTTGATATAGGACAGATCACAGGAACAAATCGGTCCGCTATCTTTACATCGCTGTTTATTCTGCTGATATAGTCATACATGTATTTCAGGAATTCTTTATTTGTAGGCTTTTTCTCTCTGTTGGATTTATTAAAGATTATCTCAAGCATTTCGACATTATGAGAATTCCAGACGCAGTTTACGATTGTGCGCATATTTTTCTCCACACAGCTCCATGTAGTATGAAAACTCCGTGCAATGTCGATATACAAAGTTTTCGTGATACATTCGATCCTTTCAGGATCTTCAAGAATGAGTAGAAGGCCCCGCACCACATAATTGTATCCGGTGTAGGAACGGCTGACTCCAAAGGAATCCAGAGTGTTGATGATAACTTTTTCATAATTCATCTGTATGTCCTCCCCAATCTGATCAACCTGTTCGTAGGTACACCTATAATATCGTAAAATGTAAAATTTTGACAAACAAGAGTAATTATTCGATCATTTTCGACTTTTATGGTCGAATACTGTGATAAAGATCAGTATTATATGGGAATACTTATAAAACCGGGGACGTTACTAAAGACCGCACCGCAGTTTCGGAAGTTGATTTCAGGAGAAAGTCCGATGCTTATGGAGTGCAGATATAGAAAAGGCCCTCAAGCGGAAAACCGCCTGAGGACCGGATTCTCTGACGGAGACGGTGGGATTCGAACCCACGTGCCCCGGAGGGCAAACGCATTTCGAGTGCGCCCCGTTATGACCACTTCGATACGTCTCCTTAATATAGGTTATACAGGCTGTGGATACCCGTCAGATACCCACAGCTTTATCATTATATCAGAATTGCCTGTAAAAGGAAACCCTTAATTTTCAGATCTGAAAATATCAGTCGTTTTCCTCTGTCTGTACGGAATAAGTCTGTCTCTTTCTTGCCATCTCATCGTTCTCGAGGTATTCGTCGTATGTGGTGATCTTATCGATCAGATGGCCGCCCGGTACGATCTCCATAATGCGGTTGGCAGTTGTCTGGACGATCTGATGGTCCCTCGATGTAAAGAGCAGTACGCCGGGGAATTTGATCAGCCCGTTGTTGAGCGCTGTGATTGCCTCCATATCCAGATGGTTGGTAGGCTCGTCCAGAAGCAGAACATTAGCCCCTGAGATCATCATTTTCGAGAGAAGACAGCGTACTTTCTCACCGCCGGAGAGTACTTTGATCTTCTTAACTCCGTCTTCCCCTGAGAAGAGCATGCGTCCGAGGAACCCACGCACATAGGTGACGTCTTTTTCTTCGGAATACTGAGTAAGCCACTCGGTAATAGTGGTGTAATCGCTGTCGAATTCCCCGCCGAAATCTTTCGGGAAATATGCCTGAGATGTAGTCACACCCCACTTATATGTGCCCTCATCAGGTTCCATCTCACCAATGAGTATTTTAAACAGAACAGTCTTTGCAAGCTCGTTGCCTCCGACAAACGCCACTTTGTCCTCGCGTCCCAGTGTAAAGCTGATATTATCAAGCACTTTTTCTCCGTCGATGGTTTTGGAGAGTCCCTCTACGGTGAGAACTTCATTTCCGATCTCTCGACTGGGGCGAAAGTCGATGTAAGGATACTTTCTGCTGGAAGGTTTGATCTCATCGAGCTGGATCTTTTCAAGAGCGCGCTTTCTTGAGGTAGCCTGTTTGGATTTGGAAGCGTTGGCGCTGAAGCGTGATATGAATTCCTGCAGTTCTTTGATCTTTTCTTCCTTCTTCTTGTTGGCCTCTTTCATCTGGCGGATAAGAAGCTGGCTGGACTCATACCAGAAATCGTAGTTTCCGGCATAAAGCTGGATCTTGCCGTAATCGATGTCCGCGATCTGAGTGCACACCTTATTCAGGAAATAACGGTCGTGGGAAACTACGATGACCGTGTTGTCAAAGTTAATCAGAAACTCCTCAAGCCATGCGATGGCATCCAGGTCAAGGTGGTTGGTAGGCTCGTCCAGAAGCAGAATGTCCGGGTTGCCGAACAGTGCCTGCGCGAGAAGAACCTTTACCTTCTCCGGCCCGGTGAGGTCTTTCATATTTTTATAATGGAGTTCTGTATCTATCCCCAGTCCGTTTAAAAGAGAAGCGGCGTCAGACTCAGCCTCCCAGCCGTTCATTGTGGCGAACTCAGCCTCCAGCTCGCTGGCCCTGATTCCATCTTCATCCGTAAAATCTTCCTTGGCATAGATGACTTCTTTTTCCTTCATGATTTCATAGAGACGGGCATTCCCCATGATTACGGTGTCAAGCACCGGATACTCGTCATATTTAAAATGGTCCTGCTGAAGAAAAGACAGGCGTTCCCCGGGAGTGATGGCTATTTCCCCTTTTGTGGGCTCAAGCTGTCCGGAGAGAATTTTAAGAAAAGTAGACTTGCCTGCCCCGTTGGCCCCGATCAGGCCGTAGCAGTTTCCCTCGGTAAACTTGATATTAACATCTTCAAAGAGCGCTTTCTTACCTACGCGCAGTGTCACATTGTTTGCACTGATCATTACAATATCTCCTTAATAACATGAAAATAATAATGCGTCAACGCTTATATTACCACGGAAATACAGGAAAAGGCAAGGGGTTTCCGAACCGGGGAAAACGGTATATAATATATTGGTAAATAAATAACAGGAAAAGAGGGTAATGCTGTATGGATATAAAAAAGGCGACGCTTGTTCTTGAAGGCGGGGCTACAAGGGGCGTATTCACTTCCGGAGCGCTGGATTATCTGATGGAAGAAAATCTGTATCTGTCTCATGTGATCGGTGTGTCGGCAGGGGCGTGCAATGCGGTGGATTATGTCTCGAAACAGCCAGGAAGAACAAGAGAGTGTATGATTCCTCTGGACAGGAGCACGGACTACTACTATGGGATCCGGGATTTTATCAAAGAGAAAAGCGTCATGAACATGGATCTGATTTTTGACAGATTTCCGAATCAGCTGCTTCCTTTTGACTTTGATACCTATTTTCAGTCGGATATGCGGTGTGAACTGGTTACGACTAACTGTATCACCGGGAAAGCCGAGTATATGACGGAGGATCACGACAGAGAGAGGCTGATGAAGATCTGCCGGGCATCCTGTAGTATGCCGCTTCTGACTCCCATTGTAAATATAGACGACACGCCATACCTGGACGGGGGACTGGCAGACTCGGTTCCGATTCGGCGTGCGCGGGAGATTGGAAATGAGAAAATTGTAGTGATCCTTACGAAGAATCAGGGATACCGCAAAAAGGTGGTCTCGCCGGCTCTTCAGAGGGTTTACCGAAGAGCTTACAGATCTTATCCGAATCTGATCCGTACGATTTTCCGCCGCAGCTTCGAGTATAATAAGACGATGAACCACATTGACCAGCTTGAGAAGCGCGGGGAGATCTTTGTTCTCAGGCCCCAGGTAAAACCGGTCTCCAGACTGGAGAGGAATAAGGAGTCTCTGCAGGCTTTTTATGAACATGGCTACCACTATATGGAGCGCAGGATGGATGAGCTGATGAAATACCTGGAGAAGTAACGAGCAGTTATATGGAAGGAGAGAGGAAGAGATGGGGAAACCTGAGATTCTGGATTATACACAGAACCGGGAACTGTCCTGGCTGAGATTCAATCAGAGAGTGCTCGAAGAGGCAAGGGATGAGACGGTTCCTCTGATGGAGCGCATGAAGTTCGTAGCGATCTTTACGAGCAATCTGGATGAGTTCTTCATGATCCGTGTAGGGAGTCTCTATGATATGGCAGCCGCGGACAACAGCAAAGTAGATACAAAATCCGGCATGACGCCGCGCCAGCAGCTGGAAGCGATCTATAAGGCAGCGGCGCCTCTGTATAAAGAAAGAGATAAGACTTATGCGGAAATCAAAAAACAGCTTCAGCCCTATGGCGTGTGCGGTCTGGACTTTAAAGAACTGGAGCAGCAGGAGAGAAAATATGTCAAAAAGTATTTTAAGGATCAGATACTGCCGGTGCTGTCACCTCAGATCGTAGATACAAATCACCCTTTTCCGCATCTTTTGAATAAAGAAATCTATGTCGTCGCAACTTTGAAGCGGAAAGATGATATTATGCTGGGGATCGTGCCGGTGCCGCATTACATATCGGATATTCTCTATCTGCCCGGCCATGACATCCGTTATATCCGAATGGAGAAGGTGATTATGGAGTACCTCGAAATTGTCTTTGACAAGTATGAGGTCTCGGATAAGAACTATATCTGTGTGACGAGAAACGCCGACATCTCTCCGAATGACGAGGCCTACGCGGACAATGAGGATTTCCGGTTTATTATGAAGGAGACGCTGAATAAGCGCCGGAGGATGGCGGTGGTGCGTCTCGAGACGGCGGCCCATCTGAGTAAAGAGATGGAGAAATACTTCTGTGACAGGTTCAGGATCACTCCGGAGTGCATTTTCAGGACAAAGATCCCAATGAAACTGGGCTTTATCTTTGCGATAGCCGATAAAATTCCGGAATCCATGAAGCGTGCCCTGACCGATAAGCCTTTTACCCCGCAGCCTTCCGCCTCATTAGCGGAAGGCAGCGTGATGGAACAGGTCGGGAACAAGGATGTGCTTTTGGCTTATCCTTATGAGAGTATGGATCCTTTTCTGCAGTTAATCCGGGAAGCGTCCTCAGATCCGGATGTAATGACCATCAAGATCACGATCTACAGACTGGCAAAGAAAGCAAGGCTTGTGGAATATCTGTGCGCGGCTGCCGAGAACGGGAAAGAAGTTACTGTTCTGATCGAACTGCGCGCCCGGTTTGATGAGCAGAATAATATCGAGTGGTCAGAGAGGATGGAGGAAGCGGGATGCCGCGTTTTGTATGGATTTGAAGGCTATAAAGTTCACTCAAAGCTGTGTCTGATCACTTACAGGAATAAGAACGAGATACGCTATATCACCCAGGTCGGAACCGGAAATTATAATGAAAAGACAGCGAAAATGTATACAGACTATTCTCTGATTACATCCGACAGGGAGATCGGGGAGGATGCTGCCGTATTTTTCAAGAACATGTCCATCGGCAATCTGGACGGAGTGTATAACCATCTGATTGTATCTCCCGCAAGTCTGAAGCAGAGGGTGCTTGCTCTTATGGATGAAGAGATCGTCAAAGGTGAGCGCGGCCGTATTATTATGAAGATGAATTCCCTGACGGACATGGATTTCATCCGCAAAGTATCGGAAGCCTCACAGGCCGGGGTGAAGATCGATCTGATCGTCAGAGGTATCTGCTGTATTCTCCCGGGGATCCCGGGCCGGACAGACAATTTGAAGGTGACAAGCATAGTGGGAAGATACCTGGAGCACCCCAGAGTTTTTGTCTTTGGATCAGGGGCGGACGCGAAGGTCTATATAGGCTCTGCGGATATGATGACGAGAAATACGGAAAAGCGCGTGGAAGTGGCCTGCCCGATCTTTGACGATAAGATCAGAAGACGTCTGATTCATGATCTGAACGTAATGCTGGCTGATAACGTAAAGGCCAGAAAGATGTTAAGTGACGGAACTTACCGGAAAAAGACAGGGGGCGATCATCCTGTGAATGCACAGGAAACTTTTATAAAGGAAGCGCTCAATGCGAGACGTCCGTCTTCACCGGTGCATAAGGAGAAAGTAAAACGACCGTTCTGGAAAAAAATCGCAGGGCTCTTCCACAGAAAATAGTAGGAGGTATAATAAAAATGATACAATATAACGGAGAATCTTTTGGTAAATTACAGGATGGCCGGGAGGCACATCTGTATACACTTGAGAACACAAACGGCGTAAAAGCGTGTTTGACAGATTATGGCGCGGCTCTTGTCCGTCTGTTTGTGCCGGACAGTCAGGGACGTATGACTGATGTCGTGCAGGGCTACGATAACGCGGCCGGCTATGAGAAGGGAGGCGCTTCTCTTGGAGCCACTGTCGGAAGAAACGCCAATCGGATCGGAGGCGCCTCGGCAGAGATCAATGGCATTGTATATGAATTAGACAAAAATGATAACGGAAATAACCTTCACAGCGGTTATGACTATTATCACAAGAGAATCTGGAATGTGGACCGATATACGGAAAACAGCATCACTTTTGAACTCCACAGTCCGGATAAAGACCAGGGGTATCCGGGAGCTCTTGACATGCGCGTTACTTATGTTCTGGATGAGAAGAACGCGCTGAATATCCGCTATGAGGCCGTTCCAGACCAGGATACGGTCATTAATATGACAAATCACAGTTATTTCAACTTAAACGGACACGACAGCGGCAGTGTGCTCAATCATAAAGTGACACTGTATGCCGACTGCTTCACTCCCGCCGATTCGCAGTCCATTCCTACAGGGGAGATCCGAAGCGTGGAAGGAACGCCTATGGATTTCAGAGCAGGTAAGACGCTGGGGGAGGAGATTGACGCGGATTATGAACCGATACGGTTTGGAGATGGCTATGATCATAACTGGGTGTTGAAAAACAAGGGCAGTTTTGATAAAGTAGCAGAAGTAACGTCAGACAAAAGCGGAATTGTGATGGATGTGTATACGGATCTGCCGGGAGTACAGATGTATACGGCGAATTTCCTGGACGGCGAGCCGGGAAAGAACGGCGCCTCCTATGAGAGACGGAGCGCGGTGTGCCTTGAGACCCAATACTATCCCGACTCAATTCATCATAACAACTTCCCGGGCCCGATCTGCAGAAAAGGGGAGAAATATGACACAAGGACGGCATACTGCTTCCGCGTTGGCGAATAAGATCAAGGGAGAAGCAATACAACAGTAATCTATGGGAAAATCGGTATATATTGCGGAAAAGCCCAGTGTGGCTTTGGAGTTTGCAAAGGCATTAAAACTAAAGACAAGACGGTGCGACGGGTATCTGGAATCCGAGGAGGCCATCGTCACATGGTGCGTAGGGCATCTTGTGACAATGAGTTACCCTGAAGAATATGACCCGGCGCTGAAGAAGTGGAGTCTTCAGACGCTGCCGTTTATTCCGGAGGAATTCAAATATGAAGTGATTCCGGCCGTATCAAAGCAGTTTGGCATTGTGAGCGGTATATTAAACAGAGATGATGTGGATACCATCTATGTCTGTACAGACTCAGGAAGAGAAGGGGAATACATCTACCGTCTCGTGGAGCAGGAGGCGAAAGTGACGGGAAAGCGGCGCTTAAGAGTCTGGATCGATTCTCAGACAGAGGAGGAGATCTTAAGGGGAATCAAGGAGGCGAAAGACCTGTCGGAATATGATAATCTGGGAGCTTCCGCTTACCTCAGAGCTAAGGAAGACTATCTGATGGGAATTAATTTTTCCAGACTTCTGACGCTGAAATACGGAAACAGTATCTCCGACTATCTTCACACGAAATACTCTGTGATCTCCGTAGGGCGCGTCATGACCTGTGTACTTGGCATGATCGTACGCAGGGAGCGTGAGATCCGGGAATTTATAAAAACGCCCTTCTATCGGGTGCTTGGAACGATGGACGCATCGGGAAAGACGTTTGATGGTGAATGGAGAGCGGTAAAAGGTTCCAGATATTTTGAGTCTTTTGATCTGTATAAGGAAAACGGATTCAAAGACAGAAAAAAGGCGGAGGAACTGATCTCATATTTATCGGAAGAAAAGCCTCTTTCGTGTGTCGTTGAATCTATTGAGAAGAAGAAGGAAAAAAAGAATCCGCCTCTGCTATATAATCTGGCGGAGCTTCAGAACGACTGTTCCAGGCGCTTTAAGATCAGCCCGGACGAGACGCTTCGTATTGTTCAGGAACTGTATGAAAAGAAACTTGTCACTTATCCGAGAACAGACGCCAGAGTTCTCTCTACGGCGGTGGCAAAGGAGATCAGCCGTAACCTGAACGGACTGTCCAAATATGAGATGGCAGTGCCGTATCTTCAGGATATTCTGATATTTGGAAGCCACAAAAATCTCGTAAAAACAAGATATGTAAATGATAAACAGATCACTGACCACTATGCGATTATCCCCACGGGAGACGGCCTTTCAGCCCTCCGGTCTGTTTCGGAGACCGCCCATAGGGTATATGACGTAATCGTGCGGCGGTTCCTGAGCATCTTTTATCCGCCGGCAGTTTATCAGAAGGTATCGATTGTGTCGAAAATCCGGGAGGAGAGTTTTTACTCGAACTTTAAAGTGCTCTCAGAAGAGGGGTATCTCAAAGTGGCGGGCCAGCCTCAGGCGAAACGTCAGGCAAAAAGTGACGCGTCAGAGAATGAACAGGAACAGGATCAGTCGCTGGATACCGGACTTTTTGAAGTGATAAAGACACTGAAGAAAGGCACGGTACTTTCCGTGACCTCCCTGGAGATCAAGGAGGGAGAGACTTCTCCGCCGAAGCGCTATAATTCGGGTTCTATTATTCTTGCGATGGAAAATGCGGGACAGCTCATCGAAGATGAGGAGCTGCGCGCCCAGATCAAGGGAAGTGGGATCGGAACAAGCGCTACCAGGGCAGAGATACTGAAAAAGCTGATTCATATTAAATACTTAAAGCTGAATAAAAAGACACAGATCATCACACCGACGCTTCAGGGAGAGATGATATATGACGTAGTGGATAATTCCATTAAGTCTCTTCTTAACCCTGAACTTACCGCGAGCTGGGAGAAAGGGCTCACCTATGTGGCTGAGGGAAGCATCACTTCCGAAGAGTATATGAAGAAACTGGACCACTTTATCACCAGCAGGACAGTGGGCGTCAAAGGACTTAACAATCAGTATCAGTTGAGAGCCTGTTATGACAGGGCGGCAGGTTTTTATAAAAAGGCCGGAAAAGCGGCGGAAAGGAAGTAAGATAAGATGGAAGCATTGACAGTAAAAGAACTCTATACGCTGGAGGAGACAATCGCAAAGGGGATATTTGAAGGAGTTACCTATCCCTGGGAGGTACTGCCGAAGATCAGTTCTTTTATCATTGAGCTGGGGAATACTCTGAGTGAGGATGAGTATGAAAAGCGCGGCGAAAACGTGTGGATTGCCAGATCGGCTAAAGTAGCTCCTACCGCTTATATCAACGGACCGGCGATTATCGGAAAGGACGCGGAAGTGCGCCACTGTGCGTTTATCCGCGGCAATGCGATCGTCGGAGAAGGCGCTGTAGTGGGCAATTCCACAGAGCTTAAAAATGTGATTCTCTTCAATAAAGTACAGGTTCCTCATTATAATTATGTAGGTGACTCAATTCTGGGATACAAGTCGCACATGGGAGCCGGTTCCATTACTTCCAATGTGAAGTCGGATAAGAAACTGGTTGTAGTAAAGACTCCGGAAGGAAACATCGAGACAGGAATGAAAAAGTTTGGTGCAATGCTCGGAGACGAAGTGGAAGTCGGATGCGGAAGCGTGCTGAATCCCGGGACAGTTGTTGGCAGCCGCAGCAATATTTATCCGTTGTCATCTGTACGCGGATTTGTGCCGGCGAACAGTATTTACAAAAAGCAGGGAGAAGTAGTGGAGAAGCGGTAAAATCCGTGGAAATATTTCGGTAAATTCAGTTGACAAAGAGAATGGAATCCCGTATTATTGTATTAAATTAATAATACAGAAATGCGGGATTTCTCTGTTTTATTAACCGACCTGGAAGGGAGAAGTGTCGTTCCGGGTCCGATTCTCGCAGACAGGAGGCAGTATGTTAGAAGTACAGGAATTGAGTAAATCTTATGGGAACAGTCTTGCGGTGGACAATGTGACATTTACTGTTCCCGCCGGACAGGTAGGAGTACTGCTCGGGCCAAACGGGGCCGGCAAGTCTACAATCATCAAAAGCATTGCGGGACTGCTGCGGTACAAAGGAATGATCCGTATCGGAGGAATACCGGCGCGCACACTCGAAGCAAAGAAAATATTCGCCTATGTTCCGGAGATTCCGCATATGTTTGATGCCCTGACAGTGCGGGAACATATCGAATATATCCGTATGGCGTACAGCAGTGACATCACGGATGAGGAAGTTGAGGAGATTTTAAGAGAGTTTGAGATGGATGACAAGCAGGATAAGCTTGGCAATGAGCTCTCCAAAGGTATGATGCAGAAGGTGAGTATTTGCTGCGCGCTGGCGGTAAAACCGAAAGTGATTCTTTTAGACGAACCAATGGTAGGACTGGATCCGGCGGCGATCAAGATGCTCAAAGAAGTTGTTCTGCGGCTCAGAGAGAGAGGAGTTACAATACTGATCAGTACTCATATGCTGGAAATGGTAGAGGAACTATGGGATATCATGTTCGTGATGGAAAAAGGAAACATTATCGGTTCTTATACAAAAGAAGACGCGCAAGGCCGTGATCTGGACGATCTGTTCTTTGCCATGACAGGCGGTGAGAGAAAATGAGAGCGCTGATATATCTTATAAAGCACAGTTTTATCAATAATCTGAAGCGCGCGGCAAAGAAACCGACGACGCTGATTGCCCTGATCTTCGGGATTGCCTACGGCATCTTCATTATTTTCAGTCTGGCCGCAGCGGCAGCCGGCATAAGGATTAATTCTTCCAGAGGACTTGTAATCATACTGACACTCTGGAGCATCTATATGACGTTGGGCAATTTTATGAGTTATTCCTCCAGGAAAGGAATTATTTTCCGTCCGGCGCATGCCCACTTTGTGTTTACGGCGCCTCTTAGCCCTAAACTGGTGCTCCTCAACAGCGCCTGGATGAACTACCTTGTGTCCGTGGCTGTCTGGGTTATTCTGGCCATCGCAGGCCTTACGGTATTTCAGGTTTCTCCGCTTCGGGTATTGCTTCTCTTTTTGAGCGGATGTGTACTGGAACTGACGATGGAAGTATCGATTATGGTATTTCTGTATACAAATGACCGTCTTCCGGAAAAGCTCATGAAGGGACTCAGACTGGCGATTAAGATTTTCCTTGTGGCATTCACTCTGCTGGTTGTGCTGTATTTCAGGAGAAACGGACTGACAGTAGAGAGCGCGATGGCATTTGTCGACTGGCCTCTGCTTCAGATGATTCCGGTGATCGGATGGCAGATTTCAGTGTTCCGACTCATTCTTCTTGGCCCTACGGTTATCAACGTTGTCTGCACGCTGCTGTATCTGATCACAGTTGCCCTTTCGCTGCTGGTGGCTCTCCGGATGAAGTGCGACGGCGGCTATTACGAAGAAGCGGCGAAGTTTGCCGATGACTATGCGGAACTGAAAAAGCGTCAGAAGAACGGCGAGATGGTAATGGGAGTCAGCGGGAAAAAGAAAAAATTTCGCAGCGTCAGGGAAAAGATTACAGGAAAGGGCGCTAAGGCGGTCTTTTACCGCCAGATTCTTGAATACAGGAAGGAGAGGTTCTTTTTCTTTGATAAGATCACTTTGTTCGCTATTGTGATCGCCGCTGTATTCTCCTATTCCCTCAGCGATTCCGCAAGTGAATCCGGAGTTCCGCAGTTGTTTTTGCTGGGAGTGGTAGCGTATATGACCTTTGTGATGAGCGGGTATCTTGGAAAGTGGGAGAGCGAACTGAAAAGTCCGTATCTGTATCTGATACCGGACAGCTCTTTTAAGAAGCTGTGGTATGCCACTTTGACAGAACATATAAAATCACTCATAGACGCATGTATTATATGCATTCCAATCGGGATATTCTGGCATGTGTCACCGGTAAATATTATATACTGTATTCTGATCTATACGGTGCTTCAGGCCGACAGAATCTACACAATGGTGATCTGCCAGTGCCTCCTTGGGAATGTGTTCGGAAAGACCGGACAGAATCTGCTCAGAATGTCCATACAGATGGCGCTTCTAGGGCTTGGAGCAGTAGTGGCGGTGCTGATCGGTATTTTTGTAAATATGGATTTTATCTTTCCAATCGTACTGATTTATAGTATCATGGTTACAGTGGCAATGGGCGTTCTGGCTTCGTTCCGCTTTGAGACGATGGAACAGCTTGTCTGATGCGGAGCATGGCGCGGCGGCCGCTGTCCGTTACATTGCTGTGAACGTTTCAGGCAGACTGGAGGTAGGATAATATGCTGAATGATAACTATGTGACAATGGAGATCGCTAAGACAAAACATATCGCGCTGGTGGCGCATGACGGAAAGAAAAAGGAACTTGTAAACTGGTGCGATAAGAATAAGGAGATACTCAAAGGCCACTTTCTCTGCGGTACAGGAACGACAGCCCGGCTGATTGCGGAGCGGACAGGACTTCCGGTAAAAGGGTATTGCAGCGGTCCTCTTGGAGGTGACCAGCAGATCGGGGCCAAGATCGTGGAGGGACAGATTGACTTTATAATCTTTCTGTGGGATCCACTGGAGGCGCAGCCTCATGATCCCGATGTAAAAGCACTGCTTCGTATCGCTGTTGTCTACGATATTCCGATAGCGAATAATCTTGCCACGGCCGATTTCATGCTGCATTCCAAATACATGGAGGAAACGTACAGCAGACAGATCGAAAACTTCAATAAGACGATACAGGACAGAGTTGATAAGATGAAATAAACAGGAACAGCATGGGCATTATGTCCGTGCTGTTCTGCGTGTATGGGAAAAAATACCACACAACCTATTGATTTTTTTGGAAATTAATATATAATAAAGCTGCAAGTAAATCCGAGCGAAATACTAGGAATTAAAAAGGAGGACAACACTATGGTAAATATACAGAAGGCGGCAGTGATAGGTTGTGGGTTTGTCGGCTCAACAATTGCGTATACATTAATGCAGAAAGGAACATTTTCAGAACTGGTGCTCATTGACGCTGTTCAGGCGAAAGGAGAAGGTGAGGCGATGGACATTAGCCACGGGCTGCCCTTTGCTCACTCAATGGACATTACGGCGGGCAGTTATGAAGACATTTCTGACGCGGCAGTCATAATTATTACAGCGGGAGCAAACCAGAAGCCGGGAGAGACGAGACTGGATCTGGTACAGAAGAATTCCAGGATTATGAAGTCTATTATCAGTGAGATCAGACGAGTGAACTGCGAGGGGATTCTGCTAATAGTATCGAATCCGGTTGATATACTCACTCAGGTTGCCTTAAAAGAATCCGGGTTCCCGAAGGAGAAGGTGATTGGATCGGGAACAGTGCTTGACACTGCCCGCTTAAAGTATCTGATCAGTCAGAAGCTCGATGTGGACAGCAGGAATGTACATGCATTTATCACCGGGGAGCACGGAGACAGCGAACTGGCGGTGTGGAGCTGCGCCAATGTATACGGGATCGGACTAAGGGATTTTGCCAGAATGAGAGGTTATGAAGACTTCTCTGCGGAGATGGATGAGATCTACCACGGAGTCCGGGACAGCGCTTATGAGATTATTGAAAGAAAGGGAGCTACCTATTATGGTATTGGTATGGCGGCAGCGAAAATAGCGGAGGCAATCGTAAGAGACAGTCACACGGTTGTGCCGATTTCTGTCTCGCTAAACGGAGAGTACGGACTGGAAGGATTGTGCCTGAGTATTCCTACTGTGTTGGGCAACAAGGGAGCAGAACAGATACTGGAGATCAATCTGAGTGAGGAAGAAATGAAACTTCTCAGAAAATCTGCCGATGAACTCAAGGAAGTGCTCGCGCAGATTGAAGAATAACTGGTTCGAGATACAGATATGAAATCAGAGAGTGCAGAGAATAAGCGGCATCAATATTAATATGATGCCGCTTATTTAATATGATCTTTAATTGCCTCAAAACTTTCTGCGCTGATTACATGCTCGATCCGGCACGCGTCTTCAGCGGCGGTTTTCGGATCCACACCCAGCCGAATGAGCCAGGATGAGAGAAGTGTATGGCGCTCATAGATGCAGTCCGCAATCTTTCGTCCGGTCTCAGTCAGCGTAATATATCCCTCAGGTGAGACGACGATATGGCCGCTTTCTCTTAGTTTCTTCATCGCTACACTGACGCTGGATTTTTTAAAATCCAGTTCTGTGGCAACATCTACAGAACGTACTACCGGGAGGCGCTGGCTCAGGATCAGGATTGTTTCCAGATAATTTTCAGCAGATTCATTTCCATGCATAGTTTCACCTCGTAATAATTTTTCAAATACTTTCTCCTAAGTATATCATATCCAGGCTGTGTCGGCAAATCCAAATTGGAATCCGCAAAATGATGAAAATTATCAAAAAGGGATTGACAAAACCTGGATGTTAGTTTAAACTATCTTCTGTTAGATGAAGTAATATGCGAGAGGATCAGAGAATTATGAATTTGTTAGACGCTGAAGAAGGCAGAGAGTATATTATAAAGAACATTGTGACAGAGGATGATGAGATGGAGGCGTTTCTGTTTTCTCTGGGCTGCTACAGCGGTGAACCAATTACGGTTGTTTCCCGGGTGAGAGGCGGCTGCGTGGTTTCCATAAAGGATGGGAGATATAATATCGATACTGATTTAGCGCAAGCTATTTCAATATAAGAAAAAATAGTAATCTGTTTTACTATTTTTTTTACACAAAGGTTAGTTATTGCTAATCGGAATGAAGGAGGAGAATTGTAAAATGAGAATTGCTTTTGCAGGAAATCCTAACAGCGGTAAGACAACAATGTACAATGCGTTGACAGGAAGAAATGAGCGCGTTGGAAACTGGGCCGGTGTTACGGTGGAGCGAAAGGAGAGCCTTATTAAAAAGGCTTACTATGACGGGGCGGAGGAACTGGTCGCGGTAGATTTGCCGGGAGCATATTCCATGTCTCCATTCACCTCAGAAGAGAGTATCACCAGCAGCTATGTAAAAAATGAAAAACCGGATGTGATCATCAATATTGTTGACGCAACCAACTTAAGCCGAAGCCTGTTTTTTACTACACAGCTTCTCGAGTTGGGCGTTCCGGTTGTTGTTGCGCTCAATAAGAGCGACATCACAGAGAAGAAACAGACCGAGATCGACGAGAAACTTCTCTCAGAGAAGCTGGGATGCCCGGTTGTCAAAACGATCTCTACTTCCTCAGGGCATGAGGGTCTGAAAGAAGCCGTTAATACCGCGGCGTCCTTAAAGGGAAAAGATCAGACAGCTCCATATGTGCAGGCGGATATTGACCTTCATGATAAGGCGGCTGTAGAAGCAGCAGACAGAAAGCGGTTTGAGTTTGTCAATGGTATTGTAAAACAGGTAGAAAAGAGAAAAGTATTTACAAAAGACAGAAACACGCAGGATGCGATCGACGCTGTTATCACCCACAAGATTATCGGTATTCCGATTTTTGCGGTTGTAATCTTCCTTGTATTTTACATATCACAGACCACTCTGGGAACATGGATTGCCGACTGGCTGGTAGCCTGGATCGAGACTTTCCAGGGCTGGGTCGGCGGACTGATGGAGAATGCGAATCCGCTTCTGTACGCGCTTCTTGTTGATGGTATCATCGGCGGTGTCGGTGCGGTTATCGGTTTCCTGCCTCTCGTAATGGTAATGTATTTCCTGATTGCCCTTCTGGAAGACTGCGGTTACATGGCGCGCGCGACTGTCGTACTTGATCCGATCTTCAAGAGAGTAGGACTTTCCGGAAAATCCGTTATACCGATGGTGATTGGTACCGGATGCGCGATCCCGGGCGTTATGGCTTCCCGTACGATCCGCAACGAAAGAGAACGCAGAACGACCGCGATGCTCACACCGTTCATGCCCTGTGGAGCTAAGATCCCGGTTATCGCTCTGTTTGCCGGAGCATTCTTCGCAGATGCGTGGTGGGTATCCGCTACAATGTATCTGGTAGGTATCCTTCTCGTTCTGCTGGGGGCGCTGCTTGTAAAGAGAATCACAGGACAGAAATACCGTAAATCTTTCTTTATCATCGAGCTTCCGGAATATAAAATTCCAAGCCTGAAAAGGGCGTGTGTGTCCATGCTTGAGCGCGGTAAAGCATATATCGTAAAAGCCGGAACAATCATTCTGGTGTGCAACACAGTAGTACAGATCATGCAGAGCTTTAACTGGCAGTTCCAGCTTGTGGAAGAAGGAGCGGAAGGCACTTCTATTCTCGCAAGCATTGCTCACCCGTTTGCAATCCTGTTTATTCCGCTCGGATTCGGCGTATGGCAGCTTGCGGCGGCAGCGATCACAGGTTTTATCGCGAAAGAGAATGTAGTCGGCACTCTTGCCGTTGTATACAGCGTTACCAATCTGATCGATACAGACGAGCTGGCTCTGGTTGGCAGCGGAAATGAAGTGGCTCTGGTCATGGGGCTTACACAGGTAGCAGCTCTCGCATATCTGATGTTTAACCTGTACACACCACCGTGCTTCGCGGCTCTTGGCGCGATGAACTCTGAGATGAAGAGTGGAAAATGGCTGTTTGGCGGTATCTGCCTGCAGCTTGCGACCGGATATACGGTAGCATTCCTCGTATACCAGATCGGAACTCTTATTACGACCGGCTCTCTTGGAACTGCTTTTGTTCCGGGCCTGATTGCGATTCTTGCATTCGCAGCCATTATCATATGGAGAATCCGCAAGTCAGACAAAGAGTTCGCTGCAGAATACAGCCTGCACGCGTAGGGTATTATTTTGACGGTCAGCGGTGGACAGGGTAGTATACTTTGTCCACCCCTTGACGTTAAAGCGGAAAGGATGCTTTATTATGGCAGATATTATAGTAGTCATCATTCTGGTGATTTTAGTCGGAGGCGCAGTTGCGTATATTGTAAAATCGAAAAGAAGCGGCGTGAAGTGCATCGGCTGTCCGGCCGGAGGAAGCTGTCCAAGCAGCAGAAAGCTGCCGAAAAAGAAACTGAGAGGATCGGTGGTTGGAAAGCGAACGATCCGAATATCCGGGATGAGCTGTCAGAACTGTGTCAACAGTGTGATGAAAGCTCTCAATGAAATTGACGGAGTTACGGCAAACGTGAGTCTGAGTGGCAACAGCGCTACAGTATCTTATGACCGGATGGTGGAGGACGCACAGCTTAAGGAGGCTGTTGAGAAGGCCGGATTTAGAGTTACGGATATTTCATGACAGGAAGATTATTAAGTAACAGGAGGGTGCCGTGAGCAGAAAAGATCAGATTATAGAGAAACTAAAAGAAAATGGATGCCGTATTACAAAACAGCGGCTGATGCTCATAGACATTATTCTGGAAAATGACTGCTCCAGCTGCAAGGAAATCTTTTATAAAGCGTCCAGGGAAGACGCCGGGATCGGCGTCGCGACAGTCTATCGCATGGTAAACGCTCTCGAGGAGATCGGGGCGATCAACCGAAAGAATATGTATAAGGTTGAGTATTCTGAGGACATGGACGAGGAAGAAGGCTGTGAGATCACGCTGGACGACAATACGACCTACCATCTTTCTCCCGGAAAATGGAACCGAGTCGTGCAGGAAGGGATGAAGCGATGCGGCTATCTGAAAGATCAGAAAATTGCAAAAATTAAGATTCAAAACTGACAGGTGCTTTTTTCACACCCGCGGAGTATTCCGGGTATGTGTGAAAAGCACCTGTCAGTTTACTGAAAAAAGGTGATAAGATTTATCGATAGAGGGTGTTAGAATTGACTAGCCGGAAATCAGATTGATATGATGTGACAGAACCCGAAGAGTTTACATATTATTAACAAAGGAAGTGATATAGCTGTGAAACAACATAAATTCTGGGCATGGGCTGCGGTTCTGTGCTTTGTGATGGTATTTTATACAGGCTATAAGCACAAATAGAAAGATGCGGCAGAGAAGAGAATAACACATATAACAGGAGGTATTCTAACATGATAAGTATTTCAACATTAAAGAAAATCGGATTATTCGCAGGCGGCGTGCTTTTCGGAACAGCCGGAGTGAAGGTACTCGCCAGCAAAGACGCCAAGAAAGTATATACAAATTGTACAGCGGCGGCTCTGCGCGCCAAAGACTGTGTGATGAAGACCGCTACGACAGTTCAGGAGAATGCGGAGGATATTCTGGCCGAGGCTCAGCAGATTAATGATAAGAGAGCAGCCGAGGAAGCTGCCGCTGTGCAGGAAGACGAAAACAAAGGTGCGAAAGATCTCACAGAAGAGAACGCGTAGCATACAATGAAATTTATTATAAAGCACGAGATAAAAGGCCGTCTGCGTATCCATGTTGTTCAGGGAAGAATGACATGTGCGCAGGCGGATACTCTTTGCTGGTTTCTTGAGAAGCAGGAATCTGTAACAGATGCCAAGGTGTATGAGCGCACCGCAGACGCCGTGATCTGTTACACCGGAGACCGGCAGGAGCTGATCGAAGTACTGCGCGGATTCTGTTATGAGAAAACGGAAGTGCCGGAGAATGTGCTCGCAAGTTCCGGAAGAGAGCTGAATTCAGCTTTCCGGGAAAAGCTGATTATGAAAGTAATCCTTCACTATGGAGGAAAGTTTATCATACCTTACCCCATACGAAAGGTCTGGATGACTTTCAAAGCGCTTCGGTATATATGGCAGGGGATTCGCTGCCTTGCAAGACGCAGGATTGAAGTACCGGTTCTGGACGCGACTGCCATCGGAGTATCTGTAGTGCGGGGAGATTTTGACACGGCAGGTTCCGTCATGTTTCTGCTTGGTGTCGGAGAACTGCTGGAGGAGTGGACGCATAAAAAGTCTGTGGGCGATCTCGCCCGGAGCATGTCTCTGAATGTCAGGAAAGTCTGGCTGAAAAGAGACGATCAGGAAGTGCTTGTCAATGCGTCCGCGATACGGCCCGGCGATACGGTTGTCGTTCACATGGGCAATGTAATTCCTTTCGACGGCGAAGTGTCAGGCGGCGAGGGTATGGTAAACCAGGCTTCTCTGACAGGAGAACCGCTTCCGATAAGAAGAGCGCAGGGAAATACTGTATACGCCGGCACGGTTCTGGAGGAAGGCGAGCTTGAGATACTCGTCAGGGCAGTGTCCGGTTCTACAAGATTTGAGAAGATCGTGACAATGATTGAAGACTCAGAAAAACTGAAATCTGCGCTGGAGAGTAAGGCGGAACACCTGGCTGACCGGCTGGTCCCGTACACCCTTCTTGGCACGGGGATCGTCGGATTTTTAACACGCAATGTGACGAAAGCGCTCTCGGTTCTGATGGTGGATTTCTCCTGCGCGTTAAAACTTGCCATGCCCATTGCCGTGCTCTCGGCTATCCGTGAGGCAGGAACTTACGGTATCACAGTAAAGGGAGGGAAATATCTTGAGGCCGTGGCAGAGGCGGATACAATTGTATTCGATAAGACCGGAACACTTACAAAGGCAAAGCCTACAGTAAGAGATGTGATCGTATTCGGAGATTATCCGGAGAATGAAGCGCTGCGTATCGCGGCGTGCCTGGAAGAACACTTTCCACACTCTATGGCAAAAGCAGTAGTTGACGCGGCGAAGAAAAGAAAGCTGTACCATGAGGAAATGCACTCGAAAGTAGAGTATATTGTAGCTCACGGGATCTCTTCATACATCGAAGAGAAGAAAGTGGTCATCGGAAGCAGTCATTTCGTCTTTGAGGACGAGGGCTGTACTATACGGCCTGATATGCAGGAGCGCTTTGACAATCTGCCCACAGAATATTCTCATCTGTATCTTGCTATTGAACATGAACTCACGGCTGTGATCTGTATTGAGGATCCTCTCAGAGCGGAGGCGGCGGAAATGGTCAGGATGCTGAAAGAGGAGGGGCTTGGAAAGATTGTCATGATGACGGGAGACAGCGAGAGAACAGCGGCATCCATTGCCCGACGCGTCGGTGTGGATGAATACTACTCGGAAGTGCTGCCGGAAGACAAAGCCCGGTTCATAGAAAAGGAAAAGGCATACGGAAGGCAAGTGATCATGATCGGCGATGGAATCAATGACTCGCCGGCACTCTCGGCGGCGGACGCAGGCATTGCCATCAGTGACGGCGCGGAGATCGCGCGTGAAATCGCGGACATTACGATTGCCTCAGATGATTTGCGGGCGGTTGTCACTTTGAAACGCCTCGCAGACGCGATGACAAAGCGAATTAACAGCAATTACAGAGGAATTGTAGGCATCAATTCCGCTCTGATTGCTCTCGGCGTGGGCGGTGTGATACAGCCCACGACATCAGCCCTTTTACACAATACATCCACTCTGGCAATCAGTCTGAAAAGTATGCAGAATCTGCTGCCGGATGAGGAGTTACGAAACGGTAATTGAGAAATGGAAGAAAAAGAAATCCCCTGCGGACATGGAAGCTGTTTTGGCATCCGGCTCCGCAGGGGTATTTTTATGAATATTTCTTTTTGTAAATCCAGATGGACACCCGGTAGCTGTAAGGTTCTTTTTTGTAAGCGATGATATCATCCCGGCTTAAGCTGTCGAAAAATTCCCGTCCGCAGGTGATAATACCGTAATCGTTCTGGAGCTCATCGCACGTTTTGACAAACAGCATCTTTCCTTCGTGCAGGTAGGCGATGTAATCGGCTATCTTATCCAGATCACTTGTGATGTGAGAGGACATAAGAACCGCATGGTTTTCGTCCTCGGTAAATTCTCTTAAAATATCCAGAATTTCATCACGGAACACGGGGTCCAGGCTGCTGGTTGCCTCATCGAGAATCAGAAGTTTCGGGTGATGGCTTAACGCCGAGGCAAATTCCAGCTTCACCCGCATTCCGGTGGAGAATTTTCTGATCTTCTTATTTTTTGGGAGGGAGAACCGGTCCAGATATTCTGAAAAGAGATCGGCGTCCCAGTTTTTATATACTTTTGAGAGAATTTTTCCTATGATTTTCGGGGTCAGGTTCGCGTCATAGTGGGAGTCATTAAATATAACGGCAATATCTTCTTTTATTTTCTTACCGTGCGTTTTCATATCAAGACCAAGCATGGCTGTGAGTGTGGAGTCGCTGTCCGCGATACCAAGGATCGAGTTGATCAGAGTGGATTTTCCCGCTCCGTTTTCTCCGATTCCATAATGCTATTCCTCCATATAGATGACTTCCAGTGTGGATTTTAATTCTTCCAGGGTGATCCCGTTTTCATGTCCGAGGGCGGCCGCGTCGGAGAGCAGCTTTTCTATACGCCTTAAGTTTTCTTCTCTTATAAAATCCTGATTCTGAGTGGATACGAATGTGCCCTTTGCCGGTACGGTTACGATAAAACCGTCTCTTTGCAGGTCGTCGTAGGCCCGCTGGGTGGTGATGACGCTGACATGGAGATTCTTCGCCAGTTTCCGCATGGAGGGCATAGGCTCTCCGGGCTTTAATGTCCCTTTCATTATCATTTCTTTAATCTGCGAGGTGATCTGTTCGTAGATTGGCCGGTCGCTTGCATTGCTTAGAATAATTTCCATAGTATTACCTCTCAAATCCGTTTTTTCGGTACAGGATGAGGAAGAGAATGACGGAGAGCAGCAGTTCTGCAGCAAGCACCGCGATTTCCTTAATGTCTGTTGCGCGGAGCATGTGAAATGCGGGGAGATCGTCTCATAAAATCAAGAGTTATACTGGCCGGATCTCCTGGCGTTTGATCCCGGCACAGATATATGCTATAGTTAAGCCGATAATTACAGCATCACGTTTTTGGAGCGTATCAGAGCGGCGGTGCGGAAGTTACCATGAGATTTGCGGTATAGAAAGCAAACACAGGGAGAAAGTAACCATGCTAAAGAAGATTAAATATTTTCAAACTGTAGTTCAATGTAACAGCTTCAGTGAAGCTGCCGATGAATGCTATATATCACAGTCAGCCATTTCGCAGCAGGTGCAGGCACTGGAGCGGGAGCTTGGCGTCACATTGCTGAAACGGGAAAACCGTCGTTTCACGCTGACACCGGCGGGGGAGTATTTCTATCGGCAAAGTCTGATTCTGACGGCAGACTTTGATCGATTATGCAAAGAAACCGCCCAGATCGCCCAAGGCGACGCCTTTACCTTACATATCGGATATTTGAAAGGTTATGGCGGGCCTGAATTCCAGAAAGCGGTAGCTGAGTTTGCCGCGAAATATCCGGACGTCTCAGTCGATATAAAAACCGGAAATCATGAAGATTTATACAGACTGCTTCGGACAGATAAACTGGATTTGATTCTAAATGATCAACGCCGGGCTTTTTCCAATGAATATATCAATATTATTCTTACAACTATTGACTGTCATATTGAGATTTCCACAAGAAACCCGATTGCGGGTATGGGACATGTAAATGCAGGAGATCTGCGGTACATCCCTTGCATCCTGATAGCCTCTAAGGAACAGCAAGAACATGAGCAAAACTATTATCGTGAGATTTATGGTATTATAAGCCCGGTGATATTCGCCGAGAATCTGGATGAAGCGCGGCTGATGGTAGTCAGTGGGAAAGGCTATCTTCCTATAGAGGGCGGCGCCTTGCCCCCACAGTATGCGGAAACGATTATCCGCCTGCCCCTTTGTCGGAACAAAATACCGATCCATCGTAATTACTGCGCGTTTTGGAAAGCTGATAATGCAGGCTTTTATGTCGAAGAATTTGCCGAAATACTGAAGGCACAGTTTGATAAAAATAAATAACGCTATGCGGAAAGAGTCTGCTGTCTGCAGACTCTTTTTTATGATAATGTGTCTTATGGTACTTTTGATGACTGTATCAGTTTTTCTTATACAAAAGACATGAAACTCGAATTGTTCCACTAAAGATCCATTCGTATAATATAATGTGCAGATGAGGAAAAGTACATTTTCCGGAAAGAGCGCCCTGGGCAAAAAGGCAATCTAAGGAGGAAATGAGCATGAAAAGAGATGTTGTTATTTTAACAGGAGCCGGGCAGATTGGTATGGCGATTGCCCGCAGAGTCGGATTTGGAAAGAAAATTGTGATCGGTGATAAAAGTCTGCTCAATGCGCAGACCATTTCTAAAATTATGAATGACGCAGGCTTTGATACGGTACCGTTTGAAATGGATCTTTCCTCTCGTGAATCCATTTTGAATCTGATTACAGAGGCGCAAAAGTATGGTGATATTGCTATGCTGATCAATGCTGCAGGCGTTTCGCCCAGTCAGGCTCCCATTGAAGCGATTCTGAAGGTAGATCTCTATGGGACCGCTGTATTGCTTGAAGAAGTCGGAAAGGTTATCAGAGAAGGCGGCGCTGGGGTTACGATCTCCAGCCAGAGCGGATTCCGTATGCCCGCTCTTACCCCCGAACAGGACGAATTACTTGCTACGACTCCTGCCGAAGAACTCTTAGAGCTTGAAATGCTTCGCCCCGAAAACATTCGTGATACGCTCCATGCTTATCAGATGGCGAAACGCTGCAACGAAAAGCGTGTAATGGCAGAAGCAGTCAGGTGGGGCGAGCGTGGTGCCCGGCTCAATGATATTGCGCCTGGCATTATTGTGACACCTCTTGCCATTGATGAATTTAATGGTCCCCGTGGTGAATTTTATAAAAACATGTTTGCAAAATGTCCTGCCGGACGCCCTGGCACAGCGGACGAAGTGGCGAATGTTGCCGAGCTTCTGATGGGACCTGCCGGCGCTTATATTACAGGTTCCACTATCCTGATTGACGGAGGTGCAACAGCAAGCTATTATTACGGAGATGTAACAGGATCTGAATAACAAAACATACGGTGCAGTCCATTGCGGGACTGCGCCGTATCTCTTACATAAATATATTTTACAGACTACTCTGTTGCCGTATCAGTTGTGCTGTCATCAGTGGGGACGAACTCTCTTGACGCAAGTTCTGTTCCATCGCTTCCGATATAGCGAACAACTACGACCGGATTGTCGACGTCGATGGCAGCCGGAAGTATTGCTGCAACAGACTCAAAAGTAGAAGCCTGGGAGTCCAGTGAAGACTCCAGATCAGCAGGATTAATCGCTGCGGACAGATCCGGGTCATCGATGGTGAATGTATATACAAGCTTATTCTCCTCGCCTGTAATTGTCATTGACATTCCGGTTCCTTCCAGACTTTCCATCTGCTGCTGAAGCGACTGCTGCATCATGTCGGAATCGATGAATTCCTGGATAGTTGCGTATTTTCCGGTTGCGTCTGCATCAGAAGTATCCTCAGCAGTATCGTCTTCCGCTGTAGCATCATCAGAAGTATCCTCTGTCTGAGGAGTGGTCTTGGCAGCATCATTTCCGGAGCCGCCGCAGGCTGTGATCAGAAGCGCAGAAACCGCCGCGCAAGCGATCAGTAACATTTTACGTATACGATTTTTCATATTCTTTTCCTCCTGGTTATATGTAAATCATTGTCATTATTACACATTGTATATATAAGATCAAGTATATTCATATGAAACAACTCATAAATCTACTGTTTTGTTGTAATTACAACAGAAAAGAAAATATAATTATGACATAATACACTTGTCAGACAGGTGAAGGAGAAACAAAATATCACAGCTTATTTAAGGAGAGAATACATTATGATACGGAAGATTATTCATATTGACGAAGAAAAATGCAATGGCTGCGGCGCATGCGCCAGAGCCTGCCATGAAGGCGCCATCGGTATGATAAACGGCAAGGCAAAACTTCTGCGGGATGATTACTGCGACGGGCTGGGGGACTGCCTTCCCACATGTCCTGTAAATGCTATCTCATTTGTAGAGCGCGAAGCGGCTGCCTATGATCATGAGGCTGTTATGAAAAACATGCAGGAGAAGATGAAAAAAGAGGGAATGGCGCTTCCGTGCGGATGCCCGGGATCTCAGTCAAAATCCATCACGCGCAGAGAGGAAGAGGAAGGTAAGGATCAACCGCCTGAAAAAGATCAGGTAAGCCGTCTGTCCCAGTGGCCGGTGCAGATTAAACTTGTTCCGGTGAATGCGCCGTATTTTGACGGGGCAAAGCTTCTGATTGCTGCTGACTGCAGCGCTTATGCGTACGGAAACTTTCACGAGAGATTTATAAAAGGGCATATTACGCTTGTAGGCTGTCCAAAGCTGGATGATGTGGATTATTCGGAGAAACTTACTGAGATTATTAGCAACAATAATATTAAGAGTGTCACTATTGTTAGAATGGAAGTGCCCTGCTGCGGAGGACTGGAACATGCGGCAAAGACAGCGCTTCAGAAAAGCGGTAAATTTATTCCCTGGAGCGTTGTGACGATTTCCACGGACGGGAGGATTCTTGACGCGTAGTTATCCGGGGATTCCGTACAAAAAAACTAGTTAATGTATAGTCAATTTTAACAAAATACTATATTTTGTGGTTGGAACGGCAAATTTCTGTTTGTCAAGCCTTGATATTTTCCTGTAGCAATGATAACATTTTATTTGCGATGTACATGTATGACAGTTCATGCGCAGATAATAGTTAGAAGTGGAAAGAGGTACAGGATATGACAGTAGAAGAATGGCTTGGTGAAGAGAACCAGCTTGGGACAGACATATGGACCAAAAAGTATTGCAGTGACGGAGAGGACTTTGAACAGTGGATGAACCGTATCAGCGGCGGAAACGGGGAAATTGCAGAGTATATCCGTCAAAAGAAGTTTCTGTTCGGGGGGAGAATTCTCTCAAACAGAGGACTGGATCAGAAAGGAAGAAAGGTAACTTACTCGAATTGTTATGTGATTGAACCGCCGGAGGACAATATCGAGAGTATTTTTGACTGTGCGAAAAAGCTTGCCCGCACTTATAGCTACGGCGGCGGATGCGGCGTCGATATATCAAGACTCAGCCCCCGGGGCGCGAAGATCAATAATGCGGCCAAGGAGACGAGCGGTTCTGTTTCGTTTATGGAGCTTTATTCTCTGGTGACAGCTCTCATCGGTCAGAACGGGCGCAGAGGCGCACTGATGATTTCCATCGACTGCTCCCACCCGGATGTGGAGGAATTTATCGATCTGAAGACAGATCTGGAAAAAGTGACGAAAGCCAACATTTCTGTCCGCATTCACGAGGATTTTATGGAAGCGGTGAAAAATAACGAGGAATATCTGCTCCATTACACAAGAGAGGCTACAGGAGAAGAGATTGAGCGGTCGGTCAATGCAAGGGAGCTGTTCCGCAGGATTGCAGAGACTAACTGGGATTACGCTGAGCCGGGAGCTCTCTTCTGGGATCGGATTGACGGTTGGAACCTGCTGAGTAATACGGAGGAATTCTCTTATGCGGGAGTGAATCCGTGCGCGGAGGAACCGCTTCCGGCAGGCGGAAGCTGTCTGCTTGGCAGCATCAATCTTGCCGAGTTTGTACAGGATGCCTTTACAGATCATGCACAGTTTGATTTTGAAGGGCTGAAACGCTGCGTGGAAGTTTCGGTTGGCGCTCTTAACGAAGTGCTGGAGGAAGGACTGCCTCTTCACCCGCTGAAAGAGCAGCGGGAGAGCGTAGGAAAATGGCGCCAGATCGGTCTGGGAATTATGGGGCTTGCGGACTGCCTGATTAAACTGGGCCTGACTTATGGAGAGGAAGACGCCATTGCGATGTGCGACAATATCGGATTTGCGATGGCTGACTCCGCAATCGCGGCATCCGCGCTGCTGGCAAAGGAGAAAGGGGCTTTTGAGGCATGTAATATTGAAGAGATCATGTCCACTCCGTATTTTGAGGCAAATACGTCGGAAAAAACGAGAGAACTGGTACGCAAATACGGTCTGCGCAACTCCCAGCTTCTCACTATTGCGCCGACAGGCACTCTCTCTACAATGCTTGGCATATCGGGAGGAATCGAACCGGTATACGCCAACTATTATGAGCGTAAGACAGAGTCTCTGCACGGAACAGATGTATATTATAAAGTTTACACGAAGATTGTAGAATCTTATATGAAACAGCATGGGCTGAAAAATGATTCTGAACTTCCGGATTATTTTGTGACCGCAATGACTCTCGATTACCGGCAAAGGATTGATATGCAGTCTGTATGGCAGACTCATATTGACGCTTCGATCAGTTCCACGGTCAATGTCCCGAATCGTTTTACCGTAGAGGAGACGGAAGGCTTGTATCTGTACGCCTATGAGAAGGGGCTGAAAGGCATTACGATCTTCCGCGACGGATGCAAACGAATCGGAATTTTGAATGCAAGTGAGAAGAAAGAGAAAGAAAACAAGAAAGTATCCGCAGGAGAAGGCCTGAAGAGAGGGGAAATTCTTCTTGTGACAGACGATGTGGTCGGCAAGAAGAGAAAACTCACAACCGGCTGCGGAAGCCTGCACTGTATTGCGCTGTTTGATCCCCACACGGGAGCGCTTCTGGAGACGTATCTGAGCAAGGGATCCACCGGCGGATGCAACAACTTTATGGTAGGTCTCTCCCGTATGATTTCCATCAGCGCCAGAGGTGGTATCGATATAGAGACGATTGTGGATCAGCTTAATTCCAGCGGCTCATGTCCGTCCTATACCGCGAGGCGTGTATCAAGAAAGGACACAAGCAAGGGTGCCTGCTGTCCGATGGCGGTAGGAAACGCGCTTCTGGATATGTATAATGAGATGCAGACAGAACTCTCTCAGAGACAGGGCAGAGGAAAAGTGAGCTCTCCGGTTAAAACAGAAAGGGCCCCAAAGCCAAAGGCAGTGAGCGCAGAGACAGATACAGATAAAATGTACTGTCCGGAATGCGGAGAGCCTCTCGTATTTGAAGAGGGATGTAATATCTGTAAATGCTGCGGATGGAGCAAATGTCACTAAACGGTTTTTCCCTGAAAGCAGAATAAACAAATTGACAATTATTCTAAAACGGACTATCATCTTACCTGTACAACAGAAGAGAAATCCTCAGGGGGAAACCTAATGAAATCTGAATTTGATAATACAGACAGTTACAAGAAAAAAGTACTGACAGTTCCGAATTTGCTTTCGTTTTTCCGGCTCTGCCTTATTCCGGTTTTTATGTGGCTGTACTGTGTGGAGAAAAATTATGTATGGACGGGAATTGTATTGATTTTGTCCGGAGCGACGGATACGGTGGACGGACTTATAGCAAGACGCTTTCATATGACCAGTGATCTGGGAAAAGTGCTTGACCCGATGGCTGATAAGCTGACTCAGGTGGCTATGCTGTTTTGTCTGCTCACCCGTTTTCCGTTTATGATCGCGCCGCTTGCCCTTATGGTTTTTAAGGAGTTCTTCATGGGAGTGACCGGGCTCCTGGTGATACAGAAGACGGGAAAAGTGTTTGGGGCGGACTGGCATGGTAAAGTCAATACATGGCTTCTCTATGCGATGATGATAGTCCATGTGTTCTGGTATAATATACCGGATTCAGTATCGGGAGCACTGATTGCGGTCTGTATAGTTATGATGCTGATCTCTCTGGTACTCTATGGCCGGCATCATATCATGACTTTAAAAGAAGACAGCCCCAATCCATAGCTTTTTTGAATAATGCAGTATTCAATTTAAGTATTTGAGTGTGAGGGCATTACCTACTAAAATAATAAGAGCATCTGTGATACCGTGACGGTTCATATGCTCTTATTATTTTTTTGTGCCGGCGGTGAGTCAAAGTGCGGGAATGTGCCTTTTGGCACTTCTGGTGATTATATTAAATATTATGAAATATCAGGGAGTGATTAAATGAATAAGAAAAAGGAGATCAGACAGCAGTATTTTACCGGGGAACGTTCACTGTTTATGGCAGAAGATCTGAAGATTTATGATACAATATTCGATGACGGTGAATCTCCGCTCAAGGAGAGCCATAATATTGAACTGTATAACAGTATGTTCAAATGGAAATACCCGCTCTGGTACAGCAGGGATATTACCGCTGAGGACTGTACCTGGTTTGAGATGGCCCGGGCCGGCGTCTGGTATACGGATCATATTACGGTCAGAGGCGCGCTGATCGAAGCCCCCAAGAATTTCAGGCGGTGCCGGAACGTCGTGCTGGAGAATGTGGATTTTCCAAACGCTCAGGAGACGCTTTGGAACTGTGAGAAGGTGAATATGAATCATGTTAGCGCAAAGGGAGACTATTTCGCCATGAACTGTAAAGACATGAAGATCAGCAGCTTTAAGCTGGTGGGGAATTACTCCTTTGACGGCGCGGTAAATGTGGAGATCAGAGACGCAAAGATGCTCTCTAAAGACGCGTTCTGGAACAGCGAAAACGTGACAGTCTATGATTCCTTTATCTCTGGAGAGTATCTCGGATGGAATGCAAAGAACCTGACTCTTGTCAATTGTACGATCGAGAGTCTGCAGGGGATGTGTTATATTGAGAATCTTGTGATGAAGAACTGTAAGCTGATCAACACGACACTGGCCTTTGAATATTCTACCGTTAACGCAGAGATCCGGGGAAAAATAGACAGCGTATTAAACCCCTCAGGGGGTACGATCCGGGCAGATCGGATCGGAGAACTGATTGTTGAGAAAGATAAGATCGATCCTGCCAAAACAAAGATTTTCTGCAACGATGCAGACTGTAAAAAGCACGGCGCATGCGCCTGAAGGAAAGGGAGTACGGCAGTATGAATTACAATTTTGATGAACTGATTGACCGGAAAAATACCGGTTCTGTAAAGTGGGATGTTCCGGACGGCGAACTTCCCATGTGGGTGGCGGACATGGATTTCCGGACTGCTCCGGCAGTGACAGAGGCTATAGCTCTGCGCGCGGCTCAGGGAATATACGGCTACACGCTTCTGACAGATGAGTGGTATGAGGCGTATCAGTCATGGTGGAGCAACCGGCACCATTTTGAGATAGAAAGAGAATGGCTTATCTTCTGCACGGGAGTCGTTCCGGCCATTTCCAGTATCGTCAGAAAGATGACTACTGTGGCTGAGAAAGTGGTGGTTATGACACCCGTCTATAATATTTTCTTCAACTCGATCCTTAATAATGGGAGGAACGTTCTGGAGAGCAGGCTGGCCTTAAAAGACGGTACCTATGAGATTGATTTTGACGATCTGGAGAGAAAACTGTCGGATCCACAGGCAGCTCTTTTGCTCCTGTGCAACCCTCAGAATCCGGTGGGAAAGATCTGGGACAAAAAAACTTTGGAACGGATCGGTGATCTGTGTGTCAGACATCATGTGCTTGTACTCTCAGATGAGATTCACTGCGACCTGGTAAAACCAGGAGAAAAGTATGTTCCCTTTGCTTCCGTATCTGAAAACTGTAAAAAGAACAGCATCACTTGTATTGCGCCGACGAAGACGTTTAACATAGCCGGGATACAGACCTCCGCCGTGGTAGTGCCGGATAAAACGCTCCGGCATAGGGTAAACCGCGGCCTGAATACAGATGAAGTGGCAGAACCGAATGTATTTGCCGCGATTGCCCCTGTCGCCGCATTCAGAGAGGGTGGCGAATGGCTTGACGCCTTAAACCAGTATTTGTGGGAAAACCGGAAGAGAGCAGAAACATATATTGACGCAGAGATCGGTAGTATTACGGCAATACGCGGAACAGCCACTTATCTGCTTTGGATTGACTGCCGCAGGGTGACGGAGGACTCCGGAGAACTGTCGGGTTTTCTCAGAAAGCATACCGGGCTGTATATATCAGACGGCAGCGAATACCACAATGGCAGGGGATTTCTGCGAATGAATCTCGCGTGTCCGAGAGAGCGTCTGGAAGACGGATTAAAAAGGCTGAAAGCAGGAATTGAAGCTTACGAGAAATAAATTGAGAACAAATATCAAAAAATATCTTGCTATTTTTCTCTTTATCATGTATGATAACAACATGAGTTAGGTTAAACTAACCTACAAGGTGTAATGGAAAGAGTCATTGCTTTTCTACAGGAGGTTTTATATGAGTGTTGTTATCATAGGAGGCCATGACAGGATGGTCTGCCAGTACAAGAAAATCTGCAAGCAGTTCAACTGTAAGGCGAAAGTATTTACCCAGATGTCGGCAAGCCTGGGCAAGCAGATCGGAAGCCCTGATTTGATCGTGCTTTTTACTAATACTGTATCACACAAAATGGTAAAGTGCGCGGTTGAGGAAGCAGGGCGGTGTAATGCCAGCGTGATCCGGTGCCATACAAGCAGTAAAAATGCGCTGGAAGAAATACTTGGAAATGCGTGCGCGTAAATTTTTGTCCACAAATTACCGGAAGTGCCAAAAGGTACATTCCGGAATTGTAAGCGGCCGACAAGATCTCGGACAAGCCAGGACTTTAGCTCGTTGCTGTCGCAAGAAAAGATGAGCCTGCTGGAAATATTATTTCCAGCAGGCTCATCTGTGTTCGGACCGCATCACAGCGGCGCGGCAGGGATTCATAATTATTTTTTCCTGTTTTTCCATCCAAGAAGCAGGGCTGAGTTGATGATTACGACCACAGAGCCGGCATTGTGCACGAGCGCGCCGACGACCGGATTCAGAATGCCTGTAATGGCAAGTATGATCGCGGCGAAATTCAGCGCCATAGAGAATGTCAGGTTCAGACGGATTGTTGTCATCATTTTCCGGGAAAGCCTTAACAGATGCGGAAGTTCTTTTATATCATCATTTACGAGTGCAATATCCGCCGCGTCAATGGCAATATCACTTCCGATTTTCCCCATTGCGATTCCCACGCGGGCTTTTTTGAGAGCGGGAGCATCATTGATCCCGTCGCCGATCATACAAACAGGCTGATTCTTCTTTTCGTATGAGTCGATCTGGTTTAATTTGTCTTCAGGAAGGCAGCAGGCATGCACTTCGCTGATGTGAAGAAGGCGGGCAATATGCCGGGCGGCATTTTCGTGATCGCCTGTGAGCAGGACGGGAGTTACTCCAGCTGCTTTTACCGCGTCTATAGTATCGGCGGCATCCTGACGGAGAGTGTCGGAGAGCGCGATGAATCCGGCGCATCTGCCGTTGACCGCAATATAGATAACGGTGCAGCCTTTCTCCAGGAACAGATCCGTGCGTTTTTTCATCTCTTCCGTAAGAGGAATATGACGGTCTGAGAGGAGTTCCGGATTGCCGGCAAGTATCTCCTTATCATCAATAACCGCTTCCACCCCTTTTCCGGGCAGCATCCGGAATTCCTCAGGATATGGGGGAACCGTTTTCATTTCTTCCTTATAAGAGCGGACAATGGATTTGCCAAGGGGATGCTCGGAGTTGAGTTCGGCTCCCGCCGCACAGGCATACAGTTCACTCCAGGACAAACCGGAGAGAAAACTTACGACAGCAGTAACCTGCGGTGTTCCGTATGTGAGAGTTCCGGTCTTGTCGAACGTGATTTTCTTTACGGCAGCCATCCGTTCCAGAGCGTCTCCCTCCCGGACGAGGAAGCCGTGTTTTGTAGCGTTTCCGATAGCAGCCATAATAGCGGTAGGAGTGGCCAGCACAAGGGCGCATGGGCAGAACACGACAAGAATTGTTACAGCCCGTATAATTTCCCCGGAGATTATCCAGGTAAGAGCCGCGGCGCTCAGGGCAATTACCACGATCCATGTAGCCCACCGATCCGCAGTACCTACAATCTTTGCCTTCCCTGCGTCTGCCGATTTAACCAGGCGTATCATGCGCTGTATAGAGCTGTCTTCGCCGACTCTGGACGCCTTCATTTCAAATGCTCCGAACTGGTTCACCGTGCCGCTTGCAACCTCATCTCCCGGACCCTTGTCTACGGGGAGGGATTCTCCTGTCATGACAGCCTGATCAACTGACGTCTCCCCGACTGTGACTGTTCCGTCAACGGGAATCGTCTCTCCGGGAAGCACATGCAGCAGATCACCGATCTGTACGTCTTCCGCGGGAATGATCTCTTCCCCCGCAGCAGATATTCTTCGCGCGGTGCGCGGTGTAAGATGGACCAGCTTCTCAATGCCGGCACGGGCTTTTGCCACGGTCAGGTCTTCCAAAAGGGCGCCAAGCTGCATGATGAATGCGACCTCACCGGCCGCAAAATCCTCGCCTATAATAACAGATGCGATGAGTGCGATGGATACAAGCACATCAGCCTTAATATCAAAAGCAGTAACAAGTCCGATGAATGCCTCAAGGACAATAGGCAGACCGCATAAGATAATGGCGATCCATGCCATGTCAAATGGAAACGGGGAGTATCCGAGTATGCTCAGCAGCAGGGAAACTCCCGATAAGACCAGGAAAATAACATCCCTTTTTACTCCGCCCCATTCCAGAATCTCTTCCAATTTCTTCATAATAATACGTCTCCTTCAACATAATATCATACCCATATAAGTATAGGTATATTATATACCTATAGGGGTATAGGTTGTCAAGACGCATAAAGAAAAACACACAGAAGAGAAAGTAAGTTTTCAGCCTTCTGTGTATTCTGCTATTTCATATTTGCAAACCGTTCAACTGCTTTAGTAAAGCTGGCTATAGTCTGATCCACATCGCCATGCTCGATTCCGTCGCGGACACAGTGATTAATGTGTCCCTCGAGTACAATCTGTCCGACTTTGTGCAGGGCGGACTTGGCCGCGTTAATCTGCGATAGGACATCCTCGCAGGGAATATCTTCATCGATCATCCGGTCTATTGCCTGTACCTGTCCGATGATTTTTTTTAAGCGACGGTGAAGATTGTCAGAATCCATACACTGTTTCATAGGAAAAAGCCTCCTTACTTAAATAGATGTCATGCCAGACGCAGTATTATTATCGATCAAACGCGCCTTTTTGTCAACTTGGAGAGGGCAGAAAGGGGCCGGCAGCCAGTTGTTTTTTTCCTGTACACAATAACAGATGAAAAATAGTAATTCAGATCTTGTCAAATTATTAACAATGTGCTATGATAAAACAAGCGAAATCTGATTCATACATGTAAGGAGTCATATAGCCAATGTAAATGCCCAGATAAGACAAAGTAAAAAACAGCTATTATATGACGTCAGCAGTAGAATCATGATTTCTTTTTTAGTTTACAGAAAAAGAAAAGAAAGGGAAGAGGATTACTATGAGCAGTAAAATCACTATCATCGGCGCAGGAAGTGTCGGAGCAACAATTGCGTACAAACTTTCTTACGAGGATATCGCATCAGAGCTTGTCATGATCGATATCAACAAGGACAAGGTAGAGGGAGAAGTCATGGATATTAAGCAGGGGACCTGCTTTAGAACTCCCATCTCTGTCATTGCAGGAGATTATGAAGATGCCAAAGATTCTGATATTGTTATTATCACATCAGGTATCGCCCGCAAACCGGGTCAGACAAGAATCGAGCTTGCGCAGACAAATGTCAACATTATTAAGTCTATTGCTCCGGAGATTGTAAAAGTGGCTCCGAACGCAATTTACATCATCGTAAGCAACCCGGTTGACATTCTGACTTATGTATTTACAAAAGTTTCCGGTCTGCCGGAGAATCAGATCATTGGTTCCGGAACACTTCTTGACACAGCGCGTCTGCGCTCGGGACTGTCCGAACACTTTAAAGTGGCACAGAAGAATATTCACGCGTATGTATACGGCGAGCATGGTGATTCCTCTTTTGTTCCGTGGTCAGGAGCTAATATCGCCACTGTAAATATTGACGACTACTATAAGTCAATGAAGGAGCTTGGCGTAGATCTTGAAGAGCTGGACAAGCCGGCTATGGAAGAGTATGTGCACACATCAGGAGGAGAAGTTATCTCAAAGAAGGGCGCTACATTCTACGCTGTATCTATTGCGGTTTGCGAACTTTGCAGTCTTGTTCTGGCAGCATCTGATTCAGTGGCTACTGTGTCCTCTATGATGCACGGAGAATACGGAATTGATGACGTCTGCTTAAGCGTCCTCACTTTAGTCGGACCAAATGGTGTTCAGGGCAAGGTGCCGCTGAAACTTACGGATGAAGAGGTTGCAAGACTTCAGAACAGCGCGAATAAGCTGAAAGAAGTTATTGCCGAACTGAATATCTAAGCTTAAAAAATACCCCTCATTTGACAATGCAGGGGTATATCAAGTAACAGGGCGGACTTCCGCCTGACTGACAAGGAGGTAATACTATGAAATACAGCTATTTCCCCGGCTGTACTCTTAAGAACAAAGCTGTGGACCTGGATCATTATGCCAGAACATGTGCCGAAGCTTTGGGCTTTACGCTTGAGGAGATCAGTGAATGGCAGTGCTGCGGCGGTGTCTATCCGCTGGGAAGCGATGAGATCGCCACAAAGCTGGCCTCTGTCCGTGCGCTTAACGACGCCAAGGAGAAAGGGCAGGATCTGGTAACAGTCTGTTCTGCCTGCCATCATGTGATTAAACGGGTAAATGACGACATGAAAAATGTCGATGACATCCGCACAAGAGCGAACAACTATATGAAGCTTGACGAGCCTTATGAGGGAGAGACGACAGTTCTTCACTATCTTGAGATACTCCGCGACCGCGTGGGATTTGACGAATTAAAGAAAAAAGTTACCAACCCTCTTAAAGGAAAGAAGATAGGCGCGTACTACGGATGCCTTCTTCTCCGTCCGGGCAGGCTGATGGCGTTTGACGATCCTGAGAATCCCTCGATCATGGAGGATTTCATCCGAGCTATAGGAGCAGAGCCTGTGATCTATCCGTACCGCAACGAATGCTGCGGCGGTTACATATCTCTGAAAGAAGAGAACATGTCAAAAGAGATGTGCCGGAAGATCGAGGAGAGCGCGGCAGGTTTCGGCGCAGATATGCTGATTACCGCCTGTCCGCTGTGTATGTATAATCTGAACAAGAATAACGGTGAAAATCTGCCGGTATATTATTTTACGGAACTGCTGGCAGAGGCACTGGGGCTGAAGGAGGTGGATGAGCAGTGAGAACAGAACAGAAACGCGCGGAGATGATCAAAGAGATCAGCGGCGTAAATCCGCTGAAATGCATGAAGTGCGGCAAATGTTCCGCTTCCTGCCCGTCCTACAATGAAATGGATATCAGACCGCATCAGTTTGTCTCCTATGTGATTAATGAAGATATTGAGTCACTGGTCAATTCAAAATCTCTCTGGAAATGCCTTTCCTGTTTTGCGTGTGTGGAGAGATGCCCGCGTGATGTGAAGCCGGGCAGGCTGATTGATGCCGCAAGACAGATCGTTGTACGGGAGAGAGGGCAGAACTATCTGCTGGCGGATGAGATACCGGAACTTATTGATCCCGATACACCACAGCAGCTGCTCGTCAGTGCACTCAGAAGATACAGGAGGTGATAACAGGTGCAGAGGATAGGAGTATTTGTCTGTCATTGCGGCAGTAATATCGCGGCAACGGTAGACGTAAGCAAAGTTGCCCAGATGGCGCTTCACGAGCCGGGAGTCGTTCATGCGGAAGACTATCAGTATATGTGTTCTGAGGCCGGACAGGAACTGATACATAAGGCGATTAAGGAAAAACAGCTGACCGGGCTTGTCGTTTGTTCATGTTCTCCGCGTATGCACGAGACGACATTCAGAAACGCGGCGGAGAAGGCCGGATTAAACCCGTATATGGTGGAGATCGCCAACATCCGCGAGCACTGCTCCTGGATACATAAAGATATAGATGAGGCCACGGAAAAAGCTGTGATTCTGATGCGCGCGGCCATCGCTAAAGTAAACCTTGACGCGCCGCTCCAGCCGGGAGAGAGCCGTGTTACAAAGAGAGCGCTTGTGATCGGAGGAGGCATCGCAGGTATCCAGACGGCCCTTGATATTGCGGAGGCAGGGTATCCGGTGGACATCGTCGAGAAGACACCGAGTATCGGAGGAAGGATGTCTCAGCTTGACAAGACGTTCCCGACACTGGACTGTTCATCGTGTATTCTGACCCCGAAGATGGGAGAAGTAAACGCGCATCCGAATATTAATATCTATACATACAGCGAAGTGGAGAATGTATCCGGTTTCGTGGGAGATTTCACAGTTGAGATCCGCAAGAAGGCAAGAAGCGTGGATATGAATAAGTGTACAGGCTGCGGCGTGTGTCAGGAGAAGTGCCCGAGCAAAAAGACTCCCAGCGAGTTCAACCGCGGGCTGGACAACAGAAGCGCTATTTATACGCCGTTTGCACAGGCGGTTCCCAATGTTCCGGTTATTGACCGGGATGCCTGTATTAAGTTCAAGACAGGAAAGTGCGGTATCTGTTCAAAGGTGTGTCAGGCAGGAGCTGTTGACTATGATCAGACCGATGAGATTATCACAGAAAAATACGGCGCGATTGTTGTGGCCACAGGCTTTGACATGATCAAGCTGGACAAATATGACGAGTATGCTTACGGCCAGAGCAAGGACGTTATCACATCTCTTGAACTGGAGCGTGTCATGAATGCGGCAGGCCCGACAGGCGGCCATCTGGAGCGCCTCTCCGACGGGAAAGCGCCAAAAGAGATGGTATTCATTCAGTGCGTGGGAAGCCGCTGTGCGGACGACAGAGGCAAAAGTTACTGCTCTAAAGTTTGCTGTATGTACACGGCAAAACACGCAATGCTTATCCGCGACAAGTATCCGGATGTGAATGTCACCGTATTTTATATTGATGTAAGAACGCCGGGCAAGAACTTCGATGAGTTCTACCGCCGGGCAGTGGAAGATTACGGTGTAAACTATATTAAAGGACAGGTCGGAAAAGTCATTCCGCAGCCAAATGGAAAACTTCTCGTACAGGGAGCAGATCTGCTCGATAATAAACAGATCTTAAAAGAGGCGGATATGGTCGTCCTCGCGGCAGCTATTGAGCCGAATCCGGGTGTGAGAAAGATCGCCACTATGCTGACGGCAAGTATTGACACGAACAACTTCCTGACAGAGGCCCACGCAAAACTTCGTCCGGTAGAATCACCTACAGCAGGTATCTTCCTCTCAGGCGTATGCCAGGGACCGAAAGATATTCCAGAGACGGTTTCTCAGGCGGGAGCCGCAGCTGTAAAAGCCATCGGGCTTCTTGCAAAAGACAAACTGCTGACCAATCCGTGTACGGCACAGTCAGACGAACTTCTCTGTAACGGATGTTCCCAGTGTGCGAACGTATGTCCGTACGGAGCGATCACCTATGAGGACAAAGAGGTAAATGATCACGGAATCCGTGAGACAAGGCGCCTTGCGGTTGTCAATGACGCGCTTTGCCAGGGATGCGGAGCATGTACCGTAACGTGTCCGTCCGGAGCAATGGACCTGCAGGGCTTCTCGAACAGACAGATTCTAGCGGAGGTAGATGCGATATGTCGATAGAAAAGAACGAAGAATTCAGACCAAAAATCGTGGCGTTCTGCTGTAACTGGTGCAGCTACGCCGGAGCGGATCTGGCGGGGAGCAGCCGTATGTCCTATTCGGCTGATGTCAAGATCATCCGTGTTCCCTGTTCCTGCCGCGTCAATCCGATGTTCATTTTAAGAGCATTTGAAAAGGGCGCGGATGGGGTTATCATGTGCGGATGCCATCCGGGCGACTGCCATTATACTTCAGGAAACTATTATGCGAGGCGGCGTATGACACTTCTCTTCTCCATGCTTGACTACATCGGAGTAGAAAACGGACGTACCCGGGTAGAGTGGGTATCGGCTGCTGAGGGAGCGAAATTCTCAGAGACAATGCATGAGTTTGTGGACAAGGTTACTTCGCTTGGCAAAAACGTAAGATTGGAGGATTTAAGATGCAGGAATTAATTAACCGCGCAAAAGAGCTTCTGGCTGACGGAACCGTGGCAAGAGTGCTCGGATGGAAAGCCGGGGACCTGCCTTACAATCCGGAGCCGGCTTACTTTGAAAAAGAAGAGGACTTTGCGGATTTTGTCTATAACGGATTCTGCGGGGCGAACTTAAGCAAATATATGATCGAGGCTTCCAAACTGGAAGGAAAGACGCTCGTATGTTTAAAGCCATGTGATACATACAGCTTTCAGGAACTTTTAAAAGAGCACCGCATTGACCGCGAGAAGGCATATATCATCGGCGTCGGCTGCAAAGGAAAGCTGGACATCGAGAAGATCAGGGCAATGGGTATTAAAGGTATCAAAAGTATCTCCGGGGCTGAAATGGGGGATGAGGCGGATACGCTGACCATTCAGACTATCTACGGGGAAAAGACATGCTCCTATGCCGATGCCATGCTGGAGAGATGCCATGTGTGCAAAGGAAAAGATCATGTGATCTTTGACGAGACAATCGGAGACTCGAAAGAGACGAAAGACGGGGATCGCTTTGCTGAAGTGGAAAAGATCGAGGCAATGAGCCCGGAGGAAAAATTCGCGTTCTTCCAGAAGGAACTGAGCAAATGTATCCGCTGTAATGCCTGCCGTAATGTGTGTCCGGCATGCAGCTGCCGCAAGTGCGTGTTTGACAGCAACAAGTTTGACAGCGCGCAGAAGGCAAATGCGGATTCTTTTGAGGAGAAGATGTTCCATATTATCCGTGCTTTCCATGTCGCTGGAAGATGTACGGACTGTGGAGAGTGCAGCAGAGTCTGTCCTCAGGGAATCCGCCTGCATCTGTTTAACCGCAAGTTTATCAAGGATATTGATGAACTTTACGGAGAATATCAGGCAGGGGCTGATCTGGAGCCCAGAACTCCGCTTACCAACTATGACCTTGATGACGCTGAGCCGGGAATTGTGGCAGAAAGGGGATAATGTATGTATAAGATCGCAAAAGAAAATCTGTCGGCATTATTTCAGAAGATTGCCGCAGAGCAGGAATTATATCTTCCGGTAAGAAATGAAGGACAGGTTAATTTCGGCGTGTGGACGAAAGACGCAGAAGTCGATATTGATACGTTAAAAACAGTAAAATCTCCGAAAGACGCCTTCTTCCCGCAGAGCGAAAACCTCTATACCTGCGTCAGAGACGGAAAGAAGTTAAGTGTTGAACCGGAGGCATTACAGGAACAGGATTTTGTTGTGTTCGGAATGAGAGCGTGTGATGTAAGAGGCGTGGAAGTGCTGGACAAAGTATTCCTCGTGGATCCTATTGACACGTTCTATGCTGCCCGCAGGGATCACGGAACGATTGTGGCCCTTGCATGCCATGAACCTGAGGAGACGTGTTTTTGCAAGGCTTTCGGAGTGGACGCTGCCAATCCAGGGGCCGATGTGGAAGCATGGCTGATCGGGGATGATCTTTGCTGGAAGCCGCTCACAGAGAAAGGCGAGGCGCTCACAGAATCACTTTCCGGTCTCCTGACAGAAGACTCCGGCGCCGACGCTGCTGTAGAGCAGGAAAAAGAGGCGATTCACAGTATCATAGAGCAGCTTCCGTATTCTAACCTCTCCCTTGAAGGATGGAACGGTGATGTTCTGATGGAGAAGTTTGAGGATCCGCTCTGGGACGAACTGTACAAGCCCTGTCTGGCATGCGGCACATGTACTTTTGTATGTCCGACCTGTCAGTGCTATGACATTAAGGACTATGACGCCGGAAAGAACGGCGTGAAGAGATACCGCTGCTGGGATTCCTGTATGTACTCTGATTTTACGATGATGGCGCACGGCAATAACCGGACTACTCAAAAAGAGAGATTCCGGCAGAGATTCATGCATAAGCTGGTGTACTTCCCGGCAAATAATGACGGCATGTATTCCTGCGTTGGATGCGGCAGATGTGTGGAGAAATGTCCGTCCGCTTTAAATATCGTAAAAGTAGTGAAAGCGTTTCAGAAACAGGGAGGTGAGCAGTAATGAGTGAATGCACATGTCACAAGAACTATACGCTGGATACGCTGATTCCGAAGGTGGGCGTGATCACTGATATTCGTGAGGAGACGCCTGACGTGAAGACATTCCGCGTCAATGCTCCGGAAGGCGGCAAGCTGTTCGAGCATATGCCTGGGCAGTGCGCGATGCTCTGCGCGCCGGGAATCAGCGAGGGAATGTTCTCTATCACTTCCTCTCCGACGAATAAGGAATATCAGGAGTTCAGTATTAAGAAGTGCGGAATGCTCACAGACTTTCTGCACGGCCTGGAAGTGGGAGATGAGATTACAGTCCGGGGACCTTACGGCAATCATTTTCCGGTGGAAGATGTGTTAAAAGGAAAAGATCTCCTGTTTATCGCCGGAGGTATCGGTCTTGCGCCCCTTCGTTCTGTTATCAACTATGTCCTCGATAAGCGTGAAGACTACGGTACAGTAGATATTGTATACGGATCCCGCTCTGCGGACGACCTGGTTCAGTTAAAAGAGATCCAGGAAGTGTGGATGAACGCGCCGGACGTACATGTTCATCTGACCATTGACCGTGAGCAGGAAGGATGGGACGGCCATGTGGGATTCGTACCCAATTATGTAAAAGAGCTGGGCTTTGATGTAAATAAGACCGCGCTTGTCTGCGGTCCGCCGATCATGATTAAGTTTACCCTGGCCGGACTTGAGGAGCTGGGATTTTCCAGAGACCAGGTATATACGACATTAGAGCTCCGCATGAAATGCGGGATCGGCAAATGCGGCAGATGTAACATTGGTTCCAAATATGTATGTAAAGACGGTCCGGTATTTCGGTGCGATGAAGTCGATGAGATGCCGAATGAATACTAGGGAAAGGAAGAAATATCATGGAAAAGATGGTAAATGTATATTTTTTCGGTAAGAAATACAGTGTTCCCTCAGAGCTGACAATCATGACAGCTATGGAATATGCGGGTTATACACTGAAAAGAGGATGCGGATGCCGTCATGGCTTCTGCGGCGCCTGCGCAACGATCTACAGGATCAAAGGCAAGAATGAATTAAAGACATGCCTTGCCTGTCAGACACAGGTAGAGGATGGCATGTATGTGGCAAGCATCCCGTTCTTCCCGACAGATAAGAGAACATATGACATGGACGAGATCCGTCCGGAACAGAAGATCATGATGGAGCTGTATCCGGAGATCTACAGCTGTATCGGATGTAACGCCTGCACAAAGGCATGTACCCAGGATTTAAATGTTATGCAGTATATCGCCTACGCACAGCGCGGAGAGTTCGAGAAATGTGCGGAAGAGTCCTTTGACTGTATCGGATGCGGCTGCTGTTCTGTGAGATGTCCGGCTGAAATATCCCACCCGATGGTAGGAGTTCTTGCAAGACGCCTGACAGGAAAATATATTGCGCCTGAATCAGAACATCTGACAAACCGCGTGGAAGAAATCCACAGCGGTCAGTATGACGAACTGATCGAGCAGATCATGGAGAAGCCGATCACTCAGATGCAGGAGCTTTACAACAACAGAGAGATTGAGAAATAAGGAGGGAAGATCATGTTTACACCGGAAATGATGGAATCCGTGAAAAAAGTGGAGGCCACCAGAGCAGAGCGTCTTGGCACGGAACCAAGACGTATGACTGCGGAGGAAAAAGATGCCCTTCTTAAAGAGTTCCATCCTGATTACAGGGAAGAGGCATTTGAAGAGATTAAAATAGGACCGAATAAAGGACAGAAAGCGCCGAAGGAGCTGGTGAATCTTCTCCACTCCAACAGCCGTCTGCTTGCAGACAGGGTTGATATTAACAAGGTAGATTATGATGTGGATGTGCTTGTGATCGGCGGCGGCGGCGCAGGCGCGTCAGCAGCCATTGAGGCTCACGAAGCGGGCGCAAATGTAATGATCGCTACAAAACTTCGTATCGGTGACGCTAATACGATGATGGCAGAGGGCGGCATCCAGGCTGCAGATAAAGAGAATGACTCTCCGGTACAGCACTATCTGGACGCGTTCGGCGGCGGACATTTTGCCGCGAGACCGGAACTTTTAAAACGTCTTGTTATGGAAGCTCCGGATGCGATCAAATGGCTCAATGAACTTGGGGTCATGTTCGATAAGGACAAAGATGGAAGAATGATTACCACACACGGCGGCGGTACTTCAAGAAAAAGAATGCATGCCTGCAAGGATTACTCCGGAGCAGAGATTATGCGTACGCTTCGCGATGAAGTATTAAATCGGCAGATCCCGGTTGCCGAGTTTACGGTGGCGGTAGAGCTGATTAAGGATGACAGAGGACAGGTAGCGGGAGCTGTGCTTCAGAATCTCGAGACAGAAGACTATCTTGTGGCAAAGGCAAAGACCGTGATCATTGCAACAGGCGGAGCGGGCCGTATGCACTATCAGGGATTTCCGACTTCAAACCACTACGGCGCTACGGCGGACGGACTGATCCTCGGTTACCGCCTGGGGGCACCGCTTCTGTATCAGGATACGATCCAGTATCATCCGACAGGAGTCGCGTTCCCGTCTCAGATTTTTGGCGCTCTTGTGACGGAGAAAGTGCGTTCAGTAGGCGCTCAGCTTGTCAATGTGGACGGCGAGGCGTTTATGCATCCTCTGGAGACGCGCGACGTGGCGGCGGCATCGATCATTCGTGAGTGTACGGCCCGCGGAAAAGGCGTAACGACTCCTCTTGGAAGCGGCGTATGGCTTGATACTCCGATGATTGAGGAACTTGGAGGACCGGGAACGATTGAAAAACGTATTCCCGCTATGCTCCGCATGTATATGAACTATGATATTGATATGAGAAAACTTCCGATTCTGATTTATCCGACCCTTCATTATCAGAACGGCGGTCTTGAAATCGGAGGAGACGGATTTACAAAAGTTATCAACAACCTGCTTGTGGCAGGTGAGGCTGTCGGTGGAATCCACGGAAGAAACCGTCTGATGGGCAACTCGCTTCTGGATATCATCGTATTCGGGCGCAATGCCGGAAAAGCCGCGGCGGCGAAAGCTAAGAACGTTGAGCTTGGAACGATGAATCTGGATCACATACAGGCGTATGCTGAGGAATTAAAAGTGGCAGGAATCGACACAGGCGACGTATCCCCGCTCCTTCTTCCGAAGTACGCAAGACATGAGAGATAGGAAAGGGAGAGAACATGTTTTTAGTAAATTGGTTTCAGGAGAGTGTGCTTGGCAATACGCTGATGGTCGTATTCCTGGTCGCTTTCGTCGGCTATCTGGTAGGAAGCATTAAGATCCGGGGAGTGGAACTGGGGACGGCAGGCGTACTGCTTGTCGCCCTTGTGTTCGGACATTTCGGTTTTGAGGTGCCCGATCTTGTGCGTGAACTGGGACTGATCTGTTTCGTGACGTCTGTTGGTTTTATCGCGGGGCCGAAGTTTTTCCGCAACTTTAAGATTAACGCAAAATCATATATCCTTTTGGGACTGATCATTATCGCGGCGGGCGCGCTGACTACAGTTGGGATCATTGAGATCGCAGGTGTTCCGTCTGACATCAGCGTTGGTATGATGTCCGGAGCGCTTACAAGTACGCCGGGCCTTGCGGCGGCCATTGACGCGACGGGATCGGCCAATGCGTCTGTAGGATATGGTATCGCTTATCCTTTTGGCGTTGTGGGGGTTGTGCTTTTTGTACAGCTTGTTCCGAAATTTTTAAAGACAGATATGGCGGCAGAGAGAGCGAAATTTGAGGCGGCTCAGAATGTAGGCGACGATGCGCTGAAGAAGAAAGAGAAACTTTTCATTGTGGATGAGATGGGATTCTTCGCATTTGCGCTTGCGATCGCGCTGGGAATCATTCTGGCAAAAATCGTTATTCCGCTTCCGGGCGGAGCGGAGTTCTCACTGGGAACATCGGGAGGCCCGCTGATTGCTGGGCTTATCCTGGGACATTTCGGCCATGCAGGAAAGATTAGTTTCCATGTAGAGAAATCTGTTTTGGAATGCCTGCGTGAGTTTGGGCTGGCGCTGTTCCTCATCGGCGCGGGAGTAGAAGCAGGCGCAGGGTTTATTGAGATCCTTAAAGAGCAGGGGCTCGTCCTGTTTGTGTACGGAGCGCTGATCACACTGATTCCGATGCTCATCGGATATTTTGTAGCCGTGAAGCTGATGAAGCTGAGCCTGTTCAACACACTTGGCTCTATCTGTGGCGGAATGACAAGTACTCCGGCTCTCGGAACACTGATTCGCGTGACAGGTACAGACGATGTGGCCTCCGCTTATGCGGCAACTTATCCGGTAGCCCTCGTATTTGTGGTGCTGGGCTGCCAGTTTATCGGAATATTTTTATAAAAAAGTCCGGCCGTACATGGGGCGGAGTAGAAAGCAACCTCGTATGCTTTGTAGAACGGCTCTGTGTATGGCTGAACAAAAACAATGGTACAATCAGGAAAGGAGTTGATTTCCATGCGTGAAATAAATGTAAGTACACTCACCGATGTGATCGAGAGACTCTGCATCGATGCCAACAATCATCTTCCGGGAGACGTAAAATGCGCAATCCGTGACTGCCGTGCCTGTGAGGACGGAGAGATTGCCCAGGGCGTTCTGGATAATATTATCGAAAACTTTGAGATTGCTGACAGCGAGAATGTGCCGATCTGTCAGGACACAGGAATGGCCTGCGTGTTCCTTGAGATCGGACAGGATGTGCGTCTTGTGGGAGGAGACCTGAGTGAGGCTGTGGACGAGGGGGTTCGCAGAGGGTATGATAAAGGTTATCTGCGCAAGTCAGTTGTAAAAGATCCGGTGCGCCGCGGTAACACTGGGGATAACACACCGGCCATGCTCTATACGGAGATCGTGCCGGGTGATAAGATTAAAGTCACAGTGGGACCAAAAGGGTTTGGAAGCGAGAATATGAGTCAGATCCGCATGTTCAAACCGTCTGCAGGACTTCAGGGTATCAAGGACTTTATTATTGAAGTAGTGGAGACGGCAGGCCCCAATCCATGTCCGCCTATGGTAGTAGGCGTGGGTATCGGAGGAACATTTGACAAGTGTGCGCTTCTTGCCAAAAAAGCGCTCATGAGACCGCTCGATTCCTCCAATCCGGATCCGTTCTACGCAGATCTTGAGAAGGAAATGCTGGAAAAGATCAATGAGCTGGGTATCGGACCTCAGGGTTTTGGCGGAAAGACGACAGCTATCGGCCTTAATATCGAGACACTGCCAACTCATATCGCGGGAATGCCCTGCGCGGTTAATATCAACTGTCATGTGACACGCCACAAATCGGAGGTGATATAAATGGCAAGAAAGATTACATTACCACTCACAGAGGAGCTTGCTAAGACACTTCACGCGGGAGATCAGGTGCTTTTGACCGGAACGATCTATACTTCCAGAGATGCAGGACATAAGAGAATGTGCGAGGCTCTGGCAAAGGGAGAAGAGATCCCCTTTGATCCGAAAGACGCGACAATCTATTATGTGGGTCCGACACCTGCGAAACCGGGTCAGGTTATTGGAAGCGCAGGCCCGACAACGAGCGGACGTATGGACGCATACGCGCCGACCATGATGTCTGTGGGAGCACGCGGGATGATCGGAAAAGGCGCGCGTCTTCCTGAAGTTGTGGAAGCCATGAAGAAATACAGCGGCGTGTATTTTGGCGCTATCGGAGGAGCAGGAGCGCTGCTGGCAAAATGTATCAAGAAAGCGGAGCTTGTCGCCTATGAAGACCTGGGCGCGGAAGCCCTCAGGAAACTCTATGTGGAGGATATGCCTCTTGTAGTCATCATTGACAGCGAGGGAAACAACCTTTACGAAGAAGGTAGAAATGCTTATCTTGATTCTAAAAAATAGGTGTTAATAAATCAGAAAAGAGGACGGTTATTTCCGTCCTCTTTTTATATGGGTATGTATGGAGAGCTCGCTTTTCTACAGCACGCTGATAAACCGATGGAATGCTGACAGTCCTTCCTCTGTGCATTTGTATACTCCCGCGTCTTCGAGTACCTGGCAGAATACTTTTCCGACTTCCTGTTCCAGAATATGTTCGATATTTGCTTCGTTTACCTCAGGATAGGAAGGGAGGAATTCATCGACCCAGTCCGCGTGTTTCTCGATCTGCTCGTTGCTGCGAATATCTTTTCCTTTTAGAATATACTCTTTGAGAAGTTCCATCTCGCCTTTTAAGCGGGCAGGAAGAACAGCCAGACCCATAACCTCGATCAGTCCGATGTTCTCTTTCTTGATGTGATGCAGTTTTGCGTGAGGGTGATATACCCCGAGCGGATGTTCCTCTGTGGTGATGTTATTTCTGAGAGTCAGATCCAGCTCATACATGCCGTCCTTCATGCGTGCGATCGGAGTGATCGTGTTGTGAGGCGTGCCGTCTGTCTCTGCGAAGATAAACGCTGCCTCATCTGTATAGGAACGCCATTTGCCCAGAATATGATCTGCCAGGTCGATGATGCGCTCCGTGTCTTTTCCGCGCAGACGGATGACGGAGAGCGGCCACTTTACAATACCGGCCTCCACATCCTCATAGCCGGCCACTGTGAAGTTCTCTATCACAGGAGCTTTTGCCATAGCGAATGTATAGTGTCCGCCCTGGAAATGATCGTGGCTTAAGATCGAGCCGCCCACAATCGGGAGATCCGCGTTGGACCCGAGGAAATAGTGGGGGAAGAGTTTAATAAAATCAAAGAGCTTCGCAAAAGCGCTGCGGTCGATCTTCATAGGAATGTGTTCACCGTTGAAGACGATGCAGTGCTCGTTGTAATACACATAGGGGGAGTACTGGAATCCCCATTTCTTTCCCTGGATTGTAATGGGAATAATACGGTGGTTCTCCCGGGCCGGGTGGTTCACCCTTCCGGCATATCCCTCATTCTCCACACAGAGCTGGCATTTCGGATATGCGGAAGATTTCGCGGCGCCTGCGGCCGCGATAGCCTTTGGATCCTTCTCCGGTTTGGAAAGGTTAATCGTAATATCGAGCGTACCGTATGGAGTATCTACCGTCCACTTGCGATCGCGGCTGATGCGGTAGCGCCGGATATAGTCGCTGTCCTGGCTCAGCCTGTAATAGTAAGCAGTCGCTTCCTCCGGTGATATTTCGTATTTTTTCTGAAATTTTTCCTGAATCTGCGCCGGGCGGGGCATCAGGCAGTTCATCAGCCTGGTGTCAAAAAGATCCCGGTATGTAATGCTGTTCTCGATAAGACCTCTTTTAACAGCCTCGTCGAGAAGTTCGCAAAGCACATCTTCCAGTATGATATTAGAGAGATCACATTCTACATCTTCATAGTCGTCTTCTTTCATGACATCGAGAATAAGATTCGTTGTATAGATTCTTTCAGACTCCGGGGTCAGGCCGGTATCGATTCCATACTGTACCAATTTCTTAATTGCCTCATAGAGCATATCTTATACCTCCGCTTTCTCGTTTTTGCAAAAAGTTCTGTCAGGATGCCAGTTTAGTGGGATTCATCAATGCGCGAAGCGCCGTCTCCGATTTCTACCGTGTAGAACTCGGCTTTGTGTCCGACTTTCTCCTCGTATGCCTTGCCGATGCTCTCGATAAATGCGTCCACAGAATCATTTTTGACAATGCTTACTGTACAGCCACCGAATCCGCCGCCAGTGATGCGGGAACCGATCACCCCCGGAACCTTCCATGCCAGATCTACAAGAATATCGATTTCCTCACAGGAGACTTCGTAGTCATCCCGAAGAGAGATATGAGACTGGTTCATCAGTTCGCCGAATCGTGTAAGATCTCCGCTCTTAAGGGCGGCAACCGCGTCGATTGTACGCTGGTTTTCATACACGGTGTGTTTCGCTCTCTTAAACTGTACCGGATCTTTGATCAGCGATTTGTGAGACTCAAATTCCTCCGGGGACAGATCGCCCAGGGCGTTGATACTCAGCTCCGTCTTAAGTGCGGCAAGGGCATCAGAGCACTCCCGGCGTCTGTCGTTGTAAGCAGAGTCCACAAGGCTGTGCTTTACTTTACTGTTTGTGATAATGATTTTTGCGTCCTCAAGTGCGATCGGGGCATACTCATAGTTCATTGTATTTGTATCAAGGAAGATGGCGTGATCTTTCTTTCCCATAGCCACGGCAAACTGATCCATAATGCCGCAGTTGCACCCGTTAAAATTATTTTCGGAATACTGACCGATCAGCGCGAGATCCGTCATGCTTAAGCTGTCGATTCCGTACAGGTCTGTGAGAATAACTCCCGTGAGCACCTCCAGAGAAGCGGAGGAGGACAGGCCGGAGCCATTTGGGATATTCCCCCAGATTACCATGTCAAAGCCCCGGTCAAGCTTATAGCCTCTTTCGGCGAAAGCCCAGACAACTCCAAGGGGATAGTTCGCCCAGTTATATTCATCCTTATTCGTCAGGTCGTCAAGGGAAGCTTCGACTACCCCGAAGCTTTCCAGATTCATCGAATAAAAATGGATGAGACGATCGTCTCTTCTGCGGGCTGCGCCGTATGTGCCCAAGGTGAGCGCGCAGGGGAAGACGTGTCCTCCGTTATAGTCAGTATGTTCTCCGATCAGATTGACACGTCCCGGAGAAAAATAAAAATGTGCCCCCTCGGCACTTCCGAAAAGTTCTCCAAATTTGTCAAATAGCTTTTTTTTCATCTGATGATCCTCCTTATAATTCTAGAAATATACGGATAATTGTCTCTTATCTCTGTCCTGGTATCAGTATAAGGGAAGGGCGGGACAGTGTCTATAAAAATTATGTGCAAATTTATGTAAAAATGTTGCGCGGATGACCGGAAGAATACTATAATGACAATGACGGCGGTCAAATCAGGAAATGACCTCAGAAAGGAACTGATCAGATGTCAGATTCATATAAACATTCTTACAAAGTCGGTGAGAACCTTTTAAGTTCCCTGTCTGTCTATAATGTGGGATATCAGAAATGTGAACCGGAGTATCAGTGGGGCCCAGGCGTCAGGGATCACTACTGCATCCATCATATTCTCTCAGGAAGCGGAGTATATACGACAGGAAAAGTATCGGTGCGTCTGGGGGCGGGAGATACGTTCATCCTCTTTCCGGGAGTTGAACTCCAGTACCAGGCCGACAGAGAAGAGCCGTGGGAATACTGCTGGGCCGGATTTATGGGGGCAGATGCCGCCTCCATCATACGCAATACAGAATTCGGAAAAGAGAGCCCTTATATTTTAAAAGGGAGAATTCCCGGAGATAAGATACGAAGCGGTATGGAGCAGATCTATATGCTCAAAGGCAATACATATGAGTCCGCAGTGGCAATGACCGGGAAACTGTACAGTCTCCTGGCGCTGTTCATGCACTATTCCAGACGGACAGAACCTGAGAAAAACCTGCATGCCATGTATGTGGATAAGGCGGTCAGTTATATTGAGACAAACTACTCCTACCCGGTTACAGTGGAAGACATCGCGGCCTACGTCGGAATCAGCAGAAGCCATCTGTTCCGGTCTTTTCAAAACTATATGAGCAAGTCCCCGAAAGACTTTCTGACCGGATACAGAATCAAGCAGGCATGCCATCTTTTGCGGGAGACCGACCTGTCTGTCTCGGCGATCGCCTACTCCGTCGGTTTTGAGAATAATCTTTATTTTTCCAAAGCCTTTCGGAAACAGAAGGGAGTGAGCCCATCTGAATACAGAAAAACAAAAAATACGGGAGTGTAAAAGAGATGATCAATGAATATACAAGAACAGAACTTTTAATCGGTGAGGAGGCGGTGAGACGGTTGAAACATTCATCCGTCATGGTATTTGGTGTGGGAGGAGTAGGATCCCACTGTATCGAAGCGCTTGCAAGAAGCGGAACCGGAACTCTGATTCTGATAGATAATGACGATGTATCTCTTACGAACATCAACAGGCAGTCCATAGCATATCACAGTACGATCGGGAAGAAGAAGACAGAAGTGATGGCCGAGCGGATCAGAGACATCAATCCTTCCATCACAGTGCGGACTTATGAGACTTTTGTTCTGCCGGATAATCTTGCGTCCATACTGGATCAGGAAGCTTCGATTGATTATATTATAGACGCCATTGACACCGTGAGCGCCAAGATCGCCATCGCAGAGGAGGCGCAGAAAAGAGGAATACGTCTTCTCAGCAGCATGGGAACAGGGAACAAGCTTCATGCAGAGCTCTTTGAGATAGAAGATCTGTTCAGGACAAGCGTATGCCCCCTGTGCAGGGTGATGCGAAAAGAATTGAAAAACAGGGGGATTACGAGCCTGAAAGTTTTATATTCCAGGGAGAAGCCGGTTGACACAAACGGGAGAGTATCCGGTGAAGATACCGGAATGCGCCGGGCGGTACCGGGAAGTATATCATTTGTTCCGCCGGTAGCCGGACTTCTGATTGCGGGTGAGGTGCTCAGGGAACTGGCGCAGGTATCATGAGAAAGGAAGAGGACAATGGATCTGTTTGATTATATGAGGGAAAATAATAAGGAAAAGGAATCTCCGCTGGCCTCCAGGATGAGGCCGGCGACGCTGGATGAGGTAGTGGGACAGCGGCATATTATCGGGAAGGACAGGCTTCTCTACCGAGCAATTAAGGCGGATAAGCTGAGCTCCGTCATATTTTACGGTCCTCCGGGAACAGGGAAGACAACGCTTGCGCGGGTGATCGCCAATACGACCAGCGCGCAGTTTAAGCAGATCAATGCTACATCAGCCGGGAAAAAGGATATGGAGGAAGTAGTAAAAGAGGCAAAAGATCTGATGGGGATGTACGGGAAGAAAACGATCCTGTTTATCGATGAGATCCACCGGTTTAATAAGGGGCAGCAGGATTATCTGCTTCCATTTGTAGAGGACGGGACGATAATTCTGATTGGAGCCACTACAGAGAATCCGTATTTTGAGGTGAACAGCGCCCTGATTTCCCGCTCCAGCATATTTGAACTGGAACCGCTTGATAAAGAAGACATCAAAATGCTCATAAAAAGGGCGGTCGAGGATACGGAGAAAGGAATGGGAAGCTTTCATGCACAGATCGATCAGGAAGCTCTGGACTTTCTGGCGGATATGGCGGGCGGTGACGCGAGGAATGCGCTCAATGCCATAGAACTTGGCATCCTGACAACAGAACGGAGCAAAGACGGGATCATCCACATAACGACAGAGGTCGCTTCCGAATGCATCCAGAAACGTGTCGTAAACTATGATAAGCGGGGCGACAATCATTATGATATTATCTCTGCCTTTATTAAGAGCATGAGAGGATCGGATCCGGACGCTGCTGTCTATTATCTTGCAAAAATGCTCTACGCGGGCGAGGACATCAAGTTTATTGCCAGAAGGATCATGATCTGCGCTTCTGAGGATGTGGGAAACGCTGATCCGATGGCGCTGACAGTTGCGGTTTCAGCGGCTCAGGCGGCAGAGCGCGTCGGGATGCCGGAATCTCAGATTATCCTGTCTCAGGCAGTGACTTATGTGGCCTGCGCTCCGAAGAGCAATTCTGCGTGCAATGCGATATTTGCCGCGAACGAGGCGGTACAGAAATACAGAACGACAGTGCCGGTACATCTTAAGGATTCACATTATAAAGGAGCTGTGAAACTGGGACATGGAGAGGGATATAAATATGCCCACGACTATCCGGGACACTATGTAAAGCAGCAATATCTCCCGGACGAGATAAAAGACGCCAGATTCTACGAACCTGGCGTACTTGGTTATGAAAAACAGATCGGGGAATATTTAAAGAAGATTCGACAGGAGTAGAGTATAGATTTCCTGACTTTTTGTATTCCAGCGATTGGCGATGGCTTCTGCCTCCTGCTCGGTCGGAACGGTAAGTTTCAGATCGATCAGGCAGGAGCCGTTTTCTTCAATCCGGCACCGTACTTCATATTCCCGGCGGACATTCAGATAGTAGTCAGCTTTTACAGAAGCCTCCTCTTTGAGGTCATACTGCTTTTCCCTTAAAAAATCATCAATATCCTTGCGGATGGCAGAGGAGAGCTTTCTGTCAAAGTAGAGGATCGTCTCGGCTCCGTTTTCCGTCAGGTGGTAGAGCGTCCGGTTGTGGGTTGTCTCTGTCTGAATGAGACCGGAGTCCGCTAGTTCGGAGAGAGCTTCCTGCAGTTTAAAATAGGTCGTGTATCCTTTGTCCAGAACAAACTCCGATATTTGCGAGGTTGTCAGAGGGAAGTCCACTTTATTCAGCATATAGAGTATGATCAGTTTGTAGAGTGTAAATGTTTCAGCCATAATATTCCTTTCCCTGCCACAGATCGGCTTCTTTCAAGTAGCGGTGCAGGCGGTTTAATACGGTCCGCTTGGCCCCTGTCCACATTGGGGCGGCAAGCAGATCTTTTGGCCCGTCCCCTGTCAGTCTGTGAATGACGATGTCGGGGCGGAGAATACTGATGCATCTTCCGGTAAAACGGATATAATGCTCCATATCCGGAATGAAAAACGGTTTTGCTTTGTAGAGACCGTACAGATCCGTGTCTTTTAACACATGGAGAAGCTGCAGTTTTATTCCCCGTATGCCGGAGCGGTTCAGATACTGCAGTGTTTCAAGCATCATCTGTTCCGTCTCTCCAGGAAGATACAAAATAACATGTGCGATAACCTCGATTCCGATTGAGCAAAGCGCAGACACTGCCTTATCAAAAACTTCTGTGGGATAGCCCCGGCGAATCAGTCTGACCGTATCCGGATGAATCGTCTGAAGTCCTAATTCCACCCATACGGGTTTGATCCGATTGAGGCGTGCCAGGAGCTTAAGGACATTGTCTCCCAGGCAGTCCGGTCTGGTTGCGATAGAGAGAATTTTTACTTCTGGATCATTTATTGCTTCCATAAATATCTTTTCCAGATATTCCACAGGAGCATAAGTATTTGTAAATGCCTGAAAATACGCGATATAGGAGTGCACCGGCCGCTTTTCTAAAAGCGCGTCCTTTCCATGCGAAAGCTGCTCAGATACAGACAGGGCGGCGTCTCCGGCAAAATCTCCCGACCCATGTGAACTGCAGAAGATACATCCGCCATATCCGAGATGGCCGTCCCGGTTAGGACAGGTCATGCCACCGTTTAATGTGATTTTGTATACCTTTTCACCAAATCTGTTTTTAAGTTCCCAATCCAGTGAATGGTAGCGTTTTTCGCCCCACCGGATCTGCCCCGCCATAGATCAACCTCGCTTTTTCAGTTATGATTGTTACAGTTCATATGTCAGTCTTTTTATTGCATATCATAGCACTTCCCCTCTGACTTGACAAGGGCATGCAGCAAATGTATAATTATTGCATATTTAATACAGATTAACGTATCTGTGTCAATTCAGACGACATTTCCCGAAGCATTTTAAAGTATTAAAATTTTAGAAAGGATCGTATTTATGACAAGAGAAAGGTATGAATCACTGCCGCTTGCAACTCTTCGTGAACTTGCGAAAGCGAGAAAAATGAAAGGCATTTCCACTCTCAAGAAAGGGGATCTCATCGACGCAATGCTCGCCCTGGATGAGCAGGAGGAACAGCAGGAAGCTGCTTTTGAGGCAAAAGAAGAAGTGAGGGAAGAGCTGAAGGAGAAAAAGGGAGAGACGGATATTGAGCAGCTTGACAGCGGATATACAGCAAACGGTATTCTTGAAGTAATGCAGGATGGTTTTGGGTTTATCCGGAGCGACAATTATCTTCCCGGTGAGAATGATGTCTATGTGTCTCCCGCTCAGATCCGCAGATTCGGCCTGAAAACAGGAGATATACTTACGGGAAATACAAGAGTAAAAACACAGGCGGAGAAGTTCAGTGCGCTTCTCTATGTATCTACCATTAATGGAATGCGTCCGGCTGAAGCTATGAAACGTAAAAATTTCGAGGATCTCACTCCCGTCTTTCCAAATCAGAGAATCCGTCTTGAGACTCCTGGCAGCAGCACAGCCATGCGTGTGATGGATCTCATATCCCCGATCGGAAAAGGGCAGAGGGGGATGATTGTATCGCCCCCGAAAGCGGGAAAGACAACACTGTTAAAGGAAACGGCGCTTTCCGTTCTCAGAACAGAACCTCATATGCACCTTCTCATTCTGTTGATCGATGAAAGGCCTGAGGAGGTCACTGATATTAAGGAAGCAATATCGGGCCCCAATGTAGAAGTCATTCATTCGACATTCGATGAACTTCCGGAACATCACAAGAGAGTATCCGAGATGGTAATCGCAAGAGCGAAACGTCTCGTTGAGCATGGCCAGGACGTCATGATTCTTCTGGACAGCATTACGAGGCTCTCCCGCGCATATAACCTGATTGTGCCTCCCTCGGGCCGGACTCTTTCGGGAGGACTTGATCCGGCAGCGCTTTACAGCCCGAAGCGTTTCTTCGGTGCCGCCAGAAATATGAGAGAGGGAGGAAGTCTCACCATACTGGCGACAGCTCTCGTGGATACAGGAAGCAAGATGGACGATGTAGTGTACGAAGAGTTTAAAGGAACCGGAAATATGGAGCTAATTCTGGATCGCAGGCTCCAGGAGAGAAGAGTATTCCCTGCCATCGATATTGCCAAATCGGGAACGAGGCGAGAGGATCTCCTGTTAAATAAAGAAGAACAGGAAGCCGTGTACATTATGCGCAGAGCTCTGAACGGGATGAAAGCAGACGAGGCTGCCGACAATCTTTTGAACATGTTCTCGAGGACGAAGACAAACGCCGAACTGGTACATCAGGTGATTCGGCAGAAGTTTATCTAAAAAAGAGTTGCAAACAGGATTATCTTGTGATACAATTAAAAAGCTGTTTAGAGAGTATAATAACTATTTTGAAATAGAGAGGTGAAAATCATGCGCGAAGGAATCCATCCAGAATATCATCAGGCTACAGTTACCTGCAACTGTGGAAATACATTTGTGACAGGTTCTACAAAGGAGAACATCCACGTTGAGATCTGCTCCAAGTGCCATCCGTTCTACACAGGACAGCAGAAAGCAGCGCAGGCACGCGGCCGTGTTGATAAGTTCAACAAGAAATACGGTATTAAATAGGAAACAGACGCAGCAGGCTGAGGTGGAATCATCTCAGCCTCTTTGTTTTGTACGATCGTTTTTACAATGACAGGAGGAGATATGAAATCATCCAATATAGGCGGACAGGCAGTGTTAGAAGGCATAATGATGAGAAATGGCGGAAAATACTCAGTGGCGGTGCGGAAAACTGACGGCGAGATTGCCGTTGACGTACAGGAATACCGTAGTGTGATTCCGTGGAAACTGCCCCTCAAAATTCCTTTTATCAGGGGGATTTTCAACTTTGTGGATTCCCTTGTGCTTGGCATGAAGACGCTGATGTATTCTGCCTCGTTTTTTGAAGAGGAAGAAGAGAACAATATGACAGCGGAGCAGGCGGCAAAACAGCAAAGGCAGGACAGAATTTTTATGAATATCACGGTTGTTGCCTCCATGTTCGTAGCCATCGCTCTTTTTATGGTGCTGCCATATTTTCTGAGCAGTTTTGTTGAGAGATATACATCTTCGCGGACAGCAATGACCATCTTTGAGGGAGTGATCCGCGTGGTGATCTTTCTGATATACATTTTTCTGATTTCGAAGACAAAGGATATTAAGCGGACATTCATGTATCACGGGGCGGAGCATAAGTGCATTAACTGTATCGAGCATGGACTTGAACTGAATGTGGAGAACGTAAGAAAAAGCTCCAAGCAGCACAAGCGCTGCGGAACGAGTTTTCTCTTCTTTGTAATGGTTGTAAGTATTATATTCTGCTTCTTTATTACAGCGGAATCTCAGGTCGCGAGGGTGCTGATCCGCATTGCCCTTCTTCCGCTGATTGCAGGTGTCTCCTATGAAATCATCCGACTGGCGGGAAACAGTGATAATTTCCTTATAAATCTGCTCAGTCAGCCCGGAATGTGGGTTCAGAACATGACAACGAAAGAGCCGGACGATGAGATGATTGAGGTGGGGATTCGGGCAGTTGAGGAAGTATTTGACTGGCGCGCCTGGCAGAAGGAGAATCTATGACTCTGAAACATGCATATGAGCAGGGGATCGAGAGACTTAAAAATGCAGGGATTCCCGAACCACAGATCGACGCATGGTATCTTCTCGAGTATGTGACGGGGATCGGACGGGCGGCATATTATGCGGATCCGGACCGGCAGATGAGCCGGGAACAGTCGGTGGAATATGAAAATTGCCTTTCCGAGCGCTCCAGAAGAGTTCCACTTCAGCATATTACCGGAGTGCAGGAATTTATGGGGTTGAGTTTCTGCGTCAATAAAGATGTGTTAATTCCGCGTCAGGATACGGAGATTCTTGTGGAGGAAGCACTGGAGATCTTGAAGATGGAAGGTCTTCCCTCCGAAGGGGGAAGAGTGCGTATCCTTGATCTCTGTACGGGATCCGGCTGTATCCTTTTAAGCGTGCTCCACTGGTCGGACCGGAAGATAGAAGGCGTGGGGAGTGACGTTTCAGAGAGGGCACTCATGACAGCGAAGGAGAATGCGCGTCGGCTGAATATAAAATCTTCATTTGTTCAGAGTGATCTGTTTGAGAATCTGACGGGAAAGTATGTTCTGATCCTGTCCAATCCTCCCTACATAGAGAGCGGCCGGATCGAATCACTTCAGGATGAGGTCAGGATCCACGATCCGCTGAAAGCACTGGATGGAGGAGAGGACGGGCTTTCTTTTTACCGGCGAATCATAAAGGAAAGTAAAGCGCACCTCGAAGAAGGCGGGTACCTTGTCTTTGAGATTGGCTGCGATCAGGCGGAAGCGGTGACTGATATGATGAGACAGGCCGGATTTGAGGGGGTTGCGGTGAAAAGAGATCTGGCAGGGCTTGACCGTGTCGTATATGGAAGATATATTAAATAGAGAATCTTAAGGAAAAAGTATAGATTATAGTAAAGGACGTAGGTAAAAATGTTTGACAGATTAGATGATTTGCTGATTCGATATGAGGAAGTAATGGGAGAGCTGCAGGAGCCCGGGGTGGCTGATGATCCGGAGAGGTTCCGGAAGCTGATGAAAGAGCAGAGCGATCTTGCGCCCATTGTGGAGGCATATCAGGAATATAAAAAATGTAAGCAGAATATCGATGACAGTCTGGCTCTGCTCGAGGAGGAGTCCGATGAGGAGATGCGGGAACTGGCAAAAGAGGAGCTGAACGAATCCAGGAAACGTGTGGAGGAACTGGAGCAGGAACTGAAAATCCTTCTTCTTCCGAAGGACCCCAACGATGATAAGAACGTAATTGTGGAGATTCGCGCCGGCGCAGGCGGAGATGAAGCCGCGCTTTTTGCGGCTGAGGTTTACCGCATGTATGTGCATTACGCGGATGGCCGGGGATGGAAAAGCGAACTGATTTCCCTGAACGAGAACGGCATCGGCGGCTTCAAGGAATGCGTGTTTATGATCACGGGAAATGGAGCCTATTCAAGGCTGAAGTACGAAAGCGGCGTACATCGGGTTCAGAGAGTGCCGGAGACGGAGAGCGGCGGCAGAATCCACACATCTACGATAACCGTGGCGATTATGCCGGAAGCCGAGGAAGTGGATGTGGTGATTGATGATAAAGATATTCGCATTGATGTAATGCGTGCGTCAGGCAACGGAGGACAGTGTGTCAACACGACTGACTCAGCGGTGCGCCTGACTCATTATCCGACAGGAATTGTAATTTACAGCCAGACTGAAAAGTCTCAGCTTCAGAATAAAGAAAAGGCATTCCGCCTTCTGCGGTCCAAGTTGTATGATCTGGAACTTGAGAGGCAGCAGGCTTCCGAGGCGGAGGCGAGAAGGAGCCAGATCGGCACCGGCGACCGTTCTGAGAAAATCCGCACATATAACTTCCCTCAGGGACGTGTGACCGACCACCGGATCAAACTGACGCTCCACAAGCTTGACTCTGTATTAAACGGAGATCTGGACGAGATTATCGACAGTCTGATCGCGGCGGACCAGACTGCAAAACTGGCTAAAATGGAGGAGTAATAAGATGACAGAACCAGAATTTAAACGGCCGGAGCTGGAGGACAAAGAGCTCATTTCTCGTTATTTTGAGCTGTCCCCGAGCCGGAGCTGTGAGAGGACCTTTGTGAATGTATACTTGTGGTCCAGACATTATAGAGTAAAATACGCGGTGATCGAAGGCGCCCTTGTTTTCCGCAGTGACGACAACGGGCTTGCTTTTTCATATCCGGCAGGAGAGGAAGAGTGCATTAAAAATGCGGTCGATTATCTGACAGAATACTGCCGGAGGCTGGAATGTCCGCTTGTGTTCTACAATGTGACCCCCGAGATGTTTGCCCAGCTCGACGGCTGGTATCCGGGCAGATTTCAGGTGGAGTACAACAGAGACCTTGCGGACTATGTATATGAGACTGAGAAACTTGCAACTCTCTCGGGAAAGAAACTTCACGGGAAGCGCAATCATATTAACAAGTTCAGAACGCTTTATCAGGACTGGTCCTATGAGAAACTCAGCGACGACAATGTGGAAGATTGTTTCCAGATGGCGCTTAAATGGCGGAATCAGAACGGCTGTGAGGATGATCCGGATAAAAATGCGGAGATGTGTGTGACTCTGAATTCTCTTCGTCTGTACAAAGAGCTGAACTTAACGGGCGGCGTGCTCAGAGTAAATGGAGAGATCGCGGCCTTTACAATGGGGGAACCGCTCTGCGGGGATACGTTCGTCGTGCATATCGAGAAGGCGTTTCCGGACATAGAGGGCGCTTATCCGATGATAAACCAGCAGTTTGTACAGCATGAATGTATGGATTATAAATATGTAAACAGAGAGGAGGATACCGGCGCGGAAGGCCTGCGCAGGGCGAAGCTTTCATACAGACCGGTATTTCTGGAAGATAAAGGAATCGTAAAAGAAATGGAGTGACGGCAATGATATCTAAGAAAATGGAAAACATGGTAGCGAACAGTTCCGCGATCCGGGCAATGTTCGAGGAGGGAAACCGTCTGGCAAAACTCTATGGCCCGGAGAATGTATTTGACTTCAGTCTTGGCAATCCGAACGTGCCTGCTCCGGAGGCTGTGAAAGATGCCATTGTTGAACTGCTGAACGAGGAAGATCCGGTGGCGCTTCACGGATATACAAACAGCAACGCCGGATACGAGGATGTACGCCAGGCAGTCGCTGAGTCTCTGAACAAAAGATTCGGAACCGGATTTTCCGCAAATAATATTACCATGACAGTAGGAGCGGCGGGGGGATTAAATGTTATCCTGAAAGCACTGCTCAATCCGGGAGATGAGGTGATTGTATTTGCACCTTATTTTGGGGAGTATAGAAGTTATGTCGACAATTATGACGGAGTTCTCGTCGAAGTATCTCCGAATACAGAAAATTTCCAGCCCAGGCTTGACGAGCTTGAAGAGAAGATTACGGACCGGACGCGTGCGGTGATTGTGAATACGCCGAACAATCCGACGGGAGTCGTCTACTCTGAAGACACAATCCGGAAGATGGCCTCAGTCCTTGAGAAAAAACAGGCCGAATACGGCACGGACATATATCTGATCTCTGACGAACCGTACAGAGAACTGGCCTATGACGGGGTAGAAGTGCCCTATCTTACAAAATATTACGCGAATACAATCGTAGGCTATTCCTACAGTAAGTCGCTGTCGCTTCCGGGAGAACGTATAGGGTATCTTGTGATACCAGATGATGCGTCGGACAGCGAGAACGTGATTGCCGCGGCGAATGTGGCAACCCGTATCCTCGGTTTTGTCAATGCTCCCACTCTTCAGCAGAAAGTTGTAAAAGCCTGCCTGGATGAAAAGACAGACCTGTCTTTCTATAACAGAAACAGGGAGGCGCTCTACAATGGCTTAAGAGAACTGGGATTTGAGTGTATCAAACCGGAAGGGGCTTTTTATCTTTTCGTAAAATCGCCTGTGGAGGATGAGAAAGCTTTCTGCGCAGAGGCGAAGAAATACAATATACTGCTGGTGCCGGGAAGTTCTTTCGGATGTCCGGGATATGTGCGCATCGCATACTGTGTATCATATGAGACGATCATAAACTCTCTGCCTAAGTTCGCGGAGCTTGCAGCCGAATATAAATAAAAATGATCAGGGCTGCCTATAATGATAATGGAGAAAAAAGATGACAATTCGTGATGAACTTTTGAAAAATATCCGCAGGGTGGATCCCTATGTTCCGGGAGAACAGCCGCAGGACAAGGTGGTGAAACTCAATACGAATGAGAACCCTTATCCGCCTTCTCCGGCAGTGAAGCGTGCGCTTGAGGAACTTAATACAGATTCTTTCCGTCTGTATCCGGACCCGGCCTCCGGCGTACTGATAAAGGCGCTCTCAGATTTTCACCGTTTGAAGGAAGAGCAGATCTTTGTCGGAGTGGGATCCGACGATGTACTCTCGCTGTGTTTTCTGACCTTTTTTAACTCGGATCAGCCGATCCTGTTTCCGGACATTACCTATTCCTTTTATAAAGTGTGGGCGCAGCTCTACCAGATTCCTTATGAGTGCCCCCGGCTTGACAGTGATTTCCGCATTGTGAAGGAAGATTACTACAGGGTAAACGGAGGCGTTATCTTTCCGAACCCAAACGCGCCAACGGCAGTATATGAGGATCTCGGATTTGTCGAAGATATTTTGGAGCATAACCATGATTCCATCGTGATTGTGGACGAGGCTTATGTGGACTTTGCGGGAAGGTCGGCCGTGGAACTGATCGGCCGGTATGACAACCTGATTGTCACACGGACCTTTTCAAAATCGCGCAGCATGGCGGGCATGAGAATCGGATATGCCCTGGCAGATGAGAGTCTGATCTGCTGTCTGAACGATGTGAAATACTCTTTCAACTCTTATACAATGAGTCAGGCGGCGCTTGTGTGCGGCGCGGCATCTGTGCGCGATCGGGTATACTTTGAGGAAAATATCCGTAAAATAACAGAGACAAGAGAATGGGTTGGGAAAGAATTAAAAGCGCTCGGATTCATATTTCCTGATTCAAAGGCAAACTTTATCTTTGCAAAGCACCCGGATTACGACGCGTCACAGCTGTTCGAGGAGCTGAAAAGCGAGGGAATCTATGTCAGACACTGGAATGATGCAAGGATTAAGGACTACTTGCGGATTACTGTCGGAACTGACGGAGAGATGAGGGTTTTGCTTCAGTCTCTTAAGAAAAAACTGGAGAAGTAAAAAGCGCGTGAAATGTTATCCCCCGGAGCCCGCAGCGTTGACAGGTCCGGGGGAATTTCGTATAATGAAAGACAGTAAAAGAAAGGAAATATTTTATGCTTTTTGAAAATAATGAAGAAAAGAGAAGCACAGTCTGGCGGACTGTGCTGACGGTGTCTTCGATTCTTATTATCATTATCGCTGTTTTCTTTGTTGTAAGGCTTTTTACCTCCAACCCGTTAGAGGGAAGCTGGGTCAGCGAGGATAACGGAGAGATCGTGCAGATCCGCGACAGCGGGGAACTGACAGTGAAACAATCCGACGGCAGCGGAGATGAATACACTTTGAAATACACTGTGGATACAAAGACAAAAGTGCTGACAGTTCAGCAGGACGATGAATCCTATGCTGAGAGAGCTCTCTCAGGAACATACAGTTATAATGTGGAGCAGGATACGCTGACCCTCACGGAACGCGAGTACGGAGAGCAGTTAGTATTTGTACGTCAGTAGGACAAAACAGGAGAGTGCCGTTTATGGGACTCTCCTGTTGTGAATAAACGGGAAAACAGGAATAAGGAGAAGATTGATGTTAAGAAACGAAACGAAAGAGATCCGTATTGGAAATGTCGTGATCGGAGGAGATCATCCGGTTGCGATTCAGTCCATGACAAATACAAAGACCGAAGATGTAGATGCCACTGTGTCTCAGATCCTGAAGCTTGAGGCGGCGGGATGTGAGATTATCCGCTGCGCAGTTCCCACGATGGAGGCTGCGGAGGCGTTAAAGGAGATCAGGAAGAAAATCCATATTCCGCTGGTGGCGGATATTCACTTTGATTACCGGCTTGCCATAGCGGCCATTGAGAACGGTGCGGACAAGATCAGAATCAATCCGGGCAATATCGGTTCTAAAGAGAAAGTAAAAGCTGTGGTGGACAAGGCAAAGGAGAAAGGGGTGCCGATCCGCGTTGGAGTGAACAGCGGCTCCCTGGAGAAACCCCTTCTGGAAAAATACGGAGGGGTGACGGCTGAAGGGATTGTCGAGAGCGCGCTTGACAAAGTCCGCATGATTGAGGAGATGGGATATGATAATCTTGTAGTCAGCATCAAATCCTCCGACGTCCTTATGTGCGTGAAAGCCCATGAACTGATTGCCAAAGAATGCCACTACCCGCTTCATGTCGGTATCACCGAATCGGGCACTGTGTATTCCGGAAACGTCAAATCCTCTGTGGGGCTTGGGATCATTCTGTATGAGGGGATCGGCAATACGATCCGCGTATCACTGACGGGAGATCCGACAGAGGAGATCCGCACAGCAAAACTGATCTTAAGGACTCTGGGATTAAAAAAAGGCGGTATCGAAGTGGTGTCCTGTCCCACCTGCGGCAGGACGAAGATTGATCTGATCGGACTTGCCAATGAGGTGGAGAAAATGACGGCAGACATCCCCCTTGATCTGAAAGTGGCTGTGATGGGGTGTGTCGTCAATGGTCCCGGGGAGGCCAGGGAAGCTGATATAGGTATTGCCGGAGGCATAGGTGAAGGCCTTCTGATCAAAAAAGGTGAGATCATAAAGAAAGTGAAGGAAGAGGAACTCTTAGATACGCTTCGGCAGGAACTTTTGAACTGGAAAGAATAGGACTGGAGTTTTTACATTGGAACAGACGAAGAATGACAAAGCTTTTTTTTATGTGTTTCCCACATTGAAGGTGGAAGATGACATACAGATTCTTTTTGCGGATGTTGAGGTGAGGAAGATCACGACGAATTCCCGGCGTGATTTTCTTCGCGTACATATTTTCAGCCGTCATCTTATTCAGAAAATACAGATTATGAAAATGGAGCGGAGGATAAAGGAGCAGCTGTTCGCAAATGTGCCGGTGTCTGTACATATTGAGGAGGAGTATGCGCTTTCCGGACAGTATACCCCAGAGGCGCTGATGAATGAATACAGGGAGAGCATCATCCTGGAGTTAAAAGAGAGGAGCGTACTTGCTTCCAATATGTTTGCCCAGGCGGACATCCGTTATGAAGAGGGCAATGTAATCTGTCTGGAACTGCTTGATACGATTGTCTCGGAGGGGAGAAAGGAAGAGATCCTAAATCTCCTGCAGCAGATCTTTTCCGGGCGTTTCCGTGTTCACGCGGACATCAGGATCACCTACCGCGAACCGGATGGGGAAGGAACTCTTGCGTATGATGAACAGAGAGTACAGCATGAAATCAATGCTATTTTCGAGCGGAGCCTGAGGCAGAGAGGAAGACAGGACGATCATGAAGACGGCAAAGAGAGCGCGGATGCCAACGGCGCGCTGACCCGAACAGAGGGAAAGAGGGAGAGTGCCGCGGACGGAGGCTCTTCTTCCGATTCGGCCTCGGGAAGCGTTTCTTTGGGAACGTCTGCCGGGCGGAAAGAAAGGAAAAAAGACAGCTTCAGAAAGAAAGACTATTACCGGCCTGTCAAGGTAGGAGACGATCCGAACCTGATCTACGGTAAGAACTTTGACGATGAGCCGATCACTCTCGATCAGGTAGTGGGAGAGATGGGAGAGATTACGGTTCACGGCAAGATCATAAATTTTGATACCCGTGAGATCCGCAATGAAAAGACGATTATTATGTTTGCGGTGACAGACTTTACGGATACGATCGGGGTAAAGATGTTCACCCGGAATGATCAGCTCCCGGAAATACTGGGAGAGTTGAAAAAAGGCGCTTTTGTCAAGATCAAAGGAATCACGACAATCGATAAATTCGACGGAGAGCTGACAATCGGTTCTGTCACCGGTATTAAAAAGATCGGAGACTTTACGGTGGCGAGGGAGGACTTAAGTCCTGTAAAGCGGGTGGAGCTCCACTGCCATACGAAGATGAGCGACATGGACGGCGTATCCGAGGTAAAAGATATTGTAAAGCGGGCTCATGACTGGGGACATCCGGCCATTGCCATTACGGATCACGGTGTGGCGCAGGCATTTCCGGATGCAAATCACTATATCGAGACACTTGATAAAGACGATCCGTTCAAAGTGCTTTACGGTGTGGAGGGGTATGTGGTCGATGATCTGACAGGGATTGCTGTGAATGCAGGAGAAGAGACTCTGGATGGGACCTACATTGTATTTGATATTGAGACGACAGGTTTTAGTTCGATCCGCGACAGAATTATCGAGATTGGAGCCGTGAAGGTGACGGACGGCAGAATTGTGGACCGGTTCAGTACATTTGTAAATCCCAAACGGCCTATTCCATTTGAAATAACGAACCTGACCGGTATTACGGACGAGATGGTCATGACGTCTCCGGGAATCGACGTGGTGCTTCCTGAGTTTCTTGAATTTGCGGGAGACGGCGTCCTTGTCGCGCACAATGCCGGATTTGACGTGGGATTTATCGAGCAGAACTGCCGGGAACTGGGGCTGAATGATCATTTTGTATATGTGGATACGGTGGCGCTTGCAAGAGTGCTTCTTCCCACGCTCTCAAAGTATAAGCTCAATATTGTTGCAAAGGCGCTGAACATTTCCCTTGAAAACCACCACAGGGCGGTGGATGATGCCGGGGCTACGGCAGAGATATTCGTAAAATTTGTGGAAATGCTGAAAAAAGACAACATCTCTACACTGAAAGAAGTCAACCACTACGGGGACCGCAATGTAAACGCGATCCGAAAGATGCCGACCCATCATATCATTATTCTTGCGAAAAATGATATTGGGAGATATAACTTATACCAGCTTATCACAGAGTCCCATCTGACATATTATTTCAGAAGGCCAAGAATTCCGAAAAGTCTCCTGAACGAATACCGAGAGGGTCTTCTTATCGGGAGCGCGTGTGAGGCGGGTGAACTCTATCAGGCCGTGCTTGAAAAGCGTTCGGCCCAGCAGATCGCGCGTCTGGCGGATTTCTACGACTATTACGAGATTCAGCCGGTAGGAAACAACCGTTTTATGATAGCAAGCGACCGGACGCCGGATGTTACTTCGGAAGAAGACCTCAGGAATATTAACCGGGAGATTGTAACACTTGGGGAAAAGTTCGGAAAGCCGGTGGTGGCTACCTGTGACGTGCACTTTCTTGATCCGGGGAACGAAGTATATCGCCGCATCATAATGGCGGGAAAAGGATTCGATGACGCGGATAATCAGGCTCCGCTTTTCCTTCGCACAACAGATGAGATGCTGGAGGAGTTCGCCTATCTGGGAGCCGCGAAAGCACGGGAGATAGTGGTGGAAAATCCGGTGAAGATCGCAGGAATGATCGAGAAGATTTCCCCGGTGAATCCTAATAAGTGTCCCCCTGTCATCGAGAATTCGGACCAGGAACTAAGAGACATCTGTTATCGGAAGGCCCATGAGATGTACGGAGAAGATCTGCCGGCACAGGTATCAGAGCGTCTGGAGAAAGAACTTAATTCGATCATTTCCAACGGGTATGCCGTAATGTATATCATCGCCCAGAAGCTTGTGTGGAAATCTAATGCGGACGGCTATCTGGTAGGTTCCCGAGGCTCTGTCGGCTCTTCGTTTGTGGCGACGATGGCGGGAATCACGGAAGTAAATCCGTTAAGTCCGCACTATTACTGCGGGAAATGCCATTACAGCGATTTTGAATCCGAAGAGGTGCGCTCATATGCGGGGGGCTGCGGATTTGACATGCCTGACAAAGCCTGCCCGGTGTGCGGGGAACCGCTGATAAAGGCCGGATTTGACATTCCTTTTGAGACCTTTCTCGGATTTAAGGGTGATAAGGAGCCGGATATTGACCTTAACTTCTCCGGAGACTATCAGGCAAAGGCACACAAATATACGGAGGTTCTCTTTGGAGAGGGGCACACGTTTAAAGCGGGAACGATCGGTACCCTTGCCGACAAGACGGCCTATGGTTTTGTAAAAAACTACTATGAGGAGAGGGAGCAGAGAAAACGCCGCTGTGAGATCGAGAGAATCACGGAAGGATGCACCGGCATCCGCCGAAGCACCGGACAGCATCCGGGCGGTATTGTTGTGCTGCCTCACGGACATGATATTAACGAGTTTACCCCGGTTCAGCATCCGGCCAATGATATGGAGTGCGGGATAATAACAACTCATTTCGACTATCACTCCATCGACCATAACCTTCTGAAGCTTGATATTCTCGGGCACGACGATCCAACTATGATCCGCACGCTGGAGGACTATATTACATCGGATGCGATGGAAAATGAGTATAATGAGGAGAATCCTTTTATTGCCACGGAGATTCCGCTGGACGACAAAGAGGTGATTGAACTTTTCCACGGAACAGAAGTGCTCGGCATCAAACCCGAAGATATAGACGGATGTAGACTGGGATGCCTTGGCATTCCCGAGTTCGGCACGGATTTCGTCATCCAGATGGTGGAGGATACAAAGCCGCAGACACTGTCGGATCTGATCCGTATTTCAGGACTGTCCCACGGAACGAACGTATGGCTTGGCAATGCCCAGGAACTGGTAAAATCCGGGAAGGCAACGATTTCCACAGCTATCTGTACCCGTGACGATATTATGATTTACCTGATAAACAAAGGGGTAGAGAGTGCCCTTGCCTTTACGATCATGGAGAGTGTGCGAAAAGGAAAGGGGCTGAAGCCGGAGTGGGAGGAAGCCATGAAGGCGCAGGACGTGCCGGACTGGTATATCTGGTCCTGCAAGAAGATCAGCTACATGTTTCCAAAGGCTCACGCGGCGGCGTATGTTATGATGGCGTACCGCATCGCTTACTGTAAGATCCATTATCCTCTGGCCTATTATGCGGCGTATTTCAGCATCCGCGCCGACGCCTTTTCCTATGAGATTATGTGTCAGGGAAAGGACAGATTAAATTATTATATGCAGGATTACAAAAAGAGGAGCGACTCCCTGAGCAAGAAAGAGCAGGATGTCATGAAAGACATGAAGATCGTTCAGGAGATGTATGCCAGAGGATTTGAATTCATGCCAGTGGATCTGTACCGGGCAAAGGCGAAAATGTTTCAGATCATCGACGGGAAGCTGATGCCGTCATTTGCCAGCATTGAGGGTATGGGAGATAAGGCGGCGGAGGCCGTGGAAGAGGCATCCAAAGACGGTCCTTACCTGTCGCTTGATGATTTCCGCCAGCGGACAAAAGTCAGCAAGACGGTCATTGACCTGATGCAGGAACTGGGCCTGTTCGGCGGTCTGCCTCAGAGTAACCAGCTCTCGCTCTTTGATCTGTAAGCCCGCGGGGTAAGGTGAAATGACAAGTTGCGGGATATATTTTCGGTGTGCTATAATGACCCATAAGCATGACAATGCAAATATTAATAATTATGGAGGACAATGAGAATGTACGACTTCGATGAGATCATGACAACGGACTCCCGGATTGCCGACGCGATTAAAGCTGAGATGGAGAGGCAGAATTCCCACATCGAACTGATTGCATCCGAGAACTGGGTGAGCAAAGCGGTAATGGCAGCGATGGGAAGCCCTCTGACAAACAAATACGCAGAGGGGTATCCGGGCAGAAGATACTATGGCGGATGCCAGTGCGTCGATGTGGTGGAGGATGTGGCGAGAGAGCGGGCTAAAGAGCTGTTTGGGTGTGAATATGTCAATGTACAGCCGCATTCAGGCGCTCAGGCAAACATGGCAGTATTCTTTGCGATGCTTGAGCCGGGCGACACTTATATGGGAATGAATCTGGATCACGGCGGACATCTGACTCACGGCTCTCCCGTTAATATGTCCGGAAAATACTTCCATGTCGTACCTTATGGCGTCAATGACGAGGGTGTGATCGACTATGGCGAAGTGCTCAGGATCGCCAGGGAATGCAGACCGAAATTGATCGTAGCCGGGGCAAGCGCCTATGCCAGAACCATTGATTTCAAGCGTTTCCGCGAGATCGCGGACGAAGTCGGAGCATACCTCATGGTAGATATGGCTCATATCGCCGGCCTGGTGGCAGCAGGACTTCATCCGAGCCCGATCCCCTACGCGCATGTGACGACGACAACGACTCACAAGACACTGAGGGGGCCAAGAGGCGGCATGATTCTCTCCAGCAATGAGATCAACGAGAAGTTTAATTTTAACAAAGCGGTATTCCCCGGCATTCAGGGAGGACCTCTGATGCATGTGATCGCCGCAAAAGCAGTGTGCTTTAAAGAGGCTCTTACGCCGGAATTCAAGGAGTATCAAAAACAGGTAGTAAAGAATGCGAAAGCGCTCTGCGAGGGGCTGAAAAAGCGCGGGGTCAGGATCGTGTCAGGCGATACGGATAATCACCTGATGCTTGTGGATCTGACAGGAAAAGACGTCAGCGGGAAAGAACTGGAGAAGCGTCTGGATGATGCCCATATTACCTGTAATAAAAATACGATCCCCAATGATCCCAGGTCACCGTTTGTCACAAGCGGCGTGAGACTTGGAACTCCCGCGGTGACGACGAGAGGGATGGTCGAGACAGACATGGACAGGATTGCCGAGATCATCGCTATGGTTATCGAGAGTGGGGACAACGTAGAAAAAGCAAGAGAAATGGCAGGAGAACTCACAAAGAAATATCCTCTGTGTTAAATTAGGTAAATACTGATATGAAGAAACCGGGATTTGGCGAAAAACTGATCATCCGGATGGATAGCTCATTCTGCTCAGGCAGTTCCATCTGTATGACGAACGCCGAATACCCGGTTTTTTGCGGCGGCAACGAGCCAAAGTCCGGGCTTGCCGGGATCCTGCGGCCGCTTGCAATCCCGGGACTTTTGACGCTTTCTGTGGCTTAATTGCAAAACCCGTAGGAGAGAGTTTTGACACTTTAATTCGTCAAAGTATTATGCTATACTTAAATAAGGCGAATGTTTAATCGAAGGAGGTCATACACAATGATATGGGACAAGGAGGAAACTCTTCCCAGAGAAGAGATGGAAGCCATCCAGCTTGCCCGATTAAAGGATACGGTGCGCTACATTTATGACCGTGTGAAGCCGTACCGGGAGAAGATGGATGAAACGGGGGTTAAGCCGGAAGAGATACGGACACTAGAGGATCTGAGACGACTGCCCTTTACCCGCAAGTCGGATTTTAAAGACCACTACCCGGATGGCCTGTTTGCCGTAGACAGGAAAGAGATTGTCAGGTATCACGCGAGTTCCGGCACAACGGGAAAGCCGACTGTTGTCGGTTACACCAGAAATGATCTGGACATGTGGCTTAACAATGTGGCGAGACTTGCCTGTATGGGCGGGGCATCTTCGGACGATGTAGCCCAGATCTCGTTCGGATACGGCACGTTCACAGGTGCCCTGGGCCTGCACGGAGGGCTGGAGAAGATCGGAGCGTCTGTGATTCCCATGTCTTCTGGAAATACGAATAAGCAGATTATGTTTTTACAGGACATGGAAGTCACTCTTCTTGTGGCGACTCCGTCCTACGCACTTCATCTCGGGGAGGAGATAAGGAAACGGGGAATCGACCCATCCAGCGATCTGAAACTTCGCATCGGGCTTTTCGGAGGAGAGGGAATGACCGAGCCGATGCGAGATGAGATGCACAAAATATGGGGAGATCAGTTTGTCTGTACCCAGAATTACGGCATGAGTGAATTATGCGGTCCTGGTGTGGCCGGGGAATGTACGGAGTTGTGCGGCATGCATATCAATGAAGACTGGTTTATCCCGGAAGTCATCGATCCTGAGACAGAGGAGGTTCTGCCTCCCGGTGAACCTGGCGAACTTGTCGTGACATGCCTTGGCAAAGAGGCTCTTCCCCTGGTCAGATACCGGACAGGAGATCTTACAAGGCTGATGTATGAGCCGTGTAAATGCGGGCGCACGACATGCAGAATGGAGAATATCTCCGGACGCGCGGACGATATGCTCGTCATCCGTGGTGTAAATGTTTTTCCGACGCAGATCGAGGAAGTGCTCCTGAAGATCGGGGAGATTGGACCTCACTATGAGATTCTGATCGAGCGCAGAGACAGGCTCGATGTGATGACTATCACCGTGGAACTGATTGACGACAGGCTGCTTGACAGTTATTCCAGACTCAGCGAACTTGAGAGAAGAATCCGAAAAGATCTGAAGTCCCAGCTTGGACTTGCAACCCAGATACGTCTTGTGGCTCCGAATTCCCTTAAACGGTTCGAGGGAAAAGCCAGGCGAGTGACAGATTTAAGAAAGGATGGATTGTGATATGGCAGAGAAAGTAATTATGCTGGGCAATGAAGCAATTGCCCGCGGAGCCTATGAAGCAGGGGTAAAAGTTTCATCCGCTTATCCGGGAACTCCCAGTACGGAGATCAGCGAATATCTCGTACAGTACAAAGACGATGTATACGAAGAATGGGCGCCCAATGAGAAGGTGGCGGCAGAAGTTGCGGTGGGAGCCAGTCTTGCCGGAGTGCGCGCGATGGCCTGTATGAAACATGTGGGACTTAATGTGGCTGCTGATCCGCTGTTTTCTGTGTCCTATATGGGAGTTGGCGGAGGCCTGGTCCTGGTAGTTGCCGACGATCCGGGACTTTACAGTTCCCAGAATGAACAGGATACAAGAATGGTGGCAAGAGCTGCCCAGATCCCGGTGATTGAGCCTTCCGACAGTGCGGAGGCAAAGGATTACTTTAAGATGGCCTTTGAGCTCAGCGAGCAGTACGACCGTCCCTTTATCTTCCGGACGACGACACGGCTTGCACATTCACAGGGACTGGTAGAACTTCAGGAACGTGTCGTTCCCAGAGACAGAACTTATGAGAAAAATATCCGCAAAAATGTTATGATGCCCGGAAATGCCAGGCTGCGCCACATTGAAATTGAGAAGAGAAATTCAGAACTTGCCGAAGCCGCAGATACACTTCCGATTAACCGAGTGGAGATGAACGATACGAAGATCGGCGTCATCACCAGCGGAATTCCGTACCAGTATGTGAAAGAGGCGATGCCGGATGCGTCTGTGTTAAAACTTGGAATAGTGAATCCTCTGCCGAGAAAGCTGATTGAGGATTTTGCCTCTCGGGTAGATACCCTCTATATTGTGGAGGAGCTTGATCCGGTGATCGAAGAACAGGTGAAATCCTGGGGCATCGATGCCATCGGAAAAGAGATTCTTACAGTGCAGGGCGAATACAGCGCAAATATGCTGCGGAAAGCGATTTTAAAGCAGGAACCAGACATCAGACAGCCGGCGGAGACTCCGGGAAGACCGCCTATTCTGTGTCCGGGATGTCCTCACAGAAGCGTGTTCCATGTCCTCAATAAACTGAAGATGCATGCGGCGGGAGACATCGGATGTTATACGCTTGGCGCGGTGGCGCCTCTGAGCGTCATCGATACAACGATGTGCATGGGTTCCAGTATCTCTACGCTCCACGGCATGGAGAAGGCGAAAGGAAAAGAGTACATAAAGAACTGGGTAGCTGTAATCGGTGACTCTACCTTTATGCATACAGGAGTAAATTCTCTGATGAATATGGTATACAATAATGCCACAGGAACGGTTATTATCCTTGATAATTCAACGACAGGCATGACAGGACATCAGGATCATGCCGCCACAGGCAGAACGCTGCAGGGAGATCCGACTTATGCGATCAGCATTCCGGGTATCTGTAAAGCTATGGGAGTGAAAAATGTCTGTGAAATCAATGCTTTTGATCTGACTCTCCTTGAAAAGACGATCCGGGAGGAAACAGCGAAAGAGGAAGTGTCCGTAATTATAACGAAAACGCCGTGTGTGCTTCTCGACAAGAGGAAAAAACCTCTCTATGCCGCCCGTGAAGACAAGTGTAAAAAATGCGGCATGTGCATGAAACCCGGGTGCCCGGCCATGACGAAGAATACAGACGGCACCATTCATATAGACGATACAATGTGTACCGGATGCGGACTGTGTAAAGATCTGTGTAAGTTTGACGCGATAGAGCTTGTGAAGGAGGGAGAGTAGGCTATGGCAGTAAAGAACATTATGATTGTCGGCGTAGGCGGCCAGGGAACGCTGCTCACCAGCCGCATTTTAGGAGGGCTTACTATTGCGGGGGGCTATGATGTGAAACTGTCCGAAGTACACGGCATGGCTCAGAGAGGCGGAAGCGTTGTTACATTTGTCCGGTACGGGGACAAGGTGGCCGAGCCCATTGTCGAGGAAGGGCAGGCGGATGTGATTATTGCATTTGAGAGGCTGGAAGCTCTCCGTTATGCACATTTCCTGAAAAAGGATGGAGCGCTGGTTGTAAATGACTGGAGGATCGACCCCATGCCCGTAGTCATTGGAAATGCCGGGTATCCGGAAAATATTCTTGAGAATCTGGAAAAGGAGTACAAAGTATACAGGGTGGACGCCACAGAAGAGTCAAAGAAACTGGGGAATCCTAAAGTATTCAACTTGATTGTGCTGGGAGTTGCGGCGCAGCATATGGATTTCACAAAGGATCAGTGGTATGAGGTGATTGAGAGAACGGTACCCCCTAAGACCATTGAGATCAATAAGAAAGCTTTTGATGTCGGCTATAGACTTAAAAGCAAAATCCGCAGAGAAAGGCGGTGATAGCAATGATCAGGCAGATATCTGTATTTGTGGAAAATCAGCCGGGCAGCATGATGAAAGTAACATCTGTTCTGACAGAGTCCGGGGTTAATATCCGGGCGATCTCAACGTTCGATACACCGGAGTTCGGAATCATGCGTCTCGTCGTTGATGATCCCGAGAAGGCGAAGAAAAGTCTGACGGAAAAAGGGTTTGTCACGAGAATCAGCGATGTAATAGGTGTGGAACTGAAGGACGAACAGGGCAATCTCAATGAGATGCTTAAGATTCTGGCAGACGGAAAGATCAACGTAAACTATATTTATTCTTTTGTCATCCGTGAAGGTAAAGCCCCGGTCATGGTATTTCATACGGACGATTTTGACCAGGCTGAGAAAGTCCTCCTTGCGGCAGATGTCAGGCTCATGGAGGGAGAAGAATTATAATATGCTTTAAAGGAGAAAGAAAATGGCAGGTGTAGCACTGGAAAACTGGGTGGAGCGCATCCGCGATCCGAAAATCGAGTGTATGAGCAGGGACGAGATGACTGCCCTGCAGAGCAAACGTCTCGTTGATGTTGTCAGGAGAGTGTATGACAATGTTGAATTCTATCGCAGAAAAATGCAGCAAAGAGGAGTAGAACCGGGAGATATCAGATCAATTGAAGATATTGAGAAGCTGCCTTTTACAACGAAAGAGGATCTTAAGAACAACTATCCTTTCGGGCTTCTTGCAATTCCGATGAAAGATGTAGTGCGTGTACAGGGAACATCGGGCACTACAGGAAAACTGACCATCGCGCCCTATTCACGGAAAGACGTGGAAGTATGGGGCGAGTGTGTGGCCCGCGGTCTTACAATGGCAGGTCTGACCGGTGAGGATATTATTCATGTGTGTTACGGGTACGGGCTTTTCACCGGAGGATTGGGTCTGGATTTCGGCGCGCAGGCGCTTGGAGCAACGGCGGTTCCCATGTCCGCGGGCAATACGAAGCGTCAGATGATGTGCATGGAAGATCTGGGCGCGACGGCTTTCGCATGCACCCCGTCTTATGCGTTGTACCTTGCGGAATCTATTGAGGAGGCCGGCCTTATCGATCACATGAAACTAAAGGCCGGTATTCACGGCGCAGAGCCGTGGACAGAGGAGATGCGCAGGAAGATAGAGAGCATCCTTCATATCAACTGCTTTGACATTTACGGGCTCTGTGAAATTACGGGTCCCGGGGTTGCCCAGGACTGTATTCACAAAGCCGGGCTCCATGTGCATGAGGATTACTTCTATCCGGAAGTATTGGATCCGGTGACTCATGAAAAGTGCGCTGACAAAGTTACCGGGGAACTCGTATTTACGACGCTTGCCAAAGAGGCGATGCCATTGATCCGTTACCGTACAAAGGATCTGACCAGCATAGACCACAGTCCCTGTAAGTGCGGCAGAACGCTCCCCAGAATTTCCAAGTTTACAGGAAGAACAGACGATATGAAGGTGATCCGGGGAGTCAACGTATTTCCGACTCAGGTGGAGACAGCGCTTCTTTCGATGGGAGGAGTCGTAGCGCCTCATTATATGATGATCGTAGACAGAGAAGATAATATGGATGTGCTGACAGTTATGGTGGAAGTAGACGAGAGCGTATTCTCGGACGAGATCCGCAAACTGGATGCTCTGCGGAACAAAATTGCCGCTGCCCTGAAACAGGCGCTTGGAATTTCTGTCCGCGTGAAGCTCGTTGAGCCAAAATCAATTCAGCGAAGCGAAGGAAAAGCAGTTCGCGTCATAGACAATAGAAAACTGTAGAGGGAGGGAAAAGTTATGGGAATCACGATTCAGCAGTTATCTGTATTTCTCGAAAACCGTGAAGGGCGTCTGGATGAGGTCCTTTCCGTACTGGCCGGCAATGATGTGAATATCGTGGCTTTAAGTCTGGCGGATACGACTGAGTACGGCATGCTCAGAATGATTGTCTCCGACCCGAACAAAGGCAAGGCGGTACTCAGAGATAACGGGATCACCGCTATGCTGACAGATGTCGTGGCACTGCGCGTTCCGCATGAGACAGGTTCCTTAAGCCGCGCTATGCATCAGATTGTAGAGGGCGACATTAACATCGAGTATATGTATGCTTTCGCCAACGGCACAGACGCGTCTGCGGTTTTAAAATGTGACGATCCGGCGAGAGTTGTGGACATATTAAGAGGGAGTGGATTCGATGTATGGGAGGCTCCCGAAGCCTATATATCCAACACAAATCTCTAGAGAAAAAGGATGCCAGTTCCGCCGAAACCGGCGAGACTGGCATCCTTTTCTTAATCTTGTTTCTCAGTATAGCTTTTTAATAATAAATCAAGTCTGTTTATATATTAAAAGGTACATTAAAAAATCAGATTAAAGTTTTACTACGTTAGTTGCTTGTGGTCCTTTAGCACCTTCTGTTACTTCAAATTCAACAGCCTGGCCCTCTTCAAGAGTCTTGAATCCATCCATTACAAGTCCTGTGTAGTGAACGAAAACATCGTTTCCCTCAGAATCAGAAATGAATCCGTAACCCTTCTGGTTGTTAAACCATTTTACTGTACCTGTCATTGTGTAGCCCTCCATAAAAAATAAATTACAGTACCGTTCTTATGAATCGATACTGACTCAGTGTAGCATGTTTAACAATGAAAGTCAATCAAAAACCAATCTGTTCCGTAAAAATATACAAAAGATTACAAAGAGTTGTATTTGTGAAGCCGTTTGTGTAAAATATAACCCATATTAAAGAATAAAAAGGAGGTAAATGTTATGGCAGTATATAAAAGTGTGACAGAACTAATTGGAAATACCCCTCTGTTAGAGGTGCAAAATATCGAACGTGACAGTCAGTTAAAGGCCAGAGTCCTGGTAAAATTAGAATATTTCAACCCGGCCGGCAGCGTGAAAGACAGAGTCGCCCTCAATATGATCAAAGAGGCAGAGAAAAAGGGCCGCATTAAACCGGGGGCTACGATCATCGAGCCGACCAGCGGAAACACGGGCATAGGCCTTGCGTCTGTCGCCGCATCCCGCGGATACAAAACGATTCTGGTAATGCCAGAGACGATGAGTATTGAGCGGCGTAAGCTTCTCCTTGGATACGGGGCTCAGATTGTGCTGACAGAAGGCGCGAAAGGAATGAAAGGCGCTATTGAGAAGGCCGCTTTGCTGGAAAAAGAGCTGGACAATGCAGTCATTCTCGGTCAGTTTGTGAATGAGGCAAACCCGCAGGTTCACTATAAAACGACAGGTCCTGAGATATGGGAAGACACGCGGGGGAATGTGGATCTTTTCGTGGCGGGCGCGGGAACCGGCGGGACGGTGACCGGAGCAGGGCGGTATCTGAAAGAGAAGAATCCGGATATAAAGGTCATTGTCGTAGAACCGGCAGGCTCCCCCGTCCTCTCAGGAGGTAATCCGGGGCCTCACGGCCTTCAGGGAATCGGAGCGGGATTTGTACCGGATATTCTGGATACGGATATTTACGACTGCGTCAACCGAGTAAAGGAGGAAGAGGCGTATGCGGCGGCAAGGCTTCTTGCGTCAAAGGAAGGTATTCTCGTGGGAATCACATCCGGAGCGGCTCTTCATACAGCCATTGAGGAAGCGAAGAAGGAAGAAAATGAAGGCAGAACGATTGTAGCGGTTCTTCCGGATACAGGAGAGCGCTATCTGTCCACACCTCTGTTTACACAGCAGTGAAATGTGTGATGAAATAGCAAAAAGCAGAGTAATCCGAGATTGAAAATTTGCGTTGTGTGGTATATACTAAAACAAGAGTTATTTATAAGCCAAAGGAGGAGCAAAAGAAATGAAAGAATTCAAATATGTGATTACAGATCCGGAAGGAATTCATGCAAGGCCGGCAGGAATCCTTGTTAAGCAGGCAGGGGGATACGAGTCGTCGGTTAAGATCACAAAAGGAGAGAAGAGCGCTGACGCTAAGAGAATCTTCGGAGTGATGGGACTTGGCGTAAAGACAGGAGAAGAAGTGACGATTACAGTTGAGGGGGCTGACGAGGAGAAGGCAGCATCTGAACTGGAGACATTTTTCAAGGAGAATTTATAAATCAATTAAGGAGAATTTATAAATTATGGTAACGATTAGCGGTAAAAGTGTATTCGGCGGTGTCTCGATCGGAAAGATCTTATTCTATAAAAGAAACGATAAAGTGATTAAGAGAACACATGTCGATGATGTAGAGGCGGAATGGAAACGTTTCCAGGAAGCAAAGGACACTGCGGTATCACAGTTAAAGACTCTTTATGATAAGGCGCTGGAAGGCGTCGGGGAAGCGAATGCCATGATCTTTGAGATCCATCAGATGATGCTGGAAGATCTGGATTATCTCGAGTCAATTGAGAATATTATCCGCACGCAGGAAGTAAACGCGGAATATGCAGTTGCCACGACGGCGGATAACTTCTCCGCAATGTTTGCGGCAATGGATGACGCATACATGCAGGGCCGGGCGGCAGATGTAAAAGACGTCTCCGAGAGAGTGCTTGATATTTTGTGCGGAGTTGATACCGGGTTGGTTGAGATGACAGAGCCGTGCATTATCGCGGCAGATGATCTTGCGCCAAGCGAGACGGTACAGCTTGACAAAAGCAAAGTGCTTGGATTTGCCACGATGTACGGTTCATCGAATTCACACACGGCAATTCTGGCACGCACAATGAACATACCGGCTGTAATCGGACTTGGGCCGGAACTTCTCCAGGAGTATGACGGGCATGAGGCGATTATAGACGGTTTCAGCGGCACTTTGTACATCGATCCCGATGAGGAGACGATGCGGAAGATGCAGGAGAAGCGCGAGAAGGATCTTGAGCAGAAGGCTCTTTTGGAGCAGCTCAAAGGCAAGGAGAATGTAACGAAGAGCGGACAGAAGATCAACGTATATGCAAACATCGGCAATGTATCTGATCTCGGAACAGTGCTCAAGAATGACGCCGGCGGCATCGGCCTGTTCAGAAGTGAGTTTCTCTATCTTGAGAACACTGATTTTCCGACGGAGGAGCAGCAGTTTGCGGTGTATAAAAAAGTTGCGGAGACTATGGCCGGCAAAAAGGTTATTATCCGTACACTGGATATTGGAGCGGACAAACAGGTGGATTACTTCGGACTTGAAAAAGAGGAGAACCCGGCGCTTGGTTACCGTGCGATACGTATCTGCCTGACAAGGCCTGAGATATTCAAAACTCAGCTTCGCGCTCTTTACCGTGCTGCTGTATATGGAAATATTTCCATTATGTTCCCGATGATTATATCAGTCGGAGAAGTCCGCAGGATCAAAGAGATCATTGCAGAGGTAAAAGAAGAGCTGAAAAGCGAGGGCATCCCGTACAGAGAAGATGTGGAGCTCGGCATTATGATCGAGACGCCGGCTTCTGTAATGGTCAGCCGTGAACTGGCCAAAGAAGTAGATTTCTTCAGTGTCGGAACTAATGACCTGACGCAGTACACTCTGGCGATTGACCGCCAGAACTCCAAGCTGGACGAATTCTATGATCCCCATCATCCGGCTGTTCTTGCGATGATTCAGATGGCAGCCGAGAATGCTCACGCAGAGGGAGCATGGATTGGCATATGCGGCGAACTGGGAGCAGATCTTGAACTTACAGAGACATTCCTGAAGATGGGACTGGACGAGCTTTCCGTGTCTCCCGCGATGGTACTGCCGCTTCGCAAACGCATCAGAGAAAGTGAATAAACAGAAAAGCTTTTTATATAAGACAGACACCATGAAGAAAAACTTCATGGTGTCTTTTTCTATACTTGAAAAACCCGAACATATGTGCTATCCTTATATACAGAACAAATGTTCTGTTTTGTGGAGGCGAAGAATATGGAACGATTACCGGAGAGCATGACGCTCAATGAGAAGCTGAATATTTTATCAGATGCCGCAAAGTATGATGTTTCCTGCACTTCCAGCGGAGTGGAGAGACGCGGCGACGGAACCGGGATGGGGAATTGTACCAAAGCGGGAATCTGCCACAGTTTTTCAGCGGATGGAAGATGCATTTCACTGCTGAAGATTCTCTTTACTAACGAATGTATCTATGACTGCAAGTACTGTGTGAATCGCTCCTCTAATGATGTGCCGAGAGCTTCTTTTACCCCTGAGGAAGTATGCAGTCTTACGATGGAGTTCTACAGAAGGAATTATATCGAGGGCCTCTTTCTGAGTTCGGGCATTTTAAAGAGCCCGAACTACACGATGGAATTGATCTATGCGACTTTGTACAGACTGAGAAATGAATATAATTTCCAGGGGTATATCCATGTAAAAGCGATTCCGGGGGCTGATTCCAGGCTGGTTCAGATGACCGGATACCTGGCAGACAGGATGAGTGTTAATGTAGAGCTGCCTACTGCCGAGAGTCTGCGCATTCTGGCTCCCCACAAGTCCAGAAAGAATATTCTCACGCCGATGCGTCTCGTTCAGAATAAAATGACGGAGAACAGGCAGGAGATCAGGCTTTACAGAAACGCGCCCCGGTTTGTGCCGGCAGGGCAGAGTACACAGATGATCATAGGAGCCACGCCAGAGACAGACTATCAGATTTTAAATGTCGCTGAGTCTCTGTATAAAAAATTTGACCTAAAGAGAGTATTCTATTCGGCGTTTGTGCCGGTCAATCACGATAAGGCGCTGCCGGCATTAAATGATTACAAGCCGCCTCTTTTGCGGGAACACAGATTGTACCAGGCTGACTGGCTGCTGCGGTTTTATCATTTTGAGGCTCATGAGCTTCTGGATGAAGACAATCCTAATTTTAATGTGCTGCTTGATCCAAAGTGCTGCTGGGCCTTAAAGCATCTGGATCTTTTTCCTGTGGAAATCAACCGCGCCGATTACAGAGTTCTGCTGCGTGTTCCGGGGATCGGGTACAAGTCCGCTTTAAGGATCGTGAAAGCAAGGAGAATATCAGTTCTGAACTTTGAAGACTTGCAAAAGATCGGTGTTGTCCTTAAACGTGCCCTTTATTTTATTACATGCAATGGCAGGATGATGTATCCGGTTCGCATTGATGAAGATTATATCACGCGGAACCTGCTGAACACAGGGGAAAAACTTCCGGAAGGGATCGGATCGATGACATACCGGCAGTTGTCGCTGTTTGATGATGCCGGTTTTAACGGGGTGAATATTACATGAAACAGATCTATATATGCAATGATACAATTACAGGGCTCTATTCGGCTCTCCATGACGCGTGGCTTGAGAATCGAGACAGTGACGCGGGAATCGAATTAAGAGGGAGAACTCAGCAGCAGTTTTTCTGCCAGTACAAAACGGTCTCCGAGTCCGACAAAAAAGCCAGACGATTAGAGAATATGCTCAAGCGGCATCTCGGATACGACGCTTACTGGAATATTTATCATGCGCTGCTGTCTGATGACTGTGAGAAGGGAACTGAGGTGTTTCGGACAATGCAGGAGGCTCGTAATATCGGAGACAGCCACCGGATTATGGAACATCTCGGGAATCCGAATGTGGCAAAAGTGTTTGCTATGAGCCGCAGTGTGTCAAATGAAGCGCATCGGTATGAAGAGTTTATCAGATTCCGGGAACTAAAGGGGGGAATTCTCTTCTCCGAGATTTCACCGAAAGCTCAGGTGCTGACCTGTATAGGAGATCATTTTGCTGACCGTTTTCCTCTGGAAAACTGGGCGATCTATGATAAGACTCACAGTGTATTTCTTCTTCACAAAAGAGGGGAATCGTGGACGCTGGTATGGGACGAGGCGCTTGATACGGCTGTCTCAGAACATATATCTAAAGGCGAGGAATATTACAGAGAATTGTGGAAGGGGTTTTTTAATTCGATTTCCATTCGGGAGAGGGAGAACTATAATTGCCAGCGGAATCATCTGCCTGTCCGCTTCCGTTCGGATATGACGGAATTCTCCGGTGACATAAGTACAAAACTTCATCAATAATTTGAAAATAGTTGTATTAAACACAAAATAAGACTATGATAAATACATCATCGCATTGTGTAAAAGCAGATGAAATAGGAGCTTAAAAAGGCGGCAGCACAGTTGGAAAGTGAAGAGATGAAGATCGTCCGTGTATCGGTCAGAAATCTGGTCGAGTTTATTATGCGCGGAGGCGATATTGACAACAGAATATCGGCCGGTATGGAGCGGGAAGCCATGCAGATGGGAGGACGTCTGCACAGAAAGATCCAGCGGCAGATGGGATCTGAGTACCATGCCGAAGTCAGTCTAAAAATGCTTATACCGTGCGGGGAGTTTTCCATTCAGGTAGAAGGACGGGCAGACGGCCTTATTCTTCATGAAGCGGGAGGCAAGACTGAGGCAGTGGTGGATGAGATCAAAGGGGTTCTAAGAGAACTGGAGTATATCGCAGAGCCGGTCTCGGTTCATCTGGCTCAGGCGAAGTGTTATGCCTATATCTACGCCGCTCAGAATCAGCTTGATAAGATCGGCGTGCAGATGACCTACTGCCAGCTTGAGACAGAGGAGATCAAAAGATTTGCCAGCAGCTTTTCCTTCAATGAGCTGAAGGAATGGTTTGAGGATCTGATTCATGAATATGAGAAATGGGCAAGATTCCAGACAGCGTGGAAGCAAAAGAGGAATCATTCCATAAAGGCCGTGGAGTTTCCATTTTCCTACAGACCCGGGCAAAGAGATGTGGCCGTAGCGGTCTATCGGACGATTCAGCAGAAAAAGAAGTTGTTTATACAGGCGCCAACAGGAGTCGGAAAGACGATCTCAACAGTGTTCCCCGCCGTGAAAGCAGTAGGAGAGGAACTGGGCGAGAAGATTTTCTATCTGACGGCAAAGACAATTACGCGCACGGTTGCTGAGAACGCCTTTCATACGCTGAGTCAGCAGAGAATGCGAATGAAAGTGATTACGCTGACAGCTAAAGAAAAGATATGTTTCTGCGATAAGGCAGAATGTAATCCGGATGCGTGTTCTTATGCAAAAGGTCATTTTGACCGTGTGAATGACGCGGTTTATGACCTCATTACGAAAGAAGACGAGATCAGCCGCGCGGTGATCGAGCGGCAGGCAGAGAAGTTCAGGGTCTGTCCATTTGAACTTTCTCTCGATACTGCCTCATGGTGTGATGTGGTAATCTGCGATTACAATTATGTATTTGATCCTAATGCCTATCTAAAACGCTTTTTTTGCGAAGGCGCCGGAGATTACATCTTTCTGATTGATGAGGCTCATAACCTGGTGGAGCGTGGACGGGAGATGTACAGCGCCACACTGTACAAGGAGGATTTTCTGGAACTAAAACGCGTTGTGAAGCCTCATAGCAGACGGCTTTCCCGCAGGCTTGAAGATGTCAATAAACTATTCCTGGCGCTAAAGCGGGAATGCGAGAATTACAGGATTTTAAACAGCGTATCTCATATTGTGCTCAAACTGATGAATCTTCTGACCGAAATGGAAAAATATATGGAGGATCATAGAGGGGATTCCCAAGATCCTGAGATCCGTGAAAATGTGCTGAATCTGTATTTTCAGATACGGTCTTTTGTAAACATTCATGATGTACTTGATGAAAATTATGTGATTTACAGTGAACTGGAGAACAGCGGCAGGTTTAAGGTGAAGCTTTTCTGTGTTAATCCCGCAGTGAATCTTCAGAACTATCTTGCGTACGGAGTCGGCACAGTGCTCTTTTCCGCCACCCTGCTGCCGATTCAATATTACAAAAGTCTTCTGTCTGTAGAGGAAGATGATTACGCGATCTATGCAAGATCTCCATTTCCGAAAGAAAATATGCTTCTTATGCAGGGAACGGATGTGAGTACGCGGTACACTATGAGAGATGCGGGAATGTATCGGAAAATTGCCGACTATATTGCTATGGCAGCTGAAGGAAGAAAAGGGAACTATATGGCTTTCTTTCCGTCTTATCGAGTCATGGAGGAAGTGCATGACCGGTTTTTACTTTACAGCCGGAAGACAGAAGTAATCATTCAGTCTCAGAATATGGGAGAAGAAGAGCGGGAGAAGTTCCTGGCGGAATTTGAGCGCGCGCGGGAAAACAGCTTAGTGGCGTTCTGTGTGATGGGCGGTATTTTCTCGGAGGGAATCGACCTGACGGATGACAGACTGATCGGAGCGATCATTGTAGGCACAGGCCTTCCGCAGGTGTGCAACGACAGGGAGATTACAAAGGCATATTTTGATGACCGGGGTGTGAGGGGATTCGACTATGCTTACCTCTATCCGGGAATGAATAAAGTGCTTCAGTCTGCCGGAAGAGTAATCCGGACGGAGACGGACAAAGGGATGGTGCTTCTGCTTGACTCGCGCTTTTCCCAGAGACAGTATCGGGAGATTTTTCCCAGAGAATGGGGCCATTTACAGACCTGCAGCGCAGACACACTGCAGGATTATATGGAATCATTCTGGAAATAACTCAGAAATTCCGAGGAGGCTCTCGTGAGGGGAAGATGCTGATTATATGCGATGGCCAGTTCACGGCCGGGAAGCTCCTCCTTCGTTTTTAGGACAAACAGATCTTTTCCACTTTTCTCAACACAGTAGTCTGGCACAAATGCTATTCCAAGACCGATACGCGCAAGATCGATCAGGAGATCGTTGCTTGTCAGTTCGATTTCAGGCACAAGGTCCAGCTGATGCTGTTGGAAGACCTGGTGAAGAAATTCATTGGTAGTGCTGTTCTTGTCCAGCATAAGAATCGGATAGCGGAGAAGGTCGGAGAATGAGACAGTCTGATTCTCAAGCTCCTGAAACGGACTTCCGGCAATAAACACATCACTGAATTTTTTGATCCGCAGTACAGACGCGGCAGTACCGAGATAGTTGTTTGGGTAATTTACGACGATAAGATCTACAAGACCGTTTTTTAGCAGTTCCGCGCATTTTTTGGAAGTCTGATTGATTACTTTAATGTGGGCGCCGGGAAATGCTTTGTGAAACCGCTCCAGATATGGAATTAAAAAGTAGCGGCAGATCGTATCGCTTGCTCCTATGCGGATCTGACCTCCCGTTGAGGAGGCTTCAAGAAGCTGAGACTCTCCCTTCTGAATCAGATTCATGGCAGGTTCGATATGTCTCATAAGAATCTCGCCTTCGGGAGTCAGCTGAACCTTCTTGGTGCTTCTGATAAAGAGCGTCTGATCTAATTTGCGCTCCAGTGTCTTGATGGACTGGCTCACGGCAGACTGTGAGATAAAGAGCTGTTTGGAAGCCTCGGAGAAATTCAAGGTAGATGCCACATGGTAAAATACTTTATAAAGTTCATAATTAATATCAATCATTATAAGACCTCCTAATAAATGCTAAACATATTATAAGCTATACCAAAGATAATTACAATAAAAGGAGAGGATTCAGGTATGATAAAAAAATTGCATTGGGTTGCAGGAGTAGTTCTGGGATTCGCAGTCATTACTGCACTGCTGATCACAAGTTTTGAGATCGCCATGTATTTGGACTATGGCGTATATCAGAGAGAATATGAAAAACACGATGTGCTTGACGATCTGGATATGACAATGGAGGATGTCATGTATGTGACCCGCGAGATGATGGAATATCTTCGAGGGGAAGGCGAGACACTGTCGGTAATAACGACTGTTGAGGGAAAGGAACAGGACTTTTTTAACGAACAGGACAGATTCCATATGGGAGAAGTAAGGGGGCTCTTTATCGGGGGATTAAATATCCGTCTGGCAGCCTGTGTGATCATCGTCCTGTGTATTCTTTTTTTGTGGGGAACCCGCGCTGATCTAAAGAATGTAATCCCCCGCGGCTACCAGATTGCCCTTGGAGTATCGGGAGCGCTGGTCCTTTTGCTCGGAGCAGCGTGTGTGATTGATTTTAATACTGTATTTGTACAGTTTCACCATATCTTTTTTGACAATGATCTGTGGATTTTTGATCCGGCGCAGGACTATATGATCCGAATGCTGCCGGAAGGTCTGTTTTTCGATATGGTTATCAGGATAGGTCTTATTTTTATCGGGCTGCTCATTCTTGTTTTGGTTTTAAGTTTTGTGCCGCGTGTAATAGAGAAAAGAAAGAAATTAGCATGACTTATTACTAATTTTAATTATATTAATTATACTAATGAAGTGAATTGTGGTACGATACTCACAGATAACCGATGCGTGTACAAGGCATGGATAAAAAGTAAAGGAGATTGTATATGAGCAGTGTAAAGCGCGTATTTGTGGAGAAAAAGTCAGATTATGCCGTTGCGGCAAAATCGCTGCGCCATGAGATCAGACATTATCTGGGGATCATGGATGTGACAGGCGTGCGTGTCCTGATCCGCTATGATGTGGAGAATATATCGGATGAGACATTTGAAAAGGCGTGCAGCGGAGTGTTCTCCGAACCTCCGGTAGATACTTTGTACAGAGAGGAATTTCCGATGAACAGGGGAGACCGTAGTTTTTCTGTCGAATTTCTTCCGGGGCAGTTTGATCAGAGGGCGGACTCTGCCGAGCAGTGCATCCGTTTTATCAGAGAGGATGAGGAGCCTGTAATCCGTACTGCTACCACTTATGTAGTGGAAGGCGGTATTACGGATGATGAATTTGAAGCGATTAAGAACCACTGCATCAACCCGGTGGATTCCAGAGAGGCGTCGGGAGAGAAACCGGACACCCTTGTCACTGTTTTTGACGAGCCGGAGGACATTGTCGTATTTGACGGTTTTAAAGAGATGTCCGAAGATGAACTGAAAAATTTATACGAGTCACTTGGACTTGCGATGACTTTCAAAGATTTCCTTCATATTCAGAACTATTACAGTGGAGAGGAGCATCGCGACCCGACGATGACGGAGATCCGCGTGCTTGACACATACTGGTCCGACCATTGCCGCCATACGACATTTTCCACGGAGCTTAAGAATGTGAAATTTGCTGATGGTGATTATCGTCAGCCTATTGAAAATACATATCGAGAGTATTTGAGAGACCACAGCGAGATATTCGCGGGAAGAGAGGACAAGTTTGTCTGCCTGATGGATCTCGCGCTCATGGCGATGCGAAGACTCAAAAGAGAAGGAAAGCTTCAGGATCAGGAAGAGTCCGATGAGATCAATGCCTGCAGTATTGTCGTGCCGATTAAAGTAGACGGAGTGGAGGAAGAATGGCTGATCAATTTTAAAAATGAGACGCATAACCACCCCACGGAGATTGAGCCTTTCGGCGGCGCGGCAACCTGCCTTGGCGGAGCGATCCGCGATCCTCTGTCAGGAAGAACCTATGTCTATCAGGCGATGCGCGTGACCGGAGCAGCAGATCCTACGGTATCTGTCAAAGATACACTGAAAGGAAAGCTTCCTCAGAAAAAACTGGTGCGCGAAGCAGCGCATGGTTACAGCTCCTATGGAAACCAGATCGGTCTGGCGACCGGACTTGTAAAAGAGATCTACCATCCGGATTATGTGGCGAAACGCATGGAGATCGGCGCTGTTCTTGGGGCTGCTCCGCGGCGTGCGGTAATCCGCGAAAATTCTGACCCCGGAGATATTATCATCCTTCTGGGAGGCCGCACCGGCCGTGACGGATGTGGCGGGGCCACAGGGTCTTCCAAAGTTCATACAGAGGAGTCCATAGAAACATGCGGCGCAGAGGTTCAGAAGGGAAATCCGCCTACTGAGCGTAAGATTCAGAGACTGTTCCGCCGCGAGGAGGTAAGCCGCCTGATTAAAAAGTGCAATGACTTTGGCGCCGGCGGCGTATCGGTCGCCATTGGTGAGCTGGCGGACGGATTGAGGATAGAGCTGGATAAAGTTCCGAAGAAATATGCGGGGCTGGACGGCACTGAGATCGCTATTTCCGAGTCCCAGGAGCGCATGGCTGTAGTGGTTGATCCAAAAGACGTGGAGATATTTATGGCTTACGCAAAAGAAGAAAATCTTGAAGCGACGAAAGTGGCGGTTGTCACAGAAGATCCCAGACTGGTGCTCATATGGAGAGGAAAAGAGATTGTCAATATTTCGCGTGCGTTCCTCAACACAAACGGAGCCCATCAGGAGACCGATGTGGAAGTAGAGATGCCCGTACACGGAGACAGTCTGTTTATCAGAGAGGAAGTCAGCGATGTAAAAGAGGCCTGGCTTCGCACTTTGAGCGACCTCAACGTCTGCTCCCAGAAAGGTCTTGTCGAGATGTTTGACGGATCGATTGGCTCAGGATCTGTATTTATGCCTCACGGCGGGAAATATCAGCTGACAGAGACCCAGACTATGGTGGCGAAAGTACCGGTGCAGACCGGAGAGACAGACAGTGTATCGATGATGAGTTATGGATTTGATCCCTATCTGTCAAGCTGGAGTCCGTATCATGGAGCCGTATATGCGGTTACAGAGTCTGTGGCAAAGATCGTGGCGTCCGGCGGTGATTTCCGCAAGATCCGCTTTACTTTCCAGGAATATTTCCGTCGTATGACTGAAGATCCGAAGCGCTGGAGCCAGCCGTTTTCGGCGCTGCTGGGAGCCTACGCCGCACAGATCGGTTTCGGACTGCCATCCATTGGCGGAAAAGACAGTATGTCGGGAACATTCCAGGATATTGACGTACCGCCCACGCTTGTATCTTTCGCGGTTGATATGGCGCTTGCCCATGAGATCATCACTCCGGAGCTGAAAAAAGCCGGCAATAAACTTGTATGGCTTCGTGCCCAGAGAGATGAATATGATCTTCCGGTATACAGCCAGGTGATGGATCAGTATGGAAAATTTACGGAAGACATCCGGGCAGGACGCATCGTGTCAGCATACGCGCTTGATCGTCATGGTATTGTCGCGGCGGCCAGCCGCATGGCTTTCGGCAATCGCAAAGGTTTCCGAATCGGACACAACATAGATGCGCGGGATCTCTTCGCCCCTGCGTTTGGAGACATCATCGCTGAAGTTGAAGATGGAGAGGTTGGAAATCTTCAGATTGCCTACACTGTGATCGGAGAGGTGACAGATCGCGCTGCTTTTGAATATGGCAGTGTCCGGATCGGTATGGACGAAGCCCTCAATGCATGGACAGGCACGCTTGAGCGTGTATTTGCTACCAAGTCGGAAGAAAATTCGGATCGCCCGGTTGAGGAAAAGTTGTACAATGCATCAGATATTCATATCTGCAGCCATAAAATCGGACAGCCTACTGTGTTTATACCGGTCTTCCCTGGTACAAACTGTGAATATGACAGCACGCGGGCATTTGAGCGCGCGGGAGCTAAGGTAATAACGAAAGTATTCCGAAACATGGACGCGCAGGACATCAGATTGTCCGTCGAAGAGTTTGAGAAGTCTATCGGGCAGGCGCAGATGATAATGTTCCCGGGAGGATTCAGCGCAGGCGACGAACCGGACGGCTCTGCGAAGTTCTTCGCTACAGCGTTCCAGAACGCGCGTATAAAAGAGGCCGTGGAGAAACTGCTTGAAGAGCGGGACGGGCTGGCCCTTGGTATCTGTAACGGTTTCCAGGCCTTGATTAAGCTCGGCCTCGTGCCATACGGAAAGATTACAGGACAGTCGGTAGACTCGCCTACGCTCACTTACAATACAGTCGGACGTCACATTTCCAGAATGGTATATACAAAAGTTGTGACAAATAAGTCACCCTGGCTTCAGGAGGCGCAGCTTGGCGGCGTATATACGAATCCGGCATCTCACGGAGAGGGACGCTTTGTTGCCGCGCCCGAGTGGCTCAGCCGTCTGTTCGAGAACGGCCAGGTGGCGACTCAGTACTGTGACCCGGATGGAAAGATCAGTATGGACGAAGAGTGGAATGTCAACGGATCCTACTGCGCGATCGAGGGAATCACGAGTCCTGACGGGCGTATTCTCGGAAAGATGGCTCATTCTGAGCGCCGGGATTCCTCTGTTGCCATCAATATTTATGGGGAGCAGGACATGAAAATATTTGAGTCTGGAGTCAAGTATTTTAAATAATTTAAAATGTTAAAAAAACTGTTGACAATTGACGGACAAAGATAGTATAATAGCAAAGCGGGTTGCGGAGAGATACCGAAACCCGCGAAAATATGGGGTCTTAGCTCAGCTGGGAGAGCATCTGCCTTACAAGCAGAGGGTCATAGGTTCGAGCCCTATAGGCCCCATATACCAATAATGTCATGGCGGAATAGCTCAGTTGGCTAGAGCACACGGTTCATACCCGTGGTGTCGCTGGTTCAAATCCAGTTTCCGCTATTCTTCAAAAGCTCGTAAATACGGGCTTTTTTGCATGATCGAAATTCCTCTCTTTTATTTTTCTATAATTAGTCATTGACAAAAGCAGAACTTACTTTCTATAATATCGTTAGCCGTGGATGCTCATTCATGATCGATCGCATTCCGCGGTATGTTTTTTGACAGGGGGTTAGATATGGCTAACTATATAAAGTACATTAAGAAGAACCCGTTTCGCGTTTTCTGGATTTTATTAGGTTTTATCTGCCTGGGAATTGGAACCGTAGGTATTATTCTGCCGTTCCTTCCGACAGTGCCTTTCTATATGGCGACGGTGTTCTGCTTTGCCAGAAGTTCAAAGAGGCTGTACGACTGGTTTGTGGGAACCGGACTTTATAAGAAACACCTGGACAGTTTTGTGAAGCGTCGCGAGATGACAGCGGGAACAAAGCTGCGGGTCGTAGGAATGGCGACTGTCACTATGGCGATCGGTTTTATACTGATGAGTCGGGTTCCCGTAGGACAGATTTGTCTTGCAATTGTATGGGTGTGTCACCTTTTATATTTTCTTCTGAAAGTGAAGACAATCAGGCCGGAAGAGGCTGTGGAATAGGATGTGGCTGTAACTATGAGAGACATTGAGAAAAAGAGAAAGAAAGAACAGTATGTGGTGGATGAGATGATTCGCCTGTACTGCCGGAAAAATCATAAGGAGTATAACCGAAAGACAGATCAGATGTGTCCGGTCTGCCGGGAGCTTTCCGATTATGCGAAGCTGCGCAGCGGGAAATGTCCTTTTATGGAAGAGAAGACTTTTTGCAGCAACTGCAAGGTGCACTGTTATCGTCCCGAAATGCGTGAGAAAATCCGACAGGTGATGCGATTCTCCGGACCGAGGATGATGTTCTATCACCCGCTATTGGCTGTCTGGCATGTGATGTGTAGTATAAAAGAGAAGAAAAAGTAAGAGAGGACATTATGGTTAAAAAACGACTGGTGGGACTGTTGTCCCACTCAAAGAAATATATCATCTGGCAGGTGGTCTGGCAATGGCTTGCGCTGCTTTGTCAGATCGTGATGATCTGTTGCGCTTCCATTCTTCTGGAGCGGGCACTGCTGCGGGACGTGGAACTGAAGGCGGCAGTCTGTTACGGCGTTCTGGTGTTCGTTGCGCTGATTCTGAGGTTCGTCTGTGACAGAAAGGCTTCCCGCGCGTCATACCGCGCCAGTGTGGATGTAAAGCGCATCTTAAGGGATAAGATCTATGGGAAACTCCTCTGGCTCGGCGCTGCCTACAAGGAGAAAGTGACAACTTCTGAAGTGGTTCAGATGGCGGCGGAAGGGGTGGAACAGCTGGAAACATATTTTGGCAAGTATCTTTCTCAGCTTTTTTACAGTCTGCTGGCTCCGGTGACACTGTTTATCATCCTTTCCTTTGTCAACTGGCAGGCAAGTCTTGTTTTACTGGTCTGTGTTCCGCTGATTCCTGTCTCGATCGCTGCGATTCAGAAGATCGCTAAGAAACTTCTGAGCAAATACTGGGGAATCTATACGGGACTTGGTGACAGTTTCCTTGAAAACCTGCAGGGCCTGACGACGCTGAAGGTCTATCGGTCGGACGAGAAGAAGGCGCGGGAGATGGATGAGGAATCCCAGCGGTTTCGTCAGATCACTATGAAAGTACTGACAATGCAGCTGAATTCCACCAGTGTGATGGATATTATCGCTTACGGTGGAGCGGCAGTGGGAATGCTTGTGACGCTCTCTCAGTTTGCGAAAGGAAACGTAAGCATTCACGGGGCACTGATGCTGATTCTGCTGGCATCGGAATTTTTTATTCCTTTAAGGCTTCTGGGATCCTTTTTCCACATTGCTATGAACGGAATGGCGGCAAGCGATAAGATCTTTGCGCTTCTGGATCTTCCGGAACCGGAGAAGAAATCTGTGTCTCTGGAAGGAAAAGAGATGAATATTGAATTTTCCGGGGTCTGTTTTTCCTACGAAAAGGACAGAGAGATCCTAAAAGGAATTGAAATGCGGTTCCCTGCGGGCAGCTTTACTTCCATCGTTGGAACTTCGGGATGTGGCAAGAGTACGGCCGCGGCGATTCTGACAGGCAGGAACCGCGGGTATCGGGGAACCGTGACAATAGAGGGAAAAGAACTCCCCGGTATCTGTGTGGACAGCCTGATGGATCACATTACTCTGATAAGCCACAACAGCTATCTCTTTAAAGGAACGGTGGAGGACAACCTGCGGATGGGAAAACCGGACGCTTCAGAGGAGGAGATGCGGGAAGCTCTTGAGAAAGTGAATCTGTGGAAATTTCTGCGCTCCCAGCAGGGGCTTGCTACTAAAATCATGGAAAAAGGGAGTAACTTCTCCGGCGGACAGTGCCAGAGACTTGCAATCGCCCGGGCGCTTCTTCATGACACGCCGGTCTATATCTTTGATGAGGCAACTTCAAATATAGACGCGGAGAGTGAAGAGATGATTATGAGCGTGATTCACATGCTGGCGAAGACAAAGACGATTCTTCTGATTTCCCACCGTCTTGCCAATGTGGTGGAGTCTGACAGGATCTATATGATGAAAGACGGCCGTATCGCGGAAGCGGGCACGCACGAAAATCTGATGGAAAAGAACGGCGAATATGCGAAGCTGTACCGGTCACAGATGGAACTGGAACAGTACGGAAAGGTGGCAGTAGTATGAGTGAAAACGTAAATGAAAACAGAAGACGCAGCGGCGTTTACATCATGGGGCGGCTCATCGGTCTGGTAAAGCCCCTTTTTCCGGTAATGCTCCTTGCCATTGTGCTTGGAACAGTGGGATACCTGTGCGCTATTTTCCTTACGGTTTTTGCGGGATACGGTCTGATGCATGCTCTGTCAGGACCGGGCATGGAACTGCCGTCCTGGCTTCCTGCGCTTATATTGATGGCGGTGCTGCGGGGGATCTTTCATTACGGAGAGCAGTACTGCAATCATTTTATTGCATTCAAGCTGCTGGCAATCATCCGGCACAAAGTATTTTCCGCTCTCCGGAAACTCTGTCCCGCGAAGCTTGAGGGAAGAGATAAAGGCAACCTGATCTCTGTAATCACCTCAGATATTGAGCTTTTGGAAGTATTTTATGCACATACGATCTCCCCGATTGCGATAGCGGTGCTTACCTCTCTTGTAATGATTCTGTTCATCGGACAGATCTCATGGCCTGCCGCTATTCTGGCCCTGACAGGATACATGGCGGTCGGAGTAGTGATCCCACTGTCTTTCGGAGGCAGGGGAGCGAAGAAGGGAATGGAGTTCCGAAACGGATTCGGTGAACTGAACAGTTTTATTTTAGACTCTCTTAGAGGCCTGGATGAGACGATTCAATACCGTCAGGGAGACAAGAGAAGAAAGGAGATGGCGGAGCGCTCAGACCGGCTTGGGAGAGTATTAAAGGGACTGAACCGCTTGGAAGCATCCCAGAGATCGACGACGAATCTGGTGATCCTTCTGTTTTCCTTTGCCATGCTGTTTCTGATGATCGGAATGAGTCAGGCGGGAAGCGTGGATCTTACCGGTATGCTTGTGGGAACTATTGCCATGATGGGATCTTTTGGACCGGTAACCGCCCTTGCCAGCCTTTCAAACAATCTGAATCAGACACTTGCAAGCGGGGAGCGTGTGTTGTCCATTCTGGAGGAAGAGCCGAAAGTGGAGGAAGTGTCAGGAGCCCGGAATGTTTCTTTTAGTGACGCAGAGGCGGACAATGTTGATTTTTCATACGGAGAGGAACAGATCCTAAAAGATTACTGTATCAGGATTCCGAAAGGAAAGGTTGTTGGCATTCATGGCGTCAGCGGCTCCGGTAAATCCACTCTGCTAAAGCTTCTGATGCGATTCTGGGATGTGCAAGGCGGACAGGTTCTGGTCTCGGGGCAGGATGTGCGGGGAATTAATACCGCCAACCTGCGTGAGCTGGAAGCGTATGTAACCCAGGAGACTGTCCTGTTCCATGACTCTATCGCTAACAATATCGCAATAGGAAATCCCGAAGCGTCAAGAGAAGAGATCATAGAGGCAGCGAAGAAGGCGTCTGTTCACGATTTTATCATGACTTTGCCAAAAGGATATGATACAGAAGTGGGGGAACTGGGCGATACCCTTTCCGGCGGAGAAAAGCAGAGAATCGGAATTGCCAGGGCGTTTCTCCATGACGCTCCATTCCTCCTGCTCGACGAACCTACCAGCAACCTGGATTCACTTAATGAAGGAATGATCCTGAAAGCTCTGAAGGAGGAAAAAGGAGAGAAGACAGTACTCCTCGTATCCCACAGAAAATCTACGATGAATCTGGCTGATATTGTGTATGAGATGGAGAATGACAGGGCGTCATAGATTTTGATTTTTATGTGATCTGCAATCCTTTTTTAGCGAAGCTGGAATTGTCCTGTGAGTTATGTTAGAATATAAAATATTGCACAAACTAACTACGGAGGATAAAGACAATGAACGGAAAAAAGGCGGCTTACGGATTCCGAATCGCGCTTGGAGGTTATCTTGCATTCCTTGGCGTCAGTTTAATCTATCAGACGATAAATGAAAGACCGAGCAATATGGTGATCATGTGCATCTGTTCAGTAGTGTTTATTGTTGTGGGAGGCGCACATGCGGTTTTCAGCATAAAGAAACTGTTGGATTTCAGAAAAGAAGAGAGAAAAGAAGCGGAAGAGCAGTTTGAGGAAACTGACGTAAACGGCGAAACGGCCGGCGCGGCCTCTGCCAGACAGATCGATATGAACGCTACAGTAGTAAAGGGCGTGCCGGATGACGAAAATGCGGCAGAGATCAAAAAAACTGATACAGAAGAGAAATCAGAAGCAGAATCGGAAACAGAGCATGAGGAAGAGCATGGAGAGGAGTCTGAGACAGAAGAAGCAGCAGAAGAAGTAGAAAATGATTACGAGGAGAAATGATTATGCGTGTAGGTATGGGATATGATGTTCACCGGCTGTCAGCCGGGAGAAAACTGATCATCGGGGGAGTCGAGATCCCTTATGATAAAGGACTTTTGGGGCATTCGGACGCTGATGTTCTTGTTCATGCCATTATGGACGCCATTCTAGGGGCTGCCGCGCTTGGCGACATCGGCAGTCATTTTCCGGATACAGATCCCCAATACGAAGGGGTTTCGAGTATTCGCCTGCTAGAGCATGTGGGGGCGCTTATAGATGAGAATGGATATGTGATCGAGAATATCGACGCAACAATTATAGCTCAGAGTCCGAAGATGCGCCCGTATATTGACCGGATGCGGGAAAACATTGCGTCTGCCCTTAAGATCGAGACGGATCAGGTGAGTGTTAAAGCCACAACAGAAGAGGGGCTCGGATTTACCGGAAGCGGGGAGGGCATTTCCGCTCATGCGGTCTGCGCTCTCGAGAAATATACGAATTATCAGAGTGTGGATGTGACGGCTGCGCCGGGTGGATGCGCGGGATGCTGTTCACGCGGACAGTGAAAAAGATAAAAAGGGCGGATGAATATGAAACTGAGAAAACTGGATCAGAGTGAGCACGGAAGCACGAGGCCGCTCTGGGAGGAAGTTTTTCCGGATGATACAAAGGCTTTTCTCGATTACTATTACTATATAAAAACAAGGGACAATGAAATTTATGTCGTGGAGGAGGACGATCAGGTCTGCTCCATGTTACAGCTGAATCCTTACCAGATTGTAATAGAGGGCAGAGAATTCCTGTCCGCGTATATTATCGCTGTGGCCACAAGGGAGAAGTACAGGGGCAGAGGCTACATGGGCGCTCTTTTAAGAACCTCTCTTGAGAATATGTACAAAAAGAAGATCCCATTTACCTTTCTGATGCCGGCGGCCGAGGCAATCTACACGCCTTATGATTTCCGGTTTGTTTATGAACAGAATATCGGAGTAGCCGGCCCGGAAGGGCATAGAGGAGCTGACAGAGATCCTTTTTTGACAGAGTGTACTTTTTCCGACGCGGCGCTGTGGGAGGCCGAAGAGATCTCCGGATTTGTCCGTGATCATTTCACCTCAGAATGGCAGGTGTATGCTGTGAGGGATACCGCCTATTACCAGACGATGATCATGGAGCAGCAAAGTGAAAAGGGCGGGCTGAGGCTGATCAGATTCGAAGGCAGTCTGAAAGGGATCTATGCCTACGCCGCGGAAGAAGAACTGGAAATACGGGAGCCTCTGTATCTGCCGGAGTACGAAAGCGCTTTCTATAGATCCGTCACTGAACTTTGCGGTGACAGGGCGAAGACAGCGGTCAGGATCTACGCGTGCCCGGAGCAGAGTTCCGTTGAAAAAAAGCCTGTCATTATGGCTCGGATCGTGTGTCTGGAAGAATTTCTGAAAGCGTTGACAGTTCCATCCGGTATGAAAGTGGACTGTTCCTTTGCCGTGATCGATCCGCTGATCAGACAGAACAGCCGTGTGTGGCGTGTTACAAGCGGAACGGATGAGACAGAACTCCATGTGCGGGAAACAGAAGATTCTGAAGGAGTACTGCCTGTTGCTGCTCTTACGGAATTGTTATTTGGAAGAGTGACGGCGGATGAACTTGCGGGGCAGGATGAAGTGATTATGACAGCCGGACTTGCCAGAGAACTTGACAAGATTACAAAGCTTGCGAATGTGTTTCTCAATGAAGTGGTATAGGTTGACAAAAATGGAAAATTTTCATAATATAAGGTATATGTCGGAATAAGTAAAAGGCGATGAACGGAGAGAGTAGCGGGTTCAGATACTCACAGAGAGGGAATGCCATCGGCTGGAAGCGTTCCTGAGAAGAGAATGTGTGAAGTGCATCCGGGAGCTGATTTCGTGAAAAGTGAAGTAGCGGAGTACGTCTTGCATGCGTTAATGTGCATTCTGAGTGAAGAAGCAATTCTTTAAAATAGAGTGGAACCACGGATATAACTTCGTCTCTTACGGGAGGCGGAGTTGTTTTTGTTTAGAAGCTTTGAGGTGATAAAAATGGGCATACTGTCTTATATTAAAGAGGAGATTCAGGTGATACGGGAGAGAGATCCCGCGATCAAATCAAACATGGAAGTTTTTCTCTATCCCAGTTTTCGGGTGATTTTAAGATACCGTCTGGCGCATAAACTCTATCTGAGAGGACATTATTTCTGGGCCAGGTGGATTTCTCAAAGAGGAGCCAGAAAGACAGGGATCGAGATTCATCCCGGGGCAACGATCGGAAGGGGCCTCTTTATTGACCACGGGAGCGGGGTTATTATCGGGGAAACCACGGTTATAGGCAATAACGTGACGCTGTATCAGGGCGTGACTCTGGGCGGCACCGGAAAGGAAAAGGGAAAACGCCATCCCACGCTGGAAGATAATGTGATGGTCAGCGCCGGAGCGAAAATACTGGGCTCTTTTACGATCGGAGAAAACTCAAAGATTGGCGCGGGCTCAGTAGTGCTCGAAGAAGTACCGCCTAATTGTACAGTTGTGGGAGTGCCGGGGCGTATCGTCCGGATGGATAATAAAAAAGTGCCCCGGCTTGACATGGATCAGGTACATCTGCCGGATCCGGTACTTGCCGATATAAAGAAACTTCAGGATGAGAATATCAGGCTTCACAATGCGCTGAAGCAATTAATAAAAGAATTACGCTGTATAGAAAGGGAAGGAGAAGATGATGAAGATCTATAATACAATGTCAAAGAGAAAAGAGGAATTTGTTCCTCTGGAGGAAGGAAAGGTAAAGATGTATGTGTGCGGCCCAACCGTATACAACTTTATCCATATTGGAAACGCCCGGCCGATGATCGCGTTTGACACAGTGAGAAGGTACTTCGAGTACAAGGGATATGATGTGAACTTTGTGTCGAACTTCACAGATGTGGACGACAAGATCATTAAGAAAGCGATTGAAGAAGGGGTGCCGGCAGAGGAAATATCAAAGCGTTATATCGCAGAGTGTAAAAAGGATATGGAGGCAATGAATATTAAGCCGGCCACAAAAAATCCTCTTGCGACAGAAGAGATCTGCGGTATGGTAGACATGATTCGGATTCTGATCGAGAAAGGTTATGCCTATGAGAAAAACGGCACGGTCTATTACCGCACGAGAAAATTTGAAAACTACGGCAAACTCTCGCACAAAAATCTGGACGATCTTCAGTCGGGAGGCAGAGCTCTGCTCGTCACCGGAGAGGATGAGAAGGAGGATGCTCTGGATTTTGTGCTCTGGAAGCCGAAAAAAGAGGGAGAGCCGGCCTGGGAGTCTCCGTGGAGCGAAGGACGTCCGGGATGGCATATCGAATGCTCGGAAATGTCTAAAAAATATCTGGGAGAGCAGATCGACATACATGCCGGAGGGGAGGATCTGATCTTCCCTCATCATGAGAATGAGATTGCCCAGAGCGAGGCGGCCAACGGGAAAGAATTTGCGAAATACTGGATGCACAATGGTTTTCTGAATATAGATAACCGAAAAATGTCCAAATCGTTTGGCAACTTCTTCACCGTGCGTGAGATCAGCGAGAAGTACGACCTTCAGGTTCTTCGTTTCTTCATGCTCAGCGCCCACTACCGCAGCCCGCTCAACTTCAGCGCAGAGCTGATGGAGGCGGCAAAGAGCAGTCTTGAGCGTATTCTCACGGCAGCGGAAAACCTGAAGTTCCTTGCGGGGAATGCGTCTCTGGAGAAAATGACGGAAGAGGAAAAAGAACTGTATGACAAGTCGGCCGAGTATGTGGAAGGCTTTGAGCGGGCTATGGATGACGACTTCAATACGGCGGATGCCATCGCCTCTGTCTTTGATCTTGTAAAATACATTAATACAACTGCAGACGGATCCAGGTCAAAAGAATACCTTGACAGTCTGTATAACAGACTTTATGGGCTGACGGATGTGCTCGGTATCATTATTGACAGAAAAGAAGAGATTCTTGACGATGAGATAGAGGCGCTGATCGAGAAGCGTCAGGCGGCAAGAAAAGAGAAGAACTTTGCCCTGGCGGATCAGATCAGAGACGAACTGCTGGAAAAGGGAATTATTCTGGAAGACACAAGAGAAGGGGTAAAATGGAAAAAGGCGTAGAATTCGGATTGGAGAAGTATATCGGAAATATTCCGGGAATGAACCCGGTGGATCCTAAGGCGAGCTCTCCGCTTGTCCTGGCCTATATTGGTGACTGTGTGTTTGATCTGATTATTAAACTTATGGTTACCGGCAAAGGAAACAGACAGGTACACAAGCTTCACGAGGAGACAAGCCGCTATGTGCAGGCTTCCGCGCAGTCTTATATGATGCGGACGATGCAGGAGCATCTCACGGCTGAAGAACACGCGGTATACAGGCGGGGGAGAAATGCCCGAAGCGTATCACCCGCGAAAAATCAGTCGATCACAGACTACCGGAGAGCAACAGGCTTTGAGGCGCTGATCGGATATCTCTATCTGAGCGGGAACTATGAAAGGCTGACAGAACTGGTGACGATCGGACTAAAGAGCATGGAAGAAAGAGACAATGAAGAGGATGAGTAAAATGCAGGATATGGAGGAGGAGCACATGGATCAGAGAGAAGGTCATACTCTGGTGATAGAAGGGCGCAATTCCGTTATTGAGGCGTTTCGCTCCGGGCGAACTATTGATAAGGTGTTCGTGCTGGATGGATGTCAGGACGGTCCGGTAAGGACTGTTGTGCGGGAGGCGAAAAAGCACGGGGCGCTGCTTAACTTCGTGTCAAAAGAGCGGCTGAACCAGCTCAGTGAGACCGGAAGACATCAGGGAGTGATTGCCTATGCGGCGGCATATGACTACTCGGAAGTGGATGATATGCTTGCTCTCGCAGCGAAAAGGGGCGAAGAGCCCTTCCTTCTGCTTCTGGACGGGATAGAGGATCCGCATAATCTGGGCGCTATCATACGAACGGCTAATATTGCGGGAGCCCACGGGGTCATAATTCCAAAAAGGCGTGCCGTGGGTCTTACTGCCACAGTCGCAAAAACATCAGCCGGCGCCCTGAATTACACTCCGGTGGCGAAAGTGACGAATCTGGCCCAGACAATAGAGGAACTCAAAGAAAAGGGGATGTGGTTTGTATGTGCGGACATGGAAGGCGAGACCATGTATAGCCTGAATCTGACAGGCCCCATCGGACTTGTGATCGGAAGCGAGGGACAGGGGGTGAGCAGACTGGTTAAGGAAAAATGCGATTTTGTCGCGGGAATTCCCATGAAAGGCGAGATTACGTCTTTGAATGCTTCTGTGGCAGGGGCGGTTCTTTCATTTGAGATTGTCAGACAGAGGATGGGACAGCAGTAATGCCGCTTCAGGTGTGATATGGAACAGGTAACAGCCGGGACGGTGATGATAAAATATGGAAAAATATAATAAAATGACAGATGAACAGCTCATTGAAAAATTAAGGGCCGGCAGTCATGACATCATGGATTATATTATGGATAAATACAAACCTATGGTGAGAAAGAAAGCCCGGGCCATGTACCTTTTCGGTGGAGAGACAGAAGATCTCATTCAGGAGGGCATGATCGGCCTGATCAAAGCAGTGCGTGATTATGACGCTTCAAACGGCGCCTCTTTTTACAGCTTTGCCCAGCTGTGTGTGTCGCGTCAGATGTACAGTGCCATAGAAGCCTCGAAGCGGAAGAAGCATCTGCCGCTGAATTCATACATCTCTTTGTATGAGGAGAGTGAAATTCATCATGACGGGAGCAGGCTTCCTCTGATCGATACAATTGAGACTGATCGGGAGTCGGATCCGGAGGCGCTGTATTTTGGAAAAGAATATACTGAGGCGTTTGTGGAGCAGTTAAAGGAGATGCTGAGTCCTTTTGAGAATCATGTGCTTTATCTTCATTTGATGGGAACAGACTATAAAAAGATAGCCGAAATTCTTGACAAGACTCCAAAATCCATCGATAATGCAATACAGAGGATAAGAGGTAAGGCGGAGAAGATGCTTCGCCGCGGCGATTAAACATAGGATAAGGAGATATGATGATGAAAAAAGGTGCAAATTACGCGATAGCTGCGATCATATTTATACTCACGATGGCGCTTTTAAATGGCGGGAGCATAATTCTGGCATTGGGAGCCTCGCTGGGAGGAGCTATGATCGGCGGGGAGGCCGGAATCGAAGGAGCTTATAACTTTTTGCTTGATAATCTGAATCTTTTGTCTTGCCTGATGTATCTGATCCCGGGAGTTGTGTTCATCCTCTGGTATTATTTTGCTTTTGTGGAAAATCAGGGAACCACGGAATTTCTTCGCGCACAGACGAAGAGGCTCAGCGCATCCTGTTTCGGGTGGCTTGTTATACTTACGTTTGCGATTCAGCACACCGTGTCTCTACTTATGGCGATCGTGGCAGTTTTGCTTCCCTCTGCTATGGAAAGTTACACCGAGATGGTGGACTCATCAGGACTTACGCAGTATTCCGTGATGTGGGTGATCGCGACAGTCATTCTTCCGCCGTTGGTGGAAGAGACGATTTTCCGCGGTCTGATCATTCAGTATTTAAAGAGGGCCGGAGCAGGATTTCTGGTTGTCAATTTGATTCAGTCGGTGCTTTTCGGAATCTTCCATATGAATCTGATTCAGGGAATCTATGCGACAGCGCTTGGATTCGTGCTGGGATATCTGGCTTACCGTTACGACAGCCTGATTGTGCCAATGGTGATGCATGCGCTGTTTAATTTATTTGGGACGGTTGTCGTAGCGCTTGAGAGCAGAATACTGCCTGAAATCATGCTTGGCATGCTGGTTGTAGGCAGCGTGCCGGTGACCGTGGCTGTTCTGGTGTTGATGCATTATGGAGTGGGCGAGCCGAAGAAACTATCAGAGAACAGAGAAAAGAGGCCGAAATAGCATGAGATTTGTGATACAGCGGGTTAAAGAAGCTTCCGTCCGGATAGAGGGAGAGACTGTAGGACGGATTGAAAAAGGATACCTTGTGCTGATCGGGGTTTCAGACAGCGACACAAAGGAGACCGCGGATAAGATGATCCGCAAGATGACGGGACTGCGTATTTTTGAGGATGAGCACGGAAAGACAAATCTTTCACTTGCTGATGTGGAAGGGAGCCTGCTCCTTGTGTCTCAGTTCACCTTATATGCCAACTGTAAAAAGGGAAACCGCCCCAGTTTTGTTGAGGCGGGGGCTCCGGATAAGGCAGAAGAACTTTATGAGTATATCATCAGAGAATGTAAAAAGTCTGTGCCAGAGGTACAGACCGGAAGGTTTGGAGCAGAGATGGCAGTAAGCCTGATCAATGACGGGCCCTTTACAATACTGCTTGACTCAGAAAAACTGTGACAAACGAATATGGCTGTAACCAGTGGCCAAGGTCTCGGGTACTTCCGGACGTTGGCCTGTCGCCATCACAAAAAGAGAAGCGCATCAGGAGAAAAATCTGTCTGATGCGCTTCTTAGCTTTTTAATAAAGTAGATAATAAGAAATTATAAAAAGCTGTCTAGGGGACTTGAACCCCCGACCTCCGCCTTACCAAGGCGACGCGCTACCGACTGCGCCAAGACAGCTTACCGCGTATGTATTCATACGCAAGGACTAATATACACCAGTCCTTCTTATATTGTCAAGAAAAAAATGCAATGATCTCTGTCATTTTCCCAATTGCTCTGAGGCCTGTGATATACTCTAGGAAATATTGTGGTGTTTCCCGTCGGGCCGGAGGAAACAATATGAAGATAGGAAGAGAGGAATTAAGAGAGCTAAGAGAAGACCTGAACAGATTAACAGAGTTTATCAGAAGCATGGAGAGTGGAGAACTCCCCTATTTTTATCACCGTTTTGACGCGATGAAGAACAACATAGAAATATTCATCTGCATGGGATGTGAGAACATAGAAGATCTCATTCCGATCCTTGAAAGAGACTGGAAAGCTTCCCATATGATGTTCATCGGGGTTCAGAACTACGACATTAAAAAGATGCATCCGGATGCGGATACTATGACATGTCTCTATTTCGCACGGCTTCTTGCGGGCGTGGGCAAATATTTTGAGCGGGGAAGGGCAGAAGCGCTAAAGTAATTGTGTTCATCCTCATTTTGTGGTAAGATAATCTCCATGAATGTTTGCTTTATATAGAGGAGGAGACAATGGAAAACGAAGCTGTTTCAAAGAATTTTATCGAACAGGAAATAGACAAAGATCTTGCGGAAGGCGTCTATGATCATGTATGTACGAGATTTCCGCCTGAGCCAAACGGCTATCTCCATATCGGACATGCCAAGTCCATTCTTCTGAACTACGGGCTTGCCAAGGAGTATGGCGGCACGTTCCATATGAGATTTGACGATACGAATCCTACGAAAGAGAAGATGGAGTTCGTGGATTCTATCAAAGAAGACATTAAATGGCTTGGAGCCGACTGGGGTGATCACCTCTATTTTGCTTCGGATTATTTTGACCAGATGTACGAATGTGCGGTGAAGCTGATTAAGAAAGGCAAGGCATTTGTCTGCGATCTGACTGCGGAGGAGATGAGAGAGTACCGGGGAACTCTGACAGAGCCCGGAAAGGAAAGTCCGTACCGCAATCGTTCCGTGGAGGAAAATCTGCGGCTTTTCGAGGAGATGCGCAGCGGGGTGTATAAAGACGGAGAAAAAGTGCTGCGCGCAAAAATCGATATGGCGTCTCCCAATATCAATATGAGAGATCCGGTTATCTATCGCGTCGCTCACATGTCACACCACAATACCGGCGACAAATGGTGTATCTATCCGATGTATGACTTCGCGCATCCGATTGAAGACGCAATCGAGGGAATTACCCACTCGATATGTACTCTGGAGTTTGAGGACCACAGGCCGCTTTATGACTGGGTAGTACGGGAATGTGAGTTTGAGAATCCGCCGAGGCAGATTGAGTTCGCCAAGCTGTATCTGACGAATGTAGTGACAGGAAAGCGCTATATTAAGAAGCTTGTGGAGGATGGAATCGTAGACGGATGGGATGATCCCAGGCTTGTGTCCATTGCGGCGCTCCGCAGGCGAGGATTTACCCCGGAATCCATCAGGATGTTCATTGACCTGTGCGGCGTCTCCAAAGCGCAGAGTTCAGTGGATTATGCCATGCTGGAGTACTGTATCCGCGAGGATCTGAAGATGAAAAAGCCCCGTATGATGGCGGTACTTGATCCGATCAAACTTGTGATTGACAATTACCCTGAGGGAGAGACCGAATATCTGGATGTGGCGAATAACCTGGAGAATGAAGAGCTGGGTGTGCGTAAAGTGCCGTTTGGACGTGAACTCTACATTGAGAGGGAGGACTTTATGGAGGATCCGCCGAAGAAATATTTCCGTCTTTTCCCGGGCAATGAAGTCAGGCTGATGCACGCGTACTTTGTAAAGTGCGTAAGTTATGAAAAGGATGAGAACGGAAAAGTGACAGTCGTACACTGCACTTATGATCCCGAGACAAAGGCCGGAAGCGGCTTTACGGGAAGAAAAGTAAAAGGAACGATCCACTGGGTTCCGGCATCTCATGCCGTACAGGCCGAAGTGCGTCTCTATGAAAACCTGGTCGATGAGGAGAAGGGCGTATACAACAAGGAGGACGGGTCTCTGAATCTCAATCCGAATTCTCTTACCGTGGTGAAAGACGCGTGTGTGGAGCCGAGTTTCGAAGGATACGGCGCGTATGACGGCTTCCAGTTTGTGCGTAATGGTTACTTCTGCATTGACCCACATGACTCTTCACCGGAACATCTTGTGTTCAACAGGATTGTCTCGCTGAAGAGCTCATTTAAGCTGCCGAAGAAATGAGAATGAGATCATGTATGAACTGACGATCAATCTCAGACAGAGAGATAAAACACCTCTGTATGAACAGATCTATGAATATATCCGTGACGAGATCCGGGAAGGCAGAATAGCAAGTGGAGAAAAGCTTCCGTCAACCAGGGCGCTCAGCCGTCATTTGGATGTCAGCAGAAGCACGGTGGAGCTTGCTTACGAGCAGCTTTTGTCAGAGGGATACATCGAGTCACAGCCCTATCGCGGATATTTTGTATCTCAGATAGACGGTCTGTATCAGATACGGCCTGCCCGGGCGGAAGACGGGGCGAGGAGTGGGCGTGAACCTGAGAAATATCCCTATGATTTTACGCCCAATGGAGTAGACCTTAAAAGTTTCCCGTACAATACATGGAGAAAGCTGTCGAAAGAATGTCTCATGGATGACAGGGCGGAATTGTTCCGTCTGGGCTGTCCTCAGGGCGAACCGGAACTTCGCAGGGCAATCAGCAGCTATCTGCACCAGGCGCGGGGTGTAAACTGCACACCGGAACAGATCATCGTAGGAGCCGGGAATGATTATCTGATGATGCTGCTGTGCGCGGTGCTCGGCAGCAGGCACAGGGTGGCGCTGGAAAACCCAACCTACAGACAGGCTTACCGTCTGTTTGCCAATCTCTCCTGTGATGTGTGTACCGTTGACATGGATGAAAAAGGAATGCGTGTCGATGAACTGGAAAAGTCAGGGGCTGATATTGCGTTTGTAATGCCTTCGCATCAGTATCCGCTGGGAACGGTCATGCCAATACGGAGACGGACGGAACTTCTGCGCTGGGCGGATCGGAAAGACGGACGGTACATTATAGAAGATGATTACGACAGTGAATTCCGGTACAAAGGGAAGCCAATCCCTGCGCTTCAGGGATATGACGGAAATGGAAAGGTAATTTATATCGGTACCTTTTCCAAGTCGATCGCTCCGGCAATCCGAATGAGTTATCTCGTTCTTCCTCCATCACTCTGCGAGATCTACCGGAAACGCTGGGAATTTATCAGTTCTACAGTTTCCAAAGTCGACCAGCTGATTCTTCAGAAATTCATCGAGGAGGGATACTATGAGAGGCACCTTAATAAGATGCGTGCCCTTTACCGCAGCAGACACGATGTGCTTCTCTCCGAACTGAAAGATATGGGAGGCGATTTTGCCATATCGGGAGAGAATGCCGGTGTACATCTGCTCCTGCGGTTTCAGGATGGAAGATCAGAGGAAGAATTGATTCGCCTGGCCGTGGCAAAGGGCGTAAAGGTTTACGGTTTATCCGGGTATGATGTGGATGGAACCCAGAATACGGAAGACGCGGTGATACTGTTGGGCTACGCGAATCTGGATGAGAATAGGATAAGAGAGGCCGTCCGCCTGCTGAAAGAGGCATGGTATGGCTAACAGAAAAGCCGGGAAAATTCCCGGCTTTTTGAAATATCTGTACCTTATTATCTGTCCTCTGACTCCGGTTCTTTTTCACTCTTGCTCTCCCCGCTGTCATCGGAGGGGGATTTATCTTCCCCGTCGCTCTCCTTTTTCAGAGATACATATTCACGTTCGGCCGGCTGAAGGTCGGCGTCCAGATCAAAATCTTCATCTTCGGTAAAATCTGTTTCGTTTTCCTCAGGATCGTCGGAACTGTTTTTGCAGAAATATGCAACGGCAAGTCCGATCGCTGTTCCGATAACAGCAAAGATACTAAACCATTTAACTAATTTTTTCAATGCAAGCGCTCCTTTCTGTTAGAAGATGTGCTCCAGAGTGAAAAGAGGACATCCCGAATATGGTTCTTATTGTAATACTTTTTTATCTTAATTACAATAGGAACGTAAAAAAGAGGAAATAACATTTTACAGAAAGGCAAATCTATAGTATAATTCTAAAGGCAGCCGAGAAAGTCTGCCATTATAATATATCTATCAGCACGATACGCAGGAGGAATAAAAATGGTAAAAGCAGTAGTAGGTGCAAACTGGGGCGATGAGGGAAAGGGCAAAATTACCGATATGCTCGGCAAAGAGTCTGATATTATCGTACGTTTTCAGGGTGGAGCGAATGCGGGCCACACGATCGTAAACGACTATGGTAAATTTGCGCTTCACACACTGCCATCCGGCGTTTTCTACGGCCATACGACCAGCGTGATAGGAAACGGAGTTGCACTGGATGTTCCCAAATTATTCGGCGAGATCAAGTCGATCGTAGACCGCGGGGTTCCGATGCCTAAGATTCTTGTATCCGAGAGGGCTCAGATGGTGATGTCATATCACAAGAATTTTGACGCGTATGAGGAAGAGAGACTGGGAGGCAAGTCTTTTGGTTCTACTAAATCCGGAATCGCGCCGTTTTATTCTGATAAGTATTCTAAGATCGGATTCCAGGTCAGCGAACTTTTTGATGAGGAGATGCTCAGGGAGAAGGTCGTACGCGTCGCGGAACAGAAAAATGTACTGCTGGAACACCTGTATCATAAACCATTGATTGATCCTGATGAATTATATAAAGAGCTTATGAGCTACAAAGAGATGGTAGAGCCGTATGTATGCGATGTGTCGCTCTATCTTTATAATGCCATCAAAGAAGGGAAAAACATCCTTCTGGAAGGACAGCTGGGCTCATTAAAAGATCCCGACCACGGTATCTACCCGATGGTTACTTCCTCATCTACGCTTGCGGCGTACGGAGCCATCGGAGCAGGGATTCCGCCATATGAGATCAAACAGGTTATTACGGTATGTAAAGCATATTCAAGCGCGGTTGGAGCAGGTGCATTCGTAAGTGAAATATTCGGGGATGAGGCCGATGAGCTAAGAAACCGCGGCGGAGATGGAGGAGAGTACGGCGCGACGACAGGTCGACCGAGACGTGTCGGATGGTTTGACTGTGTCGCTTCCAAATACGGGTGCAGAATGCAGGGAACGACAGATGTAGCATTTACGGTCCTTGATGTGCTGGGATATCTGGACGAGATTCCAGTATGTGTAGGATATGAGATCAACGGCGAGATCACAAAGGACTTCCCGGTGACTCATCTTCTTGAAAAGGCAAAACCTGTGTTCCAGAAACTTCCGGGCTGGCAGACAGACATTCGCGGAATCAGAAAATATGAGGATCTTCCGGAAAACTGCCGTAATTATATCGAGTTTATTGAAAGAGAGATCGGCTATCCGATCACGATGATCAGTAATGGGCCGGGAAGAGATGATATTATCTACCGCAGCCGATAGAATGAAATAAAATGTAAATTACCGCAGTGCAAAAATGCTCGCGCAGGCATTTTGCACTGCGTTTTTTTGCGATAGCGATGAGCCAGAGTCCGGGCTTGCGTAAGACCTTGGAGATCGCTTACAATCCTGATATGTGTATTTTGGCACTTCCAGATGATTATGGTCATAATGTTGAAGTCCGTTTCATATAATATAAAGCTGAGATAAAAAAGGAGGTATTTTTATGCGTCAAAAAAGCGAAGAAACGGCAAGAACTATGATAACGATGGAAGAATACCTGAAAAAAAGACAAGCGATAACAGCGGAGGAATCTGTAGACTGCGAGAATGAGAAACTTTCGGCATGGAAACTTGCGGAATTACTTTATGTCTGACTGATCTTTATTTGATTCTGCGTCTCCGGGATCGTTCTCCGAACGATTTTTCAACAGTCGCGCAACAAGGATATAAGCATAGAGGAGAACCGGAATCAGTATTGTCGCCGCGATGGAAGCCCTGAAAAACCCTGTGGCGGCAGGGGAATCGATCAACGCGAAAACAAGTGTTGCAAGATACATGCACGCGAGCAACAGGGCGCCGGACAGTGCCAAAATACGTTTTAATTTATTCATAATGAAATCTCCTGATTACAGATATTTATATCAGCGAATGTCAGCCGTATAGTTACAGTATAACCAAAATATGTAGGATTACAATACATGTGTTACAACTGAATATTTAAAAAGCGAGGACCGGCTCACTTTGTGTTATATTT